>JAZKHB010000010.1:43368-69913 GCA_040385585.1 Pseudomonadota bacterium | reverse complement strand
CCGAGAAAACGCAGGGACTTGTTGTCCTTGATCGTGTCGGGGTTGGGCATGTAGCGCTTGAATAAACGACGCGGCATGAAAGCTCTCGGGCGACATTAGCTTCACTATTATGCATGGATTGATCGGCGCAGGCGTTGGACTTTGTCACAGCAAGATGCAAGCGCCGCTTGTATGGAAACGATCGGCCAGACGGGCCGGTAGCACAGGATGGACGTTACCAGGGAGGATAACGGATGCGCACAGGGATGCTGGCGCTGGCCTCGGGGCTGTTGTTGCTGCGCTTCTTGCCGGCCTTGCCGTCACCCGTATGGCTGCTGGTCATGCTGTGGATAGGCGCGCTGTCGTTGCCGTTTCGCACCTACCCCTTGGGGTTCTTTCTACTGGGACTGACCTGGGCCTGCACCTCGGCGCAATGGGCCCTCGATGCGCGTCTGGCGCCGTCTCTTGATGGTCGCACCCTGTGGCTGGAGGGCCGGGTGACGGGATTGCCCGAGGCCGGGGAGGCTGTGGTGCGTTTCGAACTGAGCGACGCCCAGTCCCGGCGCGCCGCGCTGCCGCCGCTGCTGCGCCTGGCCTGGTATGGCGGCCCGATGCCGCGAGCAGGCGAGCGCTGGCGCCTGGCGGTCAAGCTCAAGCGGCCCCAGGGTCTGGTCAATCCGCAATCCTTCGATTACGAGGCCTGGTTGCTGGCCCAACGCATCGGCGCTACCGGAACGGTCAAGCACGGCGAGCGATTAAGCAGGGCGCAGGGCCCCGCGGCCTGGCGCGATGGCCTGCGCCAACGCGTGCTGGCCGTCGACGCCTGGGGACGACAGGGTGCCCTAACGGCGCTGGTGCTGGGGGATGGATCGGGGCTGACAACCGCTGATTGGAAGGTGCTGCAAGACACTGGCACGGTGCACCTGCTGGTGATCTCCGGCCAGCATATCGGTCTGCTGGCGGGGTTGCTTTACGGTCTGGTCGCCGCGCTGGCGCGTTTGGGTCTGTGGCCGCGCGCGCTGCCCTGGCTCCCCTGTGCCTGTGCCATAGCCCTGGTTGGCGCACTGGGTTACGGCCTGCTGGCGGGCTTCGAGGTGCCGGTGCGTCGGGCCTGCGTGATGGTCGCGCTGGTACTGCTCTGGCGGTTGCGCTTTCGTCATCTGGGGGTTTGGCCGCCTTTCTTGGTGGCGCTGATCCTGGTGCTGCTGATCGAGCCGCTGGCGACCTTGCAGCCGGGCTTCTGGTTGTCTTTCGGCGCGGTGGCGCTGCTGATCCTGATCTTCGGCGGTCGCCTCGGTGCCTGGGCCTGGTGGCGCAGCCTGGGGCGGGCCCAGTGGGCCATGGCACTGGGCTTGCTGCCGATGCTGTTGGCGTTGGGCTTGCCGGTCAGCGCCAGCGGGCCGCTGGCCAACTTGATCGCGGTGCCCTGGGTCGGGCTGGCAGTGGTGCCGCTGGCCCTGCTCGGTACCCTGCTGTTACCGCTCCCGGGGGTGGGCGAAGGACTGCTGTGGGTAGCCGGCGGGCTGCTGCAGCTGTTGTTCATGCTGTTGAGTCAGATCGCCACCTGGCTTCCGGCCTGGTTGCCTACCGCCGTATCGTCTTGGGCCTGGCTGCTCGGTGCCCTGGGGGTTCTGATGCTGCTGCTGCCGGCGGGTGTACCGCTGCGCAGTTTGGGCCTGCCGATGCTGCTGGTGCTGTTTTTCCCCGTCGTGGAGCGGCCGGCCCAAGGCCGTGCCGAGGTCTGGTTGCTGGATGTGGGGCAGGGCCTGGCGCTGCTGGTGCGTACCCGCAACCATGCCCTGCTGTACGATGCAGGGCCACGTTACGGCGATTTCGACCTGGGCGAACGGGTGGTGCTGCCTTCCCTGCGCCGGCTGGGCGTCGAACGCCTGGACCGTCTGCTGCTCAGTCATGCCGACAACGACCATGCGGGGGGTGCACTGGCCATTGCCCGAGGGCTGCCCGTCGGCGCGGTGCACAGCGGCCAGCCCGAAGCGCTGCCTGCGCGGTTGCGGGCCAGGCCCTGCGGCGAAGAGCAAAATTGGCAATGGGATGGGGTGCGCTTTCGAACCTGGCAGTGGGATCAGGCGCCGGAAGGCAATGCGGCCTCCTGCGTGCTGATGGTCGAGGCCGGGGGCGAGCGCCTGCTGCTGACCGGTGATATCGACAACGCCGCCGAACAGGCCCTGCTGGACAGCGGGATGGCGTTGCGTGCCGATTGGTTGCTGGCCCCGCACCATGGCAGCAACACCTCTTCCAGCCTGGTCTTTCTCCAGGCAGTGGCACCCCAGGGTGCCCTGGTTGCCCGCGGTCGGCACAATTCCTTCGGTCATCCGCACCCACAGGTGGTGGCGCGCTACCACAGCTTGGGGGTGCGGCTCTACGACAGCGCCGAAAGCGGCGCGCTGCGCCTGGAGCTGGGCGCTTACGGAGCGGCACGCGGCTTGCGCGAACAGCGCCGCTTTTGGCGAGAAAAATGAGAACCGGTGCGGTCGGCGACAGCTTGACCCTATGCTAGAGTGGCGCCACTTTTCCGAGGGGGTTGTACGCCGTGTGGGAACTCGTCAAATCTGGTGGCTGGATCATGCTGCCAATCATTTTGTGCTCCATCGTCGCTGCCGCAATCATCGCCGAGCGCTTGTGGACGCTGCGCGCCACGCGCGTGGCACCGCCTCACCTGCTGGGGCAGGTCTGGCGTTGGATCAAGGACAAGCAGCTGAGCAACCAGAAACTCAAGGAGCTGCGCGCCCACTCGCCCTTGGGTGAAATCCTGGCGGCCGGCCTGGCCAACTCCAAGCACGGTCGCGAGATCATGAAGGAGTGCATCCAGGAGGCGGCCAGCCGGGTCATCCATGAGCTGGAGCGCTACCTCACGGTGCTGGGTACAATCGCCGCCATGGCGCCGCTGCTTGGCCTGCTCGGCACGGTGCTGGGCATGATCGAGATCTTCAGTTCTTTTCTGGGTACGAATATCGCCAATGCCTCGCTGCTGGCCGGCGGCATCTCCAAGGCCCTGATCACTACAGCCGCTGGCCTGATGGTTGCCATACCGGCCGTGTTCTTCCATCGCTACCTGGAACGCCGGGTCGACGAGCTGGTAGTCGGCATGGAGCAGGAGGCGATCAAGCTGGTGGAAGTGGTGCAGGGGGACCGCGACGTGGACCTGGGCGAGGGTAAAGCGTGAAATTCCGGCGCAAGGCGCGGGAGGCTGTCGAGATCAACCTGGCGCCGTTGATCGACGTAGTATTTATCCTCTTGCTGTTCTTCGTGGTCACCACCACCTTCACGCGCGAGACCCAGCTCAAGGTCGACCTACCGGAGGCGGCCAGCGGCACGCCGCCCGAGCAGACCGAGCTGAAGAACCTGGAAGTGGTGATCGGCGCCGACAGCAGCTATGCGGTCAACGGCAAGTTGTTGCTCAAGAGCGACCTGGACAGCCTGATGGCGGCGCTGCAGAAGGAATCCGGCGGCGACAACAGCCTGCTGCTGACCCTCAGCGCCGATGGCACGGCCCCGCACCAGGCGGTGATCACCGCCATGGATGCCGCCGGCAAGCTGGGTTTTGCGCGCCTGCGCATCACCACGGTCGAGGCCCAGCCGGCGCCCTGATGGACGCGTCTTGAAGGGCTGGTCCGAACGCCTACTGGCGTCCTGGTACGGCGGGCATCCGGCCCTGGCCCTGTTGCGCCCCCTGGAGCTGCTGTACCGCCAGGTGGTGCGGCGTAAGCGCAAGCGCTTTCTGAGCGGTGCCGATCAGGCCTACCGTGCCCCGGTACCGGTGCTGGTGGTCGGCAATATCACGGTCGGCGGCACCGGCAAGACCCCGATGATTCTCTGGCTGATCGAGCACTGCCGGGCCCGCGGCCTGCGCGTGGGCGTGGTCAGTCGCGGCTATGGCGCGCAACCGCCGCAGTGGCCCTGGCGGGTCCTGGCCGGGCAGAGCGCCCGCGAGGCGGGTGACGAGCCGCTGCTGATCGTTCAGCGCAGCGCCGTGCCCCTGGTGATCGACCCCGACCGCAGTCGGGCCGTACGTGCGTTGCTGGACACCGAGTCGCTGGACCTGATCCTCTGCGACGACGGCCTGCAGCACTACCGCCTGGCGCGTGACCTCGAGCTCGTGCTGATCGACGCTGCCCGCGGCCTGGGCAATCGACGCTGCCTGCCGGCCGGTCCTCTGCGCGAACCGGTGGAGCGGCTGCAGAGTGTCGATGCGCTGCTGTACAACGGCGCGGCGGTAGACCGCGAGGACGGCTTCGCCTTTAACCTGCAGCCCCGTGCCCTGGTCAATCTGCGCAGCGGCGAACGCCAGCCCCTGACCTATTTTTCGACGGGCCAGGCCCTGCACGCGGTTGCCGGCATCGGTAACCCCCGGCGTTTCTTCGCTACCCTCGAAGCGCTACACTGGCGCCCGATCGAGCATGCCTTCGCCGATCACGCCGCCTACGACGCCGCGCAGTTGGACTTCAGCCCGGCCCTGCCGCTGCTGATGACGGAAAAGGATGCGGTGAAATGCCGTTCCTTCGCCGCCGCCGACTGGTGGTATCTGGCGGTCGATGCGTTGCCGTCGCCGGCGTTCGTCGCCTGGTTGGACGACCAGTTGAAGCGCTTGCTGCCCGATTCACTTTCCTAGGCGGCGGGTGCCGCCCGCCGCCAAGCCCCCTGTTCGAGGACTGCGCCATGGACCCGAAACTGCTGGATATTCTCGCCTGCCCGCTGTGCAAGGGCCCGCTGAAACTCGCCGCCGACAAGTCGGAGCTGATCTGCAAGGCCGACGCCCTGGCCTTCCCCGTTCGCGAAGGGATTCCGGTGATGCTGGAAACCGAAGCGCGCAGCCTGAGTGTCGACGAGCGTCTGGACAAATGAGCCAGGCCTTTACCGTGGTGATTCCATCGCGTTTCGCCTCCAGCCGCCTGCCCGGCAAGCCGTTGCAGGACATCGCCGGCAAACCCATGATCCGCCATGTCTGGGAGCAGGCGTGCAAGAGCGCCGCCCAGCGCGTGGTCGTGGCCACCGACGATGCGCGGATTGTCGAGGCCTGTCGCGGCTTCGGCGCCGAGGTGCTGCTGACCCGGGTCGAGCACAATTCCGGTACCGACCGTCTGGCCGAAGTCGCCACGCAGCTGGGGCTGACTGGAGACGATCTGGTGGTCAACGTGCAGGGCGACGAACCCCTGATTCCGCCGGCTATCATCGATCAGGTGGCCGCCAACCTGGCCGCCCATCCCGAAGCGGCCATGGCCACCCTGGCCGAACCGATCGACGACATCGCGGCGCTGTTCAACCCCAACGTGGTCAAGGTAGTCACCGACCGTAATGGCCTGGCGCTGACCTTCAGTCGTGCGCCGCTGCCCTGGGCGCGTGATGCCCTGGCCACCAGCCGCGAGCAGCTACCGCCGGGCGTGCCCTACCGCCGGCACATCGGCTTGTACGCCTACCGCGCGCAGTTTCTTCAGGACTTCGTGGCCTGGGGCCCTTGCTGGCTGGAGGACAGCGAATGCCTCGAGCAACTGCGCGCGCTCTGGCATGGCGTGCGCATCCATGTGGCCGATGCCCTGCAAAGCCCACCAGCTGGCGTGGATACTCCCGAGGACCTGGCGCGCGTACGACGCCTGCTGGGGGCCTGATGCGGGTACTGTTCGTCTGCCTGGGCAATATCTGCCGCTCGCCCACCGCCGAAGGGGTGCTGCGCCACAAGCTGCAGCAAGCCGGTCTGGCCGAGCGCATCACGGTCGACTCCGCCGGCACCGGCGATTGGCATGTGGGCAAGGGGCCGGATGCGCGTACGGCCTTGGCGGCCCGGCGGCGCGGCTACGACCTGGCGCCCTTGCGCGCGCGCCAGGTCGGCGTGACGGATTTCGCCGCGTTCGATCTGATCCTGGCCATGGACCGGGCCAACCTCGAGCACCTGCAGGCGTTGCGCCCGGCCAATGCCGGCGCCGAGCTGGACCTGTTGCTGCGCCGCTATGCACTGGCGCTGGACGAGGTGCCCGATCCTTATTATGGCGGCGAGGATGGCTTCGAGCAGGTACTGGACCTGCTGGAGCAGGCCGCGGATGCCCTGTTGCTCGAACTCAAGGGTCGGCTATGAGCCTGTCGGTACGCGAAGGGCTGTCCCTCAAGGCCTTCAACAGCTTCGGCCTCGAAGCCCGGGCGCGGCTGTTCGCCGAGGCCCATAACGACCAGGAGGTCCGCGCCGGCCTGGCCCTCGCGGCGGCGGCGCAGCTGCCGCTGCTGGTGATCGGCGGCGGTAGCAATCTGTTGCTGACCGGCGATGTCGAAGCCCTGGTCTTGCGCATGGCCAGCCGCGGCATCCGCGTGCTGCGCGACGACGCCGAGGGCGTCACGGTCGAGGCCGAAGCCGGCGAGCCCTGGCATCCTTTTGTGCGCTGGACCCTGGAACAGGGCCTGGCGGGCCTGGAAAACCTCAGCCTGATCCCTGGCACCGTGGGCGCGGCGCCCATGCAGAATATCGGTGCCTATGGCGTCGAGCTGAAGGATGTCTTCGCCGGCCTGACCGCCCTGGATCGCCGCAGTGGCGAACTGTGCGAGTTCTCCCTGGCCGACTGCGCCTTCGCCTACCGCGACAGCCTGTTTAAGCGCCAGGCTCAGCGTTGGCTGATCCTGCGGGTACGCTTCGCCCTCAGTCGCACGGCCGCCGTGCGTCTTGACTATGGCCCGGTGCGACAGCGACTGGCAGAGCAGGGGATCGAGCAGCCGTCGCCGCTGCAGGTCGGCGAGGCCATTTGCGCCATCCGCCGGGAAAAGCTGCCGGACCCAGCCGAGCTGGGCAATGCCGGCAGCTTTTTTAAGAATCCCCTGGTGAGCGCCGAGTTGGCCGAGCAGCTGCGTGCCGAACATCCCGACCTGGTGGCCTATCCCCAGGCTGATGGCCAGGTCAAGCTGGCGGCTGGCTGGCTGATCGAGCGCGCCGGCTGGAAGGGCTTTCGCGAAGGCGATGCCGGGGTGCACCGCTTGCAGGCCCTGGTCCTGGTCAATCATGGCCAGGCCAGCGGCCAGCAGCTGCTGGCGCTGGCGCAACGCATCCAGGCCGATATCCGCCAGCGCTTTGCCGTGGGCCTGGAAATCGAGCCTCAGGTGCTATAGGCGGTATACAAAGGACGTTCTTTTAAGCCGGGCTAGGTCGCAGTCCTTGTGGGGGCGGCCTTGGTCGCGAAGTTTTTCGCGTGGCTTCCCCGCCCTTTGCCCACGCACGGTGAACCCTCGGCCAGCGCTCATCCAAGCCAAACGATAAATAGAACAGAATAAAAAAAGGGATGCCGAAGCATCCCTTTTTTCATAACGGCCTAGCGCATCAGGCGTGCGGTTTGACCTCGTGCACGTCCTGCTGCAGATCGGCGGCTACCGCTGGCTCTTCGGCTTCGACCGCGGGTGCCTGGTCGGCCACCGGCGCGCTTTCCACCACAGGCTCCGGCGCGGCTGCGACCGGTGCTTCGGTGGCTTCGCGGGCCAGGCGTTCGGCTTCACGCTGACGACGGCGGACTTCGCGCGGATCGTTAGGAGCACGGCCGCCCGCTGCCACCGGTGCGGCTGGCGCCTCGGCAATCACTGCGACGGCTTCGGGCTCCTCGACCGGGCTGACGACTGCCTGGGCTTGCACGGCAGGCGTCGCGTTGTGCGCTTCGCTCGGGGCTGCGACTTCGGCGAACGCTGCGACAGGCTCAGCCTGGACGACTTCCGATACGGCCTCGATCGCCTGCTCGCGGACCACCGGAACGATTTCGGCCGCAGGGGCTTCAACCACGTCCTGAGGAGCGCTGGCTTCGACAACCGGCGTTTGCACCGCGACGACTTCGGTCTGCACGAGCGGCTCGGCAGGGGTGTCCAGCTCCTTGGACGCTGCAACCGCGACGACGGCTTCTGACGGTTCGCTCGGTTGGCTTTCAGTCGGCGCATGGCTGTCGACAGCTGTGTCGCTGACCACTGCCGCAACCACGGCTGCGGCGCCTACCGGTGCCTCGTTTTGTTCTTCGGCCTGTGCTTCGCTGCCTTCCTCGGCCTCGATCACATTGCCGTCGGCATCACGCTGACGCTCGCGGCGGTTGCTGCGCCGACGCTGGCCGCGCGAACGGCGGCGTGGGCGATCACCGCCTTCGCTGTCGTCCTGCTCCTCGTCCTGCTGAGCTTCGTTCGGCAGCGCTTCGTCGTCTTCTTCGCCAGCGGCCTGTTCGACGGCCGGACGTGGTTGACGCTCTTCACGCGGTGCGCGGGGCTGACGTTCCTCGCGGGGCGCGCGGGGTTGACGTTCTTCCCGGGCCTTGGGGGCGACGGCTTCGGCGTTGACCGCCGATTCCTCGGTCAAGCCGGTCTGCTCGGGTGCATCCAGCGGGGCGCGCAGCTCGCGGGTCGGGCGCTCTTCGCGCGGCTTGCGCTCTTCGCGCGGCTCGCGCGGCGGGCGGGACTGACGCACTTCCTGGGGTTCGCGCACTTCCACGGCTTCGCGCGGCTGACGCTCTTCGCGCGGGGCACGGGGCTGGCGCTCTTCGCGAGGAGCACGCTCTTCGCGCGGCTCGCGCACGGCGCGCTCCTCTCGGGGTGCGCGCTCCTCGCGCGGAGCACGCTCTTCACGGGGCGCACGTTCCTCGCGGGGCTTGCGCTCTTCGCTGCTGCGGCCACCGCGGCTACGGTTCTGCTGGCGACCGCCACGACGCTCGTCGTTGCGCGGGGTGCGTTCGCTGGCGGGTTTAACCTGGGCGGCAATCGGCGCGGGTTCTTCCTTGCCGGCGAACAAGCTGACCAGCGACTTGACCAGCCCCTTGAACAGGCTGGGTTCGGCGGCTGGCGGCTGGACTGCGACAGGGGCCGGTGTCGGCTCGGTCGGCACCGGCGCGGTGCGCTGGGGTACGGCCTTGAGGGCGGCTTCCTGGCGTACCAGGGTGCGGGTGGCTGCAGCCGGCGCGGCTTCTTCCACTTCGGCGGCAGCCATCTCATAGCTGGACTGGGTCGACTGCGCTTCCGGGCTGTCGTCACGGATACGCTGCACTTCGAAGTGCGGCGTTTCCAGGTGATCGTTGGGCAGAATCACGATGCGTGCGCGGCTGCGCAGTTCGATCTTGGTGATCGAGTTGCGCTTCTCATTCAGCAGGAAGGCGGCGACCGGGATCGGCACCTGGGCACGCACTTCGGCGGTGCGGTCCTTCAGGGCCTCTTCTTCGATCAGGCGCAGAATTGCCAGGGACAGGGATTCCACGTCGCGGATGATGCCCTGGCCGTTGCAGCGCGGGCAGACGATGCCGCTGCCTTCGGCCAGCGAGGGGCGCAGGCGCTGACGGGACATCTCCAGCAGGCCAAAGCGCGAGATGCGCCCAACCTGGACGCGGGCACGGTCGGCTTCCAGGCTTTCGCGAACTTTCTCTTCCACGGCGCGCTGGTTCTTGGCCGGGGTCATGTCGATGAAATCGATCACGATCAGGCCGCCGATATCGCGCAGGCGCAACTGGCGGGCGATTTCTTCGGCTGCTTCCAGGTTGGTCTGCAGCGCGGTCTCTTCGATATCGCTGCCTTTGGTCGCACGCGCCGAGTTGATGTCGATGGACACCAGGGCTTCGGTCGGGTCGATCACGATGGAGCCGCCGGAGGGCAGTTTCACTTCGCGTTGGAAGGCGGTTTCGATCTGGCTTTCGATCTGGAAGCGGTTGAACAGCGGCACGCTGTCTTCGTACAGCTTGATCTTGCTGGCGTACTGCGGCATCACCTGATTGATGAAGCTCAGGGCCTCCTGCTGCGCTTCAACGCTGTCGACCAGCACTTCGCCGATGTCCTGGCGCAGGTAGTCGCGGATGGCGCGGATGATCACGTTGCTTTCCTGGTAGATCAGGAAAGGCGCTGCGCGGTCCAGCGAGGCTTCTTTGATCGCGGTCCACAGCTGCAGCAGGTAGTCGAGGTCCCACTGCATTTCTTCGCTGCTGCGGCCCAGGCCGGCGGTACGCACGATCAGGCCCATGTCGCTCGGGGCGATCAGGCCGTTGAGGGCCTCGCGCAGCTCGTTGCGTTCTTCGCCTTCGATGCGCCGGGAGATGCCGCCGGCACGCGGATTGTTCGGCATCAGCACCAGGTAACGGCCAGCCAGGCTGATAAAGGTGGTCAGGGCCGCGCCCTTGTTGCCACGCTCTTCTTTCTCGACCTGAACGATGACTTCCTGGCCTTCCTTGAGCACGTCCTTGATATTGACGCGGCCTTCAGCGGCCTTGCTGAAGTACTCGCGGGAGATTTCCTTGAGCGGCAGAAAACCGTGGCGATCGGAGCCGAAGTCGACGAAGGCGGCCTCGAGGCTGGGTTCGACACGGGTGATACGGCCTTTATAGATATTGGCCTTTTTCTGTTCGCGGGCACCCGATTCGATGTCAAGGTCATACAGGCGCTGACCATCGACTAGGGCGACACGCAACTCTTCAGGTTGAGTTGCGTTAATTAGCATTCTTTTCATGTAGTACCGTCGGTTTCCGGGGCTGCCGGAAGCGGCGATCGGCACACACGACTCTCAGGGTCGGTGTCAGGTGTGCGTCGGAAACGGTCGTAAATCGTTCCATGTCGAGCGACGGTCGACCAATAAGGCCGGGTCGTGACGGACGTCTCCTGCTTGCTGTGGTGACAGCAGCATTCAGTCAGGAGGAGGAATCAGCCATCGGTAGCGGACGAGATGAAGCGTCTTTGAAGTGCTACGCAGTCCGACGGTTGTGCATCTCCACCCTACACGTATCGCTGAAAATCGGGTGCCGCTCGCAGAATCCGCAGCGGGTTGGCATTACCGCGATCACCCGACAGGGGTCGATCGCGCATCATGGCTCAAGGCTTTATTTCCGAGTTATTCGCGGCCTTAGCGCGGCGAAAGTCCCGTCGGACGACCTTACGTCCTGAATGATTTACCCGCAGTTGGGATGGCATTTTTGCCGAACATCCACTCGCGTGCCGCTTTTGACGGCGGTCCGGACTATAGCAGTAATCATTAAGTGCTTCAATTCAATAAAAAATTGTTATGATTCGCGGATGACAGAACCTGCCTCTCCGACCTCCGGCGTTCAGCTGCTCGAGGTTGAACCGGAACTAGCCGGCCAACGTATCGATAACTACCTCCTGGCACGCCTCAAGGGGGTGCCCAGAACACTGGTCTATCGCATCCTGCGCAAGGGCGAGGTGCGGGTCAATAAAGGTCGGATCAAGCCCGAGTACAAGCTGCAGGCCGGCGATATCGTGCGCGTACCGCCACTGCGTCTGGCCGAGCGTGACGAGCCCGTGCCGCTGGCGCAGGGGCTGTTGCAGCGTCTGGAGGCGGCCATCGTCTTCGAGGACAAAGCGCTGATCGTGCTCAACAAGCCGGCCGGCATCGCCGTGCATGGCGGTAGCGGCTTGAACTACGGCGTGATCGAAGCGTTTCGTCAGCTGCGGCCCGATGCCAAGGACTTGGAGCTGGTGCACCGGTTGGACCGCGACACCTCGGGCCTGCTGATGATCGCCAAGAAGCGCAGCATGCTGCGCCATCTGCACGAGGCCCTGCGCAGCGACGGCATCGATAAGCGCTACATGGCCCTGGTGCGCGGTCACTGGGCCACCGCCAAGAAGCAGGTGCGCGCGCCGCTGCAGAAAAGCAACCTGCGTTCCGGTGAGCGCATGGTCGAGGTCGACGAGGAGGGCAAGGAGGCCTTGACCCTGTTCAAGGTGCTGCGCCGCTTCGGCGAATTCGCCACCCTGGTGGAGGCCAAACCGGTCACCGGGCGCACCCATCAGATACGGGTGCATGCCAAGCATGCCGGGCATTGTATCGCCGGCGACTCCAAGTACGGCGATGACGACTTCAGTCGTGAAATCCGCGAGCTGGGCGGAAAACGCCTGTTCCTGCACGCCTATATGTTGACCGTGCCATTGCCGGACGGCGGAGAGCTGAAGCTGGAGGCGCCGGTGGACGAGGTGTGGCGCAAGACCCTGGAGCGCCTGAGTGCCTGACTACGAATTGTTGATCTTCGACTGGGACGGCACCCTGGTCGACTCCATCGCGCGCATCGTCGACTCCATGCGCCTGGCGGCAACGGCTTGCGATCTGCTGCCGTGCAGCGACGAGGCGATCAAAGGCATTATCGGCCTGGGCCTGCCCGAGGCCATTCAGTTGCTACATCCGGAGTTGCGCAGCCCTGCTGCGGTCGAGCGCTTTCGCCGCCTGTACAGCGAGCAGTACCTGGCTTTCGAGCGTGAGCCGTCGGCGCTGTTCCCGGGCGTGGCGGATTCGCTCGAGGCCTTTCGCGCCCAGGGCTATCAGCTGGCGGTGGCCACCGGCAAAAGTCGCCACGGCCTGGCGCGGGTGCTGGAAGGGCAGGGTTGGTCGAATTATTTCGATATCACTCGCTGCGCTGATGAAACCGCGAGCAAGCCCGACCCGCTGATGCTCCATGAAATACTGGCCCATTGCGCAGTGGCGCCGGAGCGGGCGTTGATGATCGGAGATTCGACCTTCGACCTGCAGATGGCCGAGCGTGCCGGCATCGCCTCGGTGGCGGTCGGTTATGGCGCGCAGCCTTTAAGCGTGTTGCGTGAACACGGGCCGTTGCTGGCCATCGAAGCATTTAACGAATTGCGCGCCTGGCTGGCCCGGCGTGCGGATGGGCAATCAATTCTTGAGGTGGGTAACTATGTCGGATGAATGGAAGGCATCGGCCGCCGGCAATGGCGATGGCAAGAGCTGGCAGTTGCTGGAAAAAACCCTGCTGGCCGGTGTGCAGGAGCAGCGCCGGGCGCGGCGCTGGGGTATTTTCTTCAAGCTGCTGACTTTTATCTACCTGTTTGGCGCCATTGCCCTGTTTTCGCCGCTGCTCGATTTTAAGGGGCGCGCCGCCACCAGTGGCAGCCACACGGCGCTGATCGAGGTGCGAGGCATGATCGCCGATCAGGAGTCGGCGAGTGCCGACCATCTGGTCGGCAGCCTGCGCAAGGCCTTCGAAGATCCCAATACCAAGGGTATAATCCTGCGCATCAACAGCCCTGGCGGCAGTCCGGTGCAGTCCGGTTACGTCTACGACGAGATCGTCCGCCTGCGCGGCGAACACAAGGACATCAAGGTCTACGCGGTGATCACCGATCTGGGGGCGTCGGGTGCTTACTACATCGCCAGCGCCGCCGACATGATCTACGCCGACAAGTCCAGCCTGGTCGGCTCCATCGGGGTGACGGCCGCTACCTTCGGTTTTGTCGGGGTGATGGAAAAGCTTGGGGTCGATCGTCGGGTCTATACCTCTGGCGAGCACAAGGCGTTCCTCGATCCCTTCCAGCCTCAGAAGGAGGAGGAGACGCGCTTCTGGCAGAGCGTACTGGAAACTACCCATCGCCAGTTTATCGACAGCGTCAAGCGCGGACGCGGCGAGCGTCTCAAGGTTGCCGAGCACCCCGAATTATTCTCCGGTCTGATCTGGTCCGGTGAGCAGGCGTTGCCGCTGGGACTGATCGATGGCTTGGGCAATACCAGTTACGTGGCCCGCGAGGTGATAGGGGAAAAGGAGCTGGTGGATTTCACCGTGCAGGAGACGCCGTTCGATCGCTTCGCCAAGCGTCTGGGTGCCAGTGTCGCGGAAAACCTGGCGATCTGGATGGGCTTCCAGGGGCCGGCTCTGCGCTGATCAAGGCAGGCCTAAGAAAACCCGACTTCGGTCGGGTTTTGGCTTTCCATGATGCGGCAGAGCCTGTGCGAGGCGGTCCAGGCGAGACTAGGCGCCTCCGGTCTTCTCTTTAAAAGTGGCAACGCAGGTGGAGCGACCTGTTAGGCTTCTACCGAAACGAGGACGACCTCATTTCGCCATCGATATCCGGGACGACCCTTACAGCGATGAGGTATGGGCTATGAACTGGATGATTCTTATCCTTGCTGGAATCTTCGAGATTGGCTGGGCCATAGGGCTCAAGTACACCGAGGGCTTTACACGCCTTTGGCCGACTGTCGGTACGGTACTCGCGATGGTGGTTAGCCTGGGTCTATTGGGCATTGCCATGAAATCGCTACCGGTGGGCACCGCGTATGCCATATGGGTTGGCGTGGGCGCTATCGGTACAGCGATTCTTGGGATTGTCTTGCTGGGTGAGCCAGCGACCGCGGGGCGGCTGCTCAGTCTCCTGCTCATCCTTGCCGGCATCATTGGCCTCAAGTTGGCCACCCCGGCCTAGGGCCTGTTGGCACTGCCCGCACGGCCGCGCCGAAACCGGTTTTGAAACCAGGCCCGGCATGAGACGCGACGTCGGATGCTTCAGAACGAGCGACGAGTCATTTTTTAACGCATCAAAACAGATCCGGCCCTGCGGGTTGCGCGAATAAGCGCCCCATTCGGCGTTGCGAAACTGGGCAAGGGAATGACCCTTGCCGGCGTTCCGCGCCTTGCCTGGAACCCTTCTTCGCGGCAACGCGACTCGCGATATTAATGTCAACAGGCCCTGGCAATACACTCAAGCCGAACCCGCTTCGCGGGTCGGCTTGATTCAGGCGTTAGGGGATATCCGCGCCTTCTGCCAACAGCATATCCACCAGGCGAATCAACGGTAGGCCGATCAGGCTGGTGGCGTCCGTGCCTTCGGTGGCGCGAAACAGGCTGACGCCCAGGCCTTCGGCCTTGAAGCTGCCGGCGCAGTCGAAGGGCTGCTCTGCCAGCAGGTAGCGGGTGATGCGGTGGGCGTCCAGCTGACGGAAATGCACGGTAAAAGCGATGCAGTCGACCTGGCAGCGGCCGCTGGCGCTGTCGAGCAGCGCCAGGCCGGTCAGGAAGGTCAGGCTGCGACCGCTGGCGGTCGTCAGCTGGGCGTGGGCGCGTGCCAGGTCGTGGGGCTTGCCGATGATCTGGTTGTCGAGCACCGCCACCTGGTCGGAACCGATGATCAGGTGATTGGGGTAGCGGTCGGCCAGGGCGCGAGCCTTCTGCTCGGCCAGGCGTTCGACCAGGGCCTGGGGGCTTTCCCCGGGTCGGGCCGACTCGTCGATGGCCGGCGCCTCCCAGTCAAAGGGCAGGCGCAGGCGGGCGAGCAATTCCCGGCGGTATGGCGAGCTGGAGGCGAGCACCAGGGGCGGCATAGGGGTTCCTCGGGTCCTGATCTGGATAGGCGGCCAATTCTAGCGCCAAGTGACGGGCAGGCTTGAAGTTTCCTTTGACAGGCGAGGGGTGCCTCCCTAGAATGCTGCGCCATGTTGAATGGGCCGATTCCTCCTCACGTCGATCCGCGCAAACTGGCTGATCGTGGTGCCACCCTCGAGGGTGAGCTGCCACTGGCCGACCTGCTGCGACTCTGCGATACGCTTGCCGATAATGTCGGTGAGGTCCGTGCGAAATTTATTTTCGAGCGCGACGAGCGTAAGGCTGTGGTGATCCACAGCTCGATCGACGTCGAGGTCAAGATGGTTTGCCAGCGTTGTCTGGAACTGGTCGCTCTACCGATCCACAGCGAATGCAGTTATGCGGTGGTGAAGGAAGGCGCGAATACCCAGTCCGTACCGCAAGGTTATGACGTGCTGGAGTTGGGTGAGGATCCTCTGGATCTGTTAGCGCTGGTCGAGGAGGAGCTGTTGCTCGCCTTGCCCATCGTTCCCGCTCATGATCCTAAAGATTGCCAGCAGCCGGGCGGGCTCGATGAGCCCGAGCCGAGCGAGGACGAGGTACCAAGGTCCAACCCGTTCAGTGTATTGGCGCAGTTAAAGCGTGACCCAAACGTTTAGGAGTTAATTAATTATGGCTGTTCAGCAGAACAAAAAATCCCGCTCTTGCCGCGATATGCGTCGTTCCCACGACGCCCTCGAGGCCAGCACCCTCTCCGTCGAGAAAAGCACCGGTGAAGTTCACCTGCGCCATCACGTGTCTCCGGAAGGCGTGTACCGCGGTCGCAAGGTGATCGACAAGGGCGCCGACGAGTAAATCTTGTCCGCTCCGATCATCGCGATCGATGCAATGGGTGGGGACTTCGGTCCCCATTCCATTGTTCAGGCCTGCTTCGCCTGCCTGACTGAATACCCCTCGCTGCACCTGGTCCTTGTCGGCCAACCCACTGTTCTCCATGAGCTGCTTGCCCGCCAATCCGGTGTGGATCGTGCACGCCTGCGCATCGTGCCGGCGACCGAAGTGATCACCATGGATCAGGCGCCGGGCCAAGCGCTGCGTGGGCAGCCCGATTCGTCCATGCGGGTGGCGCTGGAGCTGCTGCGTCGCGGCGAGGTTCAGGCCTGTGTCAGCGCCGGTAATACCGGTGCGCTGATGGCGCTGTCGCGTCATCTGCTCAAGACTCTGCCGGGGATCGACCGCCCAGCCATGGTCACGGCTGTCCCGACCGCGCAGGGACGCTGCCAGTTGCTCGACCTGGGCGCCAATGTCGATTGCACGGCCGAGCAGCTGTATCAGTTCGCGATGATGGGCTCGGTGGCAGCCGAGGCGCTGGGCGTGCTCAGCCCGCGCGTGGCGCTGCTGAACGTAGGCACCGAAGCGATCAAGGGTAATCAGCAGGTCAAGGCGGCAGCGCTGTTGCTGCAGGACGCGGGACTGAATTTTATCGGCTTTGTCGAGGGAGACGGGCTATACCGTGGCGAGGCCGATGTGGTGGTCTGCGATGGTTTCGTCGGCAATGTCCTGCTCAAATCCAGTGAAGGTCTGGCCCTGATGCTGGGTGGGCGGCTCGAGGCCCTGTTTCGGCAGACCTGGCATTCGCGCCTGGTGGGGCTATTGGCTTTGCCGTTGCTGCGTCGCCTGCAGGCCGATCTGGCGCCGGCGCGGCTCAACGGGGCCAGTCTGCTGGGTGTGCAGGGCATCGTGGTGAAAAGCCATGGTGCCGCCGGCTGCGAGGGTTTTCAGAGCGCCATCCGCTGTGCCATGGCCGAAATCCAGCAAGATTTACCGCGGCGCCTGGAGGGTCGGCTGGCGCAGGTGTTGGGTTAATATGCCGTCCCCGCGTTAGCACCGGGCGTGACCAGGATGTGACCGCGTCGAACGGCTTGCCATCCAACTGTCAGTTTCGTGCGCTGGTCTTGCCGGCGTCACCGCTCCCACTATGGACCCTAGGGATCTTGTCTATGTCTGCAGCCCTCGCATTCGTCTTCCCCGGTCAAGGCTCGCAAGCCCTTGGCATGCTCGCCGAACACGCGGCGCAACCGTCACTGCTGGAGACCTTCGGCGAGGCCTCCGAGGCCCTCGGCTATGATCTCTGGGCCCTGACCCAGCAAGGGCCCGAGGCCTCGCTCAATCAAACCGATAAAACCCAACCGGCCATTCTCGCCGCCTCCATCGCCTTGTGGCGTCTGTGGTTGGCCGAGGGCGGCGAACCCCCTGCCTTCGTGACCGGGCACAGCCTCGGCGAGTACTCGGCGCTGGTGGCAGCGAGTAGCCTGTCGCTTTCGGCGGCGGTCAAGCTGGTGGAGCGCCGCGGCCAATTGATGCAGCAGGCCGTACCGGCCGGGCAGGGCGGCATGGCGGCCATTCTCGGTCTGGAGGATGCCCAGGTACTGGCTGCTTGTGCCGAAGCGGCACAAGGCGAGGTAGTGAGCGCGGTGAATTTCAATGCGCCGGGGCAAGTGGTGATCGCAGGTGCGGCCGCTGCGGTGGAGCGGGCCATCGAGGCCTGCAAGGCCCTGGGCGCCAAGCGCGCCATGCCGCTGCCCGTCAGCGTGCCCTCTCATTGCGCGCTGATGCGCCCGGCCGCCGAGCAGTTCGCCGAAGCGTTGGCCGTCATCGACTGGCAGATGCCCGCTATTGCCTTGGTGCAGAACGTCAGCGCGGCGGTGGTGAGCGACCTCGACAGTCTCAAGCGCGACCTGCTGGCGCAGCTGTACAACCCCGTACGCTGGGTTGAGTCGATAGTCGGACTGTCGGCAATGGGCGTGACCGGTCTGGTCGAGTGCGGCCCAGGTAAGGTGCTGTCGGGACTGAACAAGCGCTGTGTAAAAGGTATGAGTGTTTTCAATCTGGATACGCCAGATGCGTTCGCCGCCACCCGCGCGGCGCTGGCCTCACGTTAAGGAGAAACCTGCATGAGCCTGCAAGGTAAGGTTGCACTGGTCACCGGCGCCAGCCGTGGTATCGGCCAGGCCATTGCGCTTGAACTGGGGCGTCAGGGCGCCATCGTGATCGGCACCGCGACTACGGCCTCCGGTGCCGAGCGCATTGCCGAGATTTTGAAAGAGCATGGCCTCGAGGGTGCCGGCCTGGTTCTGGATGTGAGCAGTGACGAATCGGTTGCCAGCACCCTGGAACATATTCAGGAGCATCTGGGTCAACCACTGATCCTGGTCAACAACGCCGGCATCACCCGTGACAACCTGATGCTGCGGATGAAGGGCGATGAGTGGCATGATGTGATCAACACCAACCTCAACAGCCTGTTCAGGCTGTCTAAGGCGGTGCTGCGTGGCATGACCAAGGCGCGCTGGGGCCGGATCATCAGTATCGGTTCGGTGGTAGGGGCCATGGGTAATGCCGGGCAGGTGAATTACGCGGCGGCCAAGGCGGGTCTGGAAGGTTTCAGTCGTGCCCTGGCCCGTGAAGTGGGCTCGCGAGCGATTACGGTCAACACCGTGGCGCCCGGTTTTATCGATACCGATATGACCCGCGAATTGGCCGATGCACAGCGTGAAGCGATGTTGACGCAGATTCCGCTGGGCCGTTTGGGGCAGGCCGAAGAAATCGCCAAGGTGGTTTCTTTTCTCGCTTCCGATGGCGCGGCTTACGTTACCGGGGCTACTATTCCGGTGAACGGCGGGATGTATATGAGCTGAATGTGACGAGGTGCTACGCAGAATTGTCATACGAGCTGTCTAAAATCCGTTATAAAGCTGCAATTGGTTTATGGACAGCGCGTTGAGATGACCGCATAGGTCTTGGGCATCAAGCTTGAAATGCGCAAAACCCTTTCTATACACTTACAGACCAGCTGCCTGGATTTGTTCATTAGGAGTGAAAACAAGGTATGAGCACCATCGAAGAACGCGTCAAGAAAATCGTTGCCGAGCAACTGGGCGTCAAGGAAGAGGAAGTGACCAACAGCGCTTCCTTCGTCGAAGACCTGGGTGCCGATTCGCTTGACACCGTTGAACTGGTGATGGCTCTAGAAGAGGAATTCGAGACCGAAATCCCGGACGAGCAAGCCGAAAAAATCACCACCGTTCAGGAAGCTATCGATTACGTTACGGCGCACGCGCAGTAACCTCGATCGTTTATTCCCGATCCGGAAAAACCGCACTGCCCTAACAGGCGTGCGGTTTTTCTTTAAGCGGCATTCCGCTAATTGAAGAAAGGAGAGTGCTGTGTCGCGAAGACGCGTCGTGGTCACCGGTATGGGCATGCTATCGCCCCTGGGTACCGATGTTTCGAGCAGCTGGCAAGGCATTCTGGCCGGTCGTAGCGGTATCGACCTGATCGAACACATCGACCTGTCGGCCTATTCCACCCGTTTCGGCGGTTCGGTCAAGGGCTTCAATGTCGAGGAATACTTGACCGCCAAGGAGGCCCGCAAGCTCGACCTGTTTATCCAGTACGGCCTGGCTGCAAGCTTTCAAGCGGTGCGTGATGCCGGGCTGGAAGTCACCGATGCCAACCGCGAGCGCATCGGCGTGGCCATGGGCTCGGGCATCGGTGGCCTGACCAATATCGAGAACAACTGCCGATCCTTGATCGAGCAGGGACCCCGACGCATTTCGCCGTTCTTCGTGCCTGGCTCCATCATCAATATGGTGTCGGGTTTCCTGTCCATCCACCTGGGCATCCAGGGTCCGAATTACGCCATCGCCACGGCGTGCACCACGGGTACGCATTGCATCGGCATGGCCGCGCGCAATATCGTCTACGGCGAGGCCGATGTGATGGTCGCTGGCGGCTCCGAGATGGCGGCCTGCGGCCTGGGCCTGGGGGGCTTCGGCGCGGCGCGTGCCTTGTCGACCCGCAACGAGGATCCGACCCGCGCCAGCCGTCCCTGGGACAAGGATCGTGACGGCTTCGTGCTCTCCGATGGCGCCGGTGCCCTGGTGCTCGAAGAGCTGGAGCATGCCCGCGCACGCGGGGCGACCATTCATGCTGAGCTGATAGGCTTTGGCATGAGCGGCGATGCCTACCACATGACCTCGCCACCCGAAGACGGTGCCGGCGCGGCGCGTTGCATCCGCAATGCCTTGCGCGATGCCAGCCTGAACCTCGATCAGGTGCAGTACATCAATGCCCACGGCACTTCGACCACGGCCGGTGATCTGGCGGAAGCGGCAGCCATCAAGTCGGTGTTCGGTGAGCAGGCCCGGCAACTGGCGGTCAGTTCGACCAAGTCCATGACCGGTCATTTGCTCGGTGCGGCCGGTGCGGTGGAGGCGATCTTCAGCATCCTGGCGATCCGTGACCAGGTGGCGCCGCCGACCATCAACCTGGACGAGCCGGACAAAGGCTGCGACCTGGACTTCGTGCCCCACCAGGCGCGGGCCATGGCCATCGACACCGTGCTGTCCAACTCCTTCGGCTTCGGCGGCACCAACGGCTCGCTGGTGTTCCGCCGGTTCGCTGACTGATGCTCTCCTGGGTCGACGGTCAGTCCGCCGAGTCGCTGTCGGTGCGCGACCGCGGCCTGGCCTACGGTGACGGGCTGTTCGAAACCCTCGGTATCCGCCAGGGGCGGCCGCGTCTGCTGACGCGGCATCTGGCGCGTCTGGCCGGAGGCTGTAAGCGCCTGGGCATCCCCTTCGACGAAGCGCTGCTGCGCCGTGAGATGCTGGCGTTTGCCCGCGAGCTGGATGAGGGTGTGGTCAAGCTGATCCTGACCCGCGGTGACGGTCCGCGTGGCTATGCGCCGCCGAATCCGGCACAACCGCGGCGGATCCTGCAGGGCGCTCCCGCGGCGACTTATCCGCTCAGCCATGCCGAGCAGGGCGTGCGCCTGTTTCCCTGCGTGACCCGTCTGGCCGAGCAGCCCTTGTTGGCCGGGCTCAAGCATTTGAATCGTCTTGAGCAGGTGCTGGCCCGGGCCGAGTGGCAGGATGGCGAGCATGCCGAAGGGCTAATGTGCGACACCCGTGGACGGGTGATCGAGGGCGTCTACAGCAACCTGTTCCTGGTCAAGAACGGTCAGCTACTGACTGCCGAACTGTCGCGCTGCGGCGTGGCCGGGGTGATGCGCGCCGAGCTGCTGACCCAGGCCGAACGCGAGGGCATACCGCTGGCGGTGCGCGATCTGGCCTACAGCGAATTGCTCGAGGCGGACGAGGTCTTTGTCTGCAACAGTCAATACGGTATCTGGCCGGTGCGAGCATTGCACGTCCATGGCTGGCCGGTCGGTCCCCTGACCCGTAAACTGCAGCGCATTGCCCGCGACTTATTGGATAGCTGATCCGTGATACGCACCCTCGTGTTGATGTTCGAAGGCGGTCTGCTGTTGCTGGGTCTGCTGCTGGCTTGTGCCGGCTGGCAGCAGCACCAGGCCCTCGAACAGCCCCTGGTCCTGGCCGAGGAGCGCCTGCTGGATGTGCCGGCCGGTGCGACGCCGGGTCTGTTGCTCAACCGTCTGGACGCTGAAGGGGTGTTGCAAGGCGCGTTCTGGTTGCGCCTGTATTGGCGCTTCAACCTGGCGGGCGAGTCCCTGCACAGTGGTGAATACCGCCTGACCCCGGGTCTGAACGCCCGTGAACTGCTGGGTCTGTGGCAACGCGGCGAGGTGGTGCAGTACAGCCTGACCCTGGTCGAGGGCTGGAGCTTTCGTCAAGTGCGCGAGGCATTGGCGCGCCAGGACAAGCTGGAGCAACAGTCGGGCGGACTCAAGGATGCCGAGTTGATGGCGCGTCTGGGCCTGCCGGATGTACATCCAGAAGGGCGCTTCTTTCCCGATACCTACCGCTATGTACGCGGCACAAGCGACCTGCAGTTGCTCAAGCAGGCCCATGAGCGGCTGGAAGCGGTGCTGGCCGAGGAATGGCAGGCGCGTGCCGAGGACCTGCCCTATCGCGAGCCTTATCAGGCGCTGATCATGGCTTCGATCGTGGAGAAGGAAACCGGGGTGCCCGAGGAACGGGGCCAGATCGCCGGGGTATTCGTGCGCCGCCTGCGCATCGGCATGCGCCTGCAGACCGACCCTACGGTAATCTTCGGCCTGGGCGAGCGTTATAGCGGCAAGCTGACCCGTCCCCACTTGCTCGAACCGACGCCTTACAACACCTACACCATCGATGGCATGCCGCCCACACCCATTGCCCTGGTCGGACGCGAGGCGCTGCATGCGGCCTTGCACCCGGTGGCGGGCAAGAGCCTGTACTTCGTCGCGCGCGGCGATGGCAGCCATGTGTTTTCCGATGACCTGGAGGCACACAACCGGGCGGTGCGCGAATACCAGCTCAAGCGTCGTCCCGATTACCGTTCCAGCCCAGGCCCGCTCACACCGCAGGCCGTCAATGAATAAGGATCGTCTGTGAGCGGCTTGTTTATCACCCTCGAAGGTCCCGAAGGCGCCGGCAAAAGCACCAATCGCGACTACCTGGCCGCGCGCCTGCGCGAGCAGGGTCTCGATGTGCTGCTCAGCCGCGAGCCGGGTGGCACGCCATTGGCCGAGCGCATCCGCGAACTGCTGCTGAGTCCCAGTGACGAACCCATGGCCGCAGACACCGAGCTGCTGCTGGTGTTCGCCGCCCGGGCCCAGCACCTGGCCGAGGTGATCCGCCCGGCCCTGGCGCGTGGCGCAGTGGTGTTGTGCGACCGTTTCACCGATGCCACCTATGCCTATCAGGGCGGTGGTCGTGGCTTGAGCCAGGCGCGTATTGCGCAGCTGGAAGTCTTTGTCCAGGGCACCTTGCGTCCCGATTTGTGCCTGGTGTTCGACCTGCCGGTCGAAGTGGGGCTGGCCCGTGCGGCGGCCCGCGGCCGGCTGGATCGCTTCGAGCGCGAAGGCCTGGACTTTTTCGAGGCGGTACGGCGCACCTACTTGGAGCGCGCCGCCGCGGCGTCGGAGCGCTACCGTATCGTCGATGCGGCGCAGTCCCTGGAGCAGGTGCAACAGGCGCTGGACGCCTTGCTGCCGGAACTGCTGGAGCGTGCGCGTGGCTGAGGCCTACCCCTGGCAGTCGGCGCTCTGGCAGCAATTGGCCGGACGTGCCCAGCATGCCCATGCCTATCTGCTGCACGGTCCCTCCGGGATTGGCAAGCGCGCCCTGGCCGAGCGGCTGGTTGGCAGTCTGCTGTGCCGCAGCCCGCTCGATCTCGAAGCCTGTGGTCAGTGCAAGGCCTGTCATCTGCTGGCGGCCGGTACCCATCCGGACTATTTCGTGCTGGAGCCTGAAGAGCAGGACAAGGCCATCAAGGTTGACCAGGTGCGCGAACTGGTGGGTTTCGTGGTGCAGACCGCTCAACTGGGCGGGCGCAAGGTGGTGCTGGTCGAACCCGCCGAAGCGATGAACCTGAATGCCGCCAATGCCCTGCTCAAGAGCCTGGAAGAGCCGTCCGGGGACGCGGTGCTGCTGCTGGTCAGTCACCAGCCCAGTCGCCTGTTGCCCACGGTCAAGAGTCGTTGCGTGCAGCAGGCCTGCCCTTTGCCGAGCGAGGCCGACAGTCTGGCCTGGCTGGCCCAGGCACTGCCCGGTACTGACCCCGAAACCTTGCATGAACTGTTGACTCTGGCTGCCGGCTCGCCCCTGGCTGCCGTCAGGCTGCAGGGCCAGGGTGTGCGCGAGCAGCGTGCCCTGGTGGTGGAGGGGGTGAAAAAATTGCTCAAACAGCAAGCGGCCCCCAGCCAGATGGCCGAGGCTTGGAATAATGTGCCGCTGTTGCTGCTCTTCGACTGGTTCTGCGACTGGTCGCACCTGCTGCTGCGCTACCAGTTGACCCGCGACCCGGACGGCCTGGGTCTGAGCGATATGCACAAGGTTTTGCAGTACCTGGCCGATAAAGCTGCACAAGCCAGAGTCCTGGCGCTGCAGGCCTGGTTGCTCGCCCAGCGTCAGAAAGTCTTGGGCAAAGCCAACCTCAACCGTGTCTTGCTTCTCGAAGCCCTGCTGGTGCAGTGGGCAAGCCTACCCGGGCCGGGCTAGAATCGGCCCTCGGATCAGCTAGGAATACCCCCATGAGTCTGCCCCCCAATATTGGCCCGCGTAACGGCATCCTGTCCCTGACCATCAAGGACAAGTCCGTGCTGTATGCCGCCTATATGCCCTTTATCCGAAATGGCGGCTTATTTATCCCGACCAACAAGAGCTACAAGCTCGGCGACGAAGTCTTTATGTTGCTCAACCTGATGGACGAGCCGGAGAAGCTGCCGGTCGCCGGCAAGGTGGTCTGGATCACCCCCAAGGGCGCTCAGGGCAACCGTGCGGCAGGGGTTGGCGTGCAGTTCAACGACGGCGACAACAATGCCCGCAACAAGATCGAAACCTACCTGGCCGGCGCGCTGAAATCCGATCGACCCACCCACACCATGTAGCTTCGCCTGCCATGCTGATCGACTCCCACTGCCACCTCGACCGCCTGGACCTCGCCGCTTACGGCGGCTCCCTGGATGCCGCGTTGGATGCGGCGCGGGCACGGGGGGTCGGGCATTTCCTGTGCATCGGCGTCAGCGCCGAGAATGCCGCGACCGTCAAGGCGCTGGCCGAGCGGCATGTCGATGTGGACTGTTCGGTCGGCGTGCACCCGCTGGATCTGCAGCCGGGCGCGGCGCCAGCGCTGGACTGGCTGCTCGCCGAGCTGGATCACCCGCAGGTGGTGGCCATCGGTGAAACCGGGCTGGATTATCACTACGAACCCGAGGCGGCCGAATCCCAGCGCGAGGCCTTTCGCCTGCACCTGAACGCGGCGCAGATCACCGGCAAGCCGGTGATCGTGCATACCCGCGAGGCGCGTGCCGATACCCTGAGCCTGTTGCGCGAGGCGGCGTTGCCCCAGGCTGGCGTGCTGCATTGCTTTACCGAAGACTGGGCGATGGCCAAGGCGGCCCTGGACCTGGGTTTCTACATTTCGCTGTCGGGTATCGTCACCTTTCGCAATGCCGAGGCGCTGCGCGAGGTGGCGCGCCAGGTGCCGGTCGATCGCCTGCTGGTGGAAACCGACTCCCCCTACTTGGCGCCCATTCCCCATCGCGGTAAGCCCAACCTGCCGGAGTACGTGGTGGAGGTGGCGCAGTGTCTGGCGCAGCTGCGGGGTATCGACAGCGAGACCTTGGCCGAGCAGACCAGCGCCAACTTCCGCCGGCTGTTTCCCCTGGCTTGTGCCCGCAGCCGCTAGGCCCGAGGCTGGGCACTTGAAATCGAAGCCAAAAAAAACCCGGACTCTGGGGGTGGAATCCGGGTTAAGGCTATTAACTGTAAACAAGGCGCAGCATCCACTGAACCTTGGCTGGCGCCACACTTGGGGAGATGCGCACCAGTACGCTGAAGTATTGGTCAAGAATGCCAATCGTCCAGGCCGGCTCCTGGCCTTTTTAAACGGATTTGGAATACCCCTGGCGCTGCTGAGTCCTCAGCCAGTACCCAGCTGGTGCAGCAGCGCCAGTGTCTCCTCGATGACCTGAGGCGCGGTGTAGAAATGCGGCGACAAACGAATACCGCCCCCACGAGGAGCGCAGATCACCTGCTCGCTTCTGAGGCGCTGGAACAACGCTTGCTGCGTCCAGCCTTCGAGGCGGAAGGTGAGGATGCCCGCCCTTCGCTCAGGCTCTGACGCGCTTAGCATCGTCACCCCGGGCAGCGTCGCCAGACCGGCCTGCAGCCAGTCCATGCGTTCGGCGAGTGAGTGGGCCACCGCGTGCATGCCCACTTCTTCCAGCAATGACAGGCTGGCCTCCAGGGCCACGGCGCCGAGCATATTTGGGCTGCCGCACTCAAAGCGTCGAGCGCTCTGGGCGGGCTGCCAGTCCGTGCGGTCATAATCGCCAGCATGTTCGAGCATGTGCCAGCCGTATTCATGCAGCTGCAATTGCGCGCGCAGATCGCTGCGGCAATAGAATACGGCCAGGCCTTCGGGCCCCAATAACCATTTGTGTCCATCGGCCATGGCAAAGGCGCAGTCGCAGGCCTGGACATCGAAAGGCAGGGCGCCAAGCTGCTGAATGGCATCCACGCACAACAACACGCCACGCCGGCGGCAGCCCTGGCCCAGGCGTTCGAGATCCAGTCGTAGGCCGCTTGCATATTGCACCGCGCTGATCGCCAGCAGCCGGGTGCGTGGCCCGCAAGCGGCCAACAACGCCGCTTCAGGCTCGCCGGCCAGGCTCACCTGGATCACCTGCACACCCCGCGGAGCCAGGGCTTCCCAGACGATGCGGTTGGAGGGGAACTCCTGGTCGCTGATCACCACCTGGTCGCCGGCCTTCCAGTCCAGACCGAAGGCCACGAAGGATAAAGCCTCCGAGGTATTCTTCAGCAAGGCGATGTCCGCCACGGACGGGGCATTGAGCAGGCGCATCAGGCGTTCGCGAAGACGTTTTTCCATCGTCAGCCAGTGCGGGTAGTCCCGGGCGCCGAGGCGCGCGTTCTGTTCGGCGAAGGCGCTGACCGCCTGCGCCGTGCGGCGCGGCCAGGGCGCAATGGCGGCATGGTTCAGGTAACGCAGGCCCGGAGCCTGCTCGAACTCGTTTTTTAAGCCGTTCATTCGGATGA
>JAZKHB010000010.1:35311-43358 GCA_040385585.1 Pseudomonadota bacterium | reverse complement strand
CTAATTAGGCATAATACGCGCCTTCGATTTCTGACCCCGTAGTCTCTTTATGCAGAAAGAACCCCGTAAGGTCCGTGAATTTCGCCGCCGTGAGCAGGAGATTCTCGACACCGCGCTAAAACTTTTCCTCGATCAGGGGGAAGACAGCGTGACCGTCGAAATGATCGCTGACGCCGTGGGTATTGGCAAAGGCACCATCTACAAGCATTTCAAATCCAAGGCCGAGGTTTACCTGCGGCTGATGCTCGACTATGAGCGGGATCTGAACGCCTTGCTGCATTCGGCCGATGTGGACCGGGACAAGGAAGCGCTGTCGCGTGCCTATTTCGAGTTCCGCATGCGCGATCCGCAGCGCTACCGGCTGTTCGATCGACTGGAAGAAAAGGTGGTCAAGGGCAACCAGGTGCCGGAACTGGTCGACGAACTGCACAAGATTCGTGCCTCCAATTTCGAGCGACTGACCCTGCTGATCAAGGGCCGCATCTCCGAAGGCAAACTGGAAGACGTGCCGCCTTACTTCCATTACTGCGCGGCCTGGGCGCTGGTGCACGGCGCCGTGGCGCTGTACCACTCACCGTTCTGGAGCAATGTGCTGGAAGACCAGGAAGGCTTCTTCCAGTTCCTGATGGACATCGGCGTGCGCATGGGCAACAAGCGCAAGCGCGACGGCGAGCTGCCGCCGGCCTAACAGGCCGTTGAGCTGCCTGGGGTATTCAGCCGGTCGATAACACCGGTGTCATCCTGGGTTCGACCCGGCGTCAAGCTTATACTTCGGCGACATGCCACCGGAGCCTTCCATGATCGTCGACCGCCAGGGCAGGCGCTTTCGTAACCTGCGCATCAGCCTGACATCCGCCTGCAACTATGCTTGCACCTACTGCGTGCCCGATGGCAAGCGGCTGGTCGCGGCGCAGGACGAGCTGTCGGCCGATGCCATGGTGCGTGGCGTCGCCTACCTGATCGAGGCCGCCGGTATCGAGCGCTTGCGCATCACCGGTGGCGAGCCGCTGGTCAGCCCCAAACTGGAAGGCTTGTTGCGCGGTGTCAGCACGCTCGGGCTCGCCGATATCAGCCTGACGACCAATGGTCAGCTCCTGGCGCGCAAACTGCCGCTGCTGCTGGAGACCGGCATCTGCCGCCTGAATGTTTCCCTGGATACCCTGGACCCCGAGTCCTTTCGCCGGATTGCCCGGGGCGGTGATCTGGCCACGGTGCTGGACGGCCTGGCGCAGGCCCGGGCCGCCGGGATGAAAATTAAATTGAATATGGTGCCGCTGCGTGGACAGAACCTCGACCAGGTGCTGCCGCTGCTCGATTACTGCCTGGCCAACGGCTTCGAACTGCGCTTTATCGAGCTCATGCGCATGGGCCATCTGGCGCGGCCGGGCAGCAGTTTTGCGCAGCAGTTCGTCGGCATGCCCGAGCTGCTGGCGCTGATCGGCGCCCATTACGAATATGCCCAGGCGGATGCGCCGGTTGATGCCACGGCCCTGCGCTACCAGATTGCGGGGCAGGGGTTCTTCGGGGTGATCGCCAACGAAAGCGTGCCCTTCTGCCGTACCTGTTCGCGCCTGCGCCTGTCCTCGACCGGCTGGCTGCATGGTTGTCTGTCCTCGAGCAACCGGCACTATGTCGGCGATCTTCTGGACAAGCCGCGGCATGTGGCGCTACCGGCCTTGCAGGGGCTGCTGCTCAAGGCCTTGGGCGATAAACAGGCACTGGCTTTTTCCGGCGGCGCCACCATCATGAAGATCATCGGCGGCTGAAGGCCGCCGACCCGCGCCTGCCTCGCGCGCGGCGCTCGACCATAACGATCCAGCCTCCGGCCAATAGACCCCCACCATGACCGCTCACGCCTTTCCCATCAGCTACATCGAACCGGTGTTCCGCCCGCCCAGCGAGGCCCATTCGCTGATCCTGCCGCTGACCAACGGCTGCTCTTGGAATCACTGCACCTTCTGTGAGATGTACACCCCGGCGCAGAAGAAATTCCGCGCCCGCGACGAGGCTCAGGTGCTGGAGGAAATCAGCCGCTGTGGCGAACAGCTGATCGTGCAACGGGTGTTTCTCGCCGACGGCGATGCCCTGGTGCTGCCCACTCGCCGGTTGCTGACCGTGCTCGACGCCATCCGCGAGCACATGCCAACAGTGCAGCGGGTCTCCAGCTACTGCCTGCCGCGTAACCTGCGCAAGAAGTCGGTGGACGAACTCAAGGAGCTGGCCGATGCCGGACTCAAGCTGGTCTATGTGGGCGCCGAGTCGGGCGACGATGAGGTGCTGGCGAGGGTGAATAAGGGCGAGACTTTCGAGTCGACCCTCAGCGCGCTAGACAAGCTCGGCCAGGCGGGGATCAGCCGCTCGGTGATGGTGCTCAATGGCCTCGGTGGGCGGGCGCTGAGCGCCCAGCATGCGGACAACTCGGCGCGCCTGATGAACGCCGCGCAACCGGAGTTCCTTTCCACCTTGGTGGTGAGCTTTCCTCAGGGCGAGGCGCGGTTCCGCGAAGGATTCGCCGATTACCAGCCATTGTCCCAGGCCGAACTCTTCGTCGAAGTGCAGCGCCTGCTCGAAGGGCTGCACTTGCACAACACCACCTTTCGCAGCGATCACGCCTCCAATTACCTGGTGCTCAAGGGCCAACTGGGGGCCGACAAGGCACGCATGCTGGCGCAGGTGCGCCAGGCCATCGTCCAACCCGGCCAGGCGGGGTTGCGCCAGGAGTGGCAGCGTGGTTTGTAGGGCTTCTGGTACATGCCCAGGCAGCTGGCGCGCAACCTGCATTGACGCGCTATCCGCCGGTTTTCCGTCACCGGCCCCAGGAGGAGTGCAATGCGTAGCCTGAGTCTGTTGCTGGTGCTGTTGGCCCTGAGCGGTTGCATGAAGGTCAGTGACCTGGCCGAGGGCACGCGCTATCACCTGAGCGATGCCGGCTTTCTCGATCACAGCCAGACCCGCCGCGCCAGCTCCTGGCGGCTGCAGGCCGACTCCTTGATCTACATCGCCCAGGGGCATTTCATGCCACCCGGCAGCGCTCATCCTCGGGCCAATGTGGTGGCGGAACAGGCCTATGAAGGATTTGTCGAGTACTTTCCCATGGTGCGCCGCGCCTCCAGTCCGGCCGGATTGGAAGAGGCCTTGACCCAGGCCCGAGCCGAGGGTGCGCATTACCTGCTGTACACCCGTTTTGCCGCCGCGGATGACCGCATCGGCACCCTGGAAGAGTGGGAGGACCAGGAAGCGCTGGACCGCCTGGGGGTCGACCACAGCGTGATCCAGTTGATGCTGATCGAGACCAACACCCGTTATCTGGTGGATACTGCGCGTATCCGCAGCCGTGGCGGCTTTCTGACGCTCTACGACACCCAGCCCGAGCAGCTGATCGGCAAGCCCCTGCACGACTATGCACGTCGCCTGCTGGGATTGAGCGATTGAGCGATACGAGGAAAACGAGATGACAGATCCAGGCAAGGCTGGCGATCTGCTGGGACAGATTCCGGCATCTGACAAGAAGGGGCCGGCACCGGTGCACCTGTGGAATCCGGCATTCTGCGGCGATATCGACATGCGCATCGCCCGTGACGGAACCTGGTACTACCTGGGCACACCGATCGGCCGCAAGCCCATGGTGCGGCTGTTTTCCACCATTATCCGCCGCGATGGCGACGACTATTTTTTGGTTACCCCGGTGGAAAAGGTCGGGATCCAGGTCGACGACGCACCGTTCGTGGCGGTCGGCCTGCAGGTGGAAGGTGAGGGCGAGGCGCAAGTGCTGCGCTTTGTCACCAACGTCGAGGACGAGGTGACGGCGGATGCCCAGCATCCGATTCGCGTGGCCCTGGACCCGCTTACCCAGGAACCGGCGCCCTATGTACTGGTGCGCGGCAACCTCGAAGCGCTGATCCACCGCAACCAGTTCTACCAATTGGTGGAGCTGGCGGTCGAGCGCGAGCTCGACGGCCAGACCTGGCTGGGGGTCTGGAGCGGCGGGCAGTTCTTTCCCATCGCACCGCAACCGGACTAATTCCGAGCCGAAGCTATTGTCATGCCCATGCAGGGTTCCATCCTGCAGCCGTCATCACCTTGCGATGACTCGGGCCTCGGCACAAAATCAAGCGCCAACCCGGAACCTGAAATCCCGCGTATTGCTTGCGACGCGTACGCCCCTCGTGCAGTTTCAATCGAGCTGCCGCAGATTCAAGCGAAGGCCCATAAAGACACCCCTACATAACTCAAAGCTACCGCGCTATCCCAGGCCTGGGTCGTTGTCGGCACTCTAGCCGGCCGTTGGCTTGCCGGTTGGCTAAAGGCGAGCTAGCGTCCTAGATAGTTCGAAGTGCTTCCCTTCATTTTTTCGGTTGCCACCGCTTTCCCATTGCTTGAGTTCGTAGGCTTACTGGGTAAAAACCATGAAACCTTTGCTAGCAGGGATGTTTTGCATAAGTTTTAGTTGCCTGGCCACGGAGTCCCCGAGACTGGCCATCGACATCAAGGGCACCAGTCTCGCCGAGCTGATGAACCTGAAAATCACCTCTCTCTCGCGCAAATCGCAGGCCCTGGACAAGGCGCCTGCCGCCGTCTACGTGCTGACCCAGGATGAAATTCGGCGCATGGGCGTCACCCATATCGCCGAGGCGCTGCGTTATGTGCCGGGGGTGGAGGTGGTTCGCCAGGAGGCCAATAAGTGGGCCATCAGCATTCGTGGCTTCAACTCCCGCTCGGCGAATAAGCTCTTGGTGATGATCGATGGCCGCAGCATCTACAGCCCCTTCTTCTCCGGCGTGCTCTGGGAAGAGAAGGACGTGGTGCTGGAGGACGTCGAGCGCATCGAGGTGATCCGCGGCCCCGGCGGCGCCACCTGGGGGGCGAACGCGGTGAACGGGGTGATCAATATCATCACCAAGGATAGCCGGGACACCCAGGGTGGTTTCGTCACCCTGGGAGCGGGGCTGGAGGAGCGCAGCCTGACCCAGGCTCGCTACGGCTGGCGGGTCGACGAGCAGACCACGGCCCGGGTCTATGGCAAGTTCACCGAACGCGACGATGGCGGCAGCGTTCACGGCCCCGCCACCTCCGCCTTTCGGGATGACGGCGCGCGCATGCGACAGACCGGGTTTCGGCTCGACCGCCAGTTGCTGGAGCAGGGCCATCTGACCCTGCAGGGGGACCTCTACCAGGGTGACCTCGGCCCTCATTATCATGGGTTGGGCAGCCTCGGGCAGGAGCACGATGGCGGTAACTTCAAGCTGGACTGGTCCTACTCGCCGACGGCCGAGCGCAACCATAAGCTGCAGCTCTACTACGACGACACCACAGTTGAGGTCATAGGAGTGAGCGATCGGCGCCATCTCTGGAGTTTCGATTACCAGGTACGGCAGCGCTGGGAAAACCACGACCTGGTCGCCGGGGTCGGTTACCGGCGTGGTTCCGACAATATCGATATCCTGGCCGACCCCAATCCTCTACTAGTGATTACGCTACGACCGGAACAGCGCAACGAAGAGCTGAAAAGCGCCTTTATCCAGGACGATATCGCTTTTCTCGACGACCGCCTGCACCTGGTCCTGGGCACCAAGTACGAGCGCAACGACTACTCCAATGAGGAGTGGCAGCCCAGCGTGCGTGGCTCCTATGCTTTCGACGAAGCCCTGCTCTGGGCCGCCTGGTCGCGTGCGGTCAGAACGCCGTCGCGGCTGGAGCATGATCTGGCTTTAGGAGGCCGGTCATTGGGCGATCGACTCAAGCCTGAGCAGGCGAGCGTCTTTGAACTGGGCTGGCGTCAGCAATGGCATGAGAAGTGGCACCTGGATATAGCCACCTACTGGGCCGATTACGAGGACCTCTTGACCAGTGAGCAGTTGACGCTTAACAACCAGATGCAGGGCTACGTTAAGGGCATTGAGACCTCCCTGAGTTACCAGGCCCGCAGCAACTGGCTGTTGCGCCTGAACTACAGCCATGCCGAGATGGACCTGTCGGTCTCCCCTGGCAGCCTGGCGGTGGGCGCGGATGAGACGACCGAGGGCAGCATGCCCCGGGACATGCTGCAGTTGATCTCTCTCTGGGATATCAACCCCCGTTGGCAGCTGAACACCTACCTGCGTTATGTGGATGACTTGCCCGGACAGGATGTTCCCAGTTATTGGGCTGGCGATATCAGCCTGCTGTGGCGTCCGGCGCAGAAGACCCGCCTGCAACTGGTCGGCCGTCACCTGGGACACTCCGAGCGATACCAGTGGGGCTTCAGCCGGAGTACGGGCGTGACGGCGGTCGAACCGGACCTGGCCCTCTACCTGACCCAGGAGTTCTAGGCCATGGGCGTCAGGTTGCCTCGTGCGTTCACCTGGTCTCTGGGCCTGGTGTTCGGGCTGAGCCTGGGCGTCACTACGACCCTGTCGGCCCAGGCGGTGGATGCCGCTTATCAGATCAAGGCTTCGTATATCTATAACTTCCTGCAGTTCGTGCATTTTCCCAGCGAGGCTCTGCACGGCGCGGACACCGTGAATGTCTGCATTCTCGGTGAGGACAGGTTCGGTCCGGCGCTGGACGAGATCGACGGTGCCACGACGCCCCAGGGTCATTTGAAGGTGATGCGCCTGGGGCGTTTCCCCACCCGTGCCGTACTGGATAGCTGCAATGTGCTCTATCTGATCGACTCGGAACGCCAGGGCGTGGACTCGATCATGGCCAAGGTCAATGAGGCGCAGATTTTGACCATAGGAGAATTTTCACCCTTTATTCGCTATGGCGGCCTTATCGAGCTGTTCGAACAGCAGGACATGATTCGTTTCCGCGTCAATGAGGCATTGCTCAGCAAGATCGAGTTCAAGATCGATGCCCAACTCGTGCAGCTAGGGGTGAAATGATATGGAATCGTCCCCCGAGAGCAAGCAGCCCTGGTGGCGAAGAACCTCCTTACGCCTGAAATTGCAGTTCAGTATCGTCGGCTATGCCTGCGTTGTGCTGCTGATCTGTGCCGTGTCCCTGACCTGGTTCGCCAATGGCTATTTCCATCAAAAAACCCAACGTGACCTGCAGATGTTGGCCGAGGTCTTGGCCGACAACAGCCGGGCCGCCGTGACTTTCGACGATGCCTCGGCGGCGGCCAATATCCTGGCCGCGGCCAAAGGCAACCGCCATATCCGGATGGCGGTGATCCTGAAAGAAGGGAAAGTCTTCGCGGCTTACCCCGCAGACATCGTATCGGACCGCCTCGAGGGGTTGCGGGAGGGCGAGGGGGGCTGGCTCGAGAATGACCACTATCATGCCGCCGTGCCCATAGTGGTCGCCCGGGAAATCAAGGGACGTTTATTGCTGCAGTCCGATCTTCAGGAGTGGGAAGAGGTCAAGAGCGATCTGTACCGGGTTTTTTCCGGCCTGTTCGCCGGGCTGTTGCTGCTGACGGGCACCGTCGCCTATTGGCTCAATATGCATATCACCCGTCCGCTCAGCGCCTTGTCGGCCTGGGCGACCCAGGTGTCGCAGGCCAAGGACTTCAATGCCCGGGCCTTGAAACACAACGACGACGAGGTCGGCACCCTGGTGGACAGCCTCAACACCATGTTGTCGGAACTGGCCAAGCAGGAATCCATCCGCTCCTGGAATGAGATCCTGGAAACCGAGATCAGCGAGCGCAAGGAAGTCGAAAGAGACCTGATTGCCATGCGCAACCGGGCCGAGGCAGCCAACCAGGCCAAGAGTCAGTTCCTGGCGAATATGAGCCACGAGCTGCGCACCCCATTGAACGCCATTATCGGCTACAGCGAAATGCTTCAGGACGTGATGGCCGATGAGGATTTGGACAGGGCGGAGCTCACCGGCGACGTCGACAAGATCCGCTCGGCGGGCAAGCACCTGTTGAGCCTGATCAACGACATCCTCGATCTGTCGAAGATCGAGGCCGGCAAGATGGACCTGAACATCGAGGCCTTCAATGTCGATGAGCTGATCCTGGATGTGATCGGCACCATCGCGCCCCTGGCAGAGTCCAGGGGCAATGAGTTGCGCATCCGGGTTTCAGACGAGATCGGCATCGTCTACAGCGACGTGA
>JAZKHB010000010.1:1851-35301 GCA_040385585.1 Pseudomonadota bacterium | reverse complement strand
CCAAGATCCGCCAGATCCTGTTCAACCTACTCAGCAATGCCGCGAAATTCACCCAACAGGGTGTCGTGGAGCTGATCTGTGCGCGAAAGCCCGACGAGTCGGGAGAACAGGTGGTGTTCAGCGTGCACGACAGTGGTATCGGGATCAGTCAAGACAGCCTGGAAGTGCTCTTCAAACCCTTCAGTCAGGCGGACGCCTCGACTACGCGTAAATACGGCGGAACCGGTCTGGGGCTGGCGATCAGTCGCTCCTACGCGAAGATGCTGGGCGGCGATATCCAGGTACAAAGTGTGGTGGGCACGGGCTCCACGTTCACGGTGTGCTTGCCGGTGCAGGTCGAAAAGAACAGGGAAGTGATCATGCGAGTGGATGCCGTCTCCCAGAGGCAATTCGGGGCGGAGGAAGCCGGCGAGCCGCTGGGATTGACCCGGTTGCTGCTGATTGATGACGAGGAGGCGGTACACAACATCCTGCGCCATCAATTGTCACGGAATGGCTATGAGGTTTATTCGGCCCTGTCCGGCAAGGAGGGCCTGGACAAGGTATTCGAAGAGTCTTTCGACGTGGTGGTGCTCGATATCATGATGCCGGAGATGGATGGTTGGCAGGTGTTGCAGATACTGAAATCCGACCCCAGGACCCAGTCGCTACCGGTGGTGCTCTACACAATAGTTACCGACCAGGAGAAGGGCTATGCACTGGGCGCAGATGATTACCTGGTCAAGCCCATCAGCAAGAACAAACTGCTGGCGACCCTGAAACAGTACCGACGGTCCTCCCACAACAAGGTTCTATTGATCGATGACGATCCCCATATCCGTGAATTGGTCGCGGTCTACCTGACCGGCATGGACTTCCAGCTGATGACGGCGGAAAACGGCCGCCAGGGTCTGGACCTGCTGCACCAGGAGCGGGGCGCGATGATCATCCTGCTGGACCTGATCATGCCGGTGATGAATGGCTTCGAGTTTATCGATGAGGTCCGCAAGCATCCGGAATTCGCCAAGATCCCGATCATTGTCATCTCCGCCCAAGACCTGTCGAGCAACCAGCGCAGCCTGCTGTTGCAGCACACCCAGCTGATCATCCGGAAGGGGGAATATGATCGGCAGGGACTGATCGACAACATCGAAAGAACTTTGCATAACCATCTGGACATGCGCAAGCGATCAGGGGGATGAACCGTGCCACTGCTGTTGATCGTCGAAGACAACGAAATGAATGCTGATATGTTGATGCGCCGCCTTAACCGCAAAGGCTTCAATACCGCCTGGGCGGTGAATGGGCTAGAGGCGTTGGAGATGGTGGAGCGGTTGAAACCTGTGTTGATCCTGATGGATTTGAGCCTGCCGGAGATGGATGGTTATCAAGCCGCGCGGATCATCAAGAGCGGCCCCCAGGGCCAGACGCCCATCATTGCCCTGACCGCCCATGCCTTGGTCGAGGATCAGCAGAAGGCTTTAAATGCGGGTTGTGACGACTATGAAACAAAACCCATCAACTTCCCACAGTTGCTGACCAAGATTCATGGTCATCTGGGTATGGATTATGAAAACTCAGAATAAGAAAGCATCAATCCTGGTTGTGGATGACAGTCCGGTCAATTGCGAACTATTAGTCAAGCGACTGCAGCGACAGGGTTATCCCTGCTCCCAGGCACTCGGTGGCAAACAGGCACTCGAGATGATCGAGCGGGATACGCCGGATATGGTGCTGCTGGACATGGTGATGCCGGAAATGGATGGCCTCGAAGTCCTGCGCATTCTGCGTCAAACCCATGACTCCATTGGCCTTCCGGTGTTGATGGTGACGGCTCAGAACTCGGGTGAGGATGTGGTCTCCGCCTTTGCCGCCGGGGCTAACGATTACATCGAGAAACCCGTCGATTTTCCGGTATTGCTGGCTCGACTGCAGCACCATCTGGAGCACAAGCGTCTCGACGATGAGGTGAAGAGCAGCCGGACTCGCCTGGAAGAACAGAACCGGACGCTGGAAAGGGGCAGTCAATACAAGGACAATTTCCTGGCGTCCATGTCTCATGAGTTGCGCACCCCGCTGAATGCCGTGCTCGGCTTTTCGGAGGTATTACTGGACGAAATGCTTGGCCCCCTGAATGCCAAGCAGAAGCAGTACTGCCAGGAAATCTATAACAGTGGCGCCTACCTGCTGCTGATCATCAACGACTTGCTCGATCTGTCCAAGATCGAGGCCGGCAAACTGGTGCTGGAGCCGCAACAGACCGATGTGATCGCCCTGGTCAACGCCTCCATCGATCTGGTGGGGGAAAAAGCGCAGCGCGGCGGCATCCGCTTGATCAGCGAGGTCGACGCAGGCTTGCACCCGCTGGGATGGGACCCGCTCCGGGTTAAGCAGATGCTGATCAATCTGCTTGGCAATGCGATCAAATTCACGGCCTCCGGCAAGGAGGTCAAATTGTCCGTCTCCAGCTTCGGAACTGATGAAATCAGGCTCTGCGTGGCAGACCAGGGCTGTGGCATTGCTCAAGAAGATCTTGAGCGAATATTTCGGCCTTTCGAACAGGCCGCATCGCCCATAAAAAAACGCACGGCCGAGGGGACCGGACTGGGCCTGGCCCTGGTGAGCAGCCTGGTGGCGCTTCATGGTGGGCGTGTCGAGGTGGAAAGTGAAATTGGCGTCGGCAGTTGTTTTATCCTGTACTTACCCGGACACACTGCGACGGCATGATCCTATGACTGGCCCCCTACTGATTCTTATCATCGAAGACGACAGGGCCAACCAGACCCTGGTGCGCGATGTGCTGGAGGACAGCGGTTACCGCTGTGAGGCCGTGAGTTCGGCGGAGGAGGGGCTCCATCTGGCCGAGGCGCTCCATCCCGTGCTGATCCTGCTGGATATCAAGCTGCCCGGCATGGATGGCGTCACGGCGGCCCACCATCTCAAGCATTCGCCTTCAACCCAGGACATCAAGCTGATCGGCATGTCGGCGCATGCTATGGTCAATGAGATCGCGCTGATCGAAACCGCCGATTTCGACTACTTCATCACCAAGCCCTTCAGTTATAAGGTGTTGCTGGAGAGGGTTGAGGCTGCGCTCGCCGAAGGCTAGTAGTCGCGGAGCGCAGGTAGAGCTTCGCCGAAGCGCTTTTGGCCGGTGGGCAGGGCCGCCTAGGGTAGCGGGCAGAGCGCCGGCCTGGCTAACCACGCCGCCCCCGCCGCGTCACGTAACCCGCCAAGGCGGAGTCTAGCGCCTACCCATTGGCAGCCAGATCATCTTAATCCTGCTGGCGCTCGCCACGGCGGCGCAGCACTGCGGCATCCACCTCGGCAAGAAACGCTTTGTAGCTGATCGGCTTGCCGAGATAACCGTCGAAACCCGCGTCGAGCAACGGTTTTCCTTCGCCGGCCCTGACCGAGGCGGTCACCGCGATGACCGGAATATCCCGTGTCAGAGGGTCGGCTTTCAGGCGCCTGGTTACCTCGATTCCGTCCATGTCCGGCAGGTGGAGATCCATAAGGATAATGTCCGGAAGTTCCCTGCGAGCGCTGTCGAAACCTTCTACACCGGTTGTCGCCTCTAGAGCCTGATGCCCGGCGAAGCCGAGAATCTCCACTGTCAGTAGCATATTGGTGGGTGAGTCTTCCACGACCAGGATTCGCCACATGATGTTCTCCTTCTGATCGACCCATGAGCTTGAGCGTCAAGTAAGCCCGGATGGCTCCGGCACGCTTATACAGCTGAGCTTAGTTCGCCTGGTCTCGAGCGTCGCCGCCTCCGTGCTTAAAAGAAAAAGCCCTGGTGCCGGACCTGTTTTGATGCGGTAGGGCAGTACTCGTCGTTCTGAAGCACTCAACGGCGCGTTCCATGCGGGAGCTCGTTTCGAAGCAGCTTCCGGCGCGGCCGCCCGGGGAGTATCAACAGACCCTAGCAGTCCGTCACTCTTCAAGTCGGATACAGGTACTTCAGTTTCACCCGGGCCTGGGCGGTGCGGAAGTGCCAGTCGATACCCGTCTGCCGACGATTGCGCGCGGCGGCCCGCGCCTCCACCTGCTGCTGGCAGCCAAGGCGTTGGCCCAGACACTGGCGGGTCAACACGCTCAGTTCGGGCTCGGCCATGTTCAGCCCGCTGCCGTATTTGGAGGTATGCACCAGCTCCAGCCTGCGCGCCAGGTGACGGGCCTGCTCCTGTGCAAACGCCGCGTACAGCGACGCCAGCCGGTGGGTGTTCAGTGGGTCCCTCACCAGCGTGATCCGCTCCGCCTGGGCATAGCGCGGGTCATCAACCACAGCCTTGACCCGCTGCGCCCAATCGACGGCCGTGCGGCCGGCACTCACCGCTGTCGTACGCCACCCGGCCAGCGGCTCGACGAACATCCAGGCCACACAGGTGCCTTGGCGCACGTACTCGAAGTCTTCCTTGGCGGCTTCATCCGGACGGGCGAGCACCAGCACGCGCACCTCGTCGATCAACTGCTTGGGCTGCTCGTCCATGCAGGCTTAAAAGAAAAGGCTCCCGAGGGAGCCTTTTTCAGTGCATCAAGCGATCACATGTTCGGGTAGGTCGGGCCGCCCGTGCCTTCCGGCGCCACCCAGGTGATGTTCTGCGAAGGATCCTTGATGTCGCAGGTCTTGCAGTGCACGCAGTTCTGCGCGTTGATCTGGAAGCGTTTCTCGCCGTCTTCCTGGGTCACCACCTCGTACACGCCGGCCGGGCAGTAGCGCTGCGCCGGTTCGTCGTACAGCGGCAGGTTCTTGCCGATCGGAATGCTCGGGTCGGTCAGTTTCAGGTGGCAGGGTTGTTCCTCTTCATGGTTGGTGTTGGAGAGGAATACCGAGCTCAACTTGTCGAAGCTGAGTTTGCCGTCGGGTTTGGGATAGTCGATGCGGGTCGACTCGGAGGCCAGCTTCAGGCAGGCATGGTCCGGCTTGGTGTCATGCAGGGTGAAGGGGATCTTGCCGCCAAAAATGTTCTGGTCGATGAAGTTCAGCGCGCCACCGAACAGCGGGCCGAACTTGTGCAGCGCCGGACCGAAGTTGCGGCTGCGGAACAGTTCGTCGTACAGCCAGCTGGCCTTGAAGGCCTCGACATAACCGTTCAGCACATCGCCGCCTTCACGGCCGGCGAACAGCGCTTCGGCCACCGAGTCGGCCGCCAGCATGCCGGACTTCATGGCAGTGTGGCTGCCCTTGATCTTGGCGAAGTTCAGGGTACCCAGGTCGCAGCCGATCAGGGCGCCGCCGGCGAAGACCATCTTGGGCAGCGAGTTCAGGCCGCCCTTGGCGATGGCCCGGGCGCCGTAGCTGATGCGCTTGCCGCCTTCCAGGTACTGCTTGATCACCGGGTGGTGCTTGTAGCGCTGGAATTCGTCGAAGGGCGAGAGGAAGGGGTTGCTGTAGGACAGGTCGACGATCAGGCCGACCACCACCTGGTTGTTTTCCAGGTGGTAAAGGAAAGAGCCACCGGTGTTTTCGTTGCCCACCACATTCAGTGGCCAACCCGCGGTGTGCACCACCAGGCCCTGCTCATGCTTGGCCGGATCGATTTCCCAGATTTCCTTGAGGCCGATGCCGTAGTGCTGGGCGTCGGCGTCGCTGGCCAGGTTGAAACGGTTGATCAGCTGCTTGCCGATATGCCCGCGGCAGCCTTCGGCGAACAGGGTGTACTTGCCGCGCAGCTCCATGCCAGGGGTGTAATAGCCTTCTTTCGGGTGACCTTCGCGGTCGACCCCGAGGTCGCCGGTGAGGATGCCGCGGACCACGCCGTTTTCATCGACCAACGCTTCCTGAGCGGCGAAGCCCGGGTAGATCTCCACCCCGAGGTTCTCAGCCTGCTGGGCCAGCCAGCGGCACAGGTTGCCCAGGGAGATGATGTAGTTGCCTTCGTTGTGCATGGTCTTGGGCACAAAGGCGTTGGGCACCTTGATAGCGCCTTCGGCGCTTTTCAACATGTAGATGTCGTCGCGCTTGACCGGGGTGTTCAGCGGCGCGCCGAGGGCCTGCCAGTCGGGGAACAGCTCGTTCAGGGCGCGCGGTTCGAACACGGCGCCGGAGAGGATATGGGCGCCGACCTCGGAGCCTTTTTCGACCACGCAGACGCTGATCTCTTTGCCTGCTTCGGCGGCTTTCTGTTTCAGTCGGCAGGCGGCGGACAGACCAGCTGGGCCGGCGCCGACGATGACGACGTCGAATTCCATAAATTCGCGTTCCACAGGCTATCTCCTACTCAGGGCTCTATTCGATCGATTTATAGTTGAGGCTGACTCGTCCTTAAGCCGCATCCAGGCATTATATCCACAGCCTCGGTCGGGTCCAATACAAACGTTTGTTTGAATTCGGTCAAGCCCTGATAGACTCTGGCCTGGGCGCTGCGAACGCAGCCGTTCTGTCGTATTGACCCGATGGGGTGTTGCGGTCAAGATACGGACGGTTTTGTACTGGCCGTAGGGCAGACGCCAGTTGTCGCAGGCGTGCATCACCGGCCAGGTTCGCCTTGGCGACATATTTTATTCACCGGAGAGTAACGAGGAATCCATGAAGGTTCTTGTAGCTGTCAAACGAGTAGTTGACTACAACGTCAAAGTTCGCGTCAAAGCGGATAACTCCGGCGTTGATCTCGCCAACGTCAAAATGTCCATGAACCCCTTCTGCGAAATCGCCGTGGAAGAAGCCGTGCGCCTGAAAGAGAAGGGCGTGGCGACTGAAATCGTCGTGGTGTCCATCGGTCCGGCCACCGCTCAGGAACAACTGCGCACCGCCCTGGCCCTGGGCGCCGATCGCGCCATCCTGGTGGAGTGTGCCGACGAGCTCAACTCCCTGGCCGTGGCCAAGCTGCTCAAGGCCGTGGTCGACAAGGAACAGCCCCAGCTGGTAATCCTTGGCAAGCAGGCCATCGACAGCGACAACAACCAGACCGGCCAGATGCTCGGCGCGCTGAGCGGTTACGCCCAGGGTACCTTCGCCTCCAAGGTGGAAGTCTCGGGCGACAAGGTGCACGTGACCCGCGAAATCGACGGCGGCCTGCAAACGGTGGCGCTGAATCTTCCGGCCATCGTCACCACCGACCTGCGTCTGAATGAGCCGCGCTATGCGTCGTTGCCGAACATCATGAAGGCCAAGAAGAAGCCGCTGGAAACCGTTACGCCCGATGCCCTGGGTGTTTCCGTGGCTTCCACCGTCAAGACCCTGAAGGTCGAGGCGCCTGCAACGCGCAGCGCCGGGATCAAGGTCAAGTCGGTGGCTGAACTGGTCGAGAAACTGAAGAACGAGGCGAAGGTAATCTAAATGACTATCTTGGTGATTGCAGAAAACTCCAACGCAGCCCTGTCGCCTGCCACCCTCAATACCGTGGGCGCAGCAGCCAAGATCGGCGGCGACATCCATGTGCTGATCGCTGGTCAGGGTGTTGGCGCCGTGGCCGAAGCCGCCGCGAAGATCGCCGGTGTGAGCAAGGTGCTGGTGGCCGACAATGCGGCTTACGCCCATCAACTGCCGGAAAACGTCGCGCCGCTGATCGCCGAGCTGGGCAAGGGCTACAGCCATATCCTGGCCAGCGCTACCTCCAATGGCAAAAACATCCTGCCGCGCGTCGCCGCGCAGCTGGACGTGGACCAGATCTCCGAGATCATCGCCGTCGAAAGCGCCGATACCTTCAAGCGCCCGATCTATGCCGGTAACGCCATCGCCACCGTGCAATCCACGGCAGCGGTGAAGGTGATCACCGTGCGTGCCACCGGCTTCGATCCGGTTGCCGCCGACGGCGGTTCCGCCGCCATCGAAGCCGTGGCCGCGGCCAACGATGCCGGTAAATCGGCTTTTGTCGGTGAAGAGCTGGCCAAGTCCGATCGTCCCGAGCTGACCGCTGCTAAGATCGTCGTTTCCGGCGGTCGTGGCATGCAGAACGGTGACAACTTCAAGCACCTGTACGCCCTGGCCGACAAGCTCGGCGCCGCCGTGGGTGCCTCGCGCGCCGCGGTCGACGCCGGTTTCGTGCCCAACGACATGCAGGTCGGTCAGACCGGCAAGATCGTCGCGCCGCAGCTGTATATCGCCGTCGGTATTTCCGGCGCGATCCAGCACCTGGCCGGCATGAAGGACTCCAAAGTGATTGTTGCGATCAACAAGGACGAAGAGGCGCCGATCTTCCAAGTGGCTGATTACGGCCTGGTAGCGGATCTGTTCGAAGCCATCCCCGAGCTGGAGAAGCTGGTCTAACCAGCGGTTTCCGCCTCAAAAAAACCCGCTCATCGAGCGGGTTTTTTTATATCGGCGCTGTGGATCCGTTGTCTCCGGAAGGCGCGAGGGGTACGCCCAGTCCTTGCCCGCGCCCCTCTAGCTTGCCGAACCCTTCAGCCTTTGTTCTGGTCCAGAAACCTCTGGTAGTGGGCCGCGGTCTCTTCCGGTCGTTCGATCATCGGCACATGTCCGCAGTTTTTCATGATCACCACGCTGGGGTTCTTCAGCAGTGGCTGCATGACTTCGATGCTGGAAACATGCAGCGCGCGATCCTGGTCGCCCCATAACAACAGGGTAGGGGCCTGGATCTTAGGCAGCTCCGGTTCCAGTGGGATATAGCGTTCCACCAGGTGGGTGAATATCCGCTCATAATGGGCGCTGTTGGCCATGGCCTGTTCGGCGAAGTGGCGCTTGAGGCTGTCCGGCAAGGCAGGCGGCTCGACGAAGACGAAGTTCATCAGCCGCGGGAAATCCTCGGCGGTCTTGACCACCAGTGGATTGGGCTCGTCGCGCTGCAGGCGCTGGAAAAGCTCGCTTGGCTGAGGTGACTTGACACCGGCGTTGTCGAACAGCGCGACGGAGAGCACCTGGTCAGGATGGCGTGCCGCGTAGAGTGCGGCGATATGCCCGCCCATGGAATTGCCGACCAGGTGCAGTTTGCCAACTCCCAGGGCTTGAGCGAAGGCGGCGATACGCTCGCTCTGGGTGCCTACATCGTAGCTGGCATCGGGTTTGCTGCTATCGCCGAAGCCCGGCAGATCGAGGGCGATTACCCGATAACGGCCGGTGAAGTGGCGAGCAAAGCGCAGCCAGTTGTCCTTGTTGGCGCCAAAACCATGGAGCAGCAACAGGGTTTCGCCATCCCGGGGGCCGCCCGCGTAATAATGGATGTTAAGATCCCCGACTTTGACCTCCTCGAGTGTCAGCCCTGCCCGTTGACGTTCAACCCACTGCACCCCGGCCAACAGGGTGGGCGGTGAGAAATACAGCGCACCGGCCGCGGCGACTAGTATGAGAAGCGTACCGAGAAGCAGTTTTTTCATGGCTGTCCTTGCTCTGTTGGGGTAAACGAGGGCTTAAGCTAGCATGAAGATCAATTCAGGCGTTGGGCTGCGCTCAACGGCCCGTCGAATGTTCAGTCGGGAACTACCCTAATGCGCCATAGCTCGCTTCTGAAGTCTGTCTTTTTCTGGCTCGGGCTTGCCTGGGTGCCAGGTCTGGCCGAGGCCGCAGGCAAGTGCGAACGCCTGGTTGCCACTGGCAATCCCGAATACCCGCCTTACCTTTGGCGCGACCCGCACAATCCTCACTTGTTGATCGGGGCCAATGCCGACCTGCTCAAGCAAATCGTCGAGTCGCTGGGGCTGACGGTCGAGGTACTCTATACCGGCCCTTGGTCGCGCGCGCAGGACGAAGTCCGCACGGGGCGGGTCGATCTGATTGCCGGCGCTTTTCTGACGCTGCCGCGCCTCGACAGCATGGATTATATTCATCCGGCATTTTTCCATACGCCTAGCGTGGTCTGGGTGCGTGCCGGGGACAGTTTCGTTTACAGCGGTTGGGAAGATTTGCGCGACCTTACCGGCGGCACCCTGGTCAACAACAGTTTCGGTCAGCTGTTCGATGCTTTCGCCCGGGAAAACCTAAGCCTGGAGACGGTTCCCAGCCTGACACAGGCTTTCCAGAAGCTGCTGTTGGGCCGCACCGACTATGTGCTCTATGAGCGCTATCCAGGCATGGCCCTGGCCGATACCCTGGGCATGCAGGGCGACCTGCGCGCCCTGGAGCCACCGATTTCCAGCGAAGGACTGTACTTGACCCTGTCCCATAATTCGGCCTGCAATGACCCCTGGTTGCGCGGACAATTGGCGAAAAAAATGACAGAATTGGCCGCCGCGGGTGTGCCCGATGCCTTGCTCACGCGCAACCTCGAACGCTGGAGAGTCCAGCAGGTGTTGCCGATCAGCGCCCCGAAGCCTTAGGAACTACACGTGATCAATCGACTTTTAGGCTGCTTGGCCTTCCTGGCCCTGGCAGGCTGTGCCAACGACCCGGCACCCAGTGAGCAATTGCGTCTGACCGAGCAGGTGGTGAGCCAGGCCCTGGCCGTGGGCGCCGGCGAGCAAATCGCCGAGATGCAGTTGGCCCAGGAAAAACTCGCTCAGGCCCAGGCCGCCATGGCCCGGCAGGAATTCAAGGCGGCGCGCATGCTGGCGGAGCAGGCCGAGTTGGATGCGCGTCTGGCCGAGGCGCGGGTGTTGACCTACAAGAGCCAGAGCGAACTGACCGTGCTGAGTGCGGATATCAAAGAGCTGCGTATCCAGCTGGGGGATCTGCAGTGAAGGTGCAGAATCTGTGCACCGGCCTGCTGTTGAGTCTGCTCCTGCTGAGCGGTTGCGCGATTCAGCAGCAAAGCGATAAGGCCCTGCAGGCCGCGCGGGTGGATTTCGAGCGCATCAAGGAGGACCCCGACCTGCTGCGCCATGCACCCAAGGACGTGATCCGCGCGGGTGAGTCACTGGCCCGTGCCGAAAGCCTGTCCAACTATTGGGGCAACCAGGCCGATGTGCTGCACTACGCCTTTCTCAGCCAGCGTTACGGCGAAATCGCTCGCGAGCACAGCACGCTGAATCTCAATCAGGCCCGTGTGGCCAAGCTGGCACGCGAGCGTGCGCGCCTCCAGACGGGAGTTCGCGAGGCTAAACTGCTCAGCGTCCAACAGCAGGGCAATTGGCTGCAGGAGCAGATGCTCAGCCTGGAAACCATCGATACGGAACGGGGCCTGGTGATGACCCTGGGTGATGTGCTGTTCGATGCCGGACGTGCGGAGCTGAAGAATGATGCCAACCGCACCGTGCTCAAACTGGTGCAGTTTCTGCAGCTCAATCCGCGGCGCACCGTGCGCATCGAGGGCTACACCGACGGCCAGGGCGATGCCCAGGAAAACCTCGAACTGTCACGTTCTCGGGCACAGCTGGTGGCCGATGTGCTGCTCGACCTGGGTATCGATGAAGAGCGTATCGAGGTTCAGGGGCTGGGCGAAAGCTATCCGATGGCGGATAACGCCTCCCGTCGCGGGCGGGCGCAGAACCGCCGGGTGGAAGTGGTGTTTTCCGATGCGCAGGGGCACTTGGGCGGACGCCGATAGGCTCGATCCATCGACGAAGCCGCAAAAAAACCCCGGTACCCTAAGGTACCGGGGTTTTTTTATCGCTCGACTTTCAGCAACGCCTTCCAGGTATCCGCGCCCTACTCAGTGCCAGCCGATGCTGTAATGTCGACTATTGTCCATACTGTGCCGGTGCAGTTTCGCTATGATCGGTTACTGTAACGGTTCAGTTTTCCGGGGGGTGCAGTGCATGACCAATCTGTTGCTCTATCAGCGTATTGCCCAGCAACTGGCCGAGGATATCCGCCGCGGTGTCTATCAGCCGGGGGAGCGTGTGCCCTCGGTGCGCAAGATGAGCGTGCAGCTCAATGTCAGCCATGCCACGGTGCTGCAGGCCTACGCCAATCTGGAAGACCAGGGCCTGATCCGCGCCCGTCCGCAATCGGGCTTCTATGTGCACCAGACCCCGGCGCTGACCGCCCCGACCCCGGATATCGCCCGGGTGGAGCGCCCGGGTCTGGTGACTCGCAGCAGCATCATCAACCAGATACTGGTGGAATCGCGCCGCGAGGGCGTGTTTCCCCTGGGGGCCGCGGTGCCCCATGTGGACTATATGCCGGTGCGTGCCCTGCACCAGCAACTGGCCAAGGTCACGCGCTTCCAGAGCCCACGCGCGTTCAGCTATATGTTCAGCCCGGGCTTCGAGCCGCTGCGCCGCCAAGTGGCGATTCGCATGCGCGACGCCGGGGTGGTGATCGATCCTTCGGAAGTGGTGATCACCCATGGCTGCGTGGATGCGTTGCAGATGTCCCTGCGTATCCTGACCCGCCCGGGCGACCTGATCGCCGCCGAATCACCGACCTATTATGGCCTGCTGCAACTGGCCGATCTGCTGGGGCTGAAGGTGATCGAGATCCCCAGCGACCCGGGCACCGGTATCAGCCTGGAGGCCCTGCAGCTGGCGGCCACCCAATGGCCGATCAAGGCCCTGGTACTGACGGCGCGCCTGAGCAACCCCCTGGGCGGCAGCATTCCCGAGGAACGCCAGAAACAGCTGCTGCGTCTGGCGGGCGATTTCGATATCCAGGTGATCGAGGACGATATCTACGGCGAGCTGATGTTCGAGCAGGGGCCGCTCAAGGCGCTCAAGTCCCAAGACCGCGAAGGGCGGGTGCTGTACTGCTCGAGCTTTTCCAAGACCCTGTCGCCGGGGGTGCGCATCGGCTGGATACTGGCCGGCAAGTACCAGGAGGAAATCCAGCGCCTGCAGATGTTCAGCACCCATTCGGCTTGCAGCGTCACGCAGATGGGCGTGGCCGCTTACCTGGAGAATGGCGGCTACGACCGCCACCTGCGCTATATCCGACAGGAGTATCGCAAGAACCTCAGCGCCTTCCAGTTGGCCGTGCAACAGTATTTTCCTGAAGGCACCCAGATAACCCGGCCCAAGGGCGGCTTTATCCTCTGGGTCAGTTTGCCAGTGCGGGTCAATACCAAGGATCTGCACGTACGGGCTCTGCAACACAGCATCAGCGTCGCGCCGGGACTGATCTTCAGCAACACCGAGCAGTTCAACCACTGCATCCGCCTGAACTGCGGGATCCCCTGGAATCGCGAGGCTGAGCGGGCGCTGATGACCCTGGGCATGCTGGCCACCCAGCTCTGCCAGGAGGCCCAGGCGCATCACTGAAGACTGGGACGCAGCGGTGGTGGGGCGCTGGGCGCTTAGACCCAAATAAATCTTCAGGGAATAAACCCGTTTCGGTGGGTGGCTGCGTCTACTGGGGCGAATGGATTTTTCGCCCCCTGGAGTCGCCCATGTCCCGTTACCTGATGCTCGCCCGTTCCCCCCTGCTCGTCGGTTTTGCCGGTGGTCTGCTGCTGGCGCTGAGCGCCTGCCATGCCACGCAATCGGAGCCGACCGCATCCGATAAGGCAGCCAAAGCCGAGCCGCAACAGGTCGCGCCGGTGCTGTTGAACGAAGCCGTGACCGCGCGGAGCCGATCCGCCCTGGCGGTCAGCCCTGCGGCAGACCTGTCCGCGAGCCTCTCTCCGACGCCGCTTTTCTCACCCCGCCCCCTGATCGTCGAAGAAGAGCAGAGTGCCGCCACGCCGCAGGTTTCCGGCGAGCGCTACCAGAGCCTGGCGGACAATCCGGTACTGGCGGTGGCGGACAGCCCGGTGTCGACGTTCAGCATCGATGTGGATACCGGCGGCTATGCCAATATCCGGCGTTTCCTCAACCAAGGCCAGCTGCCGCCGACCGAGGCGGTGCGCCTGGAAGAGCTGGTCAATTATTTCCCCTATACCTATGCGCCGTCCCGCGGCGATGCCCCTTTCGGCGTCAGTACCGAGTTGGCGGTCAGTCCCTGGAACCCCAATAGCCGTCTGCTGCGCATTGCGATCAAGGCCCAGGACCTGGCGGCCGAGGCCATGCCGTCGGCCAATCTGGTGTTTCTAGTGGATATCTCCGGCTCCATGGACCGCCGCGACGGCTTGCCGCTGGTACAGAGCACCCTCAAGCTGCTGGTCGAGCAATTGCGGCCCCAGGACAAGGTTTCCCTGGTGACCTACGCCGGTACGTCGACCGTGGTGCTGACGCCGACCGCGGGTTCGGAAAAAGCCAAGATCCGCAACGCCATCGACCAGCTCAGCGCCGGCGGTTCGACCGCGGGCGAGTCCGGCATCCAGCTGGCGTACCAGCAGGCGCAACAGGGCTTTATCCCTGGCGGTATCAACCGCATCCTGCTGGCCACCGACGGAGATTTCAATGTGGGCATCAGCGATTTCGACAGCCTGAAGCAGTTGGCGGCCGACAAGCGCAAGACCGGAATTTCCTTGACCACCCTGGGCTTCGGTACGGACAACTACAACGAGCAACTGATGGAGCAACTGGCTGACGCTGGCGACGGTAATTACGCCTATATCGACAACCTGCGCGAGGCGCGCAAGGTGCTGGTCGACCAACTGAGTTCGACCCTGGCGACCGTGGCCAAGGACGTGAAACTGCAGGTCGAGTTCAACCCCTCCCAGGTCAGCGAATACCGCTTGCTGGGCTACGAGAACCGTGCCCTCAAGCGTGAAGACTTCAGCAACGACAAGGTCGACGCCGGCGAGATCGGCGCCGGGCACAACGTTACCGCGCTCTACGAGATAGTCCCCGCCGGCAATAAGGGCTGGCTCGAGCCGCTGCGCTATCAGACGGCGACCCCGCCTCAGAGCGGGGTAGGCGAACTGGCGCTGCTGCGCATCCGCTACAAGGCGCCCGAGCAGAGCCAGAGCCGCTTGCTGGAAGTGCCGATCGCCGTGCAGCAGGATGCCGTCGCCATCGCCCAGGCCAGCGAAGACCTGCGCTTTGCCGCGGCGGTCGCCGCTTTTGCCCAGCAGCTCAAGGGCGGACGCTACACCGGCAGCTTCGACCTGGCGGCCAGCGCCGAACTGGCCCGTGGCGCCAAGGGCGAAGACCGCTTCGGGCTGCGCGCCGAGTTCGTTCAGCTGGTCGAACTGGCCCAGAGCCTGCACACTGCGGCTTCGTCCACCGCATCTGCACCTGATCCCCTGGTCAAGGTCGACTGAATATGAGTGCCACGATGGCCGACAGCATCGAATGCGCCGAGAGTCCCGAGGCTGGGCTGCCGAGCCCCGTTGACGCCGAGTTGCTGCGTCGTTACCGGCGCGGCGACGCCCAGGCCTTCAGCTTGCTCTACGGGCGTCATCGCCTCGGGCTCTTTCGCTTCCTCTGCGGCCTGTGTGGCGATCAAACCCTGGCCGAGGAGATATTCCAAGAGACCTGGCTGAGCCTGATCCGCAGCCAGAGCGAGCAGCGCGATCCGGTGCTGTTCAAGACCTGGCTCTACCAGATCGCTCGCAACCGCCTGATCGACCATTGGCGCAAGCAGGGCAAGGGCCAGCGCATCCAGGAGGTCTTCGACGAGCAGCTGCACGGCGAGCGGCTCAGCGAGCAGGGCCCCGGCCCCGAGCAGCAGTTCAGCCTGAGCCGCGATCGGCAGCGTTTACAGCTCGCCCTGGACGAACTGCCCCTGGAACAGCGCGAAGTGTTCCTGCTGCGCGCCCAGGGTGATCTGGAGCTCCATGAAATAGCCGAGCTGACCCGCACGCCGGCGGAAACGGTCAAGAGCCGTTTGCGTTACGCCTTGCAGAAATTACGTCGGTTGTTGACCGATCCGGTCAACGCCGCAGAGGTTTTGCCATGACGCATCCCCCCCGAGACGCCGAGCGCGAGGAGCAGACCCTGCTTGAGCACTATCGCGAGCACAGTCGGGCCGCGCCTTCGGCCGGCCTCGATGCGCGCATCCTGGCTGCGGCGCGTGCCGCCCAGGCACCCACCGTGCGGGCGCGCTCCTGGCCGGTCCGGGTGCAGGCCTGGCTGTTCGCAGGACCGGTGCGTTGGTCCGTGGCATTGGGCAGCCTGGCGGTATTCGGGCTGGGCCTGGGCCTGAGCCTGAACACCCTGGAGCGTGCGCCCGGGCGCTACGACCAGGCCGAGCCACGGCCCATGGCGGCCACCGCGCCGCTGCCGGCGGCGCCAGCGGCAGCACCCGTGGTTGCTCCGGCCGCGGCCGAGCCGCAGAAGCGCCTGAAGGTCGAGCGCAGTTCCGAGTCCGAGCCGATGGCCGAGCTGCAAGCCGACAAGGCCGAGTCCCTGACCGAGCAAGGCATGGCGCATAACCAGGCACAGCGTGCCCCTGTCCTGCAGGAGCGGACGGTCAGCCCGCTCAAGCCAGCGGCTTCGGCCCCCCAGCTGAATGCCGAACTGCGGGTCGCCCTGCAACAGGTACTGGCCTTACGTCGCGAAGGACAGACACAGCGGGCAGAGCAGCAGCTCGAGGCGCTCAGGCTGCGTTACCCGGATCTGGATCTAGCGGCCGAACTGCTGCGCCTGCAGGGGGCGCCAGTGCAGGAATAAGCGACTGCATGAGGGCCTGTCGTGTTCCAGGGTTGCCAGACCCCCGTGGAGAGGCCAGGATAAGGCTCATTCTCGAACTGCCTTACCCGAAGCCTATGATCGTCTTTCGTTCCTATGCACTGGTGGTGATGCTTGGCTTGTTGAGTGCTTGCGACTCAGCCGAAACCCCTGTTCCCAACCCTCCCAAGGCCCCAACGGTCGAGGCGCCGGAAAAGGCGCCCGCTCCGCCTGAAGCCAAAACCGCTGTAGCACCCTCCGCTCCGGTGGCCGCCAAGGCGCCGGCCGTCCCGCAAGCCGAACGGCAAGCCGAACGGCTAGCCGAGCCCCAGGCCGCGCCGCTGACGGTGGAGCCTGCGGTTGAGTTCGATCCCGCGCTTCAGCTGCCGACATCCAAGGCCGAGGAACCCGACGCCATGCCCGCGCCGGTCGAAAAACCACCGGCCCCTGTACAAGAAAAACCCGCGGAAAAGAAAGCCGTCGCACGTCGTCAGCCCAGCAAGGCCGTGCCTGTGGAGCAGGCCAAGCTGCCCGATGTGCCCCTGGACCTCAGCCTGCCCCAGGATATGCTGGACAAGCTGCAGCCAGTGGATGCCCAGGCCTCCATGGACCCTGAGCTGTTGCCGCCGATGTTCGATGAAAAACCCGACCAGGATCCCTTCCAGCTCAACGGTCGGCTCCTGACCCGCGAGCGCCAGGACGAGATCGAGGGCGCCGAGCTGCAGTTCGAGTTCAAGCGCTAGGGCTTTATATGTGCAGGCCGTCACCTGTCAGTCGACGAACAGGTCGCCAATCAGCGCGCCGCCGTCGGGATCGAAACGGTAGTGCTCGAAGGCGCTCTGGCCCTGTTCACGCAGGATCTCTTCGTCGATCAGCAGCCGCCCGCTGATGCTGCGCTCGGTACTGGACAGAATGGCATGGGCCGCGTCGGCCATGATCGCCGGGATCCGGGCGCGCTTGAAGGCCTCGCGGCTGCCCAGTTCGAACTCGATGGCGGCGGTGGCGATCATGGTCTTGGGCCAGAGCGCGTTGACGCTGATGCCGTATTTCCTGAATTCCTCGCTCATACCCAGGGTCAGCATGCTCATGCCGTACTTGGTGACGGTGTAGGGGCCGTGCTGGGCGAACCATTTGCTGTTCAGGCTCAGGGGCGGCGAGAGGTTGAGGATATGCCCGCCCACGCTTTTCTTGAGATACGGCAGGGCGGCCTGGCTGCAGACCATCACCGCCCGGGTGTTGATCTGGAACATCAGGTCGAAGCGCTTGGGCGGCAGGTGCTCGACGCCCATCAGCTTGATCGCGCCGGCGTTGTTGACCAGGACGTCGATCCCGCCGAAGTGCTCGGCGGCCCGGGCCATGGCGAGTTGCACCGCCTGCTCGTCGCGTACATCCAGCTGCAGGGCCAGGGCCCGGCCACCGGCGGCTTCGACCTCGGCGGCGACGCTATGGATGGTGCCGGGCAGCTTGGCATGGGTGTCGGCGCTTTTCGCCGCGATCACCAAATTGGCGCCGTCGCGCGCGGCGCGCAGGGCGATCTCGCGGCCGATGCCGCGGCTGGCACCGGTGATAAACAGGGTTTTTCCGGACAGTGACATGACTACCTTCCTGGTTTCAGGTGCGTGGTACGCACCAAAGTTATGGGATCATTAGGGCCTGTTGACATTAGCATCGCGAGTCGCGTTGCCGCGAAGAAGGGTCCCAGGCAAGGCGCGGAACGCAGGCAATGGTCATTCCCTTGCCAAGTTTCGCAACGCCGAATGGGGCGCTTATTCGCGCAACCCGCAGGGCCGGATCTGTTTTGATGCGGTAGGCGATTACTCGCCGCTCGTTGTGAACCGTCCGGAGTCGCGTCTCATGCCGGGTCTGGTTTCAAAACCGGTTTCGGCGCGGCCGTGCGGATAGTGTCAACAGGCCCTAGTCGGCTTCGATTTCCACCAGCAGCTGGCGGTTCTTCACCTGGTCGCCCTGAGTCGCCGCCACGCGGCGCACGGTGCCCTGGACGCCGGCCTTGAGCGGGTGCTCCATCTTCATGGCTTCCAGCACCAGCAGCAGCTGGCCCTTCTCGACCCGGGCGCCTTCCTCCACCCGCACTTCGACTATCACGCCGTCCATCGGCGCCTTGACCGTGCCGGAGCGCGCGGCGCCCTGGCTTCCGGCCGGCTCGTGGGTGGCATCCAGCAGTTCCAGGTTGCCGTACTGGCCGTACAGCCAGAGTCGCTCGCCGGCCTGGTGATAGGCCAGGCGGCGGCGGATACCGTCCAACTCCAGCGTCAGCCAGCGGCCGTCACTGGCCAGCAGGCGCAGGTCGACCAGCGCCTCGCCGACGCGGGCCTGCAGGCGCGGCTGGCTGCCGGCCAGGTGCACCTCGAGCTCGACGACAAAACGGTTATCGGCCTGCTTGAGCACGAAGCGCCAAGGGGCGTTCCCGGCGTTGCGCCAGCCGGCCAGTTCGCGCTGGTGCGCGCGGGCATCGGCCGAGTGCTGGTAGAGCAGGGCGGCGGCCACGGCCAGTTCCTGGGCGGTCGGCGCTTGCGGCGTCAGGCTCGGGTCCTCGGCGAAATGCTCGGCGATAAAGGCGGTGGTGGCGCGGCCCGCGGCGAATTCGGGATGGGCCAGCAGGTTGGCGAGAAAGCGCTGATTGCCGTTGACCCCCAGCAGCACGCAGTCTTCCACCGCGCGAATCAGTTTGCGCCGGGCCTCGTCGCGGGTGGCGCCGTGGGCGACGATCTTGGCCAGCATGGGGTCGTAGAAGGGGCTGACGGTCTGGCCTTCCACCAGGCCGTGGTCCAGGCGAATACCGTCCAGCAGCGCCGGCTCCCAGCGCAGCACGGCGCCGGTCTGGGGCATGAAATCCCGGGCCGGGTCTTCTGCGTAGAGCCGCACTTCCATGGCGTGGCCGCTGAGCAGTATCTGTTCCTGTCGCAGGGGCAGGGGCTGGCCCTCGGCGACGCGGATCTGCCAGGCCACCAGGTCCTGTCCGGTGATCAGTTCGGTGACCGGGTGCTCGACCTGCAGGCGGGTGTTCATCTCCAGGAAGAAAAACGCGCCGCTGCTGTCCAGCAGAAACTCCACGGTGCCGGCACCGACATAGTCCACCGAGGCGGCGGCCTTGACCGCCGCCGCGCCCATGGCCTGGCGCAGCTCTGGCGTCAATATTGGGCAGGGCGCCTCTTCGACCACCTTCTGATGGCGGCGCTGCACCGAGCAGTCGCGCTCGCCCAGGTAAACGATGCTGCCGTGCTGGTCGCCGAACACCTGGATTTCCACATGGCGCGGGCGGATAACCGCACGTTCGAGGATCAGCTCCCCCGAGCCGAAGGCGTTCTGTGCCTCGGAGCGGGCGGTGCGGATCTGCGCCAGCAGCTCGCCGGCTTCGTGCACCAGGCGCATGCCGCGCCCGCCACCGCCGGCGCTGGCCTTGATCATCAGCGGGTAGCCGATGCGCGCGGCCTCGCGGGCGAGGGTCGCATCGTCCTGCTCGGCGCCTTCGTAGCCGGGAATGCAGGGTACGCCGGCCTCGAGCATGGCGAGCTTGGACAGGCGCTTGCTGCCCATCAGGTGTATGGCCTCGACGGTGGGGCCGATGAATACGATGCCGGCCGCCTGGCAGGCCTGGGCGAAGGCGGCGTTTTCCGAGAGAAAGCCGTAGCCGGGATGGATGGCGTCGGCGCCGGTCTGCTGCGCCGCCCGGATGATCGCCTCGATCAGCAGGTAGGACTGGCTGACCGGCGCCGGGCCGATGCATACCGCCTCGTCGGCCACTTGCACGTGGCGTGCATCGGCATCGGCTTCGCTGTACACGGCCACGCTGCGGTAGCCCAAGGCGTGGGCGGTGCGCATCACCCGGCAGGCGATTTCGCCGCGGTTGGCGATCAGTATCTTGTTGAAGGCGGGCATCCGTGTGCTCCTGCTGGTCGATCCCGGAGTACATCCGGGCTTGGGTCAAGGTTGTCGCAGAGTTGCGTAGGGTGGATCAGGCGTTATCGATCCACCGGCCGGTGTCACGGTGGATGTGACATCCACCCTACAAGGCCCACCTGGGTGGGCGTTTCTGCATAAAGGCCAGGGTGCCCTCAATGCCTTCCTCGCCCAGTACCGCCTCGGCGAACAACCCGGCGGCCTGGTCCAGCAACGGACCCAGCACCGCGTGCTCGCTGGCCAGTAGCAGGGCCTTGGTCGCGGCATTGGCACCGGGCGCGCAGTCGCGCACCTGGCTCAGTACCTGCTGCAGACGGGCCTCGACAGCCGCCGCGTCGGGCTCGCAGAAATGCACCAGGCTTAGGCGCAGCGCCTCGTCGCCGTTGAAGCGCGCGGCGGTCAGGGCCAGGCGCCGGGCCTGGGTCAGGCCGACGCGCTTGACTACGAAGGGGGCGATCTGGGCGGGAATCACCCCTAGGCCGGTTTCCGGCAGGCCGAACTTGGCGTCCTGTTCGGCGATGGCGATATCCGAGACGCAGGCCAGGCCGAAGCCGCCCCCAAGCACCGCGCCTTGCAGCACCGCGATCAGCACCTGGGGCGCGTGCTGGGCCTCTTCCAGCAGGCTGCCGAAGGCGCGATTGAGCGAGCGGTAGGCCTCGGCACCGGCGGCGCGGGCCCCGGCCAGGTCCTTGATATCGCCCCCCGCGCAGAAATGCCCGCCGGCCCCGCGCAGGACAAGGGCGCGCACCCCTGGATCCTGGCGCACGGCGACCAGCGTCGCGCGCAGCTCGCCGACCATGGCCAGGCTCATGGCGTTGCGACTCTCGGGGCGGTTGAGGGTGATATGCAGCACGCCGTCTTCCAGGCTGAGCAGCAGGGTCTCGCAATTAGGTAGAGGCATCATCATCGCTCCGTTGTAGGGCGGATCAGGCTTTTCCGATCCACCGTGCGGCGCCTCGGTGGATGTAAAAAACGACATCCACCCTACGTACTGTTTCGTGATCGTTCCCATGCTCTGCGTGGGAATGCGCTTTGCGACGCTCCGCGCCGCAGGGACGCGGAGCGTAGGGGCCATCGGCTCGGCTTACTTCTTCTTGCCGGGCAAGGTGCCCATCAGCTTGCAGATGATGCCCAGCATGATTTCGTCGGCGCCGCCGCCGATGGACACCAGGCGCACGTCGCGGTAGGCCCGCGACACCGGGTTGTCCCACATAAAGCCCATGCCGCCCCAGTATTGCAGGCAGCTGTCGGTGACTTCGCGACCCAGGCGCCCGGCCTTGAGCTTGGCCATGGAGGCCAGCTTGGTCACGTCGCGGCCTTTGATGTACTGCTCGGTGGCCTGGTAGACCAGGGCGCGCAGGCATTCGATTTCAGTCGAAAGCTCGGCCAGGCGGAAGTGGATCACCTGGTTGTCGATCAACGCGTTGCCGAAGGTCTTGCGCTCCTTGCAGTAGGCGATGGTGCTGTCCACGCAGTGCTCCAGGCCCTTGATCATATTGGCCGCGCCGAACAGGCGTTCCTCCTGGAACTGCAGCATCTGCATCATGAAACCGGCGCCTTCGTGGCCGATGCGGTTGCGCTGAGGCACGCGCACCTTGTCGAAAAACACCTGGGCTGTTTCCGAGCTGCGCATGCCGAGCTTGTCCAGATGCGGGCTGAGGCTGATGCCGGGGGTGTCCATGGGCACCACGATCAGGGACTTGTTCAGGTGCGGCTTGTCGTCGCTGGTGTTGGCCAGCAGGCACATGTAGTCGGCGGAGGGCGAGTTGGTGATCCACATCTTGCTGCCGTCTATCACATAGTCGTCGCCGTCCTGGCGTGCCGTGGTTTTCAGTCCGGCCACATCGGAGCCGGCGCCGACTTCGGAGACGCCGATGCAGCCGACCTTCTCGCCGGTGATCGAGGGCCGCAGGAACTCCTCGCGCAGCTCGTCGGAACCGAAGCGCGCCAACGCCGGTGTGCACATATCGGTTTGCACGCCGATGGACATGGGGATGCCGCCGCAGTGAATGGTGCCGAACTCCTCGGCCGCGACTATGGAGTAGCTGTAGTCCAGGCCCATGCCACCGAATTTCTCCGGCTTGGAGATGCCCAGCAGACCCAGGTCGCCGGCCATCTTGAAGATTTCGTGAATCGGGAAGCGCCCGTCTTTTTCCCACTGGTCGACATGGGGATTGATCTCCTTGTCGACAAAGTTGCGGACGGTGCGGCGCAGTTCTTCGTGTTCCTGGGTGATGATCATGTTTCGGGCTCTCCGGTAGGGTGCGCCGGGCGCACCATGACGAGTGGGGTAGGCGGGCGCGGTTACAACCGGGCCACGCCGAAGCTGTTGGGCTGCAGCGGGCGCATCTGCGCTTCCGCACAAATATCCAGCACAAAGCCCAGCAGCTGGCGGGTGTCGCGCGGGTCGATCAGGCCGTCGTCCCACAGGCTGGCGGTGCCGTACAAGGCGCTGGATTGGCTGTCGAGCTTCTGCGCGGTGACCTGCTCGAGCATGTCGAGCATTTTTGGGTCGGCCTCCTTGCCTTCCTTGCGGTGCTTGTCCTCGGTGACGATGCGCAGCACCTTGCCGGCCTGGGCGCCGCCCATCACGGCGGTCTTGCTGTTGGGCCAGGCGAAGATGAAGCGTGGGTCCAGGCCGCGGCCGCACATGGCGTAGTTGCCGGCCCCGTAGGAGCCGCCGACCACTATGGTCAGCTTGGGTACCCGGCAGTTGGCCACGGCCTGGATCAGCTTGGCGCCGTGCTTGATCACGCCGTTCTGCTCGGACTCGGTGCCCACCATAAAGCCGGTGGTGTTGTGGAAGAACAGGATCGGCGTGTTGCTCTGGTCGCACAGCTGGATGAATTGCGCGGCCTTGGTCGCGCCCTTGGGCGTGATGGGGCCGTTGTTGCCGATAAAGCCGCAGGGCTGGCCCTCGATCTGCAGGTGACCGCAGACGGTCTGGGCGTCGTACTCGGCCTTGAAGTCGAGGAACTGCGAGGCGTCGGCGATGCGCGCGATGATTTCGCGCACGTCGTAGGGTTTCTTCGGGTCGGCCGGCACCAGGCCCAGAAGCTCCTCGGCCGGGTACAGCGGCGGCGCCCAGTTCCTGGTCGGGCGAGCCGGCAGCTGGGCGTTCCAGGGCAGCATGGCGACGATGTCCCGGGCGATGCGCAGGCCGTCGGCGTCGTTTTCCGCCAGGTATTCGGCGGTGCCGGCGACCTGGGCATGCATCTCGGCGCCGCCCAGTTCTTCGTCCGTGGCCACCTCGCCGGTGGCGGCCTTGAGCAGCGGCGGGCCGGCGAGAAACAGCTTGGCCTTGCCGCGCACCACCACCACATAGTCCGACAACCCCGGCTGGTACGCGCCGCCAGCGGTGCTGGAGCCATGCACCACGGTGATCTGCGGCAGGCCCATGGCCGACATGCGCGCCTGGTTGGCAAAGCCCCGCGCGCCTTCGATAAAGATGTCCGCGGCATAGTTGAGGTTGGCGCCGCCGCTTTCCGCCAGGGTCACCACCGGCAGTTTGTTCTCGAAGGCGATCTGCTGCAGGCGCAGGGATTTCTTCAGGCCCGAGGGGCTGATGGTGCCGCCCTTGATCGCGCTGTTGTTGGCCAGCACCAGGCAGCGCACGCCGGCGATATAGCCGATGCCGGCGATGATGCCGCCGCCGGCCTGGGTACCGTCCTTGTCGTCGTGCAGCTTGTAGCCGGCCAGCGAGGCCAGTTCGAGAAAGGGCGCCCCGGAGTCCAGCAACAGGCTCAGGCGTTCGCGAGGCAGCAGCTGGCCGCGCTTGTCGAACTTGGCCTTGGCCTCGCTCGCCTTGTCCAGGCACTTCTGCTCGACTTCGCGAAAGGCGGCCAGGGTCGCCAGCATGGCCACGCGGTTCTGGGCGAAGCCCTCGCCGTGCACATCGATCTCGGATTGGATTACCGGCATGGCATCACTCTCCCTGCTCTTTCAGCACATCGGGCAAGTAGGCCCGGTGGAAGCCGTTGTAGGACGGGCTCTGTCCCGGCTTGGTCTTGAACAGCGGGAAGGCCCGGCTGCCCTGGCTGGCGGCGCCGTCGATACGGATGGTATTGCCGCTGATAAAGGCCGCGCCGGGGGACAGCAGGTAGACGATGGCGGCCGAGACTTCCGACTCGGTGCCGATGCGTTTCAAGGGCACATGCTCGCGCAGGGTGGGAATCACCGCCTTGAACGCCCCTTCGTAGGTGTCCATGCCGCTGGAAGCCACCCAGCCCGGTGCCACGGCGTTGACCCGCACCCCTGCATGGCCCCACTCGACGGCGGCGGTCTTGGTGAAGTTCTCCATGCCGGCGCGCGCCGCGCCGGAGTGGCCCATGCCGGGCATGCCGCCCCACATGTCGGCGAGCATATTGACGATGCTGCCACCGGTCTTGCTCATGCTCTGGTTGAACACCTCCCGAGCCATCAGGAAGCCGCCGACCAGGTTGGTGCGCACCACGGTCTCGAAGCCTTTCTGATTGATCGAGGCGAGCGGGGAGGGGTACTGGCCGCCGGCATTGTTGACCAGGTGATGGATGGCCCCGTGCTCGGCGATCACCGCGGCGACCAGGGCCTTGACCTGCTCTTCCTCGCGGATGTCGCAGGCCTGCCAGGCGACGCTGCCGCCATCCTCGCGGATCTCGTCGGCGGTTCTTTCCAGCTTGTCGGCCTTGCGCCCCACCAGCACCACCTGGGCGCCCAGGGCGGCCAGTTCGTGGGCGGTGCAGCGGCCGATGCCGCTGCCGCCACCGGTCACCAGCACGGTCTGGCCGGCGAACAGGTCGGGTTTGAAGATGGAGTCGTAGCGCATGCTCAGTGTCCTTGTTCGAGGCTGTCAGCCAGTGCCTGGGGCACCAGCACCGGGAATTCCAGCAATTGCTGGGCGAAGGCCTTGCCCTGGGGGTCGATGCGCAGGCTGGCGACGCCGCCGCCGCCCAGGGCGTTTTCCAGCAGGAAATTCAGGCCCTGGCAGCCCGGCAGGTACCAGCGGCTGACCTTACCGGTCTGGGGGTCCAGCACATGGTCGAACCATTGGGCCACGGCGGCCTCGCTTAGCGCAGCCGCTATCCAGGCCAGGTATTCGGGCTTTCTGGCCAGAACGCCGATATTGCTGTGATTGCCCTTGTCACCGGAGCGGGCCACGGCGAGGGCGATCAACGGCACTGTCGTGTCGGCCAGCCCCTGGGGGGTTGGAACCGCCAAAGCGGTGTGCGGAACGGCAGGGGTCGCGACGTCCAGCGGCGGCAACTGCACCGCACGGCGTTGGCCGTCCAGTTCGACTTCCAGCTGGCAGCCGGCTTTGTCGTTCAGGAAGGAAAACAGGCGGATCACCGGGTAGACAGTCGGCCTGCCGCCGACGATGCCGGTCAGGCCCGGGGCCATGCCGGTGGCGGCCTGGGCGATCTCCCGGGAAAACAGGATCAGCGCCTCCTTCCTGGCATGGCGCACGGCGATCTTGATCACCACCTCGCGGCTGTCCCGGCGCTGGCCTTGGGGGCCGTAGGTGGCCTCGCTGCCCAGCAGTTCGATATTGACCTCGGTGTAAGGTCCCCAGCCGCGTTCGGCGAACAGCTCCTGGGTCTTGTTGATGATCGCCCAGCTGACCCGCTCGGCCTTCTTCACGGCGTCGATCCCGGCCATCAGGCAGCTGGCGGTGCAGCGAAAGCCGTCCGGGTAGGTCGCGCTGACCTTGTACTGTGCGGTGGGCGCCTGGCCGCGTGCACCCTTCAGGGCGACCCGGTTGTCGCCGACCTGCTGGAGGCTGACCGCGGAAAAATCGCAGATCACATCCGGCAAGAGGTAGGCGTGTGGGTTGCCGATTTCGTAGAGCAGCTGCTCGCCCACCGACAGTGGGGTGACCAGACCGCCGGTGCCGGCGGGTTTGCCGACCACGAAGCTGCCGTCGGCCTGCACCTCGATCACCGGAAAGCCGATGTGCTCGTAGTCCGGCACGCTGTCCCAGTCGGTGAAGTTGCCGCCGGTGCACTGCGCGCCGCATTCGATGATATGCCCGGCCAGGGCGGCCTGAGCCAGCTTGTCGTAGTCGTCCCAACGCCAGCCGAATTCATGCACCAGGGCGGCGCTGACCACCGCGCTGTCCACCACCCTGCCGGTGATAATAATATCCGCGCCCTGCTGCAGGGCGGCGACCAGACCCGGCGCGCCCAGGTAGGCGTTTACCGAGACGCAGAAGGGCGGCAGGGTCGCACCGCTGAACATCTCCCGGGTTCCGGCCTTGGCCAGCTCGCCCAGGGCCGGTTGCAGGTCGTCGCCGTGCAGCACGGCGATCTTCAGGGTTACGCCGGCCTTGTCGCAGGCCGCCGCCAGGGCCGCGGCGCACGCCTGGGGATTGACCCCGCCGGCATTGCTGATTACCCGGATCTTCTTCGCCGCGAGGGTCTGCAGCAGGGGCGTGAGGACCTCGATAAAATCCGTGGCATAGCCAGCCTGGGGATTTTTCATCTTGGCGCCGGCCATGATCGACAGGGTGATCTCGGCCAGGTAGTCGAAAACCAGGTAATCCAGCTCGGCGCCCTGTACCAGCTGGGCGGCGGCGGTGCAGGTATCGCCCCAGAAGGCCGAGGCGCAACCGATGCGTAGGGTTTTGCTCATGGGGGCTCCGTAGCTGGTGAATAGAGTGATTCGCAGGCTACCAAGCAAGCGCTTGGTTTGAAACCCCTTGTCCCCCATTTTCTTGGGTAAAGTGTAGCCGAGCGCTTGCTTGGTCGACCCGCGCAGCCTAAATTCACCAACCATGACAAGTACTTGGGCAATCCTGGCGGGCGGGCGCGATTTTTTGCGCAGTTCCAAGCAGGGGCGCCATCAATAATCGGGAGATCAGGCAGCGTGGACGATCGACAAGCCCAGGCGGTGATGCACGAGCTGGTGAGCAGTGGGCAAGTGACCGACCCCGACAGCGCCCGCGGCAAGCTGCTGCAAACCGCGGCCCACCTGTTTCGCAGCAAGGGCTACGAGCGCACCACGGTGCGTGACCTCGCCAGTGCGGTGGGCATCCAGTCCGGCAGTATCTTTCACCACTTCAAGAGCAAGGACGAAATCCTGCGGGCGGTGATGGAGGAAACCATCCGTTACAACACCGCCTTGATGCGCGCCGCCCTGGCCAAGGCGCAGACCCCGCGCGAACGAGTGCTGGCGCTGATTCGCTGCGAGTTGCAGTCGATCATGGGCGGCACCGGGGAGGCCATGGCGGTGCTGGTCTACGAATGGCGTTCGCTGTCCGAGGAGAGCCAGGTCAAGGTATTGGCACTGCGCGACACCTACGAAGCGCTCTGGCTCGAGGTGCTGACCGAGGCAAAAACCGCTGGGTATTTCCAGGCCGACCCCTTTATCCAGCGGCGTTTTCTCACCGGGGCCCTGAGCTGGACCACCACCTGGTTCAGGTCCGAGGGCCCGATGGGCCTGGATCAGCTTGCCGAGCAGGCACTGTCGCTGATTATCAAGGACATTTATCCGGAATCGACTAATCTGTAACTGGCTTCGAGTCGCTTGGTCGACTCTGGACACAGGAAGTACGTCCCGCATCGGGCTAAAGGGTGCGCATCTTTTTCTGTGTCGAGGTGGCCCAGTTGCACATTCTGTGCGCAATTTTTCTGATAGCCCTGACTTCACTTGCCCAAGCCCGCGAGCTGGTACGGGTGGGCGCGTACCATTTCCCGCCGTATATCATTAAGCCGGAAAGTCAGAACGCCTCGGGTCTGCTGCCCGAACTGCTGGTATTGCTGAACCAGGCACAGGAAGACTATCGCTTCGAGCTGGTGCCCACGGCCGTCAGTCGGCGCTACCGGGATTTTCAGGATGCACGCTTCGACCTGATCCTGTTCGAGTCGCCCAGCTGGGGCTGGGAGGACATTCCCAAATCGGCGGTTGACTTGCTGATCGAGGATGCCGAGGTCTATGTGGCGCGTGCCGAAGCGGGCCGCGGGGAGTCCTATTTCGATGAACTCAAGGGCAAGCGCTTGGCCCTGTACAACGGTTACCACTACGGGTTTGCCGGGTTCAATGCCGATCAGAACTACCTGACCACGACCTACGACGCCGTGCTGACCTACTCCCACGACAGCAATCTGATGATGTTGCAGCGTTCACGCGCCGACATTGTGGTGATCACCCGTTCCTACCTGCGCCTCTACCGCCAGCGTCATCCCGAGCAAAGCCAGGCGTTGCTGGTCTCCCAGCGGCTTGACCAGGCCTACCATCACCACGCCTTGCTGCGACCGCAAGCACCGATCGGCCCTCAGGCCTTTGCCGATTTGCTGCAGGCGCTGCGCAGCAGCGGGCAGCTGCAGATTCTGCTCGATCGCTATCACCTACCCGCGGTGGTCCAGACCACGAAGCAGGGCCCCGGCTAGGCACGCCACCGGCACTGGGGTAGGCTTCGGGCTTCCTGATATCAAGTAATTCCCATGGCGCTTTTTCTCTCCCGACTGTCTCTGTCCGCCTTGCTGCTGGGCGCTTTATACGCGCTGCCCGCCGTCGCCCTGCAGCAGGTCCGGGTCAGCGGCGCGCATTTCCCGCCTTATCTGTTCAAGTCCCAGCAGCATGTGGTCGGCGGCCTGCTGCCACAGTTGCTGGAGGCCCTGAACCAGGAGCAGGACGAGTTCGAGTTCATGCTGCTGCCCACCTCGCTGCCCCGGCGTTTTCGCGCGTTCGAGCAGGGTCGGATCGATATGGCCATTTTCGAAAACCCCGCCTGGGGCTGGCAGGGCATCGAGCATCGTGCGGTGGACATGGGCCTGGAAGATGCCGAAGTCTTTGTCGCACGTGCAGCATCGGGGCGCGGCCAGGATTACTTCGATTCGCTGCGCGACAAGCGCCTGGCCCTGTATAACGGCTATCACTATGGCTTTGCCGGTTTCAATGCCGAACCGGTCTTTCTCGCCCGGGCCTTCGATAGCACCCTGACCTACTCCCACGACAGCAACCTGTCGATGGTCTTGCGCAAGAGAGCGGATATCGCGCTGATGACGCGCTCCTACCTGAACGATTACCTGGCTCGGCATAGCGAGCATCAGGACCGTTTGCTGGTGTCCGAGCGGGTCGATCAGCATTATCGCCACCAGGCGCTGCTGCGGCCCCAGTCCCCGATCAGCCCTCGGCGTTTCGCGGTGCTGATGCAGCAACTGCGGGCGAGCGGGCGTCTCAATGCGATCTTCGATCCCTACCAGATCCGTGTGCGGCCGCCTGTCACCGATTCGGCCAGCGCCCAGGCCACCGTAATGGCGCAGGGTCAGGGCTGGCGCAGGTAGGTATTCAACAGCTGCGGATCGTCGAACTGCGACCGGCCGATAAAGGCCGTGGCGTGGCGACCCCACTGGCGCATGGCGCCCGGCGAACGCACACCCGACGGCCAGAGCAGCCAGCGCTCCAGGCGTTCGCTGCCGGCCACCAGTCCGTCGGGCTGGTAGAGGCTGCGTCGGCCCTGGGGGTGGGGCAGCTGGCGCAACTGGTCGAGCGCGACGCGGCGGTAGCCGATAGCCGGGTAGTTCGAGCCGCGGCCGTCGACCCACTGCAGGCGATGCGCGCCGCCGCTGAGCCAGAGCGTGGCGGCGCTGCGCCCGTCCAGGTCCAGGCGGTGGGTGAGGCGCCTTTCCTGTTCGGCCGGTGCCGCTGCCACCTGCAAGGGTGAGGTGGCCGGCAGGAATAGGGCATGCCAGCAGCCGCAGGGATGGATGGCGTCGTAGAGCAGCGCAGCCCCCTGATCGTCCAAGGTCACCCGCCAGATCAGCCCGTCCAGCTCACCCCCTAACAGGTCCAGGGCATGGGGCTTGGGTCGCTGACTGAACCAGAATTGATAGACCAGCTGCAGGTGCCAGCGCTCGCCAAGTTTGCTCCAGCCCAGGTGCTGATAGAGCTGCGGCGCCAGCGTGTCGAAGCCGCGACGGGCCGCGGCATCATAGAGCGGGCTGCCCAGGCGATCGGCGCGGCTCAGTTGCTCCAGGCGGAGGATCGGCGCATGTCGGGCGAACAGGGCGGCGCGTTGCCGGGGATCGGGTTGCGGCAGGCCCAGGGCGTCTTGGTTCAGGGGAAGGAGGAGGGGCGCCGCTGTTTCGTCAAGGGGCTGGTAGGTCAGCCAGCGGGCGCCGTCCTGCGGGGCCGAAGCCGTAGCCGCCTCGGCCTGCCAGGCGTCGATGCCGCGGCGATAAAAAGGCTTGAACAGGGAATAGAGCCCCAGGATGCGGGCCCCGTTGCGGTAGTCGTCGGGTACCCGGGCCGCCGCCACGACCCGGTCAAATGCCTCGGTGTCGTTCATCAGGTACGCGACCTGGTAGGCCCTGCAGTCGTCCAGAGGTTGCGGGTCTGGACCCTTGGCGGCATCGGCGCGGCTATTGCCGCGTTCGACGGCACTGGCTTCGGCGTCTCGTGCGGCTAGTTGCTGCAACCACAGGCGGCGTTGAGCGGGCGTACGCGCGGTGGGCCCCAGGGCGGCCAGCAAGCGATCGCTGCGCAACCCTGAAAAACCTTCGATGCGCTGGTATTGACCATCGGCGCTGTCTGCGTCGGACGCGGCCTGGGCGGCGAACAGCGCGGTGCAACCCGCTGGGACTTGCCCGGCGGCGGCCAGGCCGCTCGCCAGCAGCAGGGCGGCGATACTAGCGGTCCTGAGCGTCCTTGGCGTCCATCTCGAGGTTGCGTTCATGGATACGTTTGAGTTGCTCATCGGTTAGAGGCAGCTTTTTCGCCGTATCGCGCAGCATGAGCAGGCCGGCGACGATCGAGCCGAGAGCGAGCAGCATAATCAACCAGGCATACCAGGGCATAGTCTTCTCCAGAAGGAAATCGGTCCAGCATCCTCTTATCAGAGCCAGAGAAGCCTAGCTGGTTCGGGTGCTGCGACGAAGTAACCCGTGTTCCTGGAAGAAGACGCCTTGAAAATCAGCGTCCCTGATCACTCGGGTATAGCTCCCAGCAGTATTGCATCGCTTATTCTGTGCTCGGTCTGGCTTTTTTGACGAGGCCGATCAGCCGGCGGCTATTCAGCGATAATAGTTTTCTACCGATCCTTTGTCCGGGTATTTCAATGAGTCGATACAGGGAGTAAGCCAATACCACCGATACGGCAAAGCTTACCAAAATGGCTCCCGATAGGCCGATTTTTGGGTACAGAAAAGCTGTGATTGCGACTGAAAATGGGAGGTGAATCAAGTAAAGCGAGTAGCTGATGTTCGCGAAAAAACGAACGGCGGCCTGGTTATTTATTGCTCTTGCTTGGTATAGCCACAGCGCGCTGAGGAAAATAAATAGGGCGTAGGCAATTTGCGTAGTGTGAGAGTTTAGTGCTGCTAATTTATCGCTGCGGGTTGCTGTGAGGTTTATGATCAGTGCTATCCATGTAAGCGCTGCTAATGCCGCAGTCTTGCTCAGTGTTATCCGACTGCTCCAGTAAAAATAGATCACTGCGCCAATGGCGAATATTGGAAGGTAGGCAGCCATATGTGATATTGTGCGAGGAAATTCCGGCGCTAACTTATTTAGTTGGGCCAGTAAAATGGACCAACCGATAAGCAGAACTATCGAAAAAATGGGTCTTGTTTTTAATAGGGGGAGTAATGCCAGCATATGGGCATAGAAAAACAGTTCTATGGAGATGGTCCAGCTGACGTCCAGAAGCAATTTTTTTGAGATGCCGGCTTCCATGCCCAGCGCGGCCAGCCATGCATTGGAGTAGCCAATGCCGATAGCCCCATCGGTCATTCCGGCGGCGGCGGCTTGTGTTGCCAGCCAGAGTGTCGCCCCGACTGTTATCAACAGGGCAGGATAAATACGAAAAATCCGTTTGATAAAAAAACTGAAGCGTGTTTCGTTGAGCCCGGTGTGCGTGACGATAAAGCCACTGATCAGAAAAAACAGGCCGACGCCCAGAAAGCCAAAATTCTTGATTATTCCAAGCGGCGTTATGATGAAGTCATTGACAAGGGTGGCGGGCGGCCAGCTTTCTTTAAATATAACGATGGGGCGTCCGACAATATGGCAGTATACGACCATCAAGCACGCGAGTGCCCTCAGGGCTTCGATGGAGGGTATGAGCAATGCACCAGGTGATTCGGTGTTTTTCAGCATTCAATTTCTTCTGGTTGCGTAATATTGGAGTATTCAACTTGCGCTGCGATTCAAATAAAAAGGCGAATTGCAAATAATTTCTGCTTGTCGGTTCGAGTGGTTATATGCGGCTGGTGTGTTCTGGTAGCCTCTTCCAGAGGCAGAAGACCGGCTGAGTGGGTCGCCCGACGCGATCGAATTTTTTCATTCTTCCACAGCGGCGTGTTGCGTGGATTTGAACAGCACCGAGGCGAACAGGAACCAAGGGCGGTTGGTCAATGCTGCAGGGCCGCTTGATTTACCTTTTACCAACATCACTCTCGCACACCTGCGCCGGTACTGAAAAGGGCTTCACTCCGTTACCGCGACTCGCAGCAAGTTGCTGTCGTCCTTAAGCCCCACACCGCTCAATTGCAGGCGCAAGGCTTCGCGGACCAAGTAATCGAGTTTGTGCGCCGCCGCCGCATAGGGCAGGCCTTCGGGGCGCACATTGGAGATGCAGTTGCGTTGGCTGTCCATGGTGCCGACCCGGGGCGCATACGTCAGGTACAGCCCCAGGCTGTCGGGCGAGCTCAGGCCCGGGCGTTCACCGATCAACACCAGTACCAGGCGCGCGCGCAGCGCTTCACCGATGCCGTCGCCTATCGCCACCCGGCCCTGTTCGGCCAGCACCACCGGCGTACGGGTCCAATCGGTATCGAAGCGTTGGCGAAACAGCTGGAGCAGCGGCAGGGCATGGCGCTGCACCGCGATGGAGGACAGGCCGTCGGCGATCACCACCGCGAGTTCCGGCGCCACGGGCTCGGCGCTCAGGCGCTGGTAGCAGGCGTCGCTCAGGCGCCGCCCCTTGTCCGGACGCAGCAGGTAGGTCTGCCGGTCCTCGGCATCGCTGTTGACCTGCTGTACGCGAAAATCCTCGGCCTGCAGTTGCGTGCGCAGCGCGGCGAAATCCAGCGGCCTATGCACCGCGTCCCGGGCCTGGGCATGGGCCAGGCCGAACCGCAGCACCTCGCGGGTGGGCAGGCTGGCGCCAACCCGGCCGAGGGCGATGCGCGCCGAGGTGTGGGCGCGCAGTTCGTCCCAGCCGGCCTGCGCATAAGCCTGCGGCGACACCGGATAGCTCAGCACGGTTTCGCGCCCACCGTGGCGCAGGAACGGGCGCAGCGCGTCCTCCTTCTCCAGCGCCAGCAGCAGCATCTCCTCGTGATTGCCGCTCAGTATCCGCACGTTGCGGCG
>JAZKHB010000010.1:0-1841 GCA_040385585.1 Pseudomonadota bacterium | reverse complement strand
CCAACCCGGCCGAGGGCGATGCGCGCCGAGGTGTGGGCGCGCAGTTCGTCCCAGGGGTTGTGCTGGATCAGTTCATCGTTCATAGGTCTCCGATACCTGCGGCAGTTGTTCGAGCAGGGGATGGGCGCGGCCGATCGGGCGCAACTGGCCGCCGGGCTCGGTGATGGCCATGCGGGTCAGCCAGGCGTCGAACTCCGGCGCGCGTTTCAGGCCCATCAGCGAGCGCAGGTAGAGGGCGTCGTGGAAGGAGGTGCTCTGGTAGTTGAGCATGATGTCGTCGGCGCCGGGGATGCCCATGATAAAGGTGATGCCGGCGGCACCGAGCAGGGTCAGCAGGCTGTCCATGTCGTCCTGGTCGGCCTCGGCATGGTTGGTGTAGCAGACGTCGCAGCCCATGGGCACGCCCAGCAACTTGGCGCAGAAGTGGTCTTCCAGGCCGGCGCGGATGATCTGCTTGCCGTCGTAGAGGTATTCGGGGCCGATAAAGCCGACCACGGTATTGACCAGCAGCGGTTTGAACTCCCGGGCCACGGCATAGGCGCGGGCCTCGCAGGTCTGCTGGTCGACGCCATGGTGCCCACCCGCCGACAGGGCGCTGCCCTGGCCGGTTTCGAAGTACATCAGGTTGTCGCCGACCGTGCCGCGCTTGAGCGACAGCGCCGCCTCGTGGGCTTCCTTTAGGATGCTCAGGCTGACGCCGAAACTGGTGTTGGTCTTTTCGCTGCCGGCGATCGACTGGAACACCAGGTCGACCGGCGCGCCGGCTTCGATGGCCTGGATCTGCGTGGTGACATGGGTCAGCACGCAGCTCTGCATGGGAATTTCGAAGTGCTGGCGCACCTCGTCCATCATCTGCCACAAATGCATCAGGGTCGGCAGCGAATCGCTGGCCGGGTTGATCCCGACCGTGGCATCGCCGGCGCCGTAGAGCAGGCCGTCGAGCAGGCTGGCGGCGATGCCGCGCACGTCGTCTGTGGGATGATTGGGCTGCAGGCGAACCGAGAGGTGACCAGGCAGGCCGATGGTATTGCGAAAGGCGGTGACCACCCGGCATTTTTTCGCCACCAGGATCAGGTCCTGGTTACGCATCAGCTTGCTCACCGCCGCGGCCATTTCCGGGGTGATGCCGGGTGCGACAGCCGCCAGGGTGGCGCTGTCGGTGCTGTCCAGCAGCAGCCAGTTGCGCAAATCGCCCACGGTCAGGTGGCTGATGGCGGCGAAGGCGAGGGGGGAATGACGGTCGACGATCAGCCGGCTGACCTCGTCGCTTTCGTAGGGGATCAGCAGCTCCTCGAGAAAGCGCTTGAGCGGCACCTCGGCCAGGGCCAGCTTGGCGGCCATGCGTTCTTCATAGGTGGCGGCGGCCAGGCCGGCGAGGTAGTCGCCGGAGCGCGCCGGGCTGGCCTTGGCCAGCAGGGTCTTGAGGTCGGCGAAGCGGTACAGCTGGGCGTCGACCGTGCTGTGATAGGGCATAAGCAGTCCGTCTGAACGGCAGCAGCCCGCCAGGTGGCGGGCAGGGCCACAGGCCTAGGGTTGTAGCCCCGCGCCAGGGCCTTGTCCAGCCTGACGTGGGGCGAGGGCCGTATGAGACTGTCAGGCGCCGGTCAGCATGGCATCGGCGGGGGCATTGGCGCGGTGCTGCCCTGTGAGCAGAAAGTAGCCGAAGCCCAACGCCATCAAGGCAACGAATAGCAGCCCGATCAGGGTATTGAACCAGGCCATCGCCACCAGGCAGACCACCGCCAGGGCCAGGGCGATGCCCGGTACCAGGGGATAGCCGGGGGCACGGAAGGTGCGCTCCAGGTGCGGCTCGGTTTTACGCAGTTTGAACAGGCTGAGCA
>JAZKHB010000009.1:63895-75138 GCA_040385585.1 Pseudomonadota bacterium | reverse complement strand
CATCTGGTACCTGAAGAAAATCAGCCTGCTGGCCCTGCTCGGCTACCTGGCCGGCGCCGCCACCTATATCGGCCTGATCGCCCTGGCCTGAAACAGCCCTACCCGCCTTTACCTGCCCAGGTGAGGCGGACCGGGCTTTACTGCAGTATCTCGCAAAAACCGAGCCCGATACTTTTGCAGCAAAGCCGCGGCGGCTGTGGGAAAATCCCGCGTTCCGAGCCTTCGATCCGTCCCCATGCCCCTGCCACCGAAACACCCCGGCCGTAAACCCGCCGCGCCGCGCCTCGCGACTAGCAAGCCCGATGCCGCCAAGGGCCAGCTGCACCCGCGCAACCGCCACCAGGGCCGCTACGATTTTCCGGCACTGATCCAGGGCAGCCCCGAGCTGGGCGCGTTCGTGATTCTCAATCCCTATGGCAAGCAGAGCATCGACTTCGCCAACCCGGCGGCGGTCAAGGTGTTCAACCGCGCCTTGCTCAAGCAGTTCTACGGCATCGCGCACTGGGATATTCCGCACGGCTACCTGTGCCCGCCTATTCCCGGGCGCGCCGACTACCTGCACCACCTGGCGGACCTGTTGGCCGTCGACGGTGAAATCCCCCGCGGCGCCCAGGTGCGGGCCCTGGATATCGGCGTGGGAGCCAACTGCATCTATCCCCTGCTCGGGCACCGGGAGTTCGGCTGGCACTTCGTCGGGGCCGATATCGACCCCACGGCCATCGCTGCGGCCAGGGCCATCCTGCAGTCCAACCCGGGCCTGGCCGACGCCATCGAGTTGCGCCAGCAGCCGGCGCCCGGGCATATCTTCCAGGGCTTGCTGCGGGCAGACGAGCGCTTCGAGCTGACCCTGTGCAACCCACCCTTCCACGCCTCCCTGGCCGAAGCCAGTAGCGGCAGTCAACGCAAGTGGCGCAACCTGGGCAAGCAGGACCCCAAGCGCAAGCTGCCGGTCCTCAACTTCGGCGGCCAGGCCGCCGAACTCTGGTGCCCGGGCGGCGAAGCGGCCTTCGTCCGCCAGCTGATCGAGGAAAGCGTCCAGGTACAGGGGCAGGTGCTCTGGTTCAGCAGCCTGATCTCCAAGGCCGGCAACCTGCCCGGCGTCTATGCCGCGCTGAAAAAAGCCGGCGCCCGGGAAGTACGTACCCTGGACATGGCCCAGGGCCAAAAACAGAGCCGTTTCGTCGCCTGGAGCTTTTTAACCGCGCCGCAACAGCAGCAATGGTGGCAGGCGCGCGGGAAAAGCTAGGCCTGCCCTCCGTTCTCCTCGTTCCTGCCCGAACAAGCGCAGCAGGTGATGTGCCACTATGCTTGAGTCGACCCTCTAAAAAACCCCGGCGCCGCGTGGGCCGTGACAGGTTTTTCAGGGCCGCCTTACCCACCGATCAGCCGCCCCAGGAGTTCGAATGAGCTGGAGAGGACGCTTCGCATGCCTGATCCTATTGGCAGGCCTGACGGCCCAGGCCAGCGCGCTGCAGGAACTGAATATCAGCGTCGGCGACTGGCCGCCCTACCTGTCCACCGAGCTCAAGCACAACGGCGTGGTCGCCCACCTGATCAGCGATATCCTGGCCGACGAGGGTTACCAGGCCCGCTTCACCTTTCTGCCCTGGCCACGCGCCTATGCCGCCGCCGCGGCAGGCAAGTTCGACGCCAGCGCGGTGTGGATGCGCAAGGACGAACGCGAGGCGGACTTCCTTTATAGCGAGCCGGTACTCGAAGAGCAGTTCGTGTTCTTTCACCTGAAAAGCCTGCCCTTCGACTGGAGCCGCTTCGACGACCTGACCGGCATGACCCTGGGGGGCGGGCTGGAATACAGCTACGGGCCGGACTTCGATGCCTTTCTGGCCAGCGGCAAGGTGAAGATGGAGCGGGTCTCCACGGACATGCAGAACTTCGAGAAGCTGCTCAAGGAGCGCGTGGTGCTCTATCCCCAGGAACTCAATGTCGGCTATTACGCGCTGATGCGGCATTTCTCCGCGGCCGACATCGCCAAACTCACCCACCACCCCGCCCCGCTGCTCAACAACCTCAGCTACCTGATGCTGCCCAGAAGCCTGGAAGGCAGTGCCGCGTTACTCGAACGCTTCAATCGCCGCCTGCAGCAGTACCGCAAGAGCGGGCGCTACGCCCAGTACTTCAAGGACTTCCAGCAAGGCGCGTATTTCAAGCCCACACCCACCGCACCCTGAGGTCCCCAGGCTTAGTCTGCACCCATGCGCGCTTCCAGCAGGTCGGCCACCGGCACCGGCACGGCCAGGCGGCACAAGTTCCAGTAATGCCCTTCCAGGGTTCGGTTGACCAGCAGCGTGCTGGGCGAGGGCTGCAGGCTGCCCAGGGCGCCCAACACATTGGGCATCAGGGCCATCAGCTGCTGATGGATCGGTGAGGCGGCGAAATCCCAATGCCCCCCCGGCTGCAATAACGGCCCGAGCAGCCCGTGCAGGCGGCGGTACAGCCCGTTGGGCGCAGTCGACGAAGGCTGGCGGGTGCCCAGGGCCTGGAAGGCGCTTTCCAGCTGCTCCGAATCCTGCGCTTGCAACGCCCTGAATGTCTGCACATAGGCATCGCGCAATTCAGGCGAGAGCGCCTGCACCGAACCGAAGTCGTAGACCACCAGCTCGCCCGCTGCGGTGTAGGCAAAGTTGCCGGGGTGCGGGTCGGCATGCAGCAGCCCCAGCTCGAAGGCTTGGGCGCCGAGCCAACGCACCAGGGTCAGCGCCAGGCGCTGACGCACCTCTGCGCTGGCCTGGCCCACCTCGGCAAAAGGCAAGCCCGGCTCCTCGGTCAACACCAAGACCCCGGGGCGACACAGATCGACCTGGGGTTTGGGAATCCGCAGCTCCGACCAGTCGGCGAAATAAGCGCCAAAACGCAGCAGCCGCTGCATTTCCGCGGGGTAGTCGAGTTCCTCGGCAATCGCCGTTTCCAGCTCGCGGTATACCCCTTCCAGCTGGACCGCCGGCGCCCGGAACAAGCGCCCCAGGGGTAACAAGCGACGCAGCTGGCGCATATCCGCCGCGCAGATCTCGGCGATGCCCGGGTACTGCACCTTGAGGACCAGCGCCTGACCATCCAGGCCCACGGCGCGGTGCACCTGGCCCAGGGAGGCGGCGGCGAAGGGCTGTTCCTCGATGCGCTGGAAAAAGTGGCTCAGGTCGTCACCGTAGACCGCCCGCAGATGCGGCTGCAGGGCGGCGAACGGCAGCGCCGGCACGCGGTTCTGCAACTGGGCCAGGGCCTGCGCCACGGGTTCGGGCAACAGCCCTTCCCATTGCGAAGCCAGCTGCCCGAGCTTGAGCACCGGGCCCTTCATTTCGCCCAGCACGCTGCTGAGCAGCTCGCCCACCGGCTGCCAGTCGACCTTGCCCGGACGCAGCTGTTGACCGAGCAGGCTGCCGGCAATCCGGGTGCCGGTGCCGGCCAGGCGCAAGAAGCGCCCCAGCGCCGAGGGCGATGAAGGTAACTGTTCCATAGTCGAGGCAGCCTGCGGGGCGGGATCAAGGGAGTTCGATCATGCGCCACGAGGCGGCGTGCTCCAAGGTCCATCGGCCGGCAGACCGACGTAACGCGGCAGGCACGGCCGCACCGTGCGAGTCCTCAGGCGGCTTCGGCCAGCTGCGCGCGAGCGCGCGCCAGGCCCTGCGCCATGGCCTCGGGGCCCATGCTCAGGCCTTCGGCGTGGATAAAACGCACATCCTCGATACCGACGAAAGCCAGGACCTGGCGCAGGTAGGGTTCCTGATGATCCAGAGCGCCGCCCTCATAGAGGCCGCCGCGCGCGGTCAGCACATAGGCGCGCTTGCCTTGCAGCAGTCCCTGGGGGCCGGTTTCGCTGTACTTGAAGGTCACCCCGGCACGCAGCACATGATCCAGCCAGGCCTTGAGGGTGCTGGGAATCGCGAAGTTGTACATGGGCGCAGCCAGTACCAGCACATCGGCGGCCAGCAGCTCGTCGGTCAAGAGATTGGAACGTGCCAAGGCGGTTTTTTCCGCCGTGCTCTGCTGATCGGCCGGGGTCATCCAGCCACCTAGCAGGGTGCTGTCCAGGTGCGGTACCGGGTCAAGGGCCAGGTCACGGACCTTGATCGTGTCGGCGGGATGGGCGGCCTGCCACTGCTGGATAAATTGTTCGGTCAGCGCGCGGGAAATCGAGTCTTGCTGACGGGCACTGCTTTGGATCACGAGAACCTGGGACATAGGGTGAACTCCATCGTGGGGGTTGATGGAGTCGAGAATATGGCCAATCAGACCGATTTAAAAACGCATAAACCCGTTACAAACAATCAAATTAATTGATTTAAAAGCCATGCACCTCTAGGCTCGATCTAACTTCCTCCGCCTCGTTCAATGCCTCTGGACCCAGGATGAACGCTGCGGCGCAGCTGCTGCCCAATATCGAAACCTGGCGGTGACCGCCTACTGCGGTTCGCAGGTCAAGGCGATGCGCAGCTTGATGACATTGCGGTTGAATTTGACCGCCATGTTCTGACTGGCGCCCGGGGCCAGAATGGCCTTGCGGGTGCGCGGCGTTTCCGGGCCGTTGCGAAATACCGCGGTGCACCGCACGGCGGTCTGCCCCAGATTGTTGAGCGTCAGGCCGCCCAGGTCGCTGTCGATGTCCTGGGTGAAATAGGACACCTCGGCGCCGTTGAGCTGTTTTTCCACTTCGATGGGATAAGCCGCCGATGCGCCGAGCGGCAACAGCAGCAACCCGGCGGCAAGAAAGCGGTTGCGTGTCAGCCAGTTATTCATTCGGTGAGCTCCTGCAAAGGGGCCATCAGCTTAGGACAGAGGAGGCGATGATGAAAGCGCCCCGCGTGACCCTGGACCAATGGCGTACCTTGCAGGCCGTGGTCGACCAGGGTGGTTTTGCCCAAGCCGCCGACGTGCTGCACCGCTCGCAATCCTCGGTCAGCTACACCGTGGCCCGCATGCAGGACCAGCTCGGCGTACCGCTGCTGCGCATCGAGGGGCGCAAGGCGGTGCTCACCGAGGCCGGCACCGTGCTGCTGCGTCGCTCGCGGCAACTGGTCAAGCAGGCCAGCCAGTTGGAAGACCTTGCCCACCACATGGAACAAGGCTGGGAGGCCGAAGTGCGCCTGGTGGTCGATGCCGCCTACCCCAACGCCAAACTGGTGCGCGCCTTGAGCGCCTTTATGCCGCAGAGCCGCGGTTGCCGCGTGCGGCTGCGCGAGGAGGTGTTGTCCGGCGTCGAGGAAGTGCTGCAGGAAGGCACCGCGGACCTGGCCATCAGCAGCCTGAGCATCACCGGCTACCTGGCCACCGAACTGGGCAGCGTGGAATTCGTCGCCGTGGCCCACCCCGACCATCCTTTGCACCGGCTGCAGCGCGTGCTGGGCTTTCAGGATCTGGAAACCCAGATGCAGGTGGTGATTCGCGACTCCGGGCGCCTGCAGCCACGCGACAGCGGCTGGCTGGGCGCCGAACAGCGCTGGACAGTGGGCAGCCTGGCCACTGCCGCGGCCTTCGTCAGCAGCGGCCTGGGCTTTGCCTGGCTCCCCCGCCCCCTGATCGAGCGCGACCTGAAGGACGGTCTACTCAAGGCCCTGCCCCTGGATCAGGGCGGGCTGCGTCATCCCATGTTCTACCTCTACTCCAACAAGGAAAAATCCCTGGGCCCGGCCACGCAGATTCTGGTCGAGCTGATCAAAGCCTCGGACGTGGCGCCCCTGGACATGCCGCTGATCCACCCCTCCCCCCATGCCTGAGTGGCACGGACGTTGCTCCAACCCAGTGCCGCGGGACCAGGCGGCCATCCCATCCGCGGCTGACCTGAACGCGCGTTATCAGTCCGGAGCAACACCCTGGCGGACAAGGCGCAGGCCCTGCAGCAGGTCTCGCGCCAGGCGGTACAAGCCATGCAGGCCGGTGAAGCGCGCACTGGGCATGCGGTAGGCGAAGCCGCTGCGCTGTCGAGCACCGTCACCCGCTTCGACGACATTTCCCAGCGCGCCCTGCAGATCGCCGTGGCCGCCCAGCAGCAGAGCCACGTGACCTAGAAAATCAATGAATTGGCAGTACGCATCCACGGCATCAGCGAGGATAATGCCCACGATGCCCAGGCCCTCAATCAGGTCAGCGAGGCCATGCAGGCCCTGTTCGGAGGTCTGGCCGCGCCTATCCATGGCCAGCCTTGAATCCACATGGAGGTTATATGCCCTATTTCGATTGCGACGGTTGCCAACTGCATTATGAGGAGTTTGGCCAGGGAGCGCCCGTGCTGCTGCTCCACGGCCTGGGCTCCAGCACCCTGGACTGGGAATACCAGACCCAGGTATTGGCCGCCCGTTACCGGGTGATCGCCCTGGATTTGCGCGGCCACGGCCGCTCGGACAAACCCGTCGAGGCCTACAGCATGGCCGGCTTCGCCAGTGACGTGGCGGACCTGCTCGACCACCTGCAGCCCGGCCCGGTGCACCTGGTCGGCATCTCCATGGGCGGCATGATCGGCTTCCAGCTCGGCGTCGATCAACCCGAACGCCTCAAGAGCCTGACCATCGTCAACAGCGGCCCGGAAGTGAAGGCCCACAGCCCGAGCGACTACCTCGAAATCGCCAAGCGCTGGACCCTGTCGCGCCTGTTCAGCCTGGAGAGCATCGCCAAGGTGCTGGGCAAGCGCCTGTTTCCCAAACCCTCGCAAATCGAGTTGCGCTTGAAGATCGAGCGGCGCTGGCCGCGCAACGACAAACGCGCCTACCTGGCCAGCCTCGATGCGATCATCGGCTGGGGTGTGCGTGAACATCTGGCGCGGCTGAGCTGTCCTACCCTGGTGGTCACCGGTGACCGCGACTACACCCCGGTGGCGCGCAAGGAAGCCTATGTCCAGGAGCTGCCCAATGCGCGCCTGGCGGTGATCGAAGACTCCGGTCACGCCACGCCGATGGACCAGCCGGAACGCTTCAATACGCTGCTGCTGGAGTTTCTCGACGAAGTCGAACGCCGCAGCGCCGCACCCCTCAAACCCAAAGCAAAACCCAAACTGCCCCGTACAAGGATCGCCAAACCATGCTGAAAAAACTTGCCCTCGCCGCCTGCTCCCTGCTGTTCGCCGCCAACCTGTTGGCCGCGGACAAACCCCACGTCCTGCTGACCACCAGCCTGGGCGAAGTGGAGATCGAGCTGGAGGCCGACAAGGCGCCGATCAGCGTCAAGAACTTCCTGGCCTATGTGGACAGCGGTTACTACGACGGCACCGTATTCCACCGCGTGATCCCCGGCTTTATGGTGCAGGGCGGCGGCTTCACCGCAGACCTGCAGCAGAAATCCACCCAGGCCTCGATCAAGAACGAAGCCGATAACGGCCTGCACAACGTGCGCGGCACCTTGGCCATGGCCCGCACCCAGGCGGTCGATTCGGCCACCAGCCAGTTCTTTATCAACCACGCGGACAATGCCTTCCTCGACAACGGTTCGCGGGATTTCGGCTATGCCGTGTTCGGCAAGGTGACACGCGGCATGGACGTGGTCGACAAGATCGCCCAGGTGCCGACCGCCACCCAGGCCGGCAACCAGAACGTGCCGAGCACGCCGGTGCTGATTATCAGCGCCAAGCGCCTCTGATCGTCACGGGGTGGGCCCAGCCCCACCCCGTTTGCCCGCTCGAGTCGCACCCTTTCCCCTGCCTCGCCAAGGCTTCTTTTGACTCCGGGGTACAACCACCCGAGCGCGACAAGGCATAGAATCGGCCTCCGACTCTTAACCGGGCAGGAGGCCTGACATGCCGTTTCGCCGCTTCGAAGCCCTGATCGATGTCTTCAAGCCTGGCCCCGACAGCCCCCCGCCGGCGGGCCTGGCGCGCTTCTATCTCCACTACCTGCGCCAGGTCTGGCCGCTGCTGATCGCCGTGCTGGTCGTGGGCTTTTTCGCCGCACTGATCGAAGTGGCGCTGTTCGGCTTTCTCGGCCGGCTGATCGACATGACCCAGGCCACGCCAAGCAGCACCTTCTTCGCCAAGCACCGCGACGAGCTGCTGTGGATGCTGCTGGTGGCCATTATTCTGCGGCCCTTGGTATTCGGCCTGCACGACCTGCTGGCCAACCAGGCGATCACCCCGAGCCTGACCAACCTGGTGCGCTGGCAGAATCACCGCCATGTACTCAACCAGAGCCTGAGCTTCTTCCAGAACGATTTTGCCGGACGCATCGCCCAGCGGATCATGCAAACCGGGCCGGCCCTGCGCGACTCGGCCATGCAAGTGGTCGATGCACTCTGGCACGTGCTGGTCTACGCCGGCAGCGCGCTCTACCTGTTCGCCGAGGCGGACCTGCGCCTGACCGTGCCGCTGCTGCTGTGGCTGGTCGGCTACAGCCTGACCCTCTGGTACTTCGTGCCGCGCATCAAGCGCCGTTCGGCCAGCGTCTCTGCCGCGCGCTCGACCCTGATGGGCCGGGTGGTCGACGGCTACAGCAACGTGACCACCCTCAAGCTGTTCGCCCACACCCGCCAAGAGGAAGACTACGCCCGCGAAGCCATGCAGGACCTGCTGGACAAGGTGCGTCTGCAGACCCGCACCGTCACCGCCCTGGATTTCAGCGTCACCTGCCTCAACGGCCTGCTGATCGCCGCCACCGGTGCGCTGGCCCTCTGGCTATGGAGCCAGGACCTGATCAGCACCGGCGCCATCGCCCTGGCCATCGGCCTGGTAATCCGTATCAACAACATGGCCGACTGGATCATGTGGGTGGTCAACGGCATCTTCGAGAATATCGGCACGGTGCAGGACGGCATGCGCACCCTCGTCCAGCCGCGCCAGGGCCTCGATCGACCGGACGCCAGGCCGCTGAGGGTCGAGCGCGGCGCGGTGCAGTTCGACGCCGTGCACTTTCACTACGGCAAGGCCGGCGGTGTGATCGAGGACTTGAACCTGTCGATTCGCCCCGGGGAAAAGATCGGCCTGATCGGCCCCTCCGGTGCCGGCAAGTCGACCCTGGTCAACCTGCTGTTGCGCCTGTACGACCTGCAAAGCGGACGCATCCTGATCGACGACCAGGATATCGCCGGGGTCGCCCAGGAAAGCCTGCGCGCGCAGATCGGCATGGTCACCCAGGACACCTCGCTGCTGCACCGTTCGATCCGCGACAACCTGCTGTACGGCAAGCCCGACGCCAGCGAGGCCGAACTCTGGGATGCGGTGCGCAAGGCCCGCGCCGACGCCTTTATCTGGCAGCTGGACGACAACCAGGGCGGTCGCGGTTTCGCGGCCCAGGTGGGCGAGCGCGGGGTCAAGCTCTCCGGCGGCCAACGCCAGCGCATCGCCATTGCCCGGGTGCTGCTCAAGAATGCGCCGATCCTGGTCCTCGACGAAGCCACCTCGGCCCTGGATTCGGAAGTCGAGGCGGTGATCCAGGAGAGCCTGGATACCCTGATGCAGGACAAAACGGTGATCGCCATCGCCCATCGGCTGTCCACCATCGCCCGCATGGACCGCTTGGTGGTGATCGATCAGGGCCGCATCGTCGAGACCGGCACCCACCAGGAGCTGATCGCCGGGGGCGGTCTCTATGCCCGGCTATGGCAGCACCAGACCGGAGGCTTTGTCGGGGTGAAGTAGGTTCGACTTGGGGTAAGGCAAAAGAAATCGCAGAAGCGCGCGGCGAGAAAACCCTAAAAAAACCCGGCAGCCCTAAGGTTCGGGACGTGGCTGCCGGATTGCACAAGCGGTAAGCATGGAGGGGGTGCTTGGCAGGCAGTTGAAAAACGCTAGCGAGGCCGCCGAGACAAGGCAAAAACAGGTGAGGAAGCGCAGTTTACGAGATGTAAATGAGCATTCCGAGCGTGTTTTTAACGCCGTATCGGCAACGCAGGTAGTTTTTCAATAGCCTGTTAAGCAGCGAACTCCTCGTCACTAAAGGCCATCAGTGTCGCCTTGCCGGCCTTGACTTCGGCCAGCAGGCTGTCGGTCTCGGTCAGGATGCGCGCCATAAAGAAGTCGGCGGATTTCAGCTTGGCGCCGTAGAACGCGGTTTCCTGGCTGCCGGCGGCCAGCTTGGCCTGGGCCACGGCGGCCATGCGTGCCCAGAACCAGGCGAGGCTGGTCAGGGCGAACAGGCGCAGGTACGGCGTTGCGGCGGCGCCGGCCTGCTCGGGGTCCTTCAGGCCTTCGCTGGCAACCCACAGGGTGGCCTGCTGCAGCTGCTTGAGGGCATTGCCAACGGCAGTCACATGGGCCGCCCCGGCATGGGCTTTGAGCCAGCCCTCGATCAGGGTGAAGTAAGTACGCACCGCACGGCCACCGCCCAGGCCGAGCTTGCGCCCGACCAGATCCAGGGCCTGAATCCCGTTGGTGCCTTCGTAGATCCGGGTAATGCGCGCGTCGCGCACCAGTTGCTCGATGCCCCAGTCCTGGGTGTAGCCGGAGCCGCCCAATACCTGCAGGCCGTCGTTGGCGCAGTTGAAGCCTTCGTCGGTGAGGAAGGACTTGACCACCGGCGTCAGCAGCTGCACCAGGTCGTCGGCGAACTCGCGCATCAACGGGTCTTCATGGTCGTGGGCAACGTCCTGGTGCAGCCCGGTGAAGTAGGCCAGGGCGCGGCCACCCTCGATGATCACCTTCTGGCGCAGCAGGTTTCGCCGCACATCGGGGTGAACGATGATCGGGTCGGCCGGCTTGTCCTTCATCACGGGACCGGCCAGGGAACGGCTCTGCAGGCGCTCCTTGGCGAAGCCGAGGCTGATCTGGTAGGCGGCTTCGGCCAGACCCAGGCCTTGCATGCCGACCATCAGGCGCGCCGAATTCATCATGGTGAACATGCAACGCAAACCCTGGTTGGGCTCGCCGATCATCCAGCCCTTGGCATCTTCCAGGTTGATCACGCAGGTGGCCGAACCGTTGATCCCCATCTTGTGTTCCAGGCCGCCGCAGAACACCGGGTTGCGGCTGCCGTCCTCGAGCACCTTGGGCACCAGGAACAGCGAGATGCCTTTGACGCTGTCTGGTGCATCCGGCAGCTTGGCCAGCACCAGGTGGATGATATTATCGGCCAGGTCGTGTTCGCCACCGGTGATCCAGATCTTGTTGCCGGTCACGTTATAGCTGCCGTCGGCCTGGGGCACGGCGCGGCTGCGGATCAGGCCCAGGTCGGTGCCGCACTGGGGCTCGGTCAAGCACATGGTGCCGGTCCACTCACCGCTGATCAGCTTGGGCAGGTAGCGTTCCTGCAGCGTGCGGCTGCCGTGGGTGGTCAGGGAATTGATCGCGCCGTGGGTCAGGCCCGGGTACATGC
>JAZKHB010000009.1:0-63885 GCA_040385585.1 Pseudomonadota bacterium | reverse complement strand
CAGGTTGGCCGAGCAGATCATTTCCTCGACCATCATGTTCAGCACAAGGGGCAGGCCCTGACCGCCGAATTCCGGCGAGCAGGCCAGGGCGGTCCAGCCACCCTCGGCGAACTGCTTGTAGGCCTCGCGGAAACCGTCCGGTGCCTTGACCGACTTGGTCGCAGGGTCGTAGCGGCAGCCCTGCTTGTCACCCGGACCGTTCAAGGGCGCCAGGATATTTTCCGCCAGCTTGGCCGCCTCTTCCAGAATGGCGCCACCGAGATCGTCGCCGAACTCGCGCTGACTGGGCAGCGCCTGCAAGGTGGCATAAGCGTCGAGCACCTCGTCGAAAACGAAACGCATATCGCGAAGGGGCGCACGGTATTGAGTCATAGCACTGGATCCTCGAGGTCAATAACAACCCGAAAGCTGTACATTAGGTACTTTCGTACAGCTTTTGTATAGATCAGCAGCATAAAAGGCAAGTATTTTGTACAGCCTGTACAACTCGCCATCGCCAGCGTGCGTCTCGGGGCGGCACCGGGCCGCGACGCCATAGGACGCCACCCATGGGGACATCACCCCCCCACGGGATACGGTGCCGGTACGCGGCTGAACGACCTCAGGTCGGACGAATCAGGTATCCAGGTGCCCGGCCAGGAACTGTTGCAGGCGGCGCTGCATCAGGCGTCCTTCGCTGCCCAGGCAGGCGATGGGCGAGCCGCTCAAGGCCTCTTCGGCCAGGTCTGCGCCATCGCCAGCCAGCACCAGGGGACAATCCAGGGCCAGGGCCAGGCGCGCCAACACCCGCGGCAATTCGTCGCTGGGCGGCAGGTTGGAAAACAGCACCAGGGCCTGGGGCAGCATGCGCTCGCAGATCAAGGTCAGCTCGTCCAGGGGCTGGCCCAGGCCCAGCACGCTGATCAGGGTGTCAGAAGCGCTCAGCAGCAGGCCGGCGACCAGCAGCTCCAGCTCGCGACAGTGCCCCGGCAAGGCTGCCAGCAGCACCCGCTGCTCGCCGGCCTGGGCGCGCAGCACCTGCAGGCGTTGCAGGGCGCGGGCACGTAAAAAGGTGTCGAAGAACAGCCATTCGCTGGCCTGCCCGAACTCGTCCTGACGCAGCAGCAGTTCCTGCCACAAGGGCATCAGGATGTCTTGGAACACCACGGGCAGCGGATAACTGGAAAACACCTGGCCATACAGGCGATCGAGCCCCAGCTCGTCGAAACTGCTGACCGCACGACGCAACTGGGCCTGCCATTGGGCCCACTCACCGGCCGTGACTTCCTCGTAGACCGGGGTGCTGGCCAGCCGGGGAGCGTTGCTTTTGGCGAGGATCTTGCCGACCTTGCTCACCGACACGCCGCGCTCGATCCACGCCAGAATACTGCGTACCGACTCGATATCCACCTGGGAATAGAGGCGATGGCCGCTTTCGGTGCGGGTGGGCTGGATCAGACCGTAACGCCGCTCCCAAGCCCGCAGGGTCACCGGGTTGACCCCGGTCAGGCGCGACACTTCGCGAATGGGAAACAGCTCTTCCTGCTTGAACAGGCTGGAAACGAGGCGAGGTGCACCACTGGGATCGGACATGGGCGGCGGTATCACGGTGGACAGGGTGTGGGCATTGTAACTCAGCTGTCGACGCCATACATTGTACAAAAGCTATACAGAGAAACTCACCATGAGCGCTCCCCGCTGGCCCCTGACCCTGTACTTCGACGGCGACTGTCCGCTGTGCGCCCGGGAGATCCATATGCTGCGCCGGCATGCCGATGCCCAGCGCCTGCACTTGGTGAATGTCGCTGCCGCGGACTTCGACCCCGAGGCCGTCGGCCAGAGCAAGCGCATCCTGCAGGACCGCCTGCACGCGCGTTTCGCCGACGGCCAGTGGGTCACGGGCCTGGATGCCACGCTGTGGAGCTGGCGCGCCGCCGGTCTGGAGGGCTGGGCGGCGCCGCTGACCTGGCGGCCGCTGCGCCCGCTGTTCGAGCTGGGCTATCGCCTGTTCTGCCACCTGCGCCCGCACCTGGCCTGGCTGCCCCACCCCGACGGCACCCGACGGTGCAAGGATGGGCAGTGCGCTACACCCCCGCGTAAAGGCTGAGCGGCGCAAGAAGGCTAGAGGCGCAGCGACAAACCGGGATCCGGGGCATGCGGAACCGGCCGGCCAATGATCTCGTCATGGCTTTCCCGTTGCAGCAACAGCAGCTGGCGCACGCCACAACGCCGCAGGCGCGCTTTCAAGGGCGCCAAGGCCGGCCAGAGCCGGGCACCGCCGGCCGGCTCGAAAAACTGCAGCCCCCCATCGACACCCAATACCCGCACCGCATAGCCGCTGCCGCGCAGCACCCATACCTCCACCCGCTCGACCCGACCCCGTGCCAGGGCCATCCTCAATCGCCATCCGGTCATGCTGGCACCTCTAAAATATGTACACCAGAGCATTCTTGTACAGAATTCTGTGCAACTTCTCAAACGCCACACGGGGGCATAAAAGCCCTATAAACCAATGAAATAGCCTTATTAATGGCTTTTTTTAGAATAACCCTACGGCACAGATGGTTGTACAAAGTTATTCGCTGGTATAACTTTGTTCCTGGTTCAGACGGCGCCGCGTCCTACTGGTCAGGTATCCCGACGCAGCGTCGCTGAACCCACCCCATTCCTTTAAGCCCGAGCCTGCCGATGAGTAATCCAGCCCCCGTTCTGATCACTGGCGCCAGCCAGCGAGTCGGCCTGCATTGCGCCGAGCGCTTGCTGGACGAGGGGCACCGGGTGATCGTCAGTTACCGCAGCGAACGCAAAGGGCTCGAGGGGCTGCGCCAGCGCGGCGCCCTGACCCTGCAGGCGGATTTCGCCACGCAAGCCGGTATTCTGGCGTTTATCGCCGAACTCAAGCAGCACACCGACAGCCTGCGCGCCATCGTGCACAACGCGTCGGACTGGCTGAGCGAAACGCCGGGCGACGAGGCGCAGATCTTCGAACAGCTGTTCGCCGTGCACATGCTGGCGCCTTACCTGATCAACCTGCACTGCGCCGAGCTGCTGCAACGCTGCGCCCCGGCCGATATCGTGCATATCAGCGACGACGTGGTACGCAGCGGCAGTGCCAAGCACCCGGCCTACTGCGCCAGCAAGGCGGGCCTGGACAGCCTCACCTTGTCCTTCGCCGCGCGCTTGGCCCCGGCCGTCAAGGTCAACGGCATCGCCCCGGCACTGATCCTGTTCAACACCAACGACACGCCGGACTACCGCAGCAAGACCCTGAACAAATCGGCACTGGGCATCGAGCCCGGCGCCGAAGTGATTTACCAAAGCCTGCGTTACCTGCTGGACAACCCCTACGTGACCGGCACCACCCTTACCGTCAACGGCGGCCGCCACCTCAAGTGAGGGCGCCGCGAGGATCTGCGTTCATGAACCAACCATTGCCCGAGCATTACCGCGAGATTCTTCTGGGTCTGGGCGAAGACCCCGAGCGCGAGGGGCTGCTGGACACCCCCAAGCGCGCGGCCAAGGCCATGCAGTACCTGTGTCACGGCTACCAGAAGAACCTGGATGAAGTGGTCAACGGCGCGCTGTTCGCCTCGGACAACGACGAGATGGTGATCGTCCGGGACATCGAGCTGTACTCGCTGTGCGAACACCATATGCTGCCCTTTATCGGCAAGGCCCATGTGGCCTATATTCCCACCGGCAAGGTGCTCGGCTTGTCGAAGGTGGCGCGTATCGTCGATATGTTCGCCCGCCGCCTGCAGATCCAGGAAAACCTGACCAAGCAGATTGCCGACGCCATCCAGCAGGTCACCCATGCCGCAGGCGTGGCCGTGGTGATCGAGGCCAAGCACATGTGCATGATGATGCGCGGCGTGGAGAAGCAGAACTCGGTGATGACCTCCTCGGTGATGCTGGGCGCCTTCCGCGAATCCTGCAACACTCGCCAGGAATTCCTGCAACTGATCGGACGGAGCAGATAAGCATGCCGCGACTGGAACCTGGGATGGCGCGCATCCGCGTCAAGGACCTGTGCCTGCGCACCTTTATCGGCATCAAGGAAGAGGAGATCAACAACAAGCAGGACGTGTTGATCAACCTGACCATCCTTTACCCGGCTGTTGAAGCGGTGCGCGACAACGACATCGACCACGCCCTGAATTACCGCACCATCACCAAGGCAATCATCCAGCACGTGGAAGGCAACCGCTTCGCCCTGCTCGAGCGCCTGACCCAGGAGGTTCTCGACCTGGTCATGGCCCATACGGCGGTGCGCTATGCCGAGGTGGAAGTGGACAAGCCCCACGCCCTGCGCTTCGCCGAATCGGTGTCCATCACCCTGGCCGGTCATCGCGGCTGACCCCGCCGCCGTGGATAGGGCCGTCGCCATGGCGCCGCGGCTCGGCACCGGCCAAACCGGTGAAGCCACGCATGCCGGCAGCGTCATCCAGGCGCCGCACCGGGCAACCCATCCCCTCGCCGACCAGAGCCCAAATGCGATGACTTGCGGGAAGGTCCGCACACTGGGCCTGCCCCGCCGCGCACGGTATGATCGCGACCACGGCCGCCCCAGCCCAGCGTCGCTGGATCATCGCCTTTCCGACCCGAGCCTTGCCATGACCGAAGAACAACGTATCGAACTCGAAGCCGCCGCCTTCCGCCAGCTGCTGCTGCACCTGCGCAGCCGTCCGGACGTGCAGAACATCGAGCTGATGAACCTGGCCGGCTTCTGCCGCAACTGCCTGTCCAAGTGGTACAAGGCCGCGGCCGACGACATCGGCGTAACCGTCAGCGTCGAGCAGGCCCGCGAGGAGGTATACGGCATGCCTTACAGCGAATGGAAGACCAAGCACCAGCGCGAGGCCAGCCCCCAGCAGCAGGCCGCCTTCGACAAGGGTCACAAGCCATGAATGCGCTGGGTGATTTTCGCGCCGCACTGCTTAGCGACCAGCACCTGTTCGCCGATACACTGGCCTTTATCGCCACAGGCTACGACTATCGGCCCTGCGCCTTCGTCAACGGCGGCGTCGAGAATCCCGCCGGGCAGAACGAGGGTTCGTGCAAGACCCTGGGCCTGGCCCTGCTGGAAAGCTTGAGCCTGGACGAGACACTGCGGGCCTTCGGCGAACATTACCGCAGCGTGTTGGCCAGCCCCGACGGCAGCGATCACGCCAACATCCGCGCCCTGCTCAGCAGTGGCCTGGCCGGCGTGCAGTTCGAGCAGCCAGCGCTCACGCCCAAGACCTGATCCACCCACGCACCAGCTCCAGTCGCGGCCCCAACCGGATAAGTGGTTGCCTGACGGTAATGGCTTACAGACATCACTGCGTTTTGCCACTATCCTGCCGCCTCGTTCGACGGGGGTCGGCAAGCCAGGTCGCGGCCTTGCCTCAGCCTGCCGTCCTTTGCCTGGCTTGGAGTCGCTTGGATGCAGAAGACCGTGGTATGGAAGCCCTGGAACAACCCCGGCGTGGAAAATCTGCGCCTGACCCTCGATGACATGGGCGTTCACGCCACCGGTCAATTGATGCAAAGCCTCGAAGGCCAGAGCATCGTCGCCAGCTACGGCCTGAACTACGACCCGCGCTGGCGCTTTCGCAACCTCTGGCTTAAAGCCGACAACCAGGGCCAGCGCAGCCTGCAACTGCAGCGCGATATTCGCGGCACCTGGTTTCACAACGGCGAACCGCGGACGGACCTGAATGACTGCCAGACGGTGATGCTCTCCGCCTCGCCCTTCACCCATACCGCGCTGCTGCAGCGCAGCGCCTTGGAAAGTGGCCAGAGCGTGGAGCAGCAAGTGGCCTATGTGGACCTGATGACCTTCCAGGTCCAGGCCCGCGTCCAACGCTATCGGCACCTCGGACGGCACGAGGGGGGCATCCGCTACAACAGCGAGGCCGAAGGCACGCCGAGCAACGCGCTGACGGTGGACGAGCATGCCCTGGTTCGGGCCTGCAACCAGTACCAACGCATCAGCGCACGCACCCTGACGCCGGCTTTCGCATAGGGCCTGGCGTCCTAACGCCTCAGGAAAAACCCCGCCAGGCCTGCGTGCACCAGTACGATCAGCCAGAACCTGAGCTGATAGCCAACCTTACGGTTCTTGTGACGGATCAGCCGCTGGGCCAGCAGACCGCCTGGCCAGCCGCCCAGCAGCTCGTAAAGGTGCAAGCGGGCTTCGGGGGTGCGCCGCCGGCCGTGGATGGCGCTTTGCTTGTCGCGGTAGTAAGCGACGAAGCAGAGCAGGCTCATCGGCAGGTAGAGCGCCAACAGCCAGAGTCCTTGAGTCTTGATAAGGGGACGCTCCCAGGCGTGCAGAAGGTGCTCTTGCCGGAGGCAGTGCGCCGGAAAACAGCCGAACGGAGCACCGACGTTCAATACAGCTGACGCAGCGCCAACGGCCGAACCCAAAGCGGCGGCTGGCGCTTCGCGCCGGGGCCGCCCTACAGAGTTTATTCGGCGGCCGGTGCCGGGGGAATGCGGCGCTTGAGGGGAGCCAGGCCGTCGCGGCTGACCAGGGCATCGCTTTTCGGCCGGTTGACGGTCTTGCGCTTGGTCGGCGTCTTGGCCGTGGCCTTCTTGTCGGACTTGCCGTCGGTTTTCTTCTTCTTGACCCCGACCGCCTTGCCCGAGGCCTTGAGCTTTTTCGGACCCTGGTAGGTGCCCTTGAGCTCCTTGATGCTGCGCCGCTGGAAGCTCTGCTTGAGGTAACGCTCGATGCTCGACATCAGGTTCCAGTCGCCGTGGCAGATCAGCGAAATGGCCAGACCTTCACCGCCGGCTCGGCCGGTGCGGCCGATGCGGTGCACGTAGTCGTCGCCGCTGCGCGGCATGTCGAAATTGATCACCAGGTCCAGGCCTTCCACGTCCAGGCCGCGGGCCGCCACGTCGGTAGCGACCAGGATTTTCACCCCGCCCTGCTTCAGGCGGTCGATGGCCAGCTTGCGATCCTTCTGGTCCTTTTCCCCGTGCAGCACGAAGACCTTGTGTTCCTGGGCGACCAGGCGTCCGTACAGGCGGTCGGCCTGCACCCGGGTGTTGGTGAAGACGATCGCCTTCTGGTAGGTCTCGTTGGCCAGCAACCAGTTCAGCAGCTGCTCTTTGTGCACGTTGTGGTCGGCGGTGATGATCTGCTGGCGGGTACCGGCGTTCAGCTCGCTGACGCTGTTGACCTGCAGGTGCAGCGGGTCGCGCAGCACCGAAGCAACCATTTCGCGCAGGCCCGAGCCGCCGCTGGTGGCGGAGAACAGCAGGGTCTGGCGCGCCGACGCGGTGCAGAGCTTGGCCAGGCGCTGCACGTCCTCGGCAAACCCCATGTCGAGCATGCGGTCGGCTTCGTCGAGCACCAGCACTTCGACCTCGTCGAGTTTCAGGTTGCCGGCGTTGGCGTGTTCGATCAGCCGCCCCGGTGTGCCGATCAGGATATCCACCCGGCGCAGCATGGCGGCCTGGACCTTGAAGTCCTCGCCGCCGGTGATCAGCCCGCCCTTGAGGAAGGTGAACTGGGAAAACAGCTCGACCTGCTTGAGGGTCTGCTGGGCCAGTTCGCGGGTCGGCAGCAGAATCACCGCGCGCAGGCTCATGCGCGGCTTGGAATCGCCCATCAGGCGGTTGAGCATCGGCAACACGAAGGCCGCGGTCTTGCCGCTGCCGGTCTGCGCCGTCACCCGCAGATCGCGCCCGGCCAGGGCCGGGGGCAGCGCCATGGTCTGCACGGGCGTCGGCTCGACAAATTTCAGCTCGGCCACGGCTTTGAGCAGGCGTTCGTGCAGGGCGAATTGGGAAAACACGGGAGCAACCTCGACAAAAAATCAATACACAGCCGAGCAGGATAGCGGTTGTCGTCACGAAACACTCGTAATCCGTGCAGCTTGCGCGGATTACTCGTCTTCAGCGCGCTATGCTGCGCAGCATTTTGCCCCTAGGGTCCTGTATGAATGCGCTGATCGAACACCTCGGCCCGACGTTCGAGCAATTACCGCCGCTGCTGCAGCGCGCCCACCGCGGCGATATCCGCCTGCAGGGTCCGGTCGAGGTGGTGCGCGGCACCGGGTTGGCCCGGCTGCTGGGTAATGCGCTGAAGATGCCTGCCCCAGGCAGCGCGGTGCCGCTGGTCGTCGAGGGCCGGCACGACGCCGCCGGCATGCGCTGGCAGCGGGATTTCGCCGGACGCCAGTTGGTCAGCCACTTCCGCCCCCAGGGCGCCTACCTGCTCGAGCAAATGGGCCCGATCAAGCTGTGGATGCACCTGCGCGTGGAGCAGGGTCGGCTGACCTATAACCTGGACCACGCCAGCATTTGGGGCCTGCCCATCCCCAAAGGCCTGGCTCCGCGCCTGCTGGCCTTTGAAGCCCAGGAGCAGGATCGCTACCGCTTTCAGGTCGAGGTCAGCCTGCCGCTGTTGGGCCTGTTGATCCGTTATGGCGGTTCCCTGCAGCTGGAAGCCATGGACTGAACAGCGAGGCATGTTCCTCCGAGCGGTAACCTAGAACCCGATCGTCTGCGGTCCAGTGGCCTGGATAAGCGCAGCGCCATCCGGTACGCCACACCCGAGCTTTAGCCGGGCGCCGCCTCCATTGAGGATGATGCACAAGGCCTCATCACGCCTGCCCCCGACGATGCTGCCTGTGCAACAGCCGGGCGCTGTCCCAGCCGGTCAGCAGCACCGCCAACCAGATCGGCGCGTAGGTCAGCCATTGCCCCGGGTCGAAGGCTTCGCCCAGCATCAGCACGGCCACCGCGAACAGCAGGACCGGCTCCACGTAGCTGAGGATGCCGAACAGCCCCAGGGGCAGCAGCCGGCTGGCGATCATCATCGCGGCGAAGGCCAGGGTGCCGAGCAGGGCCAGCCCCGGCAGCAGCCACAGCAACTGGGGTGCCTGGCCGAACAGATCGGGCGGGCCCTGGCTCAGGATCAGCCACAGCGCCAGGGGCGCCAGCACCAGCATTTCCAGGATAAAACCGGACAAGGCGTCCAGGCGCATCCAGCGGCGCAACATGAAGTACGGCGGGTAGCCCAGGGCCGTGAGCAGGGTCAGCCAGGAAAACGCCTGGGTCAGCCACAGCTCGTGCACCACCCCCAGCAGCGCGCAGGCCACCGCCAGGCGCTGCAACGGGCGCAGGCGTTCGCCGTAGAACAGCCGGCCGGCCAACACCATGACCAGGGGCAGCAGGAAATAACCGAGGGACACCTCCAGCATGCGGCCTGCCAGGGGCGCCCAGACGAACAGCCCCCATTGCAGGCCGATCAGGGCGGCCGCCAGCGGCAAGGCCGCGAGCAACAGGGGCTCGCGGCGCAAGCGCTGAAACGCCGCGCCCAGTACCGACCATTGCCGGGCGAGCGCCACCAGCAGCAGGACCATGGGAATCGACCAGAGTACGCGCTGGGCGAACACCTGCAGGCCGTCCAGCGGCGTCAGTTCGCGTACATAGCCGGGCATCAGGGCGAACAGCAGCGAGGCGATCAACGACAGACCGACGCCACGCCCGGAAAGCTTCGAACCTGTCACCACCAGCACTCCACGACCGGAAAAACCACAGAGGCCGCAGCCCACCGCTGGCGACCTTAACCCGATACTGGCACTTTAAACAGCCACACGGCCGGCAGGCCGGTGCCTGGCCATCGCTTAGGCGCTACACTCGCAGCCTTTTTACGCCGCCCCCATTACGAGCATCCCCATGAACAGCAGACTGGCTCTTCCCAACACCCTCAAAGGCTGGGCACGCGAAGTGCTACAGGCCTTGGAAGAGGCCGAGGCGATTCGCCAGGAAAGCCCCCAGGTCGAGGCCGAATCCCTGTTCAAGCTGGCGCCGGCCATCGGCGCCATCTACCGCGGCATCGAGGACGAGGCGCTCAAGGACAGCATGCTCCAGCACGCCTGCGGCACGGTCTTTATGATCCACGAGCACATCCCCGGCTACAGCGCCCTGTACAAACGCTGCTTCGTGCACTGCTACCTGGACGCGATGATCCTGATCAAGGCCATGAAGCTGGGGAAGGCCGAGCAGGTGATCGAATTCCTGGAAGCCAAAGGCAAAGTGGAGGCCTGGCAGGTCTGATCGCCACCTTCCCAGAACACCCCCAGCACCTGAACAGGACAGCCCCATGAGCACCTCGCCCAGCCTCGTCATCGCCGAAACCCGCGCCTGGGTCGATCGCGCCGTTATCGGCCTGAACCTCTGCCCCTTCGCCAAGGCCGTGCAGGTCAAGGGGCAGGTCCGTTATGTGCTGTGCGAGGCCACGGACGCCGAGACCTTGCTGCAGGCCCTGTGCGACGAGCTGCAGCGCCTGGCCGAAGCAGCGCCCGAGCAGGTGGATACCACCTTGCTGATCCACCCTGGCGTGCTGGGCGACTTTCTCGACTTCAACGACTTTCTCGCCGTGGCCGATGCCGCCGTCGAGGAGCTGGGTTACGAAGGGGTGCTGCAGGTCGCCAGCTTCCACCCGCAATTCCAGTTCGCCGACACGCGCGCGGACGATGTCGGCAATGCCACCAACCGTTCACCCTACCCGACCCTGCACCTGCTGCGCGAAGCCAGCATTGATCGCGCCGTGGCCGCCTTCCCCGAGGCCGAGGTGATTTTCGAGGCCAATATCCAGACCCTGGAAAAGCTCGGCGCCGAAGGCTGGGCGGCGCTGCAGGCGCAGTGTCGCAAGGATGCCGAGCGCTAGGGCCTGTTGACACTACCCACGATGTTAATTTCAACAGGCCCTGGGGCTGACCTCAGCTTTTTTTGCGCAGGAATCCGCGTATCAGCTCGGCCGTTTCCGCTGCGCTGGTGACCAGAAAGAAATGCCCCTCGTCCGGCAGGATCACCAGCTCCGAACGACGAATGGCCCGGTGCAGAATCCGCGCGTTGTACAACCGCGTCACCGGATCGTGCTCGCCGGCGATGATCAGGGTCGGGCTGCGCAGGCGCCACAACCGGGTCAGGCTGGTCCAGCCCAGCACCGCCATCATCTGGTGGTAATAGGAGCGGGTGTTCAGGCTGACCATGCGGTGCACCCCGCCGACCTTGAGCAGGCCACGCACCGAATTGCGCCGATGGCCGATCTGCTGCATGCCCTGGCTGTCGGGCGCCTTCTTGCTGGAGGTGAAAAAACTCAGCAGGTCGCCCGGCTTCATCATCAGCATCGGCCCGGCCGAGGTCGCCGCCAGGATCAACCGCCGCACCCGCCCGGGATGACGCAAGGCAAGCTCCTGCGCCAAGGCGCCGCCCCAGCTCACGCCGAACACATCGACCCGGTTAAGGTCCAGGCGATCCAGCAGTTCGGCGAGGATATCCGCATGCATGGGCATGCGCAGCGGCGACGCCGGCTTCTGCGACTTGCCGATACCCGGAACGTCGAGGGTGATGGTGCGGTAATCCTTGAGCTGTGCGCGCAACGGATCGAAGGAGCGGATCAAGCCGCCCAGGCCGTTGATCATCAACAAGGGCGGGCCCTTGCCGCGAATGGAAATATTCAGCCTGAGCCCTTGAATCTCGACGCTCCGAACATCGGCAACCACCGGCATCACACGCCCCATAAACACCCCCCTGATGCGGGCCAAACAGCCCATCATTCACTCCAAAACTTCGACCCAAGTCCCTGATTTTGGTGCGAGAAAATGCAGCGCGACGACCCAGGCCGCGAAACACCAATGCTTGGCTGCGCTTGTCAGGTTGCGGGGCAAGCGGTGCGGAGCAGCGAGGCGAAAGCCCGCCGCGTTCGAGTTAGCGGCCCGCTCGACGACCGCACGTGCTGAGCAGGCTGGCGTGCTGCTTCGCGGGGCGAGCGCACCCATCTGGGCGAGTGGCAAGCCGCGCCACGCCCATTACCCTGGGCGCCCCTGTCTTTCGAAGCCCGCCATGACTGAACCCTTGCCCGCGCGACTCTATCTCTGGGAGCGCCGCACCCTTTACCTCGGCCCGCTGCGCTCACCGGTGCGGCTAAGCCTCGCGGCCTCGCGCCTGCTGGTGGGCCTGGAAGGCGAGATCCGCTTTCGGCACTGCTCGCAGCAGCAGGAGGCAAGCGCCAGAACGCTGCTGCTGCCGGTGGGTTGGCAGGGCACGCTGGACAGCGGGCGGGGACGGGTTGCCGATTGCCACCTCGACGCGCTCGGTTTCGACCATGCCCTGCTGCGCCAATTGGCCAGCCGCCAGGAACAGCAGGCCGGTAGTGCGCTGCAGAACCAGGCCGAGCTGCTGCGGACTTTCGAGGCGCTGAGCCAGGGCGACGCACCGGCGCACAGGGTGTACGAACGGCTGGATCAAATACTGAACCCGCCCGAGTGGGTCGTACGCACCGCGTTCAACGTCGACGCCCGGATTCTCGCCACCCTCCAGCACCTCAAGAGCAATACCGCGGAAAACCTCAGCCTGGTCAGCCTGGCCCGGCAGGTAGGCCTGTCCCCCTCGCGCCTGATCGGCCTGTTCAAGCAGCAGGTCGGTATTCCCATCCGCCGCTACCGCCTCTGGTACCGGTTGTTTCGCTGCACCCAGCGCATGACCACCGGCACCAGCCTGACCCAGGCCGCCCTGGATGCCGGTTTTGCGGATTCGGCACATTTCTCCCGCACCTACCGCGCCATCCTGGGCTTTTATCCCTCGGCGCTGCTCAGCCCGCGCGCGCGGCTGCAGGTCTTTGTCGACACCGCCGGGCAGCCCGCGGTCCAGGCAGTCAGTTCATTCAAGCCGGCGCCACGCTCGCCGCGTTAGGTTCTCCCCTGCACGACACAACAATAAAAACCCTGGAGAGAACCATGACCCTTCTGTCTGCCACCGGCCGCGCCCTGGCGCTGGGCACTGCCTTGCTGCTCGCACCCACCGTTCATGCCGCCCCCTCCCCGGCCACCGCCGGTGGCGAACGCGTCTGCGCCTACACCAGCGGCCTGAGTTCCTGGAGCTATGCCTCCGCACGGGTCACCTACCCCTGCACCCTGAGCAAAGCCGCCTACCCGGCCACCACCCTGACCGGCGGATTCAGCAACACCAAGGAGCAGATGACCTGGTTGTCGGAGCACCTGAGCAGCCACGGCTATATCGTCATCACCCTCACGCCCAACAATGTCCTCGGCTCGCCACCGGGCTGGCAGACCGCACACAAGGCCGGCATCGCCACCTTGAAGCAAGAGCGTGCCCGCAGCGGCTCGCCGCTCTACAACAAGATCGACCTCAGCAAACTGGGCCTGACAGGCTTTTCCATGGGGGGTGGCGGCGCCTTGCTGGCCGCGGCCGACCTCAAGGCAGAGATCAAGGCCGCCGTGCCCATGGCGCCCTACCTGGGCTTCAGCTCACCCAACTACGGCGCCATCAGCGCCAAGGTGCTGATCCAGGCGGGGGCCAGCGACACGGTGGCCTACCCCTCTACCGTCGCCAGCTATTACCAATCCCTGCCGACCGGGATCAGCCGTGCCCTGACCACCTTCCGCGGCGCGACCCATCTGGACTTTATCAACAGCGGCAACACCACCCGACAGGCCCGCTTCAAGACCCTGGTAACGGCCTGGCTGAAGGTCTATCTGGACGGCGACAGCGAATACGCCACCTACCTGGACGGCGCCGAGCACAACCGCCACCTGGCCGAGGACTGGTTCACCCGTTTCGAATATGTGCGCTGAGCGCTAAGGAAAAAACCGCAAACCGACGGGGACCGGCCGGGCCGTAGCCCCGATCAGCACGACGCACCCGGGGATTCGGAAAGGCTCCGGCTCGCCCGGATTCCCGCGTTCCGTGGTCTGAAACGGCCTCAGCGTTGCACCGCAAAGCGCTTGTCCAGCGCGCTGTAGCCCATGCCCACGGCCTTGTGCACCTTGAGCTGCACCGGGATGCGCTCCTTGAGCGCCTCCACATGGCTGATCACGCCGATCATTTTGCCCGTGGCATTGAGGCTGTCCAGGGCATCCAGGGCCACTTCCAGGGTTTCGCCGTCCAGGGTGCCGAAGCCTTCGTCGAGAAACAGCGAGTCGATGCTGGTCTTGTGGCTCACCAGGTCGGACAGCGCCAGGGCCAGGGCCAGGCTGACCAGAAAACTCTCGCCGCCCGACAGGGTCTTACAGTCGCGCGTCACGTCGCCCTGCCAGGTGTCCACCACTTCCAGCTCCAGCTCGCCGCTGCTTCTGCGCCCCAGCTGATAGCGCCCGTGCAGGCGCTGCAACTGCTGGTTGGCCAGATAGACCAGGTGATCCAGGGTCAGGCCCTGGGCGAATTTGCGGTACTTGGCGCCGTCGGCCGAGCCGATCAGACCGTTGAGGTGCTGCCAGAGGTCATGGTGCGCCTGGCGCTGGGCGATCTCGGCGAACAAGGCCTGCTGGCCCTGACGCCGGGCGTCGTCGCTCGCGCGCTGGGCGCGGATTTCCCCCTGGCGCTGGCTCAGCTGCCTGAGCCGCGCGCCGAGGGCGAGCAGCTGTTCATCCAGTTGCCGCGGATCCGCTTCGCCCTGCCCCGCGGTAGTCAGCGCCTGCAAGCGCCGCTCGGCGTCGGCCTGCAGGGCCTGGGCCTCGTTCAGGGCCCTGTCCAGGCCGACCTTGAGGTGCGTCAGTTCATCCTGTTGCGCCTCGGTCAACAGGGCCGCCCGAAAGGCCGCCTCGTCGGCGAAGGGGCTGTGTGCCAGGGCCTGCAGCCAGAGCCGAGCTTTCTCCAGCTGTTCATGTTGCTGGCGCAGCAGCTGTTCGCTTAGCGACTGCTGCCCACCGAGCAGCGAGTGAACGCGAGCCTGGGTCTGCAGCAGCTCGGCCTCGACCTGTTGCAGACCCAGGGCCGGTTCGGCGCAAGGCGCCAGGTCGGCCGGCGCGTCCAGCGCGAGGGCGGCCCAGCCCTGCTGCCAGTGCGCAGCCTGCTGGGTCGCGCGGTCCCGCGTGGCCCGTTGCGCCAGCTGCTGGCGCTCCAACTGGTGCAGGTGTTCCTGGGCCCGCTGCCAGGCCTGCCATTCGCGCTCCCGTTCAGCCAGCCAAGCGTCGCCGTCCGCCGGCACGCCATGCCCCATGGCCTCGAGGGCGGTCGCCAGGGCGTTTTCGAGGGCCTGCGACTGACGGTCCAGGTCGTGGAGACGCGCGGCGCTGGCACTCAGCTGGGTCTGGTTGTGCTGCTGGCGCTCGTGCAGCAGCGCCAGCTGTTGGACAGCCGCGAGACAGCCGCCGTCGAGGGCCAGGCGCGCGCTCTTCGCCGCGTCCAGCTTGACCTTGAGCCTGTCCACCTCGCCGAGTGTGCTGTGCAGCGTGGCCAGGGCCGCGCCGTGCCGCGCCTGCTGGGCGACCAGGGCCGGCTCGTCGGCCAGTTCCAGGCCGAGGGTCTGGCACAGCCGTTGCCATTCTTCGTCTTGCTGCCGCTGCTCGGACTGAGCCAGTTGCAGTTGCTGTTGATGCTCGTCGAGATGGGCGGCCAGGGCCGCCTGCTCGGCGGCGAAGAGCTGGCCCCGGTTGCCCAGGTCTTCCAAGGCGCGGCGTTTATCGGCCAGGGCCTGCTGCGTCGCGTCAGCATCCAGGGCCTGGTAGGCGGCGATCGCCGGGTGCTCGAACGAGCCGCAGAGCGGGCAGGCTTCGTCAGCCCGCAGCTGGGCACGGTGGCTCTCCAGCGCCTGGATGCGCAGCTCCTGTTTCAGCAGTTGTTCCTTATCGGCGACCTGCTGCTTGAGGTCCTTGTAGGCCGCCCGCAGGTTGGCCAGCTCGAGGGTTTTGGCCTGCCGCAGCGCGCCCTTGTCGACCAGGGCTTGGTTCAGCTGCGCCGTCTGCTCCGCCAGCTGCCTCCGGGTGCGGCTCAGCTGCTGCAGCCGCTCCAGCCCGTGCTGCTGGTCGGTCAAGCGCTGCCACTGCAGGCGCAACTCGGCCTCGGCCTGGCCGCCCAGCAACGCGTCCAGCTGGGTCTGCTGCTCGGCTTCGGCGGCCACGGCCGCGGCCCGTCGGCCCTGCTCGGCCAGCAGCGCCTGGTCCTGGGCTTGCACCTGGACCGCCAGGTCTTGCTCGACCTGCTGCTCCAACCGCTGCTGGCCACGCACCTTGGCAAGTTCCTGGCCGAGCTGGCGGCGGCTATCGAACTGCTGGCGCCAGCCGCTGAGCCGCTCGCCCAACAGGCCGTGTTGGGGATGTTCGTCCAGGTGGCGCTGCAACTGGCGATGCTGATCATCGAGCCGGTCCAGCGCGGCCTGCTGTGCCTGGGCGATCTGCCGGCTCAGCTGACAGGCCTGCCAATGCTGCTGGCCGAGCCGCCGCGCGGCCTGTTGCTGCTCGCCGGCGGTCTGCGCCAGGTCCTCTTCGCTGCGCGCCACCGCCTGTTCGATGGCCTGCCATTCGGCGTACCAGGGTTTCAGGCGGGCGGCCGGTTCGCTGGCGGCCAGGCGCTCCAACTGCGGCTGCGCCTCGACCAGGGCCAGGCGGGCCTGCTCGGCCTGCTGCCGCGCCGCGCCCTGCTGCTGCTGGGCCTTGGCCAGGTCCTCGCACCACTGGCGCTGGCGTTGCAGCACGGTCAGCTCGCCGCTCAGGCGCGTCTCCTCGGCCAGCAACTGCGTGGTTTCGTCGTGTAGGGCGGCGCGCTGTTGCTCGGTGAGCAATTCGACGCCACTGGCCTGGGCGCGCAGCTGCTCGAGGGCGGCCTTGACCTCGCGGGTCCGCTCGAACACCCGCTGGGAAATCTGCCCGTAGATTTCCGTGCCCGTCAGTTGCTCCAGCAGTTCGGCGCGGCTCTTGGCATCGGCCTCGAGAAAGGCGGCGAAGCCGCCCTGGGCCAGTAGCATGGACTTGGTGAAACGTTCGAAATCCAAGCCCGTCAGGCTTTCGGTCAGCTGTTCCTTTTCGCGGATCTTGTCAGTGAGTATTCGCCCATCGGCGCGCGCCAGTTCCACCTTGGGCGCCTGCAGGGCGCCGTCGTTCTTGTCCCGAGCCCGGCGTTGGCTCCAGAAGGCGCGGTAGCCCTGCCCCTTGACCTCGAACTCGACCTCGGCCAGGCAGTCGGCGGTGTGCCGGGTCATCAGTTCGTTGCTGCTGGCCGACAACGTGCCCATGCGCGGGGTGCGGTGGTACAGGGCCAGGCACAGCGCATCGAGCAGGGTGGTCTTGCCGGCGCCAGTGGGCCCGGTAATGGCGAACAGGCCATTGTCCTTGAAGGGCTCGGCGCGAAAGTCGATCTTCCATTCGCCCTTGAGGGAGTTGAGGTTTTTCAGACGCAGGCTGAGGATCTTCATGTCGGTTCCTGCTGCAGTTCGCCGACCACCTGGCGATACAGGCCCCGCAGCTGCGCGTGCAGTGCCTCGTCCAGGGTCTCGTGGGCCAGACGCTGGGCGAACACCTGGTCGGGGCTGAGCTCGTCCAGGGTTTCCCGGGCGGCGGTCTGCAGGCTGGCCGTGGCCGTGCCACGCGCCCGGCGGATGCGCAGCACCTCCACCGGCAGGCCCTCGCAGAGTGCGGCGATACGCGGCTGCAGGTCGCTCAGGTAGTCGTCGCCCTCGACCAGGATTTCCAGCCACACCGCGCGTTCGGCCGTGCCGCGCCGCGCCGCCTCGGCAATGCCCGCGGCCAGGGTCGCGAGCGAGCCGCGCAGGGACACCAGCGGCTGGAAACAGGGCACGGCCAGGGGCGCGATGCCCTGCAGCGCACGGCCTTCGAAGCTCACCAGCAGCACTTCCTTCTGCTGCCTGGCCTCGTCGAAGCTCAGGGGAATCGGCGAGCCGCAGTAGCGGATATGCTCCAGGCCGCCGACCTTCTGCGGCTTGTGGATGTGCCCCAGGGCGATATAGGCCGCCGGGGGAAAGGCGCTGGTGGGAAAGGCTTCCAGAGCGCCGACGTAGATCTCGCGCACCGACTCGCTAGCGCTAGCCCCCACCGTGGTCAGGTGGCCAGTGGCGATGATCGGCAGCTCGCCGCCCAGCGCGTCGCGCCGGGCCTCGGCCAGGGCATGCAGGGCCTGGTAGTGCTGCTGGATCGCCTGTTGCAGGGACAACTGCTTGTCCTCGGCGCTCTGCCCGGCCTGGCTGTGCAGCACGTCGCGCGGGCGGATAAAGGGGATACCGCAGAGCAAGGCGCCGGGGCCGCCCTCGCGGCGCTCGAGCAGCAACAGCTGATCGGCCGGCTCCGCGCAGACCCCGGGAATCACCCGGGTATTGAGGTGCGCCAGCAGGGTGCGGCTTTCGCCGAGCATGGCCACCGAGTCGTGGTTGCCGCCCAGCACCACCAGCTCGGCGCCGGTCTCGCGCAGGGCGACGATAAAACCGTTGTACAGCTCACGGGCATAGCTGGGCGGCGCACCCGTATCGAAGATATCCCCGGCGACGATCACGGCATCCACCCGATGCACCTGCACCTGCTCGATCAGCCAGGCCAGGAAAGCCTGGTGCTCGGCCTGGCGGGTCTTGCCCATAAAATGCTGGCCGAGGTGCCAGTCGGAGCTGTGCAGGATGCGCATGGGGTCGTCCTTGTTAGGATCAGGCCGGCATCTTAAGGCTAACAGGCTGTTGAAAAACTACCTGCGTAACCCCTCTTCATAAAAAAATCGGGGCGTTAAAAACAGGCTCGGACGAGCGAAGTGAGAACGTCTGCAAGACGGCCCGAAGGGCGAGCGGAGCGAGTAATGCTCATTTACACTCAGTAAAGTCGAGTGCGACACCAGTCGGATGCGACCCCAGTCGCTTCCTCGCCTGTTTTTGTCGGGGGCCGCCTAGGTGGGGCGCCGAGCCTGGTCTCGGCTGCCTCGCCTACATTTTTCGACGGCCTGTTATGCACCGGGTGCGTACGCGGGGGCGATCGAAGCCAGGCCCGAGACCGCGGCCCTCAGTCAAAGCCCTGGGCCAGTTGCCGGGTCAGGTCGGCGGCACCGATCTCGCGGCAGCCGCTGGCGTTCTGCCCGCACCAGAGCGGCGAGAAATCCCCACTGCCCTGGCTTTCCGCCCGGGTGCGCAGGGGCGCGATGGCCCCCGTGGCCAGGGGAAAGGCCGGTGCCGCGGCGTTCAGCGGCCCCAGTTCGCGCATCAACCGGTTGATCACGCCCCGTGCCGGTCGCCCGGTAAATAGGGTGGTCAGGGCCGTGTGCGCAGCCGCGGGGCTCTGGAGCACGGCGCGGTGCACCGCACTGGTGGTGGCCTCACGGCATAGCAGGTAGGCCGTGCCGACCTGCACGCCGGCGGCGCCCAGGGCCATGGCCGCCGCCACGCCCCGGGCATCGGCAATGCCACCGGCGGCGATCACCGGCAGATGCAGTGCCCGCACCAGCTGCGGCAACAGGGCGAAGGTGCCGGCCTGCTCGGTCAGGTCGTGGGACAGAAAATGCCCGCGGTGCCCGCCCGCCTCCAGCCCCTGGGCGATGACCGCATCCACGCCCCGTTCCTGCAACCACAGTCCCTCGGCCAGGGTCGTGGCGGAGGCAATCACCTTCGCGCCCCAGCCCCGCACCTGGGCCAGCAGCTCGACGCTGGGCAGGCCGAAATGGAAGCTGACCACCCTGGGCTGGAACTCGCTCAGCAGCGCCGCCGCCTCGGGGCTGAAGGGCGCCCGGCCAGGCCCCTGGGGAATCGCCGCCGGGTCCAGACCCAGCTCCTGGTAATAGGGCGCCAACGCGACGCGCCAGCCGGCTTCACGCGCGGCATCGGCTGGCGGCGGCGTGTGGCAGAAGAAATTGAGGTTGTAGGGCCGGTCGGTGCCCGCGCGCAGGCTGTTGAGCTCGGCGCGCAAGGCGTCCAGGCTGAGCAGGGCGCAGGGCAGCGAGCCCAGGCCGCCGGCCGCGCACACTGCGAGGGCCAGACGGTTGTCCTGAACCCCGGCCATGGGCGCCTGGATCAGGGGAAATTCGATGCCCAGCAGATGCTGCAGGTTCATTGACGCTGCTCCTCGATTGCCTCGATGGCGGGCCCGCTCATCTCAGCAGGCCATGTCCGTATACATCTTGTTGACGATCAGCCAGCGACCGTTTTCCTTGAGCAGGCCGAGAAAGTCCAGATAGAAATGCTCGAACAACGGGCACTCGGCCTTGACCATGGCCTGATCCTGGATGATTTCCACCGAGAGTATCCTGAACCGGTAGGCCTCCCCCAGGGCCTGGGGAATCGGCCGCGTCGCCACGGCCGCCAGCCACTCATCGAGGCTGCGGCGCAGCCCCGGCGCCTTGAGCCAGGCGTCCGGATGAAAGAGCCCGCGCAGCTGCTCGGCGTCGCCCCGATACAGGCCATCGAAATAATCCTGCACCAGCCCCACTACCACGTCGAAATCGCTGTTCATCGCTCGTCTCCCAACGGGGTTGCCGCCCGTACTCCTTTAGAACATTGCGTGAGCCACGCTTCGATGGCCAGGCTGCGGACCTGTGCCAGAGCCTGGCACCGAACAGATCATTGGCCTCGCGTGACTCAATCGAGACTGCACAATCTACCTAAACCCCCGACGTCTGTGTCGGCTGTTTTCGCCGTGACAATCCCCTTCAAGGACGTCGCACCCGCGCATTTTTCCCCGGTCCGGCAGATCTCGCCACTTCAGCCTAGCGGTAGCGCAGCGCACTCCATCAGGTTGCCGAGCAGCCGTAATACAGACGGAGCCCGCTGAAATCTTCGAGCGTTTTCCCCTCGAGGGTCCGAAGCTCTATTCTTGATGGCACAGCCGTAGACAGGATCTCTTATGCGCCGCGTTCTCACAGACCTGAAAATCATGCTGCTGGCCAACCTCTGGACAGTCCCGGTTGTGGCCGCCTTGATCGGCGCGGTGTTCTATTTCGTCGACCCGCCGCCGCCCATGAGCGCCACCATGACCACCGGTGCCGAGGGCGGCGGGTACCAGCGGTTCGCCGAGCAGCTCAAGTTCGAGCTGGCCAAACAGGGTTTCGAGCTGCACCTGGAGCCCAGCGGCGGCGCCCAGGACAATCTGCAGCGCCTGCTGGCAGCCGATGGCGAGGTGCAGATCGGGCTGGTACAGAGCGGCCTGGAGCGCCAACTGTCCGCCACGGACCGGGACCGCCTGCAGGCCCTGGGCGCGGTGTACCAGGAGCCCTTGTGGCTGTTTCACCGCAGCGACCTGACGATCGAGCGCATCGCCGACCTGCTGCCCCTGCGCCTGGCCCTCGGCGGCGGCGGTACCCTGGCGGCGAGCCAGGCCATACTCGGCGCCAATGCCATTCCCCCCGAACAGTACCCGCCGACCTGGCAGGCCACCGGCGGACGTCAGAGCGCCGAAGCGCTGATGGCCGGCGAACTGGATGCCGCCTTTGTCGTCGGCCCGGCGGAGAGCACCCTGGTGCAACAGTTGGCGGCCCACCCCGGACTGACCCTGGCAACCTTTCGCCGCGCCGCCGCCTACGAGGCGCGCCTGCCCTTCCTCAACCGGGTGGTGGTCGGCGAAGGCCTGCTCGACCTGGCACGCAACAGCCCGCCGCGGGATATCGTCACCCTGTCCCCGGTCGCCACCCTGGTGATCAACCGGGGCTTTCATCCGGGCCTGGTGGCGCTGTTTCTCGAGGCCAGCCGCGAAGTGATGAAAGCCGGCACCCTGCTGGACAAGGCCGGTGCCTTTCCCAGCGCCGAGCCGCGCACCTTGAGGGTCTCGGCCGACGCCGAACGCTACTACAAGCACGGCCTGCCGCTGCTGCAGCGCTACCTGCCCTTTCGCATCGCCTCCCTGGCCGACCGCTATATCGTCCTGCTGATTCCCCTGCTGGTGGTGCTGATTCCGCTGCTCAAGGCGGTCGGACCGCTCTATCGCTGGCGCATCCGCGCGCGCATCTACCGTTGGTACAAGTACCTGCGCGAGATCGACCGCCAGCTGGACGCCGGCACCCTGCCAGCACAGCTGGACAGCGAGATCGAGCGCCTGGAACACTTGGAAGACGAACTGGCAAGGATCGAGGTGCCGCTGTCCTACTCCAGTGAGCTGTACGAGCTGCACGTGCATTTGCGCTACGTGATCGAGCGTTTGCAAACCTTGAAAGACAGACGGGCCAACATGCCGTGCACGCAGTAAACTGACCTTCTTTATTTGCCACCGTCCTGTCCACGGGCGGCTCACTCCAAGGCCCCCGCCCCATGCCGATCCGCCATTGCATCGTCCACCTGATCGAGAAGAAGCCCGACGGCACCCCCGCGGTGCTGCACGCCCGCGACACCGAGCTGGGTGAATCCCAGGCCATCGAGAACATGCTGGCCGACCTCAACGAGAGCTACAACGCCAAGCAAGGCAAGGCCTGGGGCTTCTTCCACGCTGAGTCCGGCGCCCACCCGTTCAGCGGCTGGCTCAAGGAGTACCAGGACGGCGGCTTGGACTTCACCGCGTTCAGCCGGCGGTCGGTGGAGCACCTGCAGAAACTGATGGAGGAATCCAATCTCTCAACGGGCGGCCATGTGCTGTTCGCCCATTACCAGCAGGGCATGACCGACTACCTGGCCATCGCCCTGCTGCACCACAGCGACGGCGTGGCGGTGACCGAGACCCTGGACGTGCGCTCGGCCAAGCACCTGGACCTGAGTCAGTTGCACCTGGCCGCGCGGATCAACATGTCCGAGTGGCAGAACAACGTCCACTCCAAGCAGTACATTTCCTTTATCAAGGGCAAGAGCGGCAAGAAGGTCTCGGAGTATTTCCGCGACTTTATCGGCTGCCAGGAAGGGGTCGACGGCCCGGGCGAAACCCGCACCCTGCTCAAGGCCTTCAGCGATTTCGTCGAAAGCGAGGACCTGCCGGAGGAGTCCGCCCGGGAGAAGACCAAGACCCTGGTCGATTACGCCAGCAGCCAGGCCAAGCGGGGCGAACCCATGGGCCTGCAGGAGCTCTCCGGGCTGATCGACGAAGAGCGGCCGCGGGCCTTCTACGAGCATATCCGCAACAAGGATTACGGCCTGTCGCCGGAGATTCCCGCCGACAAGCGCACCCTTAGCCAGTTCCAGCGTTTCACCGGGCGCGCCGAAGGCCTGTCCATCAGCTTCGAGGCCCATCTGCTGGGTTCGAAGATCGAATACGACGAGGCCCAGGACCGCCTGATCATCCGCAACCTGCCCACCCAGCTGACCGACCAGTTGAAGCGGCGCAAGTCCTGACCGAACCCGGCAGCGCATCGACATGATTATCCGAGAAGCCACAGGCGAAGAGTCGAATACCCTCGCCCGGCTGATCAGCGAAGCGAACCGGGATGTCGCCGTGCGCTTCGGCCTGAACGGCGAGAACAACCCGAAGCACCCATCCTTTTGCAACAGGGACTGGGTCGAAGCCGACTTCGCGCGAGGCGAGCGCTATTTCCTGCTCGAAGCGAACGGCGAACCCATGGGCTGCGTCGCCTACGAAACGCCACGGGTTGGCGTGGCGTACCTGAACCGTCTGTCCGTCCTTCCGGTCCATCGCCAGCGTGGTGCGGGGACTCGCCTGGTCCAGCATGTCATTCGGCAAGCCCGAACCGAGTCGGTCCAGACCCTCAGCATCGGCATCATTGCCGAACACCTCCAACTCCAACGCTGGTACAACGGACTCGGCTTCCAGGACGGCGAACTGAAGCGCTTTGCGCACCTGCCGTTCTCGGTGAGGTATATGAGCTATAACCTGGCCGGCGGCTGAGCGGCCAGCAAGACCGGAATCGCGCCCAGGCTCAATAGGTCCCCCGGTTGGAGAGAGCTGCTGTCCGGCGAAACCCGGCCTGCATCCCCTCAGAGGGCGATACCAGAATGCACCAGGCCCGGCGAACCGGGCTTGGTGCATGAGCGCGGGGCTCAGCGGGCTTCGAGGCGGAAACCAACACGCGGGAAGTGCACATGCACCACCCCGGCGCGCGGGTCTTCGCGGCGCAGGATCAATTCCTCGGCGCCGACGAAGACCAGCTCGCCCTGCACCGGATCGACACCGTAGTCGGTGGCGGCGATGCTCACCGGCTGACCCGGGACGAAACCGTTCGGCTCGACCATGGATTCGCTTGGCAAGGCCGCCGGCGTGGCGTCACGGGCGATGGCGACGGCGTCTTCGCCGCTCAGCTCGCTCAACGAACCGTGGCCGAACCCCAGGACCCGGTTCAACCAGGCGGCGACGGTCGGGTAGGCATCCACCAGTGGCGCCGTGACCGGCGTGCCGCGCAAGAACCACAACGGATGGGCCAGGGCGATATCGGCCAGGGACGGCGCGCCGAACAGGAAATCCCCTGCCTCGCGGGACAGTTGCTGCTCCAGCCGGTCCATCAGTACCGGCCATTGGTGCTTGGCCTGCTCCAGCGGCAGGCGACTGGCCGAGCCGCCACTAAACAGCCCGGCACGGTCGGCCATAAAGCCCTTGATCGCCTCGGGCGGCAAGCGGCCGAAGCGCACGGCAATGGACTCCGGCTGGAACACCAGGCTCACCGCATGCTGGAACACCACCGAGTCGGCCCATTGGGCGAAGCTGGCGATGGTGAATTCCTGGCCTTCGAGAAACAGCGCCGGGGTGGCCTTCTCCGCCTCCAACCGACGGGCGATCAGCGCGGTGTCGCAATAGATATCGGCGCCAACCTGCAGCACCGGGGTCTTGCGGTAGCCGCCGGTCAACGCGGTCAGGTCCGGCTTGGGCATCACCGCGGGAATGCTCACCGAGCGCCAGGACAGCTGCTTGAAGCCCAGCAGCAGGCGGGCCTTTTCGGCGAAAGGCGAGGTCGGGTAATGGTGCAAGATCAGTTCGTGCATGACAGGCTCCGCGGCAGAACGGGTGGCCGACCAGCTTACCCGCCGTGGCCGCCGCGGCCTACCCGCTCAGGCTGATGGCACGTCATCCATCCGCTGCATAAGGCTGCCGGCATCCACCAGGCCCTCCTTGGCGCTTTTCTTCAGCGCCTTGATCGCCCGCTCGCGGCGCAGCGCAGAACCCTTGTCCTCGCAGGCCTCCGCGTACACCAGCGCCACGGCCGGACTGGAATGAAAGAAGCGTGCACCGCGTCCGCGCTGGTGCATGGCGAAGCGCCGCTGCGGATCGTCGCTGATGCCGCAATACAGGGCGCCGTTCGCGGCCCGCACCAGGTAAACAAACCAGGCTTTGACCGTGGCCTTTTCCACGCTCGGGTCGTCTTCAACCCGGTCGACACTCTGTTCGCCGGGAGCAACACTCGCTGGAATGGACATCGCTGGCATCGACTGCAATCAACTGAAATAGGCGGCGGCGAGCTTAACAGAGATAATCCGCGCCACGGCCACAAGCCGACTTATCACGCACAGGAACCCTGCATGAATATCCAGATCTTCACCACCGGCGGCACCTTCGACAAGGTCTACTACGACGCCCTTTCGGACTTCCAGATCGGCGAGCCCATGGCTCCGGAAATCCTCCGTGAAGCAGCGGTGACCTTCGAGTTCGCCGTGGAAAGCCTGATGAAAAAAGACAGCCTGGAGCTGACCGACGAGGACCGCGCGCTGATCCGCGCCAAGGTCGCGGCCTGCGCCGCCCGGCATATCCTGATCACCCACGGCACCGATACCCTGACCCAGACCGCCGAGGTGCTCAAGGACCTGCCCGGCAAGGTGATTATCTTCACCGGCGCCATGCAGCCGGCGCGCATGCGCAGCACCGACGCGCCCTTCAACCTGGGCGTGGCGATCGGCGCGTTGCAGTGCCTGGCCGACGGCATCTACGTGGCCATGAGCGGACGCATCTTCGAAGCCGGCAAGGTGCAGAAGAACCGCGCGGCCGGGCGTTTCGAAGAGCGTTAATCTGGACGCCAGGCGTGCCGTGCGAATCCCGCTTCAGCGCCCCGCGCGAAAGATCGCCAGACCCTTGGCGGCCTGGCGACGGATGGCGTTCTGCACCGGCGGCGCCCAGCCAAGCAGCAGGCCCTTGGTCCCCAGCGCCTGACGCGCCCAACGCCACAGGTCGAAATGATCGCGGTGCTGGCTGATCTTGCCGTCGCGAAACACGAAGCGCGCCCGGATATCGTTGACCACGGTATTGCCCGTCTGGCTGAACACATAGGTGGCCACCCAGCGTGCGCTGCCCTGCTCGTCGTCGGCCTGCACCTCGGAAAAGACCAGGGAAAAATTCTGAGCACGGCTGGTCAGCATCCGCCACATATCCCCGGCCTCGGCACCGTGAAGGTCGGTGAAGGCCGGATCGCCGAACTGCACGTCCTCGGTATAGCAGGCGGCCATGGCCTCGGCATCCAGCCGCTGGAAAGCCTGGTAGAAACGGGTGATCAGTTCGGCGTTGGGGTGGCTCATGGCAGGACTCCGGCGATTGGCAACGACCTGCAGTATGGCTGGGGATTATCTGGCCAACCATTGGCCAAATCGCCAACTTTGTGTCAATAATCGCCAAATCTCAGCCCTTCGTGAAGTGTGCCACCGTGCTCAGCCTCGCCCTCTATGTCTGCCCGCAAACGGTCTGCTCCAGCCTGAGCATGATCGGCGATGCCTTCGGCCTGGCCAATCGCCTGGCCGGGCAGGCGCTGTTCAGCATCCAGCGCTTCAGCCTCGACGGTCAGCCGGTGGAATTGGACTTCGCCCGCATCCGTGTCGACGGCGGCCTCGCGCTGGCCGAGCAGGCCGACCTGGTGCTGTTGCCCGCCACCGGCACGGCCATCGAGTCGACCTTGGCGGCCAATGCCGCCCTGCTGCCCTGGCTGGCCCGACGCGCCGCCCAGCGGCCCTTGGCGAGCCTGTGCAGCAGCGCCTTCCTGCTGGGCGCCGCCGGGGTGCTCGACGGCCGTCGGGCGACTACCCACTGGGCCTTGGCCCAGGGGTTTCGCCGGCGCTTCCCCGCTGTGCAACTGCAGATCGATGAACTCCTGACCCACGACGGTAATCTGTTCTGTTCCGGGGGCGCCCAGGCGGGCCTGGACCTGTGCCTGTACTTGATCGCCCTGCATGCCGACGACGGGCTGGCGCAACGGGTCGCCGCGGCACTGGTGATCGACAGCCAACGCGGCCAGCAATCACGTTTCGCGCCCTTGTTGCCGGAACCGGGCGGCGGCGATGGCCTGATCGAGCCGCTGCTGGACTGGTTGCAGGCCCACTACGCCGAGCCCATGGACCTGACGCGCCTGGCAGGCCAGGCCAACTGCTCGCCGCGCACCCTGCTGCGACGCTTTCGCAGCAACACCGGGCTGACGCCCAACGACTACCTGCAGCGCCTGCGTATCGGCGCCGCGCAGACCGCACTGCGCGGTGCCGGCTGCTCCCTGGAGCAGATCGCCGCCCAGGTCGGCTACGCCGACCGCGCCACCTTCGCCAAGCTGTTCAAACAGCTGTGCGGCGAAAGCCCGGGGGCCTTCCGCCGGCGCGTGCGGCAATCGGCCTGAGACCCGGTATTGCACTGTAGAGGCAAATCAGCCAGATGGACCGCGAGGGTACACCGCGAAATCGGCACTTCAACGGCTTGGCAGAAGCACGCTGAAGATTGGGAACAGACGGCGCAAAGCCGGATCGGACTCACCTGGATACCTGTCTTCGCGGTATGACGACTCATTGATCGGAACGATCCGCCTGCTTTGGTCAACCCCATAAAAAAAAGGAGCCTTGCGGCTCCTTTTCCTCAGTTCGAACGGCCAGGGATCAGTGGATGATCTGGCTGAGGAACAGCTTGGTGCGGTCGTTCTGCGGGTTGGTGAAGAAGCTGTTGGGCTCGTTCTCTTCGACAATTTCACCCTTGTCCATAAAGATCACCCGATTCGCCACGGTGCGGGCAAAGCCCATCTCGTGGGTCACGCAGAGCATGGTCATACCGTCTTCGGCCAGGCTGACCATGGTGTCCAGCACTTCCTTGACCATCTCCGGATCGAGAGCCGAGGTCGGCTCGTCGAACAGCATGATCTTGGGCTTCATGCACAGGGCACGGGCGATGGCCACCCGCTGCTGCTGACCGCCGGACAGTTGCCCGGGGAATTTGTGGGCCTGCTCCGGGATGCGTACGCGCTCCAGGTAATGCATGGCCACTTCCTCGGCCTGGCGCTTGGGCATGTTGCGCACCCACATCGGCGCCAGGGTGCAGTTCTGCAGCACGGTCAGGTGCGGGAACAGGTTGAAGTGCTGGAACACCATGCCCACTTCGCGGCGGATCGCCTCGATGTGCTTCAGGTCGCTGGTCAGTTCGGTGCCATCGACCACGATGCGGCCCTGCTGGTGTTCTTCCAGACGGTTGAGGCAGCGAATGGTGGTCGACTTGCCGGAGCCTGACGGGCCGCACAGGACGATACGTTCGCCTTGCTGCACGTTCAGGTTGATGTCCTTGAGCACGTGGAACTGGCCGTACCACTTGTGCACGCCCTGCATCTGGATCATGCCCGGCTCAGTGCTGGCGGGCTTGTTTGCTTCACTCATGAAACGACTCCTAACGCTTGTGGCCGGTGTCCAACTTGCGCTCCAAATGCATGGAGTAGCGGGACATGCCGAAACAGAAGATCCAGAAAACCAGGGCCGCGAACACGTAACCCTCGGTCGCCATACCCAGCCAGGCCGGGTCGGTGGTGGCTTGTTTGATGCTATTGAGCAGGTCGAACAGGCCGATGATGATCACCAGGCTGGTGTCCTTGAACAGCGCGATAAAGGTGTTGACGATGCCCGGGATCACCAGCTTCAGCGCCTGCGGCAGAATCACCAGGCCCATCATCCGCCAGTAACCCAGGCCCATGGCCGCGGCCGCCTCGTACTGCCCCTTGGGAATCGCCTGCAGACCACCGCGCACCACTTCGGCGATATAGGCCGACTGGAACAGGATGACGCCGATCAGCGCGCGCATCAGCTTGTCGAAGCTCAGCCCTTCGGGAAGGAACAACGGCAGCATGACCGAGGACATGAACAGCACGGTGATCAAGGGTACGCCGCGCCAGAACTCGATAAAGGTCACGCACAGCACGCGGATCGCCGGCATGTCCGAACGTCGCCCCAGGGCCAGCAGAATGCCCAGGGGCAAGGCGCCCGTAATGCCCACGGCCGCGATCACCAGGGTCAGCATCAGACCGCCCCATTGGCTGGTCGGCACTTCGCTCAAGCCCAGGAACCCGCCGTGCAGCAACCAGTAGGCCAGCAGCGGAAAGACCACCAGATAGCTCAGACCATAAACGGCCTTGCGCGGCACTTGCGGGATAAACAAGGGCGCCGCGCCCAGCACCGCCAGCCACAGGGTCAGGTCTACCCGCCAGCGCAGGTCGGTCGGATAGAAGCCGTACATGAACTGGCCGAAACGCTGCTGGATAAACACCCAGCAGGCGCCCCCGCTGGTGCAGTCGGCACGCGTGGTGCCCACCCAGTCGGCCTTGATAAAGGCCCATTGGATCAGCGGCGGTACGATCAGCCAGACCAGGTAGAAGGCGAACAGGGTCAGCAATGTGTTGAACACGCTGGAAAACAGGTTGGCCCGCAGCCAGGCAACCGCCCCGACGCTCATCGCCGGTGGCGGCAGATCGGGTTTGAAGGTATGGGATGTCATGCGCTTTTCCTCACCGCTCGACTAGCGCAATGCGCTTGTTGTACCAGTTCATCAACAGCGAAATGCTGATGCTGATAGCCAGGTACACGCTCATGGTTATGGCAATCACTTCGATGGCCTGACCGGTCTGGTTGAGCACCGTGCCGGCGAACAGCGAGACCATATCCGGGTAACCGATGCCGGCCGCCAGCGAGGAATTTTTCGCCAGGTTGAGGAATTGGCTGGTCAGCGGTGGAATGATCACGCGCATGGCCTGGGGAATGATCACCTTGCGCAGGGTCACGCCGGGCTTGAGGCCCAGGGACTTGGCCGCCTCGGTCTGACCATGGTTCACCGCCTTGATCCCGGAACGCACGATCTCGGCGATAAAGGCTGCGGTGTAGATGGTCAGGGCCAGGGTCAGCGCGATCAGCTCAGGAATCAGCACCCAGCCGCCACGAAAGTTGAATCCCGATAGAATCGGCATATTCAAACTCAGCGGATTACCGAAGATCAGCACGGTGAGTCCCGGAATCGCCACCAGCAGCGCCAGGGAGCTGATCAGCAACGGAAACGGCTTGCCTGTCGCCTCGAAACGCTTACGACCCCAGCGGACCAGCAGCACGATACCGACTATGGTCAGCAGCAGCGCCATCAGGAACGGCCCGAAGGCTTCGGTCGGAACAGGCCCGGGCAGGTAGAGCCCCCGGTTGTTCAGAAAGAAGGACTCGCCGAGCGCCATGCTGTCGCGCGGTCCCGGCATCGCCAACATCACGGCGAAGTACCAGAACAGAATTTGCAGCAGCGGTGGGATATTGCGGAAGGTCTCGATATAGACGGTAGCGAGCTTGCTGATCATCCAGTTCGGCGAAAGCCTGGCCACACCCAGCAAAAAACCCAGAAGGGTCGCCAGCACGATACCGATTACCGATACCAACAAGGTATTCAGCAGACCGACGACGAATACCCGGCTATAGGAATCGCTTTCGTTGTAATCGATCAAGTGCTGTGCAATACCGAATCCGGCACTGTTGTTCAGAAAACTGAACCCGGAAATGATCCCGCGCTGGGCGAGGTTGTGTTGCGTGTTGTCGAACAGGTACCAGCCGAACGCGATAACCGCGATAACGGCAATGATCTGGAATAGCCACGCGCGTATCTGCGGGTCGGTCCACACCGAACCCCGTGGACGCGTGACATTGGCAGTAGTTTGCATATCAGCCCTCTTGGAAGCCCTACGCCCGCATGGGCGGGCGTGGGGTTCGCATGATCAGGAATATCGCCCGCACGCCAAGGACGGCATGCGGGAGACAGATGGTCAGCGCACTGGCGGTGCGTATTGCAGACCACCCTTGTTCCACAGGGCGTTGAGGCCACGCTCGATCTTCAGCTCGCTGCCGGTGCCGACGTTGCGCTCGAAGATTTCGCCGTAGTTACCCACTTGCTTGACGATCTGTACGGCCCAGTCTTTCGGCAGTTTCAGGTCCTTGCCGAACTCGCCTTCGGTACCGAGCAGACGTGCCACGTCCGGGTTCTTGGTGCTCTTGGCGGTCTCGACCACGTTCTTCGAGTCGATGCCCAGTTCCTCGGCGTTGACCATGGCGAACAGGCTCCAGCGCACGATGTCGAACCACTCTTCGTCACCTTGACGCACGGCCGGGCCCAGGGGCTCCTTGGAGATCACTTCCGGCAGCACCACGTACTGATCCGGCGAGGCCAGCTTGATGCGCTGTGCATAGAGCTGCGACTGGTCGGAAGTCAGCACGTCGCAACGGCCGGCTTCGACCGACTTGGCGCTTTCGTCGGAGGTGTCGTAGGTGATGGGGGTGTACTTCATGCCGCTGGCACGGAAGTAGTCGGAGAGGTTCAGCTCGGTGGTGGTACCGGCCTGGATGCAGACGGTGGCGCCGTCGAGTTCCTTGGCACTGGAAACGCCCAGCTTCTTGTTCACCAAGAAGCCTTGACCGTCGTAGTAAGCCACGCCGGTGAAGTTCAGGCCCATGGCCGCATCGCGCGAGCTGGTCCAGGTGCTGTTACGCGACAGGATGTCGACTTCGCCGGACTGCAGCGCGGTGAAGCGCTCCTTGGCGGTCAACGGGCTGAATTTAACTTTAGTGGCATCGCCAAGTACTGCAGCCGCCACGGCACGACATACGTCAACGTCGATGCCGAAGTAGTTGCCTTTTTCGTCGGCATAGGAGAAACCTGGCAGACCGTCGCTGATCCCGCACTGCACAAAGCCTTTCTTCTGCACGGAATCGAGGGTGGCGCCAGCGAAGGCGACACTGCTGATACCCAATGCGGCCGCAGTGGTCAGCACAGCCAGGGTGGATTTCACCATCTTCATTAAAAACCTCCAGTTGCTTTTGTTGTGTTGGAGTCTCGGTTCTAACCCAACCCTTGTGGGGCACGCTCGATCCTTGTAAACGAAGCCAGATCAAACGGGGGGCAAACCTGGGAAATGAGTCTAGTTGGCCAAGCGTGCTTGAGCCAAAAAAACCCACACCCGCCCATGGTTAAATGGGTTCGAGACACTTCATCGTACGCGTTAACGCCACAGAGCTGCACATGGCGAATCGGATCATCGAAATCCCCGCCTGCGGATTCCGTTCTGGCTGCATCGCCGCCACACTTACACAGTGTTACCGCAGCAGGCGACGCAGTAGTCCCAATCTGACTAGAGCAAAGTCCGTACCAGAGCGCCAGCCAGAGGAGGATAAAGTCAGGTCAAGGGGAAAACTTGTAGCCTTGCGACATCTTGTTAACGGATTCACCGCCTCCCCTTTCAACCCGCGCCCCTTCATGGAGCAAGCGCACCCCATCGGAGCCACACATGCACGAACACCTGATACTAGAGCCCACACAGCCCGCCGATGCCTGCGTCATCTGGTTGCACGGACTGGGCGCCGATCGCTACGATTTCCTGCCGGTGGCCGAGGCCCTGCAGACCCGTCTGGGCAGCACCCGTTTCATCCTGCCCCAGGCGCCGACCCAAGCCGTGACCATCAACAATGGCATGCGCATGCCCAGCTGGTACGACATCCTGGCCATGAGCCCGGCGCGGGCCATCGACCATGGACAGCTGGAGACCTCGACCCAGCAGGTGATCACCCTGATCGAGGCGCAACGCGACAGCGGCATCGACCCCGCGCGGATCGTACTGGCCGGTTTTTCCCAGGGCGGCGCGGTGGTCCTGCACACCGCCTTTCTACGCTGGCAAGGCCCTCTGGGCGGTGTGCTGGCACTCTCTACCTACGCACCAACCTTTGGCATAGACACCCAGCTGCCGGCGGGCGCCCGGCAGACTCCAGTGTATGTCCTGCATGGCCGTCACGACGAAGTGGTGCAAACCGCCATGGGGCGTGCAGCCCATGATTTTCTGCTCGCCCAGGGCGTGACTGTCCATTGGCAGGACTACCCCATGGGTCATGAGGTGCTGCCCCGGGAAGTCGCGGACATCGGCGACTGGCTGGCGACACGGCTGGCGTAACGGTACCGCGCGCGGTGCCGTCGATCCCCGGCAACAGCACCATTCGTCGATTATTTATGACGCCAAAATTTTGGCTTAATGAAAAAATCGTTCCAATCCTCCAGACACAAGCGTCTGATCCCGGGCTTCGCGCAGGCACAGGCGCCCCGTCCTGCGGCTTCGCAGCCCGCGACTGCCACCCGGCATACCGCGCCGGACGCAAGGCTTGGGCGAACCAAGTGACAGCGCTCGACTCCAAGCCTGCGCCATTGGTCGTCCAGGTTTCATCCCTGGATTGTCAGCCCTGTGCGACACGAATATCGTCGGCTCAGGAGTTCGCTTACCTACAGGATGTGTCGATGATTGACCGCGCCTTGCGTCCCCTTGCCTGCCGCGCATGCCAGGCCCATGACCTGTGATGAAAAGAGCAGATTGGCAGGGAGACCTGCACCAGATTCGCCACCTGCGACTGTTCCAGAACGTCGCCGCCAGCAGCCTACAGTTACTGCTGAAGGAATTTCGTGCCTGCGAATTGACCACCAATGAAGTGCTGCTGTCGCCTTTCAACCGCAACCAGTACCTCTACCTGCTGCTCGAGGGCCAACTCAAGGTCTACCTGGGCTCCCTGGACAATCAAGCTGTCAGCACCCTGGAAGCGGGCGAGTGCGTGGGCGAAATCAGCTTTATCGACAACGACCGTCCTTCCGCTTATGTCGTCGCCGCCGCCCCTTCACTGGTGTTGCGCCTGCACCGCGAATCGCTGATGAATCTGTTCGAGCAATCGCCGCAGCTTATGCAGAACCTGCTGGAACTCTTGTGCGAACGCGTGCGCCAGGGCAATCGTCTGATCATCGACAGCGAACAGAACGCCAATATCGACACCCTGACCGGCTCGTTCAATCGCCGCTGGCTGGAGCACGCCTTCAAGCGCGAACGCAATCGCTGCCGCCTGAACGACCAGCCGTTGAGCCTGCTGATGCTGGATGTCGATCATTTCAAGCACTACAACGATCAACACGGTCACCTGGCCGGTGACTATGCCCTGTGCATGGTCGCCCACACCCTGCGCAATCAGTTACGGCTCAAGGACATCGTGGTCCGTTATGGCGGCGAGGAATTCGTCATTCTCCTGCCGGAAATGGCCGTCGTGGAAAGCCGCGGCATCGGCGATCGGCTGCGCGAGAGCCTGGAGCGTATCGACACCTTCTATTCACCGGTGGGCATGCTGCCCGGCGTCACCGCCTCCCTGGGTCTGGCACAGCTGGGTCCGCACGACAGCCTGGAAAGCCTGATCGCCCGGGCCGACAGCGCGCTCTACGAAGCCAAGGAGCAAGGCCGGAATCGGCTGTGCGGTTGAGCGTCGCCTTCCCTGTCTATATATAGCCCGGCAGGGGCTCCGGGTATCCGCGGCTGCATTCACGTCTCGGACCTCCTATTTCGCATGGAGCCTTGCATAGGTGCCCGTCGATGGCTATTCATCGCCACAACCCCCGGATGACCCCATGCGCAAACGTCTGATACTTCTCTCGACTCTGCTGGTGATGGGCGCCATTGCCCTATTCAGCCTCCCCTCGGTCCTCGACCGCAGGATGAACAGCGTCGAATCACCCGCCCCCTATTCGGCCAGCGAGCCGGCTAAACAGCTGCATCAACGCCTGTTCATCGCGGACCTGCATGACGACGCCCTGCTTTGGGAGCGCGATCTGCTCAAGCGCTACGACTTCGGGCATTCCGACCTGCCGCGCATGCTCGAAGGCCATGTCGGCCTACAAGTCTTTTCCACCGTGACCAAAACGCCGCGCGGCCTAAATTACGAACGCAACAGCGCCGAGACCGACAATGTCACGCTTCTGGCCATGGCCCAACGCTGGCCGCGCAAGACCTGGACCAGTCTGCTGCAACGCGCCCTTTATCAAGCTGAAAAGCTCCAGCAGGCCAGCGCCAACAGCGAGGGGCGCTTGACTCTTATCAGGACCCGCGCCGATCTGGCGTCCTTTATCGAGGCCTGGCAAAAAGACCCCACGCGCGTTGCCGCCATGCTCGCAACCGAAGGCTTGCACCCGCTGGAGGGTCGACTCGAAAATATCGATCGGTTATACGATGCCGGCTTTCGCATTACAGGTCTGACCCATTTCTTCGATAACGAAGTCGGCGGCTCGGCGCATGGCCTGGAAAAAGGCGGCCTGACCCCACTGGGCCGCGACGTGATCGAACGCCTCGAAGAAAAATTCATGCTTATCGATCTGGCCCATGCTTCAAAACCCTTGATCGATGAGGTGCTGGCCATGGCCACGCGCCCGGTACTGGTTTCCCACACCGGCATCGAAGGCACCTGCCCCGGCACCCGCAACCTCAGCGACAAGCACCTGCAAGGCATCGCCGCCACGGGCGGCGTGATCGGCATCGGTTACTGGGAGACGGCCGTTTGCGCCACGTCGGTGGCGGCCATCGTCAAGGCGATCCGCTATACCGCAGACCGGATAGGTGTGCAGCATGTCGCGCTGGGCTCGGACTTCAACGGCACCATACACGCCCCCTTCGATGTCACAGGCTTAGCGCAACTGACCCAGGGCTTGCTCGAAGCCGGCTTCAGCCATGAGGACATCGCCGCGATCATGGGCGGCAACGTTCGCCGCCTGCTGCTGGCCAGCCTGCCGGAACATTGAGCAAAAATCGCCGCGAGCCCCTATCCGGCAGGGTACTTCGCCACATGCACTTCTTGCTTTACACTGCCTGCGATCATTCCTTAATCAATCGACGAGATGCCCGTGCTCAACGCACTGAAGAAGATGTTCGGCAAAGACCAGGCCCAGCAACCTGCTCCGTCCGCAGCGGTCAACGCCCCAAGCCCACATCCACCACGCCCTGCCCCCGAACCGAAAGCCTCACAGCCGGCAGAGGAGCCGGTACCCGCAATGGCCGTTGCGCCCGTTGCACCCGGCAAAACGCGCCGCGCCGCGAAGGCCAAACCGCTGGACACCTGGACCCTTGCCGACTTCGTGGTCGAGCCGCAGGCGGGCAAGACCCGTTTTCACGACTTCAAGCTGGCCCCCGAGCTGATGCACGCCATCCATGACCTGGGCTTTCCCTATTGCACGCCGATCCAGGCCCAGGTACTGGGCCACACCCTGGCGGGCAAGGATGCCATCGGCCGCGCCCAGACCGGCACCGGCAAGACCGCGGCTTTTCTGGTGTCGATCATCACTCAGCTGCTGCAGACCCCTCCGCCCAAGGAACGCTACATGGGCGAGCCGCGGGCGCTGATCATTGCGCCGACCCGCGAGCTGGTGGTGCAAATCGCCAAGGATGCTGCCGACCTGACCAAATACACCGGTCTTAACGTGATGAGTTTTGTCGGAGGCATGGACTTCGACAAGCAGCTCAAGCACCTGGAAGCTCGCCACTGCGACATCCTGGTGGCCACCCCGGGGCGGCTGCTGGACTTCAACCAGCGCGGCGAGGTGCACCTGGACATGGTCGAGGTGATGGTGCTCGACGAAGCCGACCGCATGCTCGACATGGGCTTTATCCCCCAGGTACGCCAGATCATCCGCCAGACCCCCCACAAGGGCGAACGCCAGACCCTGCTCTTTTCAGCGACCTTTACCGAGGACGTGATGAACCTGGCCAAGCAGTGGACCACGGACCCGGCCATCGTCGAGATCGAACCGGAGAACGTCGCCAGCGACACCGTGGAGCAGCACGTCTATGCCGTCGCCGGCAGCGACAAGTACAAGCTGCTGTACAACCTGATCACCCAGAACGACTGGACCCGGGTGATGGTCTTCGCCAACCGCAAGGACGAAGTACGGCGTATCGAGGAGCGCCTCACCCGCGACGGCATCAATGCCGTGCAAATGTCCGGCGACGTCCCGCAGCACAAGCGCATCAAGGCTCTGGAAGGCTTCCGTGAAGGCAAGATCCGCGTGATGGTGGCCACCGATGTCGCCGGGCGCGGCATCCATGTGGAAGGCATCAGCCACGTGATCAACTTCACCCTGCCGGAAACCCCGGACGACTATGTGCACCGCATCGGCCGTACCGGCCGCGCCGGCGCCAGCGGAACCTCCATCAGCTTCGCCGGCGAGGACGATGCCTATGCCCTGCCGCCGATCGAGGCGCTCCTGGGGCGCAAGATCAGCTGCGAAACGCCGCCGACCGAGCTGCTCAAGGCCGTGCCGCGCAAGCACTGACAGAGCGTTGTAGATCCGCTGCGGCCTGCGCCGTTCGCCCGGCGGTCTGTTAGCCTGTGGGGACAGGCGAAGCCAAACGGCTTCGCCTATTTCGTGGACGCGCCCGCTTAACGACCGGAAGTAAGCGGCACAACGGAGATTCGCCATGACCCTGAAGCTCGACGCCGAGGATCTCGCCCGCGCCGTGCAGGCCGGCGTGCTGCAACCCGGCCAAGACAGCGCCCTGCTCGCCTTTCTACGCCGGCAACCGCAGACCCGGGCCAGCTTTCAGCTGGCCCATATCGCCTACTACTTCGGCGCGCTGCTGATCATGGGCGCCCTGGGCTGGCTCTTGACCGAAGCCTGGATGGAAATCGGCGATGGCGCCCTGCTGGCGATCGTCCTGGTCTACATGGGTCTGTTCACCGCAGCCGGCCTTAGCCTGTGGCGACGCGGTCAGCCGATCCCCGGCGGCCTGCTGGGGGCGGTGGCGGTCAGCCTCACGCCCCTGGCGGTGTTCGCCCTGCAGCGCCTGACCGACTTCTGGCTGATGGACGACGCGCAGGGCGACTACGGCGATTATTACCAATACGTGCAGGGTGGCTGGCTGCTGATGGAAGCCGCTACCGTGCTCGTCGGCCTGCTGATGCTGCGCCTGCTGCCCTTCCCCTTTATCGTCCTGCCGATGGCCGTGGCCCTGTGGTTTATGTCCATGGACCTGACCGAGCTGGTCTATGGCCAGAGCTTCGACTGGGAAGAGCGGCGCATGATCTCGCTCTGGTTCGGCCTGGCGCTGATCCTGGCCAGCCTGATCGTCGACGGCCGCACCCGGCAGGACTTCGCATTCTGGGGCTACCTGGCGGGACTCGCGGCATTCTGGGGCGGGCTGAGCCTGATGGACAGCGGCAGCGAATGGGGCAAGGCCATCTACGGCCTGATCAACCTCGGACTGATCGGCCTGGCGGTGCTGCTGCGCCGACCGGTTTTCATGGTCTTTGGTGCACTGGGAGTAGCCGGCTACCTGGGCTATCTGTCGTACGAGGTCTTCGAGGACTCACTGCTGTTCCCCATCGTGCTGACCCTGATCGGACTGGGCATCATGGCCCTGGGCTTGCTCTACCAGAGGCATCGCGAGGCGCTGAGCGAGGGCCTGCGCACCCGCTTGCCGCAAAGCCTGCTGGAGTTTCTACCGGCCCTGCGCCGCTAGGCAGGAGAAGCCCGCCTTAGCGCCCGTATTGACAGTTAAGGTCATCGCCTTCTTAGGAAACCTGTTAAAAAGCCCGGATAAGCGCAGCGCCATTCGGGACGCTGACGCCAGGCTCATACAGGCTAAGAAAATCGCCAACCCCATGCCGCAGCGGCATGCCTGGCTACTGTGGTGCGGGGCTATCGACCCATCACAGCAGCAGCTTTGCCGGGTATACGCCGTTACAGGTGGCGTCGGTGTGGTGCTGACGGTGCTGACGCTAAAACTGCCCACAGAAGCCCCGGTGGCCGCTTCTACGGATTTAGCCACTGGCTGAAAGGGGTGCTCGCGGTTCCCCTCGGTGGCGCTATGGGTCGATGGCCGCCGGCTTTGGCTCCTGAGCCCGGCGCCTAGCGTGGGCAGCGACCAAGCTCCACCATACCCAAGTGTCCACCCCGGTGCCGGTCAGCCCTCCAACGCTGCTTCGATTGCCGCGACGTCGATCTTGGTCATCCCCATCATGGCTTCGAATGCACGCTTGGCCGCCGCCTGATCGGGGCTGGCTATCGCGGCGGTGAGGATGCGCGGGGTGATCTGCCAGGACAGCCCCCATTTGTCCTTGCACCAGCCACAGGCGCTGGCCTGGCCGCCGTTGTCGATAATCGCGCTCCATAGGCGATCCGTTTCAGCCTGGTCGTCGGTCGCCACCTGGAAGGAGAACGCCTCATTGTGTTGAAAAACCGGACCGCCGTTCAGTCCCAGGCAAGGGATGCCCATCACAGTGAACTCGACCGTGATGACATCGCCCTGCTTGCCCGCCGGATAGTCGCCTGGCGCGCGATGTACGGTACCCACCCTGGTATCCGGGAAGGTCTCGGCGTAGAAGGTTGCGGCGTCCAGTGCAGTGCCGTCGTACCACAGACAGATGGTGTTTTTGCGGGTCATCCTTGCTCTCCAAGTCGAAGTTGATCGCTGCGTTCTGGCTACGCCGGCAACTCGCCCGGCCTGCGCACGTTCAAGGTAGCAACCACGGCGGCCAAGTTGAACGAACCGCGACAGGCGGCCGCAGAAAGAGGGGCGAGTTTATGCGGGCCGGGCTGTCAGCCATCTATATGCCACTGATCGCTAATCCCCCGCGGGGAAAACTTGTGTAACGTCCAGCGCAAAGAGCTAGCGGTCAGTTCTGCAGGCGCGATCGAACCCGCACGATACCGATTGGGAGTGAGAGCGATTGCGCGCTTGGCGTAGGGGTTGGCAGGCGATTATCGGGAAGAACCGTGCCTTTGCACTGCAGTTGCTCGAGCAGAATATGCGGCGCTTGCTGTTTACCGCCCCCTTGATTCCGCCGATCAACCTGATTCATCTGTGGATGTTCTGGCAGCGCTAACCCAGCTCCGCCAGCGAGGCGCTGTGGCGCCAGGGCATTCTCGCGGCGCACGCCGGCATGCTGGTGTTCTTCAGCCTGCTCGGCCTGATCGCCTGGCGACTCGGGCATCGGCATGATCGGCCGCGGCTGCGCCAGGCCTGTGTCGGCACCGCGGTCGTTGGCACCCTGGGCTTCGCCGCCCTGATCAGCGCCATCGACCAGTTGGTAACCAGCAATATCACCCCGTTGTTGAGCGGCTGCACCCTGGTCGCGCTGGTATTCCTGCACCGTCCGCTGTCGGCGCTCTGGCTGTTCGGCGGCGCCTTGCTGCTGTTTATGTTCGGCATCCAGCAAACCCAGACAACCCCCGCCCTGCTCTTAAGCAACCAGCTTAACGGGGTGTCCGCGTGCGCGATCGGCCTGGTGCTGGCCTGGTTGCAGTGGCGCAGCTTCGTGCAGATCAACACCCAGAAGCAACGTCTACAGGCCCAACAATTACTGCTGGAAGAACAGAACCAAAGGCTCGTTTATCTCGCCGAACACGACCCCTTGAGCGGGTTGCTCAATCGCCGTGCGTTCGGCGCGATAGTCGAACGCGAACTGCTGCGCATTCAGCGCAACCGAAAGCCGCTGTGCCTGCTGATGCTCGATCTCGATCATTTCAAGACAGTCAATGACCGTTTCGGTCACCCGCTCGGCGATGCAGTGATCAAAGGCACCGCGGTTCTGCTCAGCAGTCAGGTACGCAGCATCGACAGCCTGGCGCGCCCGGGCGGTGAGGAGTTTGCGCTGCTGTTGACCGATTGCGACCGCGAACAGGGAACGCGCATCGCCGAAAAGCTGCGCCAGGTGGTGGAAAATAACTTGCAGGAAATCGACGACCTGCATGTGGCGGTGACCGCCAGTATTGGCCTGAGCGAAGGCCAATCGGGCAGCTATGAAAACCTCTATGCGGCCAGCGACCTCGCGCTGTATCGCGCCAAGCAGAGCGGCCGCAATCGGGGGGAAGTTGCCGTGGCGAACTGACAAAACCGCTTGTCAAAGCGGCTCCGTCCGCGGCGCTGCGGCTCAGCCTGCGTAGATATCGAAGTCCAACTACTTGCTCTGGATCTTCTGGTATTCGCCTTTGGCACGGATCGCCATGATCGCAGCGCTGAGCTTGCCGAGCAGTTCGCTATCGCCCTTGCGCATCGCGATACCGGTGCCTTCGCCGTATCGGCAACCCAGGTAGTTTTTCCAGCAGCCTGTCAGGACTTTTGCCAACGTGCGGCCGCATCCTGATCGCTGGCGCGGCCTTCGACCCAGCGCGGGCCTTCACGGGTGTCTTCCTTCTTCCAGAACGGCGCGCGGGTCTTGAGGTAGTCCATGACGAAATCGCAGGCCTCGAATGCCGCCTGGCGATGGGCGCTAGCGGTGCCGACGAAGACGATGGGCTCGCCCGGCTCGAGGCGTCCGACGCGGTGAACGACCTCAAGGGCCAGCAGCGGCCAGCGCTGGTGGGCCTGTTCGGCGATGGCCGCCAAGGCTTTTTCGGTCATGCCGGGAAAGTGCTCGAGAAACATCCCCGCCACGTCATGCCCCTCGTTGAAATCGCGTACATAGCCGACGAAACCGACCACCGCGCCGATTCCCAGCCGGGCGGCATGCAAGGCGTTGAGCTCGATCCCCGGATCGAAGGCGGCCTGCTGCACGCGAATGGCCATATCAGCCTCCGGTCACTGTGGGAAAAAACGCCACTTCGTCGCCGTCCAGTAGCGGCTCCTGCAAACCGCACAATTCCTGATTACGCGCGCACATCAGGTTCTGCTCGGCCAACACCTGCCATACCCCGCCACGGGCCAGCAGGAACAGGCGCAGGTCATTGAGCGTCGGGTAGCCACCCGTCACCTGCTCGGCCTCCAGCCCCAGGGCCTCGCGATAGCGGGCGAAATACTGCACGCGGATCATGCCTGCTCCTCGACCTTGAAGTGCCCGCTCTTGCCGCCGAGCTTCTCCAACAGCCGTACCTTCTCGATCACCATGCCACGGTCGACCGCCTTGCACATGTCGTAGAGGGTCAGGGCCGCGACGCTGACGGCGGTCAGGGCTTCCATCTCCACCCCGGTCTGCCCGGTCAGCTTGCAGCGGGCGAGGATGCGCACTGCATCCTCCCCTTCGGCCATAAGCTCGACCTTGACGCCAGTCAACAGCAGCGGATGGCAAAGCGGGATAAGGTCGGCGGTTTTCTTCGCCGCCTGGATGCCGGCGATGCGCGCCACGGCGAAGACATCGCCCTTGGGGTGCTCGCCGTCGACGATCATTTGCAGGGTCTGCGGGCGCATGCGCACCCAGGCTTCGGCCACGGCCTCACGGAACGTCAGCGCTTTATCGGTAACGTCCACCATATGGGCGCGGCCTTGGGAATCGAGATGGGTCAGCATGGTAGGAGCTTCGTTGAAGGAATGGCGCATTGTATACCGCCTGTGCAGGCGGCAAGTGCACCTGGCGGGTGCGACCCGCCAGGCTTCTTCCTTGCAACCCACGGCGCGGTGCGCGCTACATATTGGCTTCGGCGTATTCGGCCAGCAGCGAACGTGGGACCCCTTGCAGGGTGATATGCACGCCGTGGGGAAAGTCCTTGAAGCGTTCAGTGAGGTAAGTCAGACCCGAGCTGGGCGCCGACAGATAGGGGGTGTCGATCTGCGCCAGGTTGCCCAGGCAGACCACCTTGGAGCCAGTCCCCGCACGGGTGATGATGGTCTTCATCTGGTGTGGGGTGAGGTTCTGGCACTCGTCGATCAGGATCAGGCTCTGCTGGAAGCTGCGCCCGCGGATGTAGTTCAGGGATTTGAACTGCAACGGCACCTTTTGCAGGATGTAGTCGACGCTGCCATGGGTGTTCTCGTCATCCATGTGCAAGGCTTCGAGGTTGTCGGTAATGGCCCCGAGCCAGGGCTCCATTTTCTCCGCCTCGGTGCCCGGCAGAAAGCCAATCTCCTGGTCCAGGCCCTGCACGCTGCGAGTAGCGATGATGCGCCGGTAGCGCTTGCTGACCATGGTCTGCTCGATGGCCGCGGCCAACGCCAGGATGGTCTTGCCCGAACCGGCCGCGCCGGTCAGGTTGACCAGGTGGATATCCGGATCGAGCAGGGCGAACAGCGCCAGACTCTGGTAGATATCGCGCGGACGCAAACCCCAGGCCTCCTGATGCAGCAAGGGTTCCTGGTGCAGATCGAGGATCAGCAGCTCATCGACCTTGATGCCCTTGATCCAGCCGACGAAGCCCTGGTCGTCGAGAATGAATTCGTTGACATGCACCGCCGGCAAGTTGTCCGTCAGCTGCACCCGGTGCCAGGTACGGCCATGGTCCTGACGGGTCTCGACCTTGCTCACGCGGTCCCAGAACGAGCCGCTGACGTTGTGATAACCGCGTGGCAGCAGCGAGATGTCGTCGACCAGCTGGTCGGTGTGGTAATCCTCGGACTCGATGCCACAGGCGCGCGCCTTCAGGCGCATATTGATGTCCTTGGTCACCAGTACCACGGACAGGGTGGGGTTGCGCGCCTTGAGCTCCACCAATTGGTTGATGATCTTGTTGTCGTTGAGGTCCTCCGGTAGCCAGGCGATCGGCTCGACGCGCTTGCTCATCAGGATCGAGAGAAAACCGCAGGGCTGGTTCTTGCCGCGAGGAATGGGGACACCGTTCTCCACTTCCTGGGGCGTGGCGGTGCCCAGTATCTGGTCGATCAGGCGGATGGCCTGACGGCACTCGGCGGCGATGCCCTGCTTGCCGGTTTTCAGCTTGTCCAGCTCCTCCAGTACGGTCATGGGAATAGCGACGTGATGCTCTTCGAAATTCAGCAGGGCGTTGGGGTCGTGGATCAACACGTTGGTGTCGAGAGCGTAGAGAATCGGTCCGGTCAGGCTGGAGCGTCCATGGTCATCCATACTCGGTCACCTTCTTAAGCGAGGGGCCAAGCGACGGAACGGCACTCCGTCGCAAAGGACCGCCGTCTTCTCACGCCGGGGACGAAAGAAGGTGCAACAGGAAGAGGCCAAGGCTCGCCACCTGTCTGCAGGGTTCGGCGGTCTGCCTTTTTAGATACCCCAAAAAGGATGACAGGCAAAAGCACTTTTCACGCTTTTGCAGTTTATTTGTCACCTCGACAGATAGCGCTTGGCGCACTGCCGAGGGCTGGTTAAAGTCGGGGATCATGCTGGCGTTCCTGCTCGCCCAAAACGCCTCGGTGTGCATACCTGCCGATACCTGAGTGCGACAGCGACGGGACTGGAAGCGCCCCGCCCCTCGTTCAGGAGACCACAGCATGCTGATGGTGATTTCCCCGGCCAAGACCCTCGATTACAGCACGCCCGCGGCAACCTTACGCTTCACCCAACCCGAACACCTGGACCATGCCCAGGAACTGATCGGCCAGCTGCGTGCTTTTAGCCCCGGACAAATCGCCCAGCTGATGCACCTGTCGGACAAGCTGGCAGGACTCAACGCCGCGCGCTTCGGCAGCTGGACGCCAGCCTTCACGCCGGACAACGCCAAGCAGGCGGTGCTGGCCTTCAAGGGCGACGTGTACACGGGCATGCAAGCCGAGACGTTCGCGGAAGCCGACTTCGACTTCGCGCAGATGCACCTGCGCATTCTCTCGGGCCTCTATGGCTTGTTGCGTCCGCTGGACCTGATGCAGGCCTACCGTCTGGAAATGGGCACCGCGCTGGCTAACGCCCGCGGCAAGGATCTGTATGCCTTTTGGGGCGAGCGCATCAATGCCTGGCTGGAAAAGGCCCTGGCGGAACAGGGCGACGACATCCTGCTCAACCTGGCCTCCAACGAGTATTTCAGTGCGATCAAGCGCAAAACGCTCAAGGCCCGGATCATCGATGTGGCGTTCAAGGACTTGAAGAACGGTCAGCACAAGATCATCAGCTTCTACGCCAAAAAGGCCCGCGGCCTGATGAGCCGCTACGTGATCCAGGAACGTCTGCGCGACCCCCAGGGCCTGAAGGATTTCAAGGTCCAGGGTTACCGCTATGAGCCGGCCCAGTCCACCGCCGACAGCCTGGTTTTCTTGCGAGACGCACCCCAGGACTGAATCACCCCCCGCCGCCCAAAATCTATACACCCGCACTCTGCGGGTGCACTTGTTGCACCATAAAGTGCCGCACGCACTTAGAAAGATGGAACCATGGTCTTGAAAGAGCGAACTCGCTCAAAATGGAGGCCGAACTTGTAGGACAATAAATGCGCAACGCCCTTACAACTAACCCTGTAACTGGTCGCTGCTCTCTTATATGGCACAAAAGTGCCTACCAGGTAATGGCATTTAGTTATTACCGCTCCAGCCCGCTAGATACAAGGCCTGAACAAGAAATGCCATCATATTGAAATCAACGATTTCTAAATATATTTCGAGTTACTTCACAAATTTGACGGATGGACTGAACTAACCGCCGACAACTTCGCTCATACTTGCTGAACAATTTCATCGCGGCATCAAGCCCCCCGAAAAAATTGTCGACAACGGATTGCAGCAGTCCCCCGAATTGTCTTAAAGCGCGAGCAGTTAAACGTTAAAGACTGGAGAACCAACCCGGACAACGACCTTCAAACGCGGCCATCTCAAGGCCCTGCGCCCCTCTAGGGAGCGCCTCGCAGTATCAAAGGGCATCTCTACAAAAGCCCGCCTACAGCACTATTTATTAATAGCGCCACAACTTTTCTATGCCTGCGCTCGGCCGATTACATATTAATCGGACGCCAGGATAGTTGTGTCATTTTTCTGCCGCCACATTAACGGCGTCATTAGCAAACATAAGGTGAGTCCCATGCGTATTAGTATTTTTGGTTTGGGCTATGTCGGTGCAGTCTGTGCAGGCTGCCTCTCCTCTCGCGGCCATGAAGTGGTCGGCGTGGATATATCGGCCGGCAAGATCGACATGATCAACAAGGGTAAATCCCCGATTGTCGAACCCGGCCTGGAAGCCTTGCTGGAGAAAGGCATCAGCACCGGCATGCTGCGCGGCACCACCGATTTCGCCGCGGCAGTACGTGACACCGAAGTCTCCTTTATCTGCGTCGGCACGCCGAGCAAGAAGAACGGCGACCTGGAGCTGAACTACATCGAATCGGTCTGCCGCGAAATCGGCTACGTGCTGCGCGACAAGACCGAACGCCACACAGTGGTGGTGCGTAGCACCGTGTTGCCCGGCACCGTGAAGAACGTGGTGATCCCGATTCTGGAAGACTGCTCCGGCAAGAAAGCCGGAGTCGATTTCGGTGTGGCGGTCAACCCCGAGTTCCTGCGTGAAAGCACCGCGATCAAGGACTACGACTTCCCGCCCATGACCGTGATCGGCGAGCTTGACACCCAATCCGGCGACCTGCTGCAGGAAATCTACCAGGCCCTCGATGCGCCGATCATCCGCAAGGACATCGCCGTCGCCGAGATGATCAAGTACACCTGCAACGTCTGGCATGCCGCCAAGGTGACCTTTGCCAACGAGATCGGCAATATCGCCAAGGCGTCGGGCGTGGACGGTCGCGAAGTGATGGAAGTGGTCTGTCAGGACCACAAGCTCAACCTCTCAAGCTACTACATGCGTCCGGGCTTCGCCTTCGGCGGCTCTTGCCTGCCCAAGGACGTACGCGCCCTGACCTACCGCGCAGGTCAACTGGACGTCGAGCACCCAATGCTCGCCGGCATCATGCGCAGCAACGTGGCCCAGGTGCAGAACGCCTTCGACATCATTGCCAGCTACGACAAGCGCAAGATTGCGCTGCTCGGCTTGAGCTTCAAGGCCGGCACCGACGACTTGCGCGAAAGCCCCCTGGTGGAACTGGCCGAGATGCTGATCGGCAAGGGCTACGACCTGAGCATTTACGACAGCAACGTCGAATATGCCCGGGTCTATGGCGCGAACAAGGAATACATCGAATCCAAGATCCCCCATGTGTCCTCGCTGCTCAACGACGACTTCGAAAAAGTCATCAACGGCTCCGACATCATCGTGCTGGGTAATGGCGACGAGAAATTCCGCGCCCTGGCGCAAAGCGCACCGGAAGGCAAGCAAATCGTCGATCTGGTGGGCTTTATGAACGCCGCTACCCGTGGCGGTGCAGAAGGCATCTGCTGGTAACCCTTCGCCATTGGGCGCCTAGGCGCCCAATGGCGATTTGATACCTGCCCTCACCGTCGGCGACTGCCGCGCGAACCCTGGCCTCCGGTCGGGCTAGCCGTGGCAGTCACCGGGCCAAATCGAACATGGATGCCGTTATGCACAGGCTAAAAACCGGTCTTCTCGAGGCCGCAGGCTGGCTGTTCTACCTCAGTTTACTGATGGCCATCGCCTTGGCGTTGCCTCGCTCGGTATTCGACCCCGACTCGCGGGATTTCCTCCTGTTGATCGGCGTGGTCGGTATCTGGCGCTATTCCATGGGTGCGATCCACTTCGTTCGCGGCATGTTGTTTCTCTATGTGGTCTACCCCCATTACCGACGCCGTGCCCGCAAACTGGGCACGGCGGCCGACCCGTCTCATGTGTTCCTGATGGTCACCAGCTTTCGCATCGACGCCCTGACCACTGCCCAGGTCTACTGCTCGGTGATCAAGGAGGCCATGGACTGCGGCTACCCGACTACCGTGGTCTGCTCCATCGTCGAACTGTCCGATGAGCTGATGATCAAGGCCCTCTGGGCCAAGTTCAATCCGCCGGCGCAGGTCAAGCTGGATTTCGTGCGCATCGCCGGCACCGGCAAGCGCGACGGCCTGGCCCACGGCTTTCGCGCCATCTCGCGGCACATGCCCGACGCCGATGCCGTGGTCGCGGTGATCGACGGCGACAGCGTGCTGCAGTCGGGGATCGTCCGCGCCACCGTGCCCTACTTCAAGCTGTTCCCCAAGGTAGGCGGGCTGACCACCAACGAGTTTTGCGAGGTGCGTGGCAGCTATGTCATGAGCGAGTGGCACAAGCTGCGCTTCGCCCAGCGCCACCTCAACATGTGCTCCATGGCCCTGTCCAAGCGCGTGCTGACCCTGACCGGACGCATGTCGGTGTTCCGCGCCCAGGTCATAGTCGACCCGGCCTTTATCGCCGACGTGGAAAGCGACTCCCTGGTGCATTGGCGCCTGGGCCATTTCAAGTTCCTCACCGGCGACGACAAGTCCAGCTGGTACAGCCTGATGCGTCTGGGCTACGACACCTTTTACGTACCCGACACGGCGATCTACACCGTCGAGCATCCGCCGGAAAAAAGCTTTATCAAGGCCAGCCGCAAGCTGATGTTCCGCTGGTACGGCAATAACCTGCGGCAGAACGCCCGCGCCATGCGCCTGGGGACCAAGCGCCTGGGCTGGTTCACCGGCCTGGTGCTGTTCGACCAGCGCGTGTCGATGTGGACCTGCCTGCTGGGCCTGGCGGTGGCACTGATCGCCAGCCTCAAATACGGCGCGGCCTACCTGCTGGTCTACCTGCTGTGGATCGGCCTGACGCGCCTGGTGCTGACCCTGCTGCTGTCCCTGACCGGCCACGCCATAGGCCCGGCCTACCCGCTGATTCTCTATTACAACCAGATCGTCGGTGCGTTGGTGAAGATCTACGTGTTCTTCCGCCTCGACCAGCAATCCTGGACCCGCCAACCCACCAAGCTCAATCGCGACCTGGCCAGCTTCCAACGCTGGTTCAACACCTGGTCGTCGCGAACCATGACCTTCTCCGCTGCCAGCGTGTTTATCGCCGGCCTGCTGATCGTAGTTTGAACATGAACGGATCTCCTAGGAATACAGCCATGAATACCGCCGTGAACCTCAACGTCGTGCATGAATCCGAAGCCCAGCGCCAGCATGCGCGCGTCAAGCTCCCGGCCAAGATCCGCTTCGCCGGCAGCAACCAGCCGGTGGTCGAACATCAGCTGGTCGACCTCTCCGCCGGTGGGTTCAGCTACATCGGCGGCAAGCTGCCAGTCCGACTCGGCGACCACCACAAGGGCAAGCTGGTGTTCCAGGTCGACAACATCGGCTTGGCCGTGGACATTGAATTCCAGATCTGCTCGATGGATGCCGACAGTGGCCGCATCGGCTGCCAGTTCCACAACCTCAGGGCGCGGGAAATCTCGACCCTGCGCTACCTGATCAGCGCTCACCTGAGCGGCGAGCTGATGAGCGCCGGCGATCTGCTGACCACCCTGCAGCGCGAGAATTTCACCAAGGCGCGCAAGGACAAGGGCGGCATGAGCGCCATGGGCGCCCTCAGTCGCCTGCGCGCGGTCGGCTTCAGCCTGGGGATCTTCCTGCTCGGCCTGACCGCATTCGGCTTTATCTTTAAGTCCCTCTACGGCTTGTATTTCGTGACCCATGCCGAGTCGGGCCTGGTCAGCGTGCCCAGCATGGAAGTCACCATGCCCCGTGAAGGCACGGTGCAGAGCCTGGTCGGCGCGGATGGCAAGGTGAACAAGGGCGCGCCGATCGCCATGTTCAGCACCTCCATGCTGGAAATGCTCAAGGGGCATCTGGGCGAAGAGCAGCTGACCCCGGCCAGCGTCGAGCAGCTGTTCGGCGAGCAGATGAAAGGCACCCTGACCAGTCCCTGCGACTGCGTGGTGGCCGAACAACTGATCTCCGACGGTCAGTTCGCCAGCAAGGGCGCGGTGATCTTCCGGCTGACGCCGCGTGACAGCCTGGCCAAGATCGAGGCGCGCTTCCCCTACAAACACTTCGACTCGGTCAAGCCCGGCACCACCGTAAGCTTCCAGGTGGCCGGCGACGACGCGGTTCGCCAGGGCATGATCCTGGGCAGCAGCCTGAACAGCGGTGAGCTGTCTTCCGATATCCGCGTGATCATCCAGCCCGAGCAGCCCTTGGACAGCACCCTGGCCGGCCGGCCGGTCAACGTCAGCACCAACAGCGGCCCCTCCTTCGACTGGCTGGTCGACAAGGCCCTGGCCGCGGGTCGCTAAGGGAGCATGCACGTGCCGAACACAAAGCCTCTTTTGCTGCTCGCAGCTCTCAGCCTGGGCGGTTGCGCCGGCCTACCGGACCAGCAACTGGCCAACCAGGCGTTGCAACAGGGCGATATGGCCACGGCCGAGCGGCACTTCCGGCAATTGGCGGACCTGGGTTATAGCGATGCGCAGGTCGGCCTGGCCGACTTGCAGGTCGCCAGTGGCGATCCGACCCAGTTACGCCAGGCCGAACAGACCTACCGCCGCGCCCTGGACCAATCGCCACGGGCCAAGGCACGCCTGGGCAAGTTGCTGGCCGCTAAACCCGAAGCCAGCCAGACCGAACGTCAGGAAGCCGAGCAGCTGTTGCGCGAAAGCTTCGAGGCCGGCGAGCCGGGCGCCCTGCTGCCCCTGGCCACGCTTTACCTGAACCATCCCCAGGAGTTTCCCGCGGTTGATCTGCAGGCGCGCCTGGAACAATGGCAAGCCGCCGGACATACCCGGGTCGAACGGGTACAGATTCTGCTCTACCGCACCCAGGGTACCTACGACCAGCACCTGGACGAGGTCGAAGCCATTTGCCTGCGCGCTTTGAGCGAAGCGGACGAATGCTACGTGGAACTGGCCACCGTGTACCAGAAGCGCGCCCAGAGCGATAAACAGACGGCCTTGCTTGAGCGTCTCGACGCCGCGTACCGCCAGGGCGTGGTACCGGCTGGGCGCCTGGACACCGTGGCCCAGGTATTGGCCGACAGTGAATTGGGCAAGCCCGACGAAACCCGGGCCCAGCAGCTGCTGGAGCAGGTCGCCCCGGATTACCCTGCGGCCTGGGTCAGCCTGGCCCGCCTGCTGTACGAGTACCCGGCCTTGGGCGATGTCGACAAGGTCATGGAATACCTCGATCAGGGTCGCCAAGCCGCACAGCCGCGGGCCGAGCTGCTGCTGGGCAAGCTCTACTACGAAGGCAAGCTGGTACCCCAGAACCCGAAGAAAGCCGAGCAGCATCTGTTGCAGGCCGCTCCCGGCGAAACCAGCGCCCACTACTACCTGGGGCAGATCTACCTGCGCGGCTACCTGGGGCAGGTTTATCCGCAAAAAGCCCTGGAACACCTACTGGTCGCCGCTCGCGCCGGCCAGGGCTCCGCCGACTTCGCCCTCGCCCAGCTGTTTTCCCTGGGCCGCGGCATCCAGGTCAATGTCGCCAACGCCTATGTCTTCAGCCAGCTGGCGATCGACCCGGAACGTCCGGAAACCCTGGCCCTGGCCCAGCAAGTCGAGCTGCAGTTGCGGCCGACAGAACGCACCCAAGCCCTGCAGCTGCTGCGCCAAGAGCAGCAACTGCGTGGCGCCGTCGCAGCACCCGAGCAGGCGCTGCAGGCCATGCACCTTAAGCAGGAACCGCTATGACACGCACTCACTGGATGGGCCTGGGCCTGTCGTTGCTGGCAACCGGCCCGACCTGGGCCGTGCAGATGGACGACAAGCATTTCGGCCTGGATATCAAGATCACCCTGCAATCGGAAGACGACCGCGACCTGGGCACCCGCAGTGGCGGCGATGTGCAGGGCATCGGCCTGGACCTGCGTCCCTGGGTCTTCGGTCAGCGCGGTCAGTGGAGCGCCTTCGCCATCGGCCAGATCGTCACGGCCACCGACATTATCCAGACCGATACCCTGACGGACGAGGACATCCAGGCCGACGGGCAATCCCAAGACGACGGCCGTCGCGAGCCGGAGAAGAACTACCTGGCCCTGCGCGAGTTCTGGGTGGATTACGCCGGCCTGACCGATTACCCCGGCGAGCACCTGCGCCTGGGTCGCCAACGCCTGCGCAGCCCCGATGGCCTATGGCGCGACACCAATATCGAAGCGCTGAACTGGACGTTCGACACCACCCTGCTGCGGGCCAGCCTGGGGGTTGCCGAACGGTTCAGCGACTACCGCACCGACCTGGACGAACTGGCCCCGGAAGACCAGGACCGCAGCCACCTGTTCGGCGATATCGCCGCTCAATGGGCCCCCGGGCACTGGGTGGCCCTGCGCGGCCATCACCGCCGCGACGACGGCAAGCTGTCCGACCTTACCGGGGAAGTCGAGCTGGGCGACAAGCGCTCGACCGGCGACCTCACCTGGCTGGGCCTGACCGCCAGCAGCGATGCCTTCAACTTCCGCAATACCCATACGCTCAATTACTGGGCGAGCCTGACCGGGCTGACCGGTGAGCGCGAGCAACTGCGCAACGTCGAAGACGGACGCAGCGTCCAGCGCAGCGACGTCAGCGCCTGGGGCACCGACCTGGGCCTGCGCTGGCGCCTGGACCCTCACTGGCAGATCGGCGCCGCCTATGCCCGAGGCAGCGGCGGCGGCGACGACCAGGGGGAAGGTAATAAAGGCGACGGGCAATTCGAACAGACCGGCCTGCAGAGCAACCGCTCGACCTACACCGGTACCCGTTCCAGCACCCACCGTTTCGGCGAGGCTTTTCGCGGCGAACTGAGCAACCTGCAAGCCGCCAGCCTGTTCGGTTCCTGGCAGCTGAACGACGACTACGACGCCAGCCTGGTCTATCACCGCTTCTGGCGCCTCGACGACAGGCAGCCGATCGGCGACAGCGGAATCAACGCCCAGCTCGACGACAACGGCGCCAACCGCGCGCTGCTCAACGGTGAAAAGGACCTGGGTCAGGAAGTCGATCTGGTGCTGACCAAGTACTTCAAGCAGGGCCTGTTGCCGGCTTCGATCAGCCAGACCCTAGACGAACCTTCGGCACTGGTGCGCTTTCGCGGCGGCGTGTTCAAGCCGGGCGACGCCTACGACAGCGAGACCGACTCGCTGATGCACCGTGCCTTTATCGACGTGATCTGGCGCTACTGATGCAACCGAGAACGGTACACCTCATGACTTTCGATCGCCCCTCTGCTTGCCGGCCGCACCGCGCCCGGCCGTTGCTGGCCGCCGCCCTGCTGCTAGGCGCCGCCTGGGCCCAGGCCAGCGTGCTGACCGTACCCGAGACGTCCAAGGCCGTGCAGGAGCTGCGCGCCACGCAAAGCTACACCGTGAGCAGCGCGCCCACCGCCCCCCTGCACCTGGATCCGCCGACCCTGCCGGATTTGAGCGGTTTTACCGCCGCCGCGGTTCAGGCCAAGATCGTGCGCAGCCCGGGCGGTCGCGTCAGCGTGCGGCGCATGCTGCAGCAGGACGCCCTCAAGGACTTTATCGGCGGTGACAACCGCATGGCCGAATGGGTGGTACGGCAGAAGGGCATGCCTCAGGCGATCTTTATCGAAGGTGGCTACGTCAACCTGACCCAGTTGGCCGCGCAGTTGCCCAAGCAGCTCTTCAGCGAAACCGCGCCGGGGGTATACCTGGCCCGTCTGCCCATAGTGGTGGACCACGACGCGACCCTGCATATCGACGAAAAGACCCAGGAGCTGCGCCTGTCCGAGGAACGCGGCGCCTTCCTGGTCAACGATGGCAAATTGTTCGTCACCGACAGCAAGATCACCGCCTGGCGCGAGGCCGACAACGGCCCGGCAACCTTCCGCTCGGCCGAGGCCTTTCGACCCTTCCTGCTGAGCTGGGGCGGTACCGAGACGTACATAGTCAACAGCACCCTGACCAGTTTCGGCTACGAGACCAGCAAGTCCTATGGGGTGAGTATTTCCCAGTACACGCCCAACCAACACAAGATCATGCAGCGCGAGGAGCCCTCCGGCTGGTTGATCGACTCGACCTTTATCGACATGTACTACGGCTTCTATTGCTACGAAGCCCGCGACGTGGTGCTCAAGGGCAATACCTACCGCGACAACGTGATCTACGGCATCGACCCCCACGACCGCTCGCACCGCCTGATCATTGCCGGCAACACCGTGCACGGCACCCGCAAGAAGCACGGCATCATCATTTCCCGGGAAGTCAACGACAGCTGGATCTTCAACAACCGCAGCTACGACAACAAGCTGTCAGGGATGGTGATCGACCGTAACAGCGTGAACAACCTGATCGCCTACAACGAGGTGTTCCAGAACCACTCCGACGGCATCACCATCTACGAAAGCTCGGACAACCTGCTGTGGGGCAACCGCGTCCTCAACAACAGCCGCCACGGTATTCGCCTGCGCAACAGCGTGAATATCCGCATGTACGAAAACCTCTCGGCCGCCAATGGCCTGACCGGGGTCTACGGACACATCAAGGACTTGAGCGACACCGACCGCAACATCGACCTGGACCCCTTCGACACCGAAGTCTCGATGCTGCTGGTCGGCGGTCGCCTGGCCGGTAACGGCTCCGGTCCGCTGTCCATCGACTCGCCCCTGAGCGTCGAGCTGTACCGCGTCGAACTGCTGGCACCGAGCAAAACCTCGGGCATCAGCTTCAAGGGCATTCTCGGCGAGAAGCAGGAAGAGATCCTCGACCTGATGGTTCGCCAAGGCAAAGCCGTGCTGATCGATCCGGACCAGAGTCAGGCCGAACTCCAGAGTAAAGGAGAGTGAACCCCATGCACGTACGCTTCCCTCATTGGCTCGGGCTCAGCGCCCTGAGCACCGCCCTGCTGATGGCCGTTCCAGCCCAGGCCGCCCCCCTCTACAGCGCACAGCCCCTCGGCCCGCTATGCGCCAAGGCTCAGGATGCCGGTCAGTACAACACCAACTATTTGGAGTTCTTCAGCACACTAGTACCGGCCAAGGAAGACTGGTTGTTTCGCAGCGAATACGACTTGCGCACCGATTTCGGCACCACGCCGGCCGGCTATCAGCAGTTCAAGCGCCTGCGCGAGGCGCTTAAACAAAAGGGCGTCGAACTGATGGTGGTTTATCAGCCCACCCGTGGCCTGATCAACCGGGAAAAACTCACCGACACCGAGCGCGCCAACTTCAATTTCGAGCTGGCCAAGCGCAATTATCTGGAGGCCATCGAGCAGATCCGCAAGACCGGCATCTGGATTACCGACCTGTCGCCGCTCTTCGACGAGCAACAGGCGCTGGCGTACTACTTCAAGGGTGATCACCACTGGACCCCTACCGGAGCCGAACGCACCGCCGCCCTGGTGGCGCAGACCCTCAAGCAGATCCCAGGATTCGACGAGATCCCCAAACAGGAATTCGTCAGCAAGCGGGTCGGCCTGCTCGGCAAACGCGGCACGCTGCACAATACCGCCAGCGATTTTTGCGGCACCAGCTATGCCACTGAGTACGTTGACCGTTATGAAACCGAACCCGTCGGTGAAAGTGGCGGCGACGACTTGTTCGGTGAGGGCAGCGTGCCCGAGGTGGCCCTGGTGGGCACCAGTAACAGTGGCGCTGCCTACAACTTCAGCGGTTTCATCGAACAGCACAGCGGCGTCGAGGTGCTCAATCGCGCGGTCAGTGGCGGCGGCTTCGACAGCGCCATGCTGCAGTACCTGAGCAGCAAGGAGTTTCACGAAAACCCACCCAAGGTGCTGATCTGGGAGTTCGCCACCCACTACGACCTGGCCCACAAAAGTTTCTACCGCCAAGCGGTGCCGCTGGTGGATAACGGCTGCGAAGGGCGACCGGCGGTGCTGCAGAACCAGGTCAAGCTGCGTCCTGGCAGCAACGAGGTGCTGATCAACGGCGCGTCGCAACTGCATGACGTCAAGGGCAGCGACTACCAAATCGACCTGACCTTCAGCGACCCCTCGGTGCATTCGGCGCAGACCACTGTCTGGTATCTCAACGGCCGCCGGGAAAAATTCAAACTGGAGCAGGCCGAGCGCGTCGACACCGGTGGGCGCTACGCCTTTGAGCTTCGCAACGACCCCGAATGGCGCGACCTGAACTTGCTCGCGCTGGAAATCGAGGCCCCGGCTGACATGCCGGAAAACCTCAGCGTCCAGGCGACCCTGTGCAAACGGCCCTCGACTGACAAATCCCTCACGGCCCAGGCCGAATGAGAGGGATAAGCCGATGAAAACTCTTATTTCCCCCTGCCTGTTCGGCCTTGCCCTGCTGGCGGGTAGCGTCCAGGCCGCCGGCCTGGTGCCTCCGCCGGGCTATTACACGCCAGTGGCCGGGCAGAAGAAGGACAAAGGCGAGGCCTGTCCGGCCGTGCCCACGCCCTACACCGGCCCCCTGGTGTTTCGCAGCAAATACGAGGGTTCCGACAACGCCCGAGCGACCCTTAACGAGGTGTCCGAGCAGGCGTTCCGGGCGCAGACAGCCCCCATCACCGAACTGGAAAAAGGCCTGAACAAATTGGTCATGCAGTACATGCGTGATGGCCGGCCGGAACAGTTGAGCTGCGCCTTGAACTGGCTGGGCAGCTGGGCGGCCGCCGACGCGCTGCGCTCGGAAGACTTCAATCACACCGGCAAATCGATGCGCAAATGGGCCTTGGGCAGCCTGGCAGGAGCCTATCTGCGACTGAAATTTTCCGCGTCCCACCCCCTGCAGAACCACGCCAAAGAGGCGCAGGCGATTGAAGCTTGGTTCGGCCGTTTAGCCGACCAAGTGGTCCGCGACTGGAGCGGGCTGGAACTGAAGAAAATCAATAACCACAGCTACTGGGCGGCCTGGTCCGTCATGGCCAGTGCCGTGGCGACCGATCGTCCTGATTTGTTCGACTGGGCGGTGCAGCAGTTCGAGGTGGCCGCCCAGCAAATCGACGCCGAAGGGTTCCTGCCCAACGAACTGAAACGCGAGCAACGCGCCCTCGCCTACCACAACTACAGCTTGCCGCCGCTGACAATGGTGGCGGCCTTTGCCCAGAGCAATGGCGTTGACCTGCGCGGACGCCACGACGGCGCCTTGCAACGCCTGGCGCAACGGGTCATCGACGGGGTGGAGGATGCCGAACCTTTCGCTGAACGTACCACCCAGGAGCAGGACATGAGCGAGCTGAAAAAGGACAGCAAGTTCTCCTGGCTGGAGCCCTACTGCTCGCTCTACGCCTGCACCCCTGCAGTGCAGGAGTGGCGCGAGTCGATGCAGCCGTTCAAAACCTTTCGGCTCGGCGGTGATGTCACCCAGCTGTTTCAGCCCGTACCCGGAACGGAGAGTTCGGTCGCCGAACGACCAGCGGAGAAAAAAAGCTTTTGGTTCTGGTGAGGAACGCACGGCTCAAGCCTGCTTCAGCCGTGCCGTTGCACCCGGCTGGCGCCCTGTAGGGCCAGCATCTGCAACAAAAGGGGAGGCTCTATGGAGCCTCGAAGTCGACCTCGATTAGCGAGACCGGGTTATGGTTTTTTCATCCAACGTGTTTCTGTTTCTATTTCTGCCGATCTTTCTCGGCCTGTACTACCTGAGCGGGCAACGTTACCGCAACCTGCTGTTATTGGTAGCCAGTTACGTGTTCTACGCCTGGTGGCGCGTGGACTTCCTCGCACTGTTCGCCGCGGTGACCCTGTGGAACTACTGGATCGGCCTGAAGGTCGGCGCGGCCGGGGTGCGAACCAAACCGGCGCAACGTTGGCTGCTACTCGGCGTCATCGTCGACCTGTGCATATTGGGCTACTTCAAGTACGCCAACTTCGGTGTCGACAGCCTCAACAGCATCATGGCCGGCTGGGGTTTCGAACCCTTTATCCTGACCCATATCCTGCTGCCGATCGGTATCTCGTTTTATATCTTCGAGTCGATCAGCTACATCATCGACGTGTACCGCGGCGATACCCCGGCGACCCGCAACCTGATCGACTTCGCGGCGTTCGTGGCGATCTTCCCGCACCTGATCGCCGGCCCGGTGCTGCGTTTCAAGGACCTGGTCGACCAGTTCAACCATCGCACCCATACGGTCGACAAGTTCTCCGAAGGCGCCACGCGCTTTATGCAGGGCTTTATCAAGAAGGTCTTTATCGCCGACAGCCTGGCGCCGTTGGCCGACCACTTCTTCGGCCTGGCCAACCCCAGCACCGCTGATGCCTGGTTGGGGGCCCTGGCCTATACCGCGCAGCTGTACTTCGACTTCTCCGGCTACAGCGACATGGCCATCGGCCTGGGTCTGATGATGGGTTTCCGCTTTATGGAAAACTTCAACCAGCCCTATATCAGCCAGTCGATCACCGAGTTCTGGCGCCGCTGGCACATCAGCCTGTCGACCTGGTTGCGCGATTACCTGTACATCAGCCTGGGCGGCAACCGCGGCGGCACCTTCGCCACCTACCGCAACCTGTTCCTGACCATGCTGCTCGGTGGCCTGTGGCACGGCGCCAACTTCACCTACATCATCTGGGGTGCCTGGCATGGCATGTGGCTGGCCATCGAGCGCTTCTTCGATGTGGACGCCGCACCGCGCCGCCTGAATCCGCTGAAATGGGCCTTCACCTTCCTGCTGGTGGTCCTGGGCTGGGTCATCTTCCGCGCGGAAAACCTCGACGTGGCCTGGCGCATGTACTCCGCCATGTTCAGCCCGGCCATGTTCAGCCTGCAGGGCTGGCAGCTGTCGGAACTGGGCCGCGCCAGCATCACCCAGCTGCAGAGCACCACGCTGGTGCTGGCCTATATCACCCTGGCGGTCTGCGGGCTGCACCAGTTCTACCGCAACCCGATGTCCAAAAGCGCGCCTAAGGCCGAGGCCAAGCTGGCCGTGGCCGCGCCGGACGCTGGCGGGATACCGCAGCTCGCCACCGGGGGCGTCGCGACGTCGGCCGCGTCCTGGACTGCAGCGCTGCCGCTGTACGGCCTGCGCGCCGCAATTCTGCTGCTGTTCTGCCTGTCGATCCTCAAGTTGTCGGCGCAGAGCTACTCCCCATTCCTGTATTTCCAGTTCTAAGCGAGGACGACATGACGCTTAAATTAAGACTCCTCTATGTCGGGCTATTTGTGACCGTGCTGTTGGGCCTGGGGGCCTGGTCGGTTCGCAGCCTGGTTGACTTCAGCGCACCGCCGGACGGTAAGTTCCTGCAGGGCCAATGGGCCAAGGCCTTCGAGACGCACTACGACAAGGAATTCCCGATCAAGCGCCTGGGCACCAACCTCTGGGCCGCCCTGGATTACCGCGTGTTCGGCGAAGGCCGTCCAGGGGTGGTGCTGGGCCGCGAGAACTGGCTGTACAGCGACGAAGAATTCAAACCGGTAGCCAACGGCCAACAGCAGATTCAGGACAACTGGTCGCTGATCGCCGGTGTGCACAATCGCCTGGCCGAGCAGAACATCCAATTGGTACTGGCTATCCTGCCGGCCAAGGCACGCCTGTATCCAGAGTACATCGGTGAAGTCACCCCGGCGGCCCTGCACGCCGATCTTCTCCAGCAGTTCCAGGCCCGTGCCCGCCAGGCCGGGCTGCAGGCGCCGGATCTGCTGGCGCCGCTGCAACAGGCCAAGCAGGAACAGGGACCGGTGTTTCTGCGCACCGATACCCACTGGACGCCCCTGGGCGCCGAGGTGGTGGCCGCCCAGCTGAGCGCCAGCATCCTGCGCAATGCTCCCCTGGATAACGAGCCCCAGGTCTTTGTCACAGAGCCGGTGGCCAGCGAGACCTACAGCGGCGACCTGACCCGCTTCCTGCCCCTGGACCCGCTGTTCGCCGAGATGCTGCCGCCGCCCGATCGCCTGCAGTCGCGCAAGACCCGTCTGGCCGAGGAAGAGGACGCCCAAGGCGACGACGACCTGTTCGGCGCGGCGCAGATTCCGGTGGCCCTGGTGGGTACCAGCTACAGCGCCAATCCCCTGTGGAATTTCGCCGGCGCCCTGCGTCAGGGCCTGGGCAGCGACCTGGTCAACCATGCCGAAGACGGCAAGGGCCCGCTCCTGCCGATGCTCAAGTACCTGCAGAGCGAGGAACTGAAAAGCGCCCCGCCGCGACTGGTGATCTGGGAATTCCCCGAGCGCTACCTGCCGATGGCCAACGACCTCAGCGACTTCGACCCAGCCTGGATCGCCCAGCTTAAAGAACCCCAAGCGTCCAACCAGGAGTTGGCGCGTCTGTCCAGCAACCACAGCCTTCCTTCCATCACGCCCACCCGGGCTCAGCACTAAGCGGGCGTTGCCCCGTGAATGGAGATAGACCATGACCCGTACCACCTTCCCCCGCCGTATCGCCCACGCCAGCGTCCTGTTTTTCGGGTTGCTGGCCCTGCCCGCCGGCCACGCCGGCGAAGGCGGCCTCTATGGCCCCACCGCACCCAAAGGCTCGGCCTTCGTGCGCCTGTACAACGCCAGCAACCAGGAAGCCAGCGCCACCGTCGGCAGCGCCTCGGTCAAGGATATCGCCCCCCTGGGCAGCAGCGATTTCAGCTTCCTGGCCAAGGGCGACTACACCGCCCAGGTCGGCAGCCAGAGCCTGCCGGTCAGCCTGGGTGCCAACCAGTACTACACCCTGGTCAATCTGCCCGGCAGCGCCCCCAGGCTGGTCGAGGAAGCACCGTTCAAGAACAAACAGAAAGCCCTGATTCGCGTGCAGAACCTCAGCGACAAGACCCTTAGTCTGAAGACCGCGGACGGCAAGACCGACGTGATCAAGGCCGTGGCCGCCGCCGGCCAGGGCGAGCGCGAGATCAACCCGGTCAAGGTCAGCCTGGCGCTGTTCGAAGGCGATACCAAGATCAGCGATCTCAAGCCCGTGGTGCTGCCACGCGGTGAAGTGGTCAGCCTGTTCATCACGGGTTCGGCCGGCAACCTGTCGCCCGTCTGGGTCAAGCGCCCGGGCGCGGAATAAGCACATTGCATAAGAACAGCCCGCGCCAAGAGGCACGGGCACGTAGAGAAGACACACACAAAGTGGCACACCTTCCGAACGTTCAAGGAGAGACCTTATGATTCCAGTAATTTTGTCCGGTGGTAGCGGCTCGCGCCTGTGGCCGCTGTCGCGCAAGCAGTTTCCCAAGCAGTTCCTGGCGCTGACCGGCGAACACAGCCTGTTCCAGCAGACCCTGCAACGCCTGGACTTTGAGGGCATGCAGAAACCCCTGATCGTCTGCAACAAGGAACACCGCTTTATCGTGCAGGAACAGTTGGCCAACCTGAATCTGACCGTCAGCGGCCTGATCTTCGAACCCTTCGGCCGCAACACCGCCCCGGCTGTGGCCATCTCGGCCATGAAGCTGCTGGCCGAGGGCCGCGACGAGCTGATGCTGGTGCTGCCCGCCGACCACGTGCTCAAGGACCACCAGGCCTTCAAGCGCGCCCTGGCCCTGGCCAGCAGCGCCGCGGAAAACGGCGAGATGGTGCTGTTCGGCGTACCGGCCAACAGCCCGGAAACCGGCTATGGCTATATCCGCTGCGACCTGCAGACCCGCGACGGCCTGCCAGAAGGCGTCAACCGCGTGCTGCAATTTATCGAGAAACCGGACCGCGAGCGCGCCACAGCTTTCGTCGAGTCCGGCGACTACTTCTGGAACAGCGGCATGTTCCTGTTCCGCGCCAGCCGCTTCCTCGAAGAGCTGAAAAAGCACGACACGGACATCTACGACACTTGCGTGCTGGCCCTGGAGCGCAGCCAGCATGACGGCAACAGCATCCAGATCGATGCCGACACCTTCGCCTGCTGCCCGGACAACTCCATCGACTACGCCGTGATGGAAAAAACCGAACAGGCCTGCGTGGTGCCCATGACGGCCGGCTGGAGCGACGTGGGCTGCTGGTCGTCCCTGTGGGACGTGCACGACAAGGACGCCAACGGCAACGTGCTCAAGGGCGACGTGGTGGTGCACGACAGCCATAACTGCATGGTCCACGGCAACGGCAAGCTGGTCACCGTGCTGGGCATGGACGATATCGTCGTGGTGGAAACCAAGGACGCCCTGATGATCGCGCCCAAGGCCCGGGTGCAGGAGGTCAAGACCCTGGTCAATACCCTCAACGAGCAGAACCGTACGGAAACCCAGAGCCATTGCGAGGTCTTCCGGCCCTGGGGCTCCTACGATTCGGTGGACATGGGCGGTCGCTTCCAGGTCAAGCGCATCTCAGTCAAACCCGGTGCCCAGCTGTCCCTGCAGATGCACCACCACCGCGCCGAACACTGGATCGTGGTATCCGGTACTGCCGAGGTGACCTGCAACGACAAAACCTTCTTGCTGACGGAAAACCAGTCCACCTATATCCCCATCACCGCGGTCCACCGCCTGGCCAACCCCGGCAAAATCCCCCTGGAGATCATCGAGGTGCAATCGGGCAGCTACCTGGGCGAAGACGATATCGAGCGTCTGGAAGACGTCTACGGTCGCACCCATGAACAGGCACCCGCGAAAATCAGCCTGGCCGGCTAACGCCCAGGCCCCTCGGGGCCCGCTCGACCCAACGCCCGCTCCTCGCCCGAGGAGTGGGCGTTTTTTATGGACCCACAACCGCCTGGCTAGACACCGCGGTGCTTGTCCAGCGATACGCCTATCGGGCACAGCCGGGGCCCCGTCCGCGCAAACCCAAGCTCGAAACGATGCTGTAGGATAAAACCCCTGTTTCGACCGAGGCCCGTCCATGTCCTGCCATCGCCCTGCACCGCGGGTTCAGCCATGCTGATCGGTGCTCTGCTGGTCCTTACCTGGTTCGTGCTGCTGATCCGTTACCCGGCCCGGGCCGTAGCGGTATCCGGCGCCGCGCTGAGCGGCCTGGTGCTGCTCGCCGCCTGGGTGGTGTGGAGCGAGCATCGCGAAGCCCGGCAGCTGGCCCATCTCGAGTTGCGCCTGCACTACACCCGGGACGCCAACCCCTGTCCGTCCGACCGCCCCCTGGCGCTGCACCTGAAGAATGGCAGCGACACGCCGCTATTGGAGCTGCGCTGGAAGATCGCGGCCTATGCCCCGGGCGACACCCTCAATCTGGCGCAGAACCTCTACGAGACACCCCGCTACCGCGGCCCCGGCGAACTGCAGCCCGGCGCCAGCTGGCAGGACTGCCTGCCGCTGCCACCGCTGCGCCCCAGTTACCGCGCCAGTACCCTGGAGTTTCGCGCAGAAGACCTGCAAGGCCGCTTCGCCGACTGATCGTTCAAGGTGGATCCCCCGCGGGTCTGCCCTCCCCCTCTAAGGATTTTGTATGACCCAACCCAGCGCCCTGATCACCGGTTGTTCCAGCGGCATCGGCCGCGCCCTGGCCGACGCCTTCCACGCCGCCGGCTACCGGGTCTGGGCCACGGCGCGCAAGGCCGAAGACCTGGCGGCGCTGAGCGCCGCGGGCTTCAACGCGCTGGCGCTGGACGTCAACGACAGCGCCGCCGTCGAGGGCCTTGCCGCCACCCTGAGTGCCCAACTCGCCGACGCCGGCGGCCTGGATGTGCTGATCAACAATGCCGGCTACGGCGCCATGGGCCCGCTGCTCGATGGCGGCGTGGCAGCCCTGCAACGGCAGTTCGAGACCAACGTCTTCGCCGTGGTCGACGTCACCCGCGCCCTGTTTCCGCTGCTGCGCGCCCGGCGCGGCCTGGTGGTGAATATCGGCAGCGTATCCGGCGTACTGGTCACGCCCTTCGCCGGCGCCTACTGCGCCTCCAAGGCCGCCGTGCATGCGCTGTCGGACGCCCTGCGCCTGGAGCTGGCGCCCTTCGGCATCCGCGTCATGGAAGTGCAGCCCGGCGCCATCGCATCCAGCTTCGGTGCCAACGCCAGCCGCGAAGCCGAACAGCTGATCGCCGAGCACTCGCCCTGGTGGCCGATACGCGAAGGCATCCGCGCCCGCGCCAAGGCCTCCCAGGACAACCCCACACCGGCCCGCGATGTGGCGCGCGACCTGCTGAGCGCCGCACAAAAACCCAAGCCGCCCCGCCTGCTGCGCCTGGGCAACGGCAGCCGCGCCCTGCCCCTGCTCGCCGCCCTGGTGCCCAAGGCGCTGATGGATAAAATTCTGCGCAAACGGTTTAGCCTGGATACCACCCTCTAAGACCTTTACCCTGGCGGGTGTGCACGCCTTGTTCAGCGCCGGGCGTTTCTTTGGCGTGCCGCTGTTGCAATGGGCCGGCATGACCCACGAACCCAAGCAGGCCGAGGCTGCCGGGGTCGAGCCGTTTCCGGCCATGCGCATATGGCTGCGCGAGTGAAGCGAGCGACAGGCTCGAAACGCAAAACGGCACTGCGTCACGCCCCGCTCCGACCTGAACGTGCAGGATAGCCGCCTGTCATCATCCCGACACCGAGCCTCGAACCATGACCGCCCTCCGCGAGCTGACCGCCACACTGCTCTTTATCGCCGCTCTGGTACTCGTGATCCTGCTGTTTGCAAATGACTTCAGCTGGGGCTGTTGCCTGGCAATACTGCTGTGTTTTGCACTGGCCTATATGCTGTGGCCGAGCAAACGCCGCGGTCAGCGTCGAGACGACAGCGGTTTTCTGGACCTGCTGGAAATCTTTATCGAGTTGCCCATCCAGCTGCTGCTGTGGCTGTTCAGGCTGCTCGGCGGTTTATTTCGAGGCGGCAAGGGCGACGGTTTCGATATCGACCTCTAGGGCCTGTTGACACTACCCACACGGCCGCGCCGGAACTGGTTCCGGTACCGGTTTTGAAACGAGAGCCGGCATGGGACGCGACTGCGGGCTATTCACAACGCGCGGCGAGCCATCGCCTATCGCATCAAAACAGATCCGGCCCTGCGGGTTGCGCGAAGAAGGGCCCCATTCG
>JAZKHB010000008.1:269588-298974 GCA_040385585.1 Pseudomonadota bacterium | reverse complement strand
CCGTCAGCAGGGAATGGCCGCCCAGTTCCAGGAAACCATCCTGCCGGCCGACCCGCTCCAGGCCGAGCAAGGCGTGCCAGATGGCCGCCAGCTGGGTTTCCAGCTCGCCTTGCGGTGCTTCGTAGACTCGGCTGACCAGCGCCTCCAGGCCGGGGGCGGGCAGGGCATTGCGGTCGAGCTTGCCATTGGCGTTGAGCGGCAGGGTGTCCAGGTGCACATAGGCGCTGGGCACCATGTACTCGGGCAGGCGTTCGAGCAGGGTGGCGCGCAGCCCTTCGGCCGCCAGGGGCTCGCCGCAGAAATAGGCGACCAGGCGCATGTCGGCCGCGTCGGGGTTGTCCGCGCGGGCGATAACCACCGCTTCGCGCACCCCGGCGCAGGCGCTGAGGGCGGACTCGATGTCGCCCAGCTCGATGCGAAAGCCACGGATCTTCACCTGGAAGTCATTGCGCCCCAGGTATTCCAGCGCCCCGTTGGGCAGCCAGCGGCCCAGGTCGCCGGTCTTGTACAGGCGCGCCTGGGGCGCGTCGCTGAAGGGGTCGGCGATAAAGCGCTCGGCGCTCAGCTCGGGGCGGTTCAGGTAGCCGCGGGCCACGCCCACGCCGCCGATATGGATCTCGCCAGGCACACCCAAGGGTGTCGGTTGGTTCTGCGCGTCGAGCACATGGATTTGCGTGTTCGCGATGGGGCGCCCGATCGGCACGTTATCGCCTGGATCCGTAGGGCGGCACTGCCAGGCCGTGACGTCGATGGCCGCTTCGGTGGGGCCGTACAGGTTGTGCAGTTCAATCGCCGCGAAGCGTTCCTCGAAGCGTCGCTGCAGGCTGCGCGGCAAGGCTTCGCCACTGCACAGGACGCGGCGCAGGTGCGGCAGCTCGCCGAGCGCCGGGTGTTCGAGAAAACGCTCGAGCATCGAGGGCACGAAATGCAACAAGGTGACGCCGGCATCGCGCATCAGCCCGGCGAGGTAACCCGGCTCCTGATGACCGCCCGGACGGGCCAGGACCAGGCGCGCGCCCGCCAGCAAGGGCAGGAAAAACTCCCAGACCGAAACGTCGAAGCCGAAGGGGGTTTTTTGCAACACGCAGTCGCTGGCCTCCACGGCGTATTCGTCCCGCGCCCAGAGCAGGCGATTGACCACGCCGCGATGCTCGTTCATCACCCCTTTGGGGGTGCCGGTCGAACCCGAGGTGTAGAGCACATAAGCCAGGTGTGCCGCGCCGAGTCCGAGCAGCGCGGGGTCCGGGTTGTGCCCGGGTTGCCGCGCGATCCGCGCCATGTCCGGCGAATTCCGGTCGAGCACCAGCACCGGCAGGTTCAGCCCTTGCACGGCCTCGAGCAGGTGGTTATCGGTCAACACGGCGATGGGGGCGCTGTCGTGCAGCATGAAGTTGCGGCGCACCGCCGGCAGGTCGGGGTCGATCGGCACATAGGCCCCGCCCGCCTTCAGGATCGCCAGCAGGGCGACGACCATTTCGGGGCTGCGCTTGAGGCACACGGCGACCCGTTGATCGGGCCCCACGCCGCGTTCGATCAGGTGGTGCGCGAGCTGGTTGGCCTGGTGGTTGAGCGCCGCGTAGCTCAAGCGCTGGCCCGCGTCGTCGCTCAGCGCGCAGGCGTCCGGGCTGCGTGCCACCTGCTGTTCGAACAGGCCATGGATCAGTTGATCACGCGGGTAATCGCACGCGGTCGCGTTGAAACCGGCCAGCAGGAGCTGGCGCTCGTCATCGCTCATCAATGGAAAATGCCGGACCGGCAAATCGTGTCGCTCGATCAGGGTTTCCAGCATCGAAAGGATACGTTGTTGCAGGCGTTGCACTTCATCAAGGGTGAAGAACGCCGTGTTGAAGTTGAAATCGAGATGGACGTCCTCGTGCCGGTGGTAGTCGCGCACGAAGATCGCCAGGGGCGTCTGCTCGTAGCCATTGTCCAGGGTGAAGACGCGCGCCATTGCCTGCCCGCCGAAGCGCGCGTCGCCATCCAGGCTTTCGAACGAGAGCGACAGGTCGTACAGCTGCCGGCGACCGGCCTGCGCCAGCTTCAGGGCGCGATTGAGTTCGGCCATGGGGAAACGTTGGTGCCGGTAGCAGCTGCGCAATTCCGCGGCGGCGACCTGCATCAGGTCGAGCAGGGAGGCATCGGGGTCGACGGCCAGGCGAATCGGGCTGACCGACGAGAACATGCCCACCGTGGCCTTGTAGTTAGCCGTCGTTCGATTGTGCACCGGCATGCCGATGACCAGTTCGTCGACACCGACTGTTCGGCAGAAGTAGGTGCCGACCACCGCGACCAGGGCGTGGGCGATCGACAAGCCAAGGCCGCCGGTGAACTGGATCAAGGCATCGAACAGCGTGCGGGGAATCATCATGTGCGCCTGGCCGCTGGGCGCCAGCCCGGTTCCGGCCAGGGCTGGCCGCCGCTGCAGCAGTGCCGGCGGCAGTTGCGCGTAGCGCTCCAGCCAGAATTGCCGATTGCGCTCGTACCGGCTCGATTGCAGGTAGGCGTGGTCGTCGGCCACGAAAGACAGGTAGGCGTGCCCATGGGGCATATCGTCGTCGCCGGCCAGCAGGCGGGTATAGGCCATGTCCACGGCGTGGCCGATCAACGCGACGCCCACGCCATCGGTCACCAGGTGGTGATAGCGATTGAGCCAGTAATAGCGTGCCGGTCCGCAGCGCACCAGGCGCGCCTCCCACAGGCGTCCGGTCATGGATTCGAAGGGCTGGCGGAAAGCGTCGCGCAGGTAGTCCATCGCCAGTCCCGCGGCGGCTTGCTCCTCGCTGAACTCGACCAGCTCCAGCTCGACTTCGATCGGCGGCAGCACGCGCTGGCGGGCGATCCCGCCCTCGTGGCTGAAGCTCAGGCGCAGGGCATCATTACGGTTCGCCGCCAGTTCGATCGCCTTGCGGAACAGCGGGATGTCGAGCTCGCCCTTGATCTCCAGCGCCATGCCGATGTTGTAGTAGGGCAGGTCCGGATGGACGATCTGATCGAGCCAGATACCTTGCTGGACCGATGCAAGCGTGTGGGACTGCTGGTCTTGCGCGGAGGCCATATCTGTCGACGAATCCATATCGGAGCACCTGTTGCTAAATCAATTGGGGCTCGTCTCCGGTCGATGGGCAGGCATGCCTGGAAGGTCTGGACGCTGGACTTCGACGTGACGAAACATGGCCGTGGGAAAGGGCGGGCGGACGCCCGTTGGGCTTGATCGGCGCGGGATGGCACTGCACCTTTCGCTGCGTTATCCGGCCCCGGATCGCCTCGTTCACTACTTCCCCACAGTGCTGAAAAATTAGAGCATCCGGGGTGGTTGGATGTCTGTCATGGGAAGCAGGGACAGCGGCGTGGCGGCGGGGTCCGGCAATATTCCGAGTGCTGGCGGACTCTGTTATACAAGCGTCCTCGAAGCCCTGAAGCAGTGAATCCGGGCACCTTTGGCACGACTCGGCGCACGCTGGCGAAGGCCGTCCCCTGGCTGTTCCTGAGAGCGCCCGATAATGAATCCGACCCCTGCGATGGACTGTGCGCAACTCAAGCCCTGGAGCCTTTCCCGGTTCCCCAATCATGGGCGTGCCGCGCCGCTCGAGGTGATAGATGCCCTGGCCATCTCGAACGCCGATTTCATCCAGCGGTACGTGCAGCAGAACCGCCCCTGCCTGGTCAAGAACGCGGTGCGCCACTGGCCGGCCTTCGAGAAATGGCAGGACCCGGGCTACCTGAAGGCGAACTCACGCAACCAGGACGTGGTCGTGCGTTCGGTGGTGGTGTCCGAAGTGATCGGCTGGTCCAAGCCCGAGGTGCGGGAGGCGCTGAAGGCGCACTCGGCCGCGGTCTACCGGGACATGCCCTTCCATGCGTTCCTCGACGGCTTGCAGGAAGGCGCCGTGCCCCTGGTGGCGGACAGTTGCCGGTTCTCCGCCGGCTCGGCGATCGAGCCGATGAAAGACGACGTCGGTGGCCTGCCGTTCATGCCGGTGCTGTCCAAGTCGCGGCACTATCCGGGGCATCGCAGTTTCCTCTACCGCGACTCCTACACGGACTGGCATTTCCACTCCACCGACGAGACCTTTATGGCGCAGGTCGTCGGCGCCAAGGAGGTCCTGTTGCTGCCGCCGGACGATGCCAGTTGGCAGGGGTTGCGCCCGGTCATCGAGGACGAGGGCAGTCTCTACAACATCGATACCGAGCGCTTTCCCTGTGCGCGGGCGCTCAGTCCCCTGCGGGCTATAGTCGAGCCGGGCGATGCGCTCTATATCCCGGTGTTCTGGTGGCACGCGGTCGAGTCGATCGGTGAAGCTTACGGCGCGACCGTCGCGGCGACCTTTCCCACGCCCCTGCATATCAACGGCGACCTGCGTTTCCCGGTCGCGCGCAAGCTGGCCCGCGCCTATCTCTTTTCGCGTTACGCGCCGCTGGTCATAGGCGCGGTGGCCTATTCGTATCTGCATCGGCTGCTGCATGGCGACCTCGGGCGGCGCGCGCCGCGCGCCGCCGCGCCGACGGATCCAGGGCTCGAAGAGGCTGGTCGACGTCCATGATGCGGCGTCATTTCGCCCTGGGGCGCAGCTTCTACCTGCTCTGGATGGGCGAGTCCCTGGCGGTCATCGGCACGGCGCTGATGGAGTTCGCCCTGGGTATCTGGGTCTACTCGCAAACCGGCTCGGCGCTGTCTTTCGCCGGCGTGGTGCTGGCGGCGACCCTGCCGGCGGTGCTGTTCCTGCCACTGGCCGGCGGCCTGGCCGACCGTATCAGCCACAAGACCATCATCGTCTTCAGCGATGCGCTACTGGCCATCCTGCTGTTCGGGGTGATGGGCTTGCTGTGGTTCGACCGCCTGGAGACCCTGCACCTCTATGTCTTCAATTGCCTGGCCTCCATCGTCAGCGCGTTTCGCAAGCCCGCCTACCAGGCCGCGGTCAATTCACTTCTCGCGGCCGACAAGTTCACCCGCGCCTCGGGCTTGATCGGCTTCAGCAAGAGCGCCTCGGCCCTGGTCGCGCCGCTGCTGGCCGGGGTGATCATGGCCAAGGCCGGCCTGGTGACGGTGCTGGCGATCGACCTGCTGACCTTCTGCTCCGGCACGCTGCTGGTGATTAAGGCCTTTTCCCAGGTGAAAGTGTCGGCCAGCCACGGCGGCAGCGCGGCGGAATCGGTGCTTGCCGGCGCGTTGCGCAACATCGGTAATGCGCTGGGTTTCTTCAGGACCGAGCGCTTGATGCTCGGGTTGCTGGTCTACGCGATGCTGCGCAACGCGCTGCTGTCGATGGCGACCCTGATGATGACCCCGTTGCTGCTGTCCACCCATAGCAGCCAGACGCTCGGCCTGGCCTATACCTGGGCGGCGCTGGGCGGGCTGGCCGGCGCGGGCTTGCTGATGGTGATGGGCAACCCGCGCAGGCTGATGCTGATGGCGGTCTGCGCCGATCTGTCGTTGGCCCTGGGGGTGATCGCCCTCGGCCTGGTGTCGGCGACGACGGCCTACTGCGCGCTGGCCTTTATCCTGATCACGACGGCCAGTGTCGCGGATGGCGGGGTGAACGCGCTCTGGATGCGCAAGATTCCCAAAGGCTCGCGGGCCAGCGTGTTCGCGCTGATCAGCATGCTGACCATCGCTGCGAGCAGCCTGGCGATCTTCGGCGGCGGCCTGGTCGTCGATCACTGGTTCCAGCCCGCGCTCGAGCCCGGTGGACGCTACGCCGAGTCGATCGGCGCCTGGCTGGGCGTCGGCAAGGGCCGTGGCGTGGGACTGCTGTTCGTGGTCAGCGGCGCGGTCCTCGGCGCGCTGTGCCTGTGCACGCTGCTCTACAGGCCGATGCGCCGGCTGGACAGCCTGGTCAGGGATGAAGCCGATGCCCCGTCTACGAACCTCGTCGAGGCGCTTTCGTAGGCGCCAGTCGGGGGTAGGGTGGTCCGGGTGTCGCTAAGCTCGGCCTGTGGTTCAGCGCTTTAATACGCGGGTTGCACCTAGGCGGCCCCACCCGCCCTACGAAAAGCGGACATGCCTGCTCTGGTAGGGCGGGTGAAACCCGCGAACCTTGGGGGTTACGCGTATTCCAGGGTCGCGTCGATAAACGCCAGCGCGGTGGCGCGGGAGGGGGCGGGGGTCTCGAAGAACGCCAGGTGGCTGCCGCCCTGCTCGATATGCAGCCGCGCCCCGGGGATGGTTTGGGCGATCAGCCGGGAGCCGCCGATATGGGTGGTCTGGTCATTGTCCCCGGCGACCACCAGGGTCGGCACATCGATCCGCTGCAGCAGCGGCAGCAGGTCGGTATTGTTCAGGGCATTGTTGACCCGGGCGTAGCGATAGAACAGCTCCGGATTGACGTAGGGGAACAGGGCGACATGGGCGATCGCCTCGGGCGTCGTGGCAAGGGTCGCCTGATCGATAAACATGGCCTGCAAGTCCCTGGCTTCCGCCCGGTCCTGGGCCGCGGTCTCCATCAGCCATTGGAAATTCTGCTGATGGCGGGTACGCAGGCTCTTGTCCCCCAGGTTGTAGTCGCCATGCCAGAGGCTCAGCGAGCGTACCCGCTCGCCGTGGGCGGCCGCGGCGCAGAGCGCGATCACCGCGCCGCCGCAAATGCCCATCCAGTGCGCGTCGTCGACCTGGAACGCCTGCATGACCGCGATCAGGTCGCCGACCTGGGACGGGGTGTCGAGGGCTATCTGGTCGAAGGCGGCGCATTCGCCGAACAGGCCGCGGGTTTCCCAGGTCAGCACGAAATAGTGCGCGCTGAGGGCGACGAACCAGTCACGGCACAGGTCGAAGGGCATGCCGCAGGGCAGTACCAGCACCACCGCGGGTAGATGCCGGCCGGTGCTGGCGTAGACCGTCAGCTGCGTACCGTCCGAGCTCGTCAGGGATTGCGTCTCGATCTGCGGCAGCGCACCGCTGAAATCGAAACCTTGTAAAAACGTCTCGAAGCCTTCGAGCTGTTCGACTGAGTCGAACCGGTCATAGGCAAAATCGAGCGACTCGCAAATGTTCTTGCTGATAAACATCTCGAAGGACGACAACTGCGTTTCGCCATTGGGCAGAAAACGCACCGCGTCGACGCCGATGCGGGCCAAGGCGGCGCTTACGGCCCGTTGGGTGGCGTGCAGGCTCTCGGTGACGGCGACCGGCGCGCCTGGCGCGACGGGGGCCAGCAGGCACAGGCGCAAGGGCGCCGGCAGGTTGACGGCGAGATGCCGAAGCCTGCTTACCGTCTGGCACAGGCGCACTGGGCCGTGCGGGTCAGTCAAACCGGCGTCGCTGGACATGAACAAGAAACTCCTTTGATGCAGGTTGCTGCGCCCGCCCGTGCAGGCGCCGGCAGGTTCAAGCCTTGGCGAATTTTTTCCCGCGGGTGGTCTGGGTGACGAGGCGGTTGTACTCGGGGGTCGAATCGCCGACCACCTGCACCGCGCCGTAGTTTTCCAGGCTGATCTTGCCGCCGTACTCTTCGATGTGCTCGGTCTCCGGGTAGATCTTCACGAACGACGGCACATAGCGGGAGGCGAAGCCCATGCGCATGTCCTGGGTTTCGCCGCTGTGGGGGTGGGACGCGTGCATCAGCGTCGACCAGAAAATAATGAACTGGCCGGCCTTCATTTCCATGGCCACGGCGCTGGCTTCGTCGGGTTTCCAGTTTTCGTCGATCTGCAGCTGACGGTAGTCGTAGCCGAAGAAACCCCGGCGAACCCCTTCCTTCTCGACGGCGTTGGCCGTGGCGGGGTCGTAGCTCATCCGCTTGGTCTCGTCGTAATTCATGCTGTTCTGCGTGCCTGGAATGAACTGCAGGCAGCCATTGGCGATGGTGGCGTCGGTGAAGGCGGTCCAGACGGTGATGGTGCCGCCGAACTCCTCGTTCTCGGGCCAGATGATCTGCGGAATGCCCGACGCATTGGCGAAGGTATCGGCCTGGTGCCAGTCGGTGCCTTCATCGCCCGGGTATTTGGGGAAGAACTCGGTCCGCCAGCACAGGACATTGGGGCCGAGAATGCTGGCCACGCGGTCGCAGACCTCGGCCCGGCAGATATGCTCGGCAAGAAAGTCATCGTCCAGGTGCCGGTCATAGTTGGCGATATTGGTGGCGCCCGAGACGGCGTCGAGATCCTGGTAGGCCGCGGCGCTGCGGTCGAGCAGGCGCAGGCGCGCGCGCTTCCAGGCTTGCTGCATTTCCTCGGGGGTATAGGCCGTGAAGGGGCCGATGAAACCGTTCTTCTCGAACGACTCGCGCTCTGCTTGCGTCAAAGCGAATTTCTTAACAGTGACCTCGGTCATGTGCTTTTCCTTTCGATTAGTGGGCTTGAGCCAGCAGGTGTCGGATATTGTCGGCCAGTACCTTGGCCGTCGCGCCTTCGGCGAGAACGCCCGGATTGAGGCTGATCCCGTAGTGCGCCTTGAGTTTGGCCAGCGAGTGAATCAGGGTCAGCGAAGTGCCGCCGAAGTCGAAGAAATCGTCGTGCAGGCCTATGCCCGTCAGGCCCAGCTCATCACCCCAGACCTTCAGGACCTGGCGTTCTTCCGGGCACAGCGCCGCCTCGGGCTGTTGCGCCGAAGCCGCGACCGACGCGGGTGAAGGCAGCTCGCGCTTGTCGATCTTGCCGTGGGCCGTGAGGGGCAATGCCGCCAGGGCGATATAGGTCGAAGGGCGCATATAGTCGGGCAGGTTCTGCGCCGCCTTGCTGGCCAGTTGCGCGCGCAGCTGGTCATTCCAGGCGCTCGGTCCCTGGGTGGGCACTACATAGGCGATCAGGCGCCAGTCGCCTTGGCCATAGTCGTGGGCACCGACATGGCAGGCCGAGAGGGCGGCGCTGGACAGCAGGCAGGCTTCGACTTCGCCGGGCTCGATCCGGAAGCCGCGGATTTTCAGCTGATCGTCGCTGCGTCCGACGTAGCGGTATTCGCCATCCTCATCGAGCAGCATCAGGTCGCCGGTTTTATAGGCGCGCGCCGAATTGCCGGGCAGTACGACGAAGCGTTCGGCACTGAGTTCGGGGCGGTTCAGGTAGCCGCAAGCCACGCCAGGACCTTCGATGTAGAGTTCGCCCGCTTCCCCGGCCGCTACCGCCTGGCGGTTCGCATCCAGCAGGTGCAGGCGGGTGCCCTGGAGCGGCCTGCCGATCGAGACCATGGCCGAGCTTTCCAGATCGGCGCCGGTCACCCGCTTGAAGGTGGTATGCACCGTGCCTTCGGTGATGCCGTACATGTTGATCAGCGCGGGTTGCGCATCGCCATGGCGTTCGACCCAGTGGCGCAGCAGCGTGGCCGGCAGGGCCTCGCCGCCGAAGACCAGGTAGCGCAGGGCAAGCGCGGTTTTCGCCTGCCGGTCGGCCTCGTCGAGGCCGCGGAACGCCGAGGGGGTCTGGCTCAGCACGGTCACGCCCTGGGCGGCCAGCCAGCCGTGGAAGTCCTGCGGCGAGCGAGACAGTGCATAGGGCACCACGGCGACATGGCCGCCATAGGCCAGGGCGCCCCAGATTTCCCAGACCGAAAAATCGAAACCGATGGAGTGGAACATCGACCAGACATCAGTCTGGCTGAAGCCATAGAGCGGCTGGGTGCTTTCCAGCAACCGCAGCACGTTGCCATGGGCAACCAGCACACCCTTGGGTTCGCCGGTCGAGCCGGAGGTGTAGATGACATAGGCCGGTGCCGTGGCGTCGGCCTGGGCGCTGGCGTCGAGCGCGTCATCGTTGTCGGCCAGCAGTTCGTCCAGGCGCAGCAGGCTCAGGCTGGCGCTCGGCGCAACGTTATCGACGCCGGGCGAGCAGATGACCCGGGTGATGCCGCTGTCATGAACGATATGCGCGACGCGCTTGCAGGGGTACAGGGGGTCGATCGGTACATAGGCCGCCCCGGCCTTGAGAATGCCGAGCAGGGCGATGACCAGCTCGACGCCGCGCTCGACGCACATGCCGACCAGCATGCCGTCTTGCACGCCCTCGCGGCGCAGTCGTGCCGCCAGTCGCGAGGAAATCGCGTCCAGTTGCGCATAGCTGAGGGCCTGATGCTCGTCGGAGACGGCCGTGCGCTCGGGGAATTGACGGGCTCTGGCGCTGAAGACGCCGTGCAGGGTCGCGCCGGGTAGAACATGTGCCGGCGCCGCGCTGTCCGGTCCGTCGGTTTTAGTACTTAGCATGCCTAACGCTCCTGTCGATGCTCGGGCGCATCGCGTTTTACCCTGTCTCGGAAGAACCGTTGCAATCGACCGCGGCCCGGCGGGCCGACTTCGAGGAGTCGACTCGATTCAAAGCGGCGTTATTTCAGCACCGGCCCCGCTGACTGTCTGTCGCGGGAATTGGGGACAGGAACGCGATTGGCGCGCCCGTGCTCGGCATGTCCCGGAATGCGGTTGCAGACAGCCCCGGCGGACCATGCTCTTCTGCTCGGCGCGATGCAGCGGGCTCGCCGTCCCGCACCGCGCGCCACTATCTGACGACTCGGAGCTATGCATGGACCTTGAAACAGCTGCGGCAAATGCCGCGCGCACCGATGGCGCCGACGAGTCGGTGAAGTTTTCATTCCTGCGTCCGGGCCTGAACCTGCCGCTGGTGATCGAGCCGCTGGCAGAAGGCCTGGATGCCCGGCAATGGGCCGCCGCGCGACGCGACGCGCTGGAGTCGCTGCTGGCTCGACATGGCGCGTTGCTGTTTCGCGGGTTTGGCCTGGACAACATCGGCGCTTTCGAGGCGTTCGCCGAAGCCCTGTCGCCGGGCTTGCACGGCAGTTATGGCGACCTGCCGAAGAAGGAAGGCGGGCGCAATATCTACCGTTCAACGCCCTATCCCGAGCGCGAGATGATCCTGTATCACAACGAGAGTTCGCATCTCGAAAGCTGGCCGCGCAAGCAATGGTTCTTCTGCGAAAAACCGTCGCGCACCGGTGGGGCCACGCCGCTCGCGGATATCCGCCAGGTGCTCGAGCAACTGCCCGCCGAGGTGATCGAGGTGTTCGAGCGCAAGGGCTTGCTCTACAGCCGGACCTTCAGCGAAGGCGTGGAGCCGAGCTGGCAGGCCTTTTTCGGCACCGACCAGCGCGCGGCGGTTGAAGCCCGCTGCCGCGCAGAGGACACCGACTTCGAGTGGTTCGAGGCCGATAGCCTGCAGATCCGTACCCGCTGCCCGGCGGTGATCCGCCATCCGCTGACCCAGGAGCGCGCATTCTTCAACCAGGTCCAACTGCATCACCCCTTCTGCCTCGGGGAGGAGATGCGCGAGGACCTGTTCGACATGTTCGGTGCCGACCGCTTGCCGCGCATGGTCAGTTACGGCGACGGAAGCCCTATCGAGGACCCGGTCATGGCCTTGATCGGTGAGGCCTACGAGGCCTGCGCGGTCAGGTTCGACTGGCGCCAGGGCGACGTCATCATGCTCGACAACATGCTCACCGCCCACGCCCGCGACCCTTATGAAGGGCCTCGCCTGATCGTCGTCGCGATGGCCGAGATGACTGCCCGGGCCGAGGTCTGGCAGGCGCACGCAGCGGCCGGCCGGCAACTCGCTTGAGCGGCTTGCCGCTTTCCTTCCCGACCCAGGATGCGGCCGTGAGCGGCACGCAGCGCCCGCTGTTCCTGGTGCACGGCGGCGGTGTGGAGGACCTGCATTTTTCGGTGCTAGTCGCGCAGCTCGATCCGGACATCCCGCTCCATGCCTTGCCCGCCCTGGCTCCGGACGACAGCCAGCCGCGGACCCTGGAAGAGCGGGCGACTGGGCTGCTGGACGGCCTGCGGGCGGTGCAGCCACGAGGGCCGTACCGCCTGGCCGGTGGGGCGTTCGGCGGCGTGCTGGCCTATGAACTGGCGATCCAGCTGATCGGCTTGGATGAGAGGGTCGAGTTCCTCGCGCTGATCGACACCGAGCTGCCCAGGCGGCTGGACCTGCTGCCGCAGCTGGAGCAGGTCCGCCTTGGCGCCGATCTCGACCTCGAGCAGGCGCAGGCTTATGCACTGGCCCATTACCGGGTCTTTCCGATCCCGCTGCCGGTGCACCTGTTCATCGCCAGTGAGCCCGCGCGCAGCGGCTACCTGGGCTGGGACAGGGTCCTGCCCGAGGCGCGTTTGCGCGTTGTGAGCGTGCCGGGCAAGCAGGGGCACCTGATGCAGGTGCCGTATGTCCAGGCCTTGGGGGGTGCCCTCGATGACGCGCTGCTGACCCTGCCCGCGCCAGCCCTGGCGAATGCCCGCGCCGCGGGCCATCAAGCGCTGCTGACGATTCAAAGTGGGCGAGCCGGCCAGGCTCCGGTCTTCTGTGTCCCCGGCGCGGGCGACGGGGTGACCAGTTTCATCGGGCTTGCCGATGCGCTCGGCCCGGCCTGGCCGATGCACGGGCTGCAACCGCGCGGACTGGACGGCAGCCAGGTGCCATTTGCCAGCGTCGAGACGGCTGCCGCAGTCTATCTGGAGACGATCGAGGCCCAGTATGCCGATGCTCCTGTTCACCTGATCGGCCATTCGTTCGGTGGCTGGATTGCCTTCGAGATGGCCTCGCGCTTGCGCGCCCGCGGTCGGCCCGTGGCGTCGCTGACCCTGATCGACAGCGAGGCGCCGCAGGCAGGGGGCGTGCTGGGCAGACCCTATACGGCAACCGCCGTGCTGGAGCGCCTGATCGCCGCCATGGAGGCCGCGACGGGGCGGATGCTCGGTATCGATCCCGCGGTCTTGGGCGCCCAGGACGACGCCGCGCAGGTGCGCCTGCTGCATGCCGGCATGGTGGGCGCGGGACTGCTGCCGCCACGCGCCGCTCCCGAGATCATGGCCGGTCCGCTGCGCGCCTTCGGCAGCGCATTGCGCACGCGCTACCAGCCGCAGCACGGCTATGAGGGTCCGGTGCGGCTGGTGCGGGCGGAAGACCTGGCGCCGGGCCGGGTCGGACAGCACGAGATGAGCGAGGGCTGGCGCCGCTATGCGCCCAACATCGAGGTCTGGCAGGGCCCTGGCCATCACTTCAGCATTCTCAAGCCGCCCCATGTGCAGCGGCTTGCGCACTGGTGGGCCAACCCCGATGCACCCGTCTAGCGCACCTGCCGAGCTGGAGCGCCGAGGACCGTTCAAAGGCTTGGCCTGCCGGCTGTTGCTGATCGTGGCGGCCAGCGCCTTGGGCGGTTGCACGCTGGGGCCGGATTACCGGGCGCCGGAGGTTCCGCTGGCCGCCGACTGGCAAGCGCCGTTGCCCCATGGCGCCTCGCGCGCGGGCTTGGCCGACTGGTGGCGGCAGTTCGATGACCCCGCGCTGAGCGAGCTGTTGCGCCTGGCCGAAGCCGACAGCCCCTCGCTGGATCAGGCCTGGGCCCGCATCCTCCAGGCCCGGGCCACCCTCACGAGCAATAATGCCGATGCGCTGCCGAGCCTGAGCGCGACGCTCACCCAGAAACGTGGCCAGGTGCAGGAAGGCCAGCTGCGCGAAACCGGCAATATGTCCGCCTCCGGGCTGGATGCCGCCTGGGAGATCGACCTGTTCGGCAAGCTGCGGCGCTACCGCGAAGCGGCGAGCACGCGACTCGAGGCGCGCGTCGATGACTGGCACGATGCGCGCGTCTCCCTGGCGGCCGAGGTGGGCGACCACTATGTGCAATACCGTGGCTGCCAGAAGCGGGTCGACGCGCTGCGGGACCAGGCGCAGTCACAGCGCAAAACCGCCGCCTTGACCCGCCTGTCGCACCAGGCGGGTTTTACCTCCCCCGCCGACGCCGCCTTGGGGGACGCCAGCGCCGCCAGCAGCGCCGCGAGCCTGACCCGTGGCCAGAGCGAGTGCGACCTGCTGCTCAAGAGCCTGGTCGAACTCACCGGCAGCGAGGAACCACAACTGGTCGCCATGCTCGGCCAGGGCCCGGCCCGGTTGCCGTCGCCCGCGCAACTGGAGGTACGCGCATTACCGGCCGACCTGCTGCGCCAGCGCCCGGACCTCGCGGCCCGGGAGCGTGAGTTGGCCGCGGCGAACGCCGAAGTCGGCGCCACCCAGGCCGATCGCCTGCCGAGCCTGAGCCTTGGCGGTAGTTTTTCCGTCGGCGCCACGGCCGGTATCTCGGAACGTTCCTGGTCACTCGGTCCGAGCCTGTCCATTCCGTTGTTCGATGGCGGCCAGCGGGGCGCCGCGGTGCAGGGCGCCGAAGCGGCCTATGACTCGGCCCTGGCCGTGTATCGGCAGACCTTGCGGCGCGCGGTCAGGGAAGTCGAGCAAGCCCTGGTGCGGCTCGATGCCGCGCGGCGCCTGGAGGCCGATGCCGAACGGGCCAGCGCGGGTTATGGCGCCTATTACCAGGCGATCGACCGCAACTGGCAGGCCGGCACTGCCAGCCTGCTCGACCGCGAAGTGGCACGGCGCTCGGCGTTGGCCAGCGAAATCGAGCTGATCGGCCTGCAGCAGAACCAGGTGCGCCACTGGATTGCCCTCTACAAGGCGCTGGGCGGCGGCTGGCAGGCCCAGCTGGAACTGGCGGGAGCAGCACCTGGTCAGGCCGCGCCTGATCGGGCCTCGAACGAGGCGGCCGAATGAAGGTGCTGTCGCCCAAGGTCCTGCTGGCCATGGCCCTGCTGGCGCTGGTCATGGCCGGGGTATACGGGCGCGCTGAGCCGGAGCCCGCCGCCGAGATCCGGACAGTCGGCAGCCTGAGCGTCGAGGTGATCCAGGCGCAGCGGCAGATGTGGCCCGAGTCGATCGCGGCCAGCGGTGCCCTCGCACCCTGGCAGGAGGTGGTGATCAGTGCCGAAACCGCCAACCTGCGGATTGCCAGCCTCGAGGCGGAGGTCGGGGATCGTGTCCAGCAAGGCCAGTTACTGGCCAGGCTTGCCCAGGATGGCGTGCTGGCCGAACAGAGCCGGGCCCAGGCTGGCGTCGCCCTGGCGCAGGCGAACCTGCAGGAGGCGAACTCCGACGCCCGCCGCGCCGCGCTAGTCGGCCAGAGCGGCGCCCTGTCGGCGCAGCAGAGCGAGCAGTACCGGATCAAGGTGGCCGTCGCCCAGGCCGCTCTCGCCTCGGCCAGGGCCGAGTTGCAGTCCGCGCGGATCAGGCTCGAGCAGACCCGGATAGTCGCGGTCGAGGAGGGCGTCATTTTTTCCCGCGAGGCCCTGCTCGGCAGCGTGGTATCCAGCGGCACCGAGCTGTTCCGCCTGGTTCGCGAGGGGCGCATCGAATGGCAGGCGGAACTGGATGCGCGTCAATTGGCGCGAATAACGCCAGGACTGCGCGCCCGGGTGACCTTGCCCGATGGCCAGGTCGTGGAGGGGAAGGTGCGTCTGGTCTCGCCCAGCCTGAACCGCAAAACCGGCCGCGCTTTGGTCTATGTCGCCCTGGGGCCAGACAGCGGGGCGCGGGCCGGCAGCTATGCCAGCGGTGATCTCGAGCTGGCGTCACGGGCGGCGTTGACGGTGCCAGACAGCGCGGTGGTATTGCGCGACGGTCGGGCCCATGTGTTCACCCTGGGCGATGACCTGCGGGTGGCCCAGGTGCGGGTCGACGTGGGGCGGCGGCGCGACCAGGCGGTCGAGATACTCGGCGGACTGGACGAGCGGGCCCGTGTCGTGCGCAGCGGTGGCGCCTTTCTCAACGATGGCTCGAGCGTGACCCTGGTGCAGTCCGGGGCCGTTCAGCCATGAACATTTCCGCCCTGTCGATCCGTCATCCGGTTCCGGCCGTCATGCTGTTTATCCTGCTAATGATCTTCGGCGTCATTGCCATGGAAAAACTGGGTATCCAGGATTTTCCGGATATGGAACTGACCCGGGTGAACATCAGCGCCTCGCTCGAAGGCGCCGCGCCGGCGCAACTGGAAACCGAGGTGGCCCGCAAGATCGAGGATAAGCTCGTTTCGCTGCGCCTGCTCAAACAGGTCAGCACCCGCATCACCGACGGCAGCGTCAACCTGATGGTCAGTTTCGACATCGGCAAGGAGGGCAACGCGGCGCTCAACGAGGTGCGCAACGCGGTGGACAGCGCCATGCCGGAACTGCCCGCCAGCATGGCGGCGCCCACCGTTTCCCTGCAGACCACCGGCGCCTCGCCGCTGCTGACCTATGTCATCGATTCCGACTCCCTGGATGAGGAAGCCTTGTCCTGGTTCGTCGATAACGAACTGAGCAAGACGCTGCTGGCGGTCAAGGGCGTGGCGCGGATTGCCCGGGTCGGGGGCGTCGACCGGGAGATCCAGATCGATCTCGACCCGGCCATGCTGGCGGGCCTGGGGCTTTCCGTGGACGAGGTGGCGAACCGCTTGAGGGCGATGCAGAAGGACAACTCCGGTGGCCAGGGCGAGCTCGGTGGCGGGCGGCAGGCGCTGCGTACCCTGGGCGCGGTCGAGGACCCGGCGGCCCTGGGCACCCTCAGTATTCCGAGTGCCGATGGCCGGGTGGTGCCCTTGCATCAGCTGGCGCGCATCCGCGATGGCCATGCCGAGCGCAGCACCCTGGCTTTTCGTGATGGACAAGCGGTGATCGGCTTCGAGGTCTACCGCACCCTGGGTTTTTCGGAGGTGAGCGTAGCCACGGCGGTGCGCGCGGCCATGCAGGGCTTTGCCCGGCAGCATCCACGGGTGGCGATAATCGAGGCCAGCAACCGGGTGGAGTCGATTATCGACAACTACCGCGGCTCGATGAACCTGCTCTACGAAGGCATCCTGCTGGCGGTCCTGGTGGTCTGGGGGTTCCTGCGCGACTGGCGGGCCACTGCCATAGTCGCCATCGCGTTGCCGTTGTCGGTGATTCCCACGTTCGGGGTGATGTATCTCGCGGGTTTCAGCCTCAACAGCGTTTCCCTGCTGGCCCTGGCCCTGGTGATCGGCATCCTGGTCGACGATGCCATAGTCGAGGTGGAGAACATCGCCCGGCATCTGCGCATGGGCAAGCATCCGCGCCTGGCGGCGACCCAAGCGGCGGATGAGATCGGCCTGGCGGTCATTGCCAGCACGGTCACCCTGGTCGCGGTCTTCCTGCCCACCGCGTTTATGGGCGGCATAGCCGGCAAACTGTTCCGCGAGTTCGGTGTGACCGCCTCGGCCGCGCTGCTGCTTTCGCTGCTGGTGGCGCGGCTGCTGACACCGATGCTGGCCGCCTACTTCCTCAAGGCGGATGGGCGGGCGGAACGCGACAGTGCCTCGATGACCCGCTACCTCGGTTGGATTCACCTCAGCCTGGGCCGGCGCAAGCGCGTCATGTTGCTGGTCGGCCTGTCACTGGTCGGTTCGCTGGCGCTGATTCCGCTGCTGTCCACTAGTTTCCTGCCGGCCCAGGACAGCGCCCAGAGTACGGTGAGTCTGGAATTACCGCCTGGCGGCACGCTGGAACAAACGGCCGCTATCACGCTACTGGCCAGCGAGCGGCTGCGCGCCATACCCGAGGTCCGGCATGTCTTCGCGGCGCTGGGAAGCGCCAATACCGGCAGTGCCACCCTGGTGGTGGATCTGCTGGCCCGTGGCGCGCGCGAACTCAAACAGGTCGAGGTCGAAGCGAAGATGCGCGCGGCCCTGGGCGGGCTCCCGGGGGTGCGCATCAAGGTGGCGGGCGGACGTAGCGGGGAGGCGCTGGAGTTGGTGCTTGCCAGCGACGACGGCGAGCTGCTCGAACGCGCCGCCAATGCGCTCGAGCCCCAGTTGCGTCAGCTCGCGGGGATCGGCAACGTCAGTTCGAGCGCGGCAATCCAGCGTCCGGAAATCCAGATGCGCCCCGATTTCGCCCGTGCCGCGGCATTGGGCGTCACCAATCAGGCGATTGCCGATACTTTGCGTCTGGCGACTTACGGTCAATATTCAGCGGCGCTGGGCAAGATCAATCTGCCCCAGCGGCAACTGGACCTGCGGGTGCGCATGGACCCACGGGTGCGCGGCGACCTCGCTGCCATCGGGCAGCTGCGGGTGCAAGGGCGCGACGCTCAGGTCACGCTGGCCTCGCTGGGTGAACTCGGCATGGGCAGCGGGCCGGCGCAGATCGACCGGCAGGATCGCCTGCGTAACGTGACCCTGAGCGTCGAGCTCAACGGTCGCAGCCTGGGTGAAGTGGTCGCCGAGGCCCGGCAATTGCCCGGGCTGCAGCACCTGCCGAGCGGCGTGAAACTGGTGGAGCAGGGCGAGCTGCAGCTCATGAGCGAGCTGTTCGGCAGCTTCGGCCTGGCCATGGCCATCGGTGTGTTCTGCATCTATGGGGTGCTGGTGCTGCTGTTCCACGACTTTCTCCAGCCGGCGACCATCCTCTCGGCGTTACCACTCTCGCTGGGTGGCGCCTTGCTGGCCCTGCTGCTGTTCGACCTGAGCTTTTCCATGCCCACGGTCATCGGCCTGATGATGCTGATGGGCATAGTCACCAAGAACTCGATCCTGCTGGTGGAGTACGCGATCATGGCCCGCCGGGACCGGGGCATGGACAGGTCAGAGGCTTTGCTGGACGCCTGCCACAAGCGTGCCCGGCCGATCCTGATGACCACCATCGCCATGGGGGCCGGCATGCTGCCGACAGCGTTGGGCCTGGGGGCCGACCCGAGCTTTCGGCAACCCATGACCCTGGTGGTGATCGGTGGGCTGCTCACCTCGACTGTGCTGAGCCTGCTAGTGGTGCCGGTGATTTTCACCTATGTCGACGATGCGCAGCAGTGGCTCAAGTTCCACGCCCAAGGGTTGAGGGGGCAGCGCCCGGACCTGCCGCTCGACGATTTCGCGGTCGCTGATCGAGCCCGCTTGAGCGAAAAGCAAACCCGGCGCCGCGAAGCCGTCGAGGGATAGCCTGGACCCCTGTATCAGGCCGAGGCCAGGGCCGGTAGGCCATAGGTCTCCGCCGAATGCATCCAGCGGATCAGCGAACGGCGTCCCCCGATACCCATTTTCACGGCGGCGCGTTTCAGGTAACTCTCGATGGTATTGACCCTCAGGCCGAATTGTTCGGCGAGTTCGGGCGCGGTGCGTCCGGCCAGCAGGCCGACGCAGACTTCCGTCTCACGGGACGACAAGTTCAGGTTCGACAGGAGCAGCCGATCGATGAAGCGCTGCCGCAACACATCCAGGCCGCAACTCTTCAAATCGCCCAGTTCCTTGTGGTTTTCCGGTCGGCGAGGGGCGGACGGCAGCAGGGCTGCAATATGCTTTTCGATCATGGGCAGCAAGAGCGAGGAAAAGCCCTTGAGCAAGGCGCATTCCTCGGTGGAGAACCCCGGAGATTTGTGCGAGCGATATACAGACAGCACGCAGTGGCTGTCATTCTTGCTGGACGTCAGGTGCAACTGGGTGGAGAAATCTGGTGCTGTTGCCTGCATCGGTGTCGAGTCGAGCGAGTGGTTGATAAGTGTATTCAATCGTTTGCCTGAAATGTCGTGCGAAGGATTATCGCCGTTCAATGCAAAGTGCTTGATCGAGTCATGAATACCGACCAGGGTATCCATATTCGAGGGGGTTATTCCGACACCGCCGAGGCTCGATACCGTCAGTTCTTCGGTGTCCAGGAGTCCCGTGCGCAATTCAGTTATCTGGGTTGCATCCACCGCCAATTCCAGGCTGATCAGATCATGCAGCATGCGCGGGAAAGTTCGGCTGCCGGTGCTGGCGATTACCTTGCCGATCTGGGGGAACAGTCTGTACAAGTTCATGGACTTACTCCTTGTTATTGTTTTGATGTCCTTGGGTGCTGCTGGCTGAGGGCGCGCGGATCAGGGGTATGAGTCTTTCCGTATTTCACGGTCGTGCGGGGCACTCTCGGTTAATGATTGCCTGAGGGATTCGCCGGTCCATGAAGTAGCAGTCCAGCAGGGCGGGCACTATTGACTGGGTCGGGGATAGTTAATCCTGTACCTTGCCGCGCCTTAACTAATGCAGCCCTTGGTCAAAGAATGACTTCATGGCCGCGCCGCCCTTGATCACGCTTGTGCGACGACAGGGTGTGTAGGCTGTATTGAGATGTTTTTTCGCCGCATCCAGTGCCCCAGTAGTCTCTGTGCGTCAGCAAAAATAATATTCAGTTGCCTGGTGCCCGGTGCTTCTGAGCCCGGATAGTGCAAGGATTTGGATCGGAAAAGTCGCTTTGTCGAGCTAATTACTCGGCCTGTCTCAGACGGCGCGTACGCCATCAGATTCGGCCGGTTTTTTTAGCCCATCCTTGCTCGCATTAACACAATTGATAAATTAATCGCAGTATTTTCCGAGTGCGCCCCAGGTTTCAGTGCCGAGCTGCACGAGTTAATAATTTGAGCACTTTATAATGAGTGCGCTTATGCCGTTCAACCAGCCTTTAGTTTGGTTGAGCGGTATAAGGTTTATGGCTTTGACGTCAAAAAATGGACGCTATACTTAGCGTGTTAAATGCATTAATAATTTTGATGATCCTGCCTTGGGTGGATAGGTTGATTCTTCTGTGATAGGCCAATTGCAGCGCTGTAGTGAAGTGATAAATTCATAATTACGAGGCTGTATTTGCATTGGAGTCGAGTGCTATCATTCGACTTTGTTTTGGCTTGTGCAGGGATGAAATTATGCCTTATGTCGCTTTTGGTCTGCTTGCCGTGCTTTTGGTTCCAGGGCCTACCAATACGCTTTTGCTGCAGTCGGGTATTGCGAAAGGGCTGAATGGAAGCTCATTGAGGTTGATTGGTGCCGAGTGGTTTGCTTATATCATTCAGGTCACGGCATGGGGTCTGGTTATCGGTTTGCTTGGCGCGGATTATTCCTGGGTAGTTAGCGCGGTCAAAATTTTTGCCATGTGCTTCTTGCTTTATATTTCCTTAAGGCTTTGGTTCTCCGTGGTCCAGGATGCGTCTGCGCCAGTGGTAACTGTTTCGCCAGGCGAGCTTTTTGTCGCCACGCTAACCAACCCCAAGGGACTGTTTTTCGTTTCCTTCGTTGCCCCCCCCGGTACATTCCTGGAGGTGGGCAATTACCTGTGGTTTATTGCCTTGTTTTCTCTCGTCTTGATCCCCGTCGGGGTCGTGTGGGTCTCGCTCGGGGCCTACTTCAAGCACAGCTTGCCTTCCCGGGTTTCGGCGGGCGTAGTAAACAGGATGATCTCCCTGGTGATCGGCTTGTTTGCCCTCGGCATGCTTTTCAACATGGCCTCGCAATCACTGTCCGCATAGCAGGCGGCTGCTACCTCGGATAGCTAGGCCTTACGTGCATGCACTGCTTATCGGCACTCGACTTGCCCCTACAAAACCCGATCAACCATGGGCTTACACCCGAGCAGATCCAGGTGTACAAAGTCGAGTCCTATGTGGTTGCCGCGCACGGCTAGGGCGTGGCGCCGCACACCGGGCGCGGCGACTTGCCCCGGCCGGTGTCGTCGGTATTCTTGGCATGCGTCGCGAAGGCGACTGGCAGCTGCTCGATCCTTGTATCAGCAGCAGCTGGCGGGCCTCGACGCCACACTCTGTACTAACCGGCGGCAAGTACCGGAATCCAGCAGCACTGCCAGGGCCTGCGCCAGGCAACCCTGGACGGCACGCCGCTGGCCTGCGTCGAGGGCCGAGTGCGGGTGCCACAGTACGGGGGCCAAGATGAACGTGCGTTAAACCTTTAGGGATCGGCCAGGTTGATGGTCTGAGCTGGTGTTGCTGCAGACGATACCGGTGCTGCTTGCGGACTGGTCAATGTGGCCGATCAGATGGATGGCTCGCTCGGCCTCCAGATTCCGATGTTCGATCCGCTCGGCGGAGTGGAATTGAGACCGGGTGCGCTCGATCCTGGGACGGCTTCATCATGCGGCCAGACGCGGCTTGGGTTAAGAGGTATGGCCGTCTCTCTTCCAGGCGAGTTGTAATTAATCGTTCCGGCCCTCGGCGGGAGTATCCGCCCCCATGCCTGCCGTTGACTTCAACGGTATTCACCGTGCCCTGATATTCGGGCTCAAACTTGCTAAGTCAGTCGCCATGGGCTTCGCTATCTTTATAGTGGACAGCTTGGTTAGCACGTTTCTTTATTAAGCAGCCCCCATTTTTATCGTGCGTGACCCGACGGTCGGTACTGGTGAGTGATGGCAAAACACCACTATTTTGACGTAAGAATTTCTGTTGAAGGGGTCACAACATTTTCCTTCCAGTGGCTGGGCGACATTTATACGATTCCCCGTTAGGCGCGCCATCGTCTCCCCTTGGCGCGACGTCGGCCAACCATTCGTCCCTAATCCTGCATTCCGCGTCTTGCACCCTTTTTCGGGTGCAGGGTCAGGCAGGACGTGGGGGGCCGCTCTTGTCTTTTCAACCTTGCCGCGCGGTGACGGATCACCGTGTGGGTCATCCCTGCTTACGGGCGGCCACAGTGCCCGCCGATGAGCCAGGTGCATTGCCAAGATGCTCTGACGCTTTCGCTTTTTTGACACGGATCCGCGCCCGGTGCGCTCGAGGTTCTCCCGTTCAACTGTCAGCACACAGAACCCGTCGATGACTCAATATCCCTACCTGAAAACCGGACTTGCCCTTGTAACCGCGCTGTCCCTGGCCGCCTGCAGCAGCCTGAACCCAGCGCCCTTGTCTGAACAGGCCTTGAGCGAGCAGGGGCGGGCCGATCGCGCCACCGCCCAGCTCGACGTGGAACCTCTGGTCGGCGAGCTTACCCTCGACCAGGCGATGGCCCGCGCGCTGAAATACAACCTCGACCGCCGCGCCCGGATGATGGAAGAGGCTCTGGCCCTGCAACAGTTCGAGGTTGCCCGCTACGACATGCTGCCCAAGCTGCTCGCCCAGGCCGGCTACAGCTCCCGCAACAACGACAAGATCAGTCAGAGTCGCAACGACGAGGACGGCACCCTGTCGCAGTCTCGTTTTATCTCCCAGGAGCGCGAGCACACCGTCAGTTCCCTGGGCCTGAGCTGGAATCTGCTGGACCTTGGCGTCGGCTATTTCAGCACCCGCCAGGCCGCCGACCGCGCCCTGATCGCCGGGGAGAAACGCCGAAAGGCCATGCACCTGCTCATGCAGGATGTGCGCACCGCCTTCTGGCGCGCGGTCAGCGCGCAGAAGCTGCAGGCCCAGGTGCGGGCCACCACCCTGGTCGCCGAAGCCGCCCTGGACGACGCGCGCACCGCCGAGACCGAACGCCTGCGCAACCCGCTGGATGCCCTGCGTTACCAGCGTCAGGTCTTGGAAAACCTGCGCCTGCTGGAAGCCATTGACCAGGAGCTGTCCACCGCGCAGACCGAGCTGGCGGCGCTGATCAACGCGCCCATTGGCCAACCCATCGTGCTCGCCGAGCCCACCTTCACCTTGGACAAACAGGTGCTGGCGATTTCCCCGGCGGTCATGGAGGAGGCCGCCATGACTTCCAACGCCGATGTGCGCGAACAGCATTACAACGCACGTATCGCCCGGGAAGAAACGCGAAAGACTTTGGTGCGGCTGTTTCCCAGCATCAACTTCAACTACGGCGTCCATTACGACACCGACAGTTACCTGGTGAACCGCCAGTGGAACGAGGCAGGGGTGCAGCTCTCGTTCAATCTGTTCAACCTGCTCACCGGCCCCACCCAGCTGAAACTGGCCGATGCCGGCGTCAGCCTGGCCGACCAGCGCCGGGTTTCGGTGCAGATGGCCGTGCTGGCCCAGGTCCACCTGGCCCGCCAGCAACTGGCCAATGCCCAGCATCAATTCGAGCGCTCCGATGCCATTTGGCAGATCGACCGTCGCATCAACGAGCATATGAACAACCGCGAAGCCTCCCAGGTGCAGAGCAAACTGGACCAGGTGGCCAACCAGACCACCGCCATCCTCAGCCTGCTGCGCCGCTACCAGGCCCTGGCCCAGGCGCAGACCGCCGAGGCGCGCCTGCAATCGACCCTGGGCGTGGAACCGGTCATCGGCAGCGTCAGTGAACTGTCCCTCGCCGAGCTGACCCAGCAGCTGGGCAGCGGCCAGCATGCCTGGCAGCAGCTGGCCGATACCCCGGCCACCGCCGCGCCCAAGGGCGCCGAGCGCGCACCGTGAAAGCCCGGGTGATCGCACTGCTCGTCGTAGGCGCAACCCTGCAGGGCGCGGCGTGGGCGAACGAGCCGGCGCCGCCCAGCCAGCCGGCGCGAACGGGTATCGAGCGCCAGGAGATCCGTGCGCAGCTGTTGCCGCGTCAATTCACCACGTTGGCAGCGGAAATCGGCGCCAAGATCAACCGCTTGCCGGTCGCCGAGGGCGGCGCCTTCAAGGTCGGACAACTGTTGGTGAGTTTCGACTGCTCGCTGCAACAGGCACTGATGCAAAAAGCGCGGGCCGAGCTGAGCGCCGCGCAGTTCACCGACAAGGCCAACAAGCGGCTGGCCGAGCTCAACTCCATCGGCCAGCTGGAGTTGGACCTGGGCCGCGCCGCGGTGCAAAAGGCCGTGGCCGAAGTCGGCGCGCAGCAGGCCGTGCTCGGCAAATGCAGCATCGCCGCCCCCTTCGCCGGTCGCGTCGCCGAACAGAAGGTGCGCGAGCAGCAATACGTGCAGCCCGGTCAGGCGCTGCTGGATATCCTCGACGACAGCGTGCTGGAACTGGAATTTCTGGTCCCCTCATCCTGGCTGGGTTGGTTGCGCAACGGCCAGGCCTTTCAGGTGACGATCGACGAAACCGGCCAGAGCTACCCGGCCAAGTTCATCCGCATCGGTGCGCGGGTCGACCCGGTGAGCCAGTCGGTCAAGGTGGCCGCGGCCATCGACGGTAAGTTTCCCGCTCTGGTGGCCGGCATGAGTGGTCGTGTGACCCTGGCGCCTCCCGCTGTCCCCTGATGCCTGACCCGTAGGGCAACGCACGCCCCTGTTCAACGTTACAGCCGCCCCACCCGCGAGGCCCGAGATGGACGAGAAAAACACCCCCTGTAACCCGTCTGTCCCCGGTGGCGTGGCCGGCAGCCGCATCGTTCGGCATGCACCGCGCTTGATGGCGCTCGAGCAACGTTTTGTGTTCGATGGCGCGGCGGCGGCCGATGTGGCCGAAGGCGTCGATACCCCAGCGGCGGCGCGGCCTCAGGAAACCACCGCGGTAACGCCGCAAGGCCCTTCGCACGCCGCGTTCGAGGCACCGGTAGCGCCGCCGGCAGCGGTCGTGGACGCGCACCCGTCCACCGCTCAGGCCCCGTCGAACGGCGAGACCCTGTTCAACCTCGGCAGCGACCATCCGACCCTGTCCGCGGCGGCGCAGGCGGCCACCGAGCAGGTCAGGGAGTTTTTGGCCCAGGCCAGTGACGAGCAATTGTTCGAACTGTTCCAGGGGCAACAGACCCAGGCTGGGGAGCGCTGGACCGACAACCTGGCCCAACTGCGAGACGCCGTGGCCAACGGCACCCTCGACATCCGCGTGGTGTTGCTGGATAACGCGCAGATCAGGGGCGCCCTGGCGGCCTACTCGGCGCGGGGCGCTGACGACGGCCCGACCGTATTTATCAACCGTGACTGGCTGGGAGTGATGGACACCCAACAGTTAACCGGCCTGTTGCTCGAGGAGTACGGCCATCACCTCGATCACGTCCTCAACCAGGACGCAGACAGTGCCGGTGATGAGGGTCAACGCTTTGCCGCCCATGCGACGGGGGCCGATACCAGTGGTCCCGGTTTTGCCCTGGATGACGACCACAGCACCCTGCAGGTGGACGGCGAGTCGTTGGACGTGGAGTTCGCCACGCTGGCCTTCACCAATGCCTACGAGGTCAACGGCGCGACCACGCCGGCCGGCAAGGAAACCAACAGCCACGATTTCGTCTTCACCTCGCTGGGGGCGGCCAGCATCAACGACGATACCAACAGCCGCCTGTTCAGTGGCAACGACGTCGCCGCGATCGGTATCAATATCGGCGGCAACCAGTACTACGGCTGGATCAGCCGGCCGATCAAGAGCGGCGGCATCGTTCGCGGGTTCTATTTCTGGACCGACAACAACTTCGTCTCGCTGGCCCAGGCCCAGGCCGACGGCAACCAGGACGGCGACAGCAACGTGGCCGACAACCGCGGTTTCCTGCTGGTCGTCGACCAGGCGTACTTCGATAACCTGGCATGGAAGAACCAGGTCGCCAACCTGAAAAACGTCGGCTCGTCCTCCGACCGGGTGGATGCCGCCTTGAACGCGCTGGTGCAGGTCAACGTAGCGCCGGTAGCGGTGATCGATATCGCCAATGGCACCCCGGGAACGGTGGGCGGTGCCGCCCAGGAGGCCGGCGGCAGCAACAACGGGGTAGCGGGTTTCGACGCCGTCGGCAATGTGCTGAGCAACGACACCGATGCCAATGTCGGGGACAGCCGGGTGGTCAACGGCGTCGGCACGACGTCGGCCAGCCAGGGCGTGAGCGCCGCCACCACCTCGGTCAACGGCACGTTGGTGGTCGGCCAGTACGGCAGCCTGATCCTGGGCGCCGACGGCAGCTACCGCTACGTGGTCGATAACACCAATACCACGGTCGAGGCGTTGCGCCTCAGCGGCAACAGCCTGACCGACAGTTTTACCTACCGCATGGTCGATGCCTCCGGCACGACGTCCACCACGACCCTCAGCGTGTCGATACGCGGCGCCAACGATACCCCGGTGGCCAACAATGATTACAACGCTGGCAAGGAGTCCTTGCGCATCGACGGCACCGCCTACGCGGCCAACGATCCGCTGGGCTCGAGGGCCGAAGGCAATGTGTTGAACAACGACACAGACAAGGACCAGAACGGCGAAACCCGAGTGGTCCAGGCGATCAGCATCGACGGCACCGCGACCGGCACCACGGCGGGCAGCGCCACCTTCAACACCACGCTCGACACCAACGATGCGAACTCCATATCGGCCGGGGCGCTGGTCTACCGGCTCAACAGCAATGGCACCCGCGACCAGCTGTTTTCCGGGGGCGTGCCCGTCACGGTGACGGGCAAGTCGGGCACCGGTAACAGCATCGGCTTCACCTTCTCGGACAGCAGCGCGCTGATAGGCGTGACCCGTTTCAGCCTGGCCAAGAACAATGGTTTCGTCGACGGTACCATCAACTCCACCGTGATCAGCTCCTCGACGACGCTGCCCTTGACCGGCGTGACCGGCACCATCGCCGAAGGCATGACGGTGTTCGGCACCGGTCTGGCGACAGCGCCCACTGTGGTCAAGGTCAACTACGATGTGAACGGGAACCTCACCTCGGTGCAGTTGAGCGCGGCGGTGGGGCTGACCAATCAAGCCCTGACGTTCAGCAACAGCAAGACCGCCGGGCTCAGCCTGGTCGGCCAGTACGGCACCCTGGTGCTCAATGCCGACGGCAGCTATGTCTACACCCCGACCGCCAACAACCCGGCCCTGGCCGCCGGTCAATCGGCCGTCGAACAGTTCGCCTATTCGATGCAGGATGCCAGCGGGGCGACCAGCAATGCCAGCCTGTTTATCACGGTGACCGGCTCTGGCACCAACGACCCCAATGCGCTGGCCGATACCGCCACCGCGACGGAACAGGGCGGCACCGCCAATGGCGTCGCGGGTGCCAACCCCAGTGGCAACCTGCTCGGCAATGACACCACCCCAGGCGGCACCAACCTGGTGACCGCGGCCAGGGCATCGGCCAGCGCCGTCAATACCGTGATTGGCAACAGCACCCAAATCGTCGGGTTGTACGGCACACTCACATTGAGCAGCTCAGGCGTCTACCAGTACACCCTCGACAACAGCAACGCCGCGGTCCAGGCGCTGCGCAGCAATGCCTCGACGCTGACCGAGACCTTTATCTACACCGTCGAAAACGGCCTGACCGTGGGTGGCGTCACGCTCAAGGACTCTTCAACCCTGACCATCACCATCAACGGCGCCAACGATGCGCCGGTGGCGGTCAATGTCGCTGCCAGCGCCACCGAGGCCGGAGGTGTCAGCAACACGGTGAGCGGATACAACCCCAGCGGCAATGTGCTCAGTTACGTCACCGATGTCGACGATGCCGCCAGCGAACTGCTGGTCTCCGCAGTGCGCACCGGTGCGGTCGAAGGGAGCGGAATCGCTGGCACGGTGGGTAATGCCCTGGTCGGGACGTACGGGTCGCTGACGCTGAACGCCGATGGCAGCTGGAACTACACGGTCAACAACGCCAATGCTCTGGTCAATGCCCTTGACCCCGGCGAGACCCTGACCGAGTCCTTCAATTATACCGTCACCGATCGCAGCGGGACCGGGCTGTCCGACATCGCCGTATTGACTGTCACAGTCCAGGGGGTCGAGGACGCCATTGCGGTGAACAGCGTCTTCGTCAATGAAGCCTCGCCCTATGCGGTGTTCATCGTCACCGGCAGCGAGGGCGTCGCGGTCAACCTGGCCCTGAGTGATGCCTCGGGGCTGGCGGCCAGCGATGTGCGGGCTACCCTGGTGGGCCTGAGCGCCGATATCGGCAGCGCCCTGGAGTATTACAACGGCAACGCCTGGGTGGCCTATGTCAGCAACACGCCGGTGACCCTCGCGGCCAGCGGCCAGTTGCTGGTGCGGTTGGCTGTCCTGCAGGATGGCATTCACGAGGGCAACGAGTCCTTCTCCCTGATCGCGACCCCCACCAGCGGCGATGCCAGCGTGGGAATCGGTACCATCAACGATGAGGGCGAAGGGGATGTCTACCTGGGCAGCAACCAGACCGGCGCCCCCGATGCTCCGGGCGGGCTGGACGACGATCGTCCCGCTATCAGTGTCTCCAGTGTCTCGGTGGCGGAGGGCGCGGTGGCACAATTCCTCGTCAGCCTTGACAAGACCTCCACCGCGCCCGTGAGTTTTTCGCCCGTGCTGCAGAGCCTCAGCGCCGTAATCGGTAGCGACACCGCGGCCGCCTCCCAGCTCGAGTATTACAACGGCAGCACCTGGGAAGTGTTAAGCGGGCCGGTCACCATCGCTGCGGGCGAACTGTCCGTTATGCTGCGCATCGCCACGGCCGACGACAGCGAAGTCGAGTCCGACCAGACCTTCAGCCTGTCCACCGGGCCCGTGTCGGGCACCGTAACCAACCTGAACGGCGCGACCGGTATCGCCACCATCCTCGACAATGATGTGCTGGTACCTGGTACTCCGACACTCGACCTGGACAGCGATGACTCCTCGACCGCCACGGACGCCGACTACCAGACGAGCTATAGCGAAAACGGCGCCGGTGTGGCGATCGCCGACCTGGACATCAGCATCCTCGACAACGACAGCATCGCGATGGCATCCGCTACCGTCGTGCTGACCAACGCCAAGCCCGGCGACCTGCTGACTATCAACGGCAGCCTGCCGGGGGGCATCGTTGGCAGCCTGGATACCAGCGTGGCCGGCCAGGTCACCCTGACCCTCAGCGGCTTGGCCAGCAATGCCGACTATCAGTCGGCCCTGGCCGCGATCAGGTTCAGCAACAGCATCGAGAACCCGGACATCAGCGACCGCCTGATCGTGGTCAAGGTCAACGATGGCAGCAATGAGTCCAACACGGGGCTCACGACCCTCTCGGTAATTGCGGTCAACGACGCCCCCGTGGCGGTGGACGACAGCCTGAACGCCAGCGAGGACACGCCGG
>JAZKHB010000008.1:230540-269488 GCA_040385585.1 Pseudomonadota bacterium | reverse complement strand
CGGCGACCTTTACCTACAGCATTACCGACGGCGCGCTGACCTCGAACACGGCCACGGTGACCATCAATGTGAGCGCGGGGAACGACGCCCCCGTGGCGGTGGACGACAGCCTGAACGCCAGCGAGGACACGCCGGTGACCTACGCGGCCGCCGATCTGCTGGGCAACGACAGCGATGTCGATGGCGATACCCTGACCATTGCCAGCGTCACCGCGGGCAGCGGCGGCACCGTGGTGCTCAATGGCGACGGCACCGTGACCTTTACCCCGGACGCGGCCTTCGTCGGGGCGGCGACCTTTACCTACAGCATTACCGACGGCGCGCTGACCTCGAACACGGCCACAGTCACGGTGAATGTAGGGGCGGTGAATCATGCGCCGGTGGCTTTCAACGACCTGCTGGCCACCAGCCGCGACACTGTGGCGATCTTCAGCGCAGCGCAATTGCTGGATAACGACAGCGACATGGATGGCGACACCCTGGTCATCGCCAGTGTCAGCAGCGGTACCGGCGGCAGCGTGGTGCTTAACGGCGATGGCACCGTGATCTTCACCCCGGATACCAACTTCGTTGGCCAGGCCAGTTTTACCTACACCGTCACCGACGGTGCGCAGACTTCCAATACTGCCACCGTCACGGTGAACGTGACGGCGGTGAACGATGCGCCGGTGGCGTTGGATGATGTCCGCAGCGCCAGCGAAGACAGCCCGGTGACGTTCAGCGCGGCGCAACTGCTGGGCAACGACAGCGATGCCAACGGCGACAGCCTGGCCATCGCCAGCGTCAGCAGTGGCGCCGGCGGCAGCGTGGTGCTCAACCCCAACGGCAGCGTCACCTTTACCCCCGATGCCAATTTCCAGGGCCCGGCCACCTTCAGTTACCAGGTCACCGACGGCGAGCTGGCCTCCAATGTCGCCACAGTGACGGTGAACGTGGCGGCGGCCAACGATGCGCCCGAAGCAGGAAAATTGCCCGACGGCAGCCCGGACCCGGCGTTCAATCCCTCGAGCGGTCGTTATGAAATCAGCACCCCGGAGGACGTCCCCAGGAACGGTTCGGTCAGCGCCTTTGACCTGGATGGGGACACGCTGAGCTACAGTCTCAACGGCGGTCCGACGCATGGCACGGTGACGCTGGACCCGGCCAGTGGTGGCTATACCTATACGCCGGCCGCCAACTACCACGGCCCGGACAGCTTCGTCGTCAGGGTCATCGATGGGCAGGGTGGCTCGACCCAGGTCAGCGTGGCGATTACCGTCACGCCAGTCAACGACGGTCCCGTCGCCAGTCCTGACAGCCTGACCGCCACTCGCAATACTGCGGCGACCTACGGCGTGGCGCAGTTACTGGGCAACGACAGCGATATTGATGGCGATCCGCTGACGCTGGTCGGCGTCAGCAATGGCGTGGGCGGCAGCGTGGTGCTCAACCCCAACGGCACGGTAACCTTCACCCCGGACGCCAACTTCGTTGGTCAGGCCAGCTTCACCTATACCGTCACCGACGGCAGCCTGACATCCACCGGCAGTGTGACGGTGACCATCGCCGCGGTGAATGATGCGCCGCTGGCGGTGAATGACCAGTTCGACACCGACGAAGACCGCCCAGTGATCATCAGTGCGGCACAGCTGCTGGGTAATGACAGCGACGCCAATGGCGATACGCTGAGCATCGTCGGCGTCAGCAATGGCGTGGGCGGCAGCGTGGTACTCAACCCCGATAACACGCTGACCTTCACCCCCACGCCCGACTTCAACGGCCCGGCTACCTTCAATTACAGCATCACCGATGGCAACCTGATCTCAACGGCCACGGTGACCGTCAATGTGGCGCCGGTGAACGATGCGCCGCAGGGTGGCAAGTTGCCTGGCGGCGGCGCCGATCCGGCCTTCAATGCGTCCACTGGGCGCTACGAAATCAGCACCCCGCAAGGTGTTCCCACGGCCGGCGCGGTCAGCGCCCATGACTTGGACGGTGATAGCTTGACCTACAGCATCAGCGGCGCACCGGCCCACGGCAGTCTGACCCTTAACCCCGCTACAGGGGGTTATACCTATGTCCCCGCGGCTAATTACCAGGGCGGCGACAGTTTTGTGGTGACGGTCGCCGACGGCCGGGGAGGGACGACCACGATCACGGTGCTGATCGAAGTGACGCCGGTAGTACCGCCCGTGCAACCGATACAGCCGGTGCCCCCGGTGCAGATCACGCCAATGTCGCCCATCGTCGTCGCGTCGCCGGGCCTGCCCAGCACACTCGAACCTAGCGCGCCAGCACCCTCCGCGGTTGCGCCGTTCGACTCGGCTTTTACCACGGCCAGCGGCCCGACCGAGTGGATAACGGCGAGCCCGCTGGCGTTCGCCATTCAGCGCTTTGAACTTGAGCGCAACGGTTATCGCGACACGCTTCTGGGCGAGGTGTACACCAGCAATACCGGCTTCAGAGTGGTGGTGATCGAAGCGTCGAACCCCAGTCTCAGCTTGTTCCGCGGGGTGACCGACCAGTACGCCGACGCTGGCACCGTAACCAGTTTCTCGGTGCCCTACGATGCTTTCGCCCACACCGACCCCAACGAGCGCATTTTGCTCACTGCCCGCCTGGCCAACGGTCAGCCGCTGCCGGACTGGGTGGTCTTCGATGCGCAGAGCGGCACCTTCGAGCTGATCGCGCCCAAAGGCTATCGCGGCGAATTGACCATCAAGGTCACTGCGCGCGACAGCCAGGGACGCGAAGTCAGCGCGCTGTTTCGCGTCAGGGTGGGCGAGAGCAAAGGCCGTGAAGGCGCACGTGCTGGTTTGAGCGATCAACTACGGGCAGCGGCGCAGCGACCCGGCCTGGCGTTCGCCGAACGGGCCGGCGCGAACAATAACGGGGCGCCCCCCCGCGCTGAGGTGAAACCGCTCTGATGCAGGCCACGCATTCGAGTCCGCTCAGCGCGCTGCTCGACCTGGGGCGCCGGGTCCGCCATGCCGAGTCGGCCCGCGAGCTGGAGTTCATTGCGGTGAACGACAGCCACGCGCTGGCGCCTTATCGCCAGGCCGTGCTCTGGTTGCACGACGAGGTGGCCTGTCTGTCGGGGGTGGTGCAGCTCGAAACGAATGTGCCCTATGTGTTCTGGCTCAGGGGCATCTGCGCGGCATTGGCCGAAAGCGGCGAGCCGATCCAGCGAGTCGATGCCGGGCATTTTCCGGGCCCGCTCGGCGAGGAGTGGCGCGAATGGCTGCCCGAGCACGGCCTGTGGCTGGCGGTGTCCCCCGCCGCTGACAGCCCGGATCCTGCGCCAGTGGATGCGTTGCTGCTGGCCCGCGACATGCCCTGGAGCGAGCAGGAAGTGGCCGTGCTGGCCGAGTGGGTGGATATCTGGGGCCATGCCTGGTCCGCCTCGCAACGTGCCTCGGGTGGTGCCTGGCGTGGGCTGGGCCAGGTCCTGCGTCCCGGGAGCCGCCGCGGCAAACGCTGGTGGAACCGGCCGGTGCTGCGTGGCGCCTTGTTGTTGGCCGTGCTTGCGGTGATCCCCGTGCGCCTGACCGTGCTGGCGCCCGGCGAGCTGGTCCCCGCGCACCCGGCGGTGATTCGTGCCAGCCTCGATGGTGTGATCGATACCTTTCATGTACAGCCCAACGATCCGGTTAAACAGGGTCAGCCGTTGTTTGGTTTCGACGAAGTGCTGATCCAGAGCCGCCTGGACGTGGCCCGCCAGGCGCTGGCGACGGCCGAGACCGAGTATCGACAGACCGCCCAGCAGGCACTTTCCGACAGCCGCTCCAAGGCTCAATTGGCGGTGCTCACGGGCAAGATCGAGGAGAAGCGCGCCGAAGTGGCCTTCAATCTCGAACAGCTGGCGCGGGCCCGGGTGGTATCGCCGCGCGATGGTGTCGCCCTGTTCGACGACCCTTCCGAATGGGTCGGCCGCCCGGTCAGCATCGGCGAACGGATCATGCGCATCGCCGCTCCGGAGGACGTCGAGGTGGAGGCCTGGGTACCGCTGGCCGACGCGATTCCGTTGGCGGCTGCCGCCAAACTCGACCTGCACCTCAATGCCAGTCCGCTGGCGCCGGTGCGGGCCACCTTGCGCTACCTGGCCCATGACGCCGTGCAACGCCCGGACGGCGGCTATGCCTATCGCCTGCGCGCCGTCCTCGACAGTCCAAGCGAGCACCGGGTCGGGCTCAAGGGCACCGCGCGCCTCAGTGGCCGCTGGGTGCCCCTGGCCTATTGGGCGCTGCGTCGTCCGCTGGCCAGCCTGCGCGTGGCGACCGGCTGGTGAGTGGGCAGCTGCCGGGGTTGCGCGAGGAGTTGGCGTTGCTGCCGGGCCCGACCCTGGCGGACGGCCAGCCGAGCTGGACGCTGCACGACCCGACCCGCAGCCGTTTTTTCAGCATCGACTGGTCGACCTTCGAGATTCTCCAGCGTTGGGCCTACGACGATGCCGACACCATCGTCGCCTCGGTGCAGGCCGACTCGACCTTGCGGCTCCAGTCTGAGGACGTCGACCGGGTGGTCCGGTTCCTCGGTGACAACCAGCTGCTGCAACCGAGTCCCGGTTCCGCTCGCCAGCTGGCCGAGCGTGTCGTACGGGGCAAGAGCGGTACATTCAACTGGCTGCTGCACCATTACCTGTTCTTCCGGGTGCCGCTGGTGCGGCCCGATGCCTGGCTTGACCGCTGGCAGGGGGTCGCGGCGCTGTTCCAGTCGCGCCGTTTCCTGCTGTTGACCCTGCTGGCCCTGGCGTTGGGGCTGGGCCAGGTGGTGCGACGCTGGGATGTGTTTATTGCATCGTTGGTCGACACCTTCAGTTGGGCCGGCCTGGCCGCCTATGGCGTGGCGGTGTTCGCGGTGAAGCTGCTGCATGAGCTTGGTCACGCCTTTACCGCCAAGCGCTTCGGCTGCCGGGTGCCGACCATGGGGGTGGCTTTTCTGGTGATGTGGCCCATGGCTTATACCGACACCAACGATACCTGGCGGCTGACCCGCCGCTGGCAGCGCCTGCAGGTGGCGGCCGCGGGCATTGCCACCGAGCTGATCATCGCGGCCTGGGCGACCCTGGCTTGGGCGCTGCTGCCGGATGGGGAGTTGCGCTCGGCGGCGTTCGTACTGGCGACCACCAGCTGGGTCGCGACCCTGGCGATCAACGCCAGCCCTTTCATGCGCTTCGACGGCTATTTCATTCTGTCCGACTGGCTGGACATGCCCAACCTGCACGAACGCAGTTTCGCCCTGGCGCGCTGGCACCTGCGCGAACGGCTGTTCGGACTCGGCGAGGACAAACCGGAATATTTCGCGCCGGGCAAGCAGGCGGCGTTGATCGCCTTCGCCTGGGCCACCTGGCTGTACCGGCTGGTGGTGTTCCTCGGAATCGCCGTGCTGGTTTACCACTTCGCCGTCAAGCTGGTCGGTATCCTGTTGTTCGCGGTCGAGATCGCCTGGTTCGTGCTGATGCCGATCCGCAATGAACTGCGGGCCTGGAAACAGCGCTGGCCGGCCATTCGCGCCCGGCGCCGGGGCCGCAGTACCGCGATGGTTTTCGTCCTGTTGGCGCTGCTGGTGATGCTGCCCTGGCCGGGACGTATCGACGCCAGTGGACTGTTAAAACCCGCGAGGATCTGGCCGGTGTTTGCCCCGGGCCCTGCCGTGGTGGCGCGGCTGACGCTTGCTGAAGGCAATCGGGTAGAGGCGGGTGACGAACTGATCGCCCTGGAGGCGCCGGACCTGCAGACCCGTCGGCAGGCGGTGTTGGCCCAGGTCGAGCGCCTGCGCTGGTTGGCCGCCTCGGCCGGTTTTGATGCCGATTCGCGGGCACGGCTGCAGAGCAGCCACGATGAGTTGGCCACTGCCGAGGCGGAACTCGCCCGGGTCGACGGCGAGCTGGCCCGCTATACGCCCAAGGCGCCTTTTGCCGGACGGCTGCGCGACCTGGATCCGGATATCCATGTCGGGCAGTGGTTGGCGGAAAAAGAGCGCATCGCGCTGCTGGTGGATGAGCAGGGCATGGTGGTGGAAACTTTCTTCGGCGAGGACGCGGTCAAGCGTATCGCCAAGGGCGATCGCGCGATGTTTATCAGCGACAGTGGCGAAGGCACCTTGTTGCGTTTGCGTGTGACCCATGTCGATGCCGACGCGAGCCGGGTGCTTGGCAACGGTGTGCTGGCTGCCCAGTTCGGTGGGCATATCCTCACCCGCGAGCGCCAGGGCCAGTTGATACCCGAGCAGGCGATGTACCGGGTGACGCTGGCGGTGGAGTCGCCGCTGGGTAGCCTCGATGGACAGTCCTGGCGCGGCAAGGTGGTGGTCCATGGCACCTGGGAAGCGCCGGCCTGGCGCTACCTGCGCAATGCCGCCGCGGTGCTGTTAAGCGAAGCCGGACTCTGACTGGAGGGCGCGCATTCGGTGCGAGCCGCGCAAGCCGGAGCCTGGGAACGATCACTTCACCGCCCATTCCTCGATTCGGTGGGCCTTGAATAGGGTTTCCAGCGCCGCCGCGAATGAAGCGACAGGGCGCTCGCCCGGTAAACGCTGGATGTTCAGCCGTTGGCCCTGGCCACCTGGGCCTGCCAGACGATAAAGAGCGGCGCCCCGACAATTTCCAGAACGGTAAAGGCCACGAAGGGAAGGGGCGGCAGGCCTGCAAAGAACATGGACATAAGCCGGCCCAGGCCGCCGAGAAAAATCATGCCCCAAAGCACGCGAAACAGCACGGTCTGCTGTTCGATGCGCGGAATCAGCCAGAAAACAGCAATGCCCAGACCCAGCCAGATGGCACTTAAAAACCGCAGGTTGCTGTCCAGCAATGGACTTTCGGGAAGACCCGCCGATGCGTAGAGCGGGTCGCTGAGGCCGAACATGCCGACGATGCCGGTAATGACTGGAACGGCGCCCAGGATGGCGGTGGCCACTTGCAGCATGCGTTTTTTCATAAAGAGTCTAATCATCAGGGTGCGGGTCGGGGAGGCTGTCGATGCGTTGGAGCGTTCGGTGATCAGCATTGGATACCTGTCCTCTTGCTCGCCCGGTAAACGATCAGCGTAATGATCAAAAAGACCACAGTCGAAGCGCTGATCACATAGTCCAGCTTGCCGGTGATCACGAAGACATAGACCGCACCCGACACCATCATGGCGGTGAGCAATAACCAGATCCAGACAGCGCTGGCCAGTTTGTTGTTCTGGTAGGCGCCGATGCCGTAAAGCTTTTTAGCCCGTTCGCTCATCTCGACCAGCTCTTTAGCATCCTCTTCGCAGGCGACCGAACAGGCCATGCCTCGGGGGAAGAGGCGAGCGCACGCTGGGCAAACGGCCTTGTTGCAGGACTTGCAGAGCCCTACGGCCTCAGTGCCGGTATGGTTGAAGCATCGCATGGTGTTTTCCGTAACGTTAAGGTCGGTAATAAAGGATTACTGGCACGGGGCATGATTCGCCACGGTCGAGGATTTAGAGGCGCTGGGCATGCTCGCCGAGAAAAACAGGAAGGTCCGTGGTCGGCGGAAAAACGCCGTGATGGTACAGCATGTCCGCCACATGGCCCCTGTGGTAGGTCGTGTGATTGACGACGTGCAGTAGGATATCCCTACGCGACATCGCGCCTTCACCCCCACCAATAAAGGTAAAGCGCACCACCTCGGCAAGTGACTGTTTATCCAGTGAGTCGACATAGTCGACATACCAGCCATCGAGTGCCTCCTGGTTATCCCGAAGTTCGGCAAACGGCGGATGCTCCTGGGGATTGCGCGTGGCGTAGCCATGGGGCTGTCCCAGCAGGTGGGCCTGCCATACCCTATCCATGGCATACGAATGGTGCAGGGTGCGAATCAGGCTGCCGAACAGAATCGGCTGTGGTGCGATGAGGTCCGCCTCGGGAAGCTGTGCCACGGTCTCCAGAAACAGGGCATCGGCCCAGGCTTTATAGCGCGTCAAGGTTTGCAGCGTGTTCATTATCCTTCCCTCTGCGAGAACCTGGGCATGCATCCCTGGCGCCCTGGATTTGTGGAATTTGGCCGGATACCCTGGTCGCTTTTGGGGTTCGCCAGGCCCAGGGAAATTATCGGGCACAACGCTACTACAGCGCATCCGGCCTGACCACTGCTCGTGACTGTGCGGTCAGGTTATGGGGCTGCAAGGTGCACAAAGCTTCCAGACATGCCCGAGCGCACGGGTTAGGGTCAGAGGTCAGTACGGGCAGACGCAGACGAGCTGGACGCGATATGACGGAACGCAGTTGGGTCAATTTCAGTCAGGATGCCGATACGGGTATCGAGAGCATTCGCGCGCATTTCGAGGGCCATGCCTACGATCCGCACTGGCACGACAGCTACCTGGTGGGGTTCACCGAGCAGGGTGTGCAGCAGTTTCGGTGCCGCAAAGTGTTGCACAGCAGCACGCCCGGCACGGTCTTCCTGCTCGAACCGGGAGAGCTGCACGACGGTCACGCGCCGGCCCCGGGTGGCTTTACCTATTCGATGCTCTATCTCGACCCGCAGTGGATGGAGCGCGAATTGCGCGCGCTGTTCGCCGAGGTGCCGGCTAGCGCTCAGCCCCACTTCGCGGCGACCCTGAACGATTCGCCGGTGCTCCTGAGCGCCATAATCGAGGCGTGCAAAGCGCTGCAGACCCAGGAGTTGCGGATCGTCCGCCAAACGGCGCTCGACGCCTTGCTCGGGCAACTGAGCGGGCATTTGCATTGGCGGCTCAAGCCGGCCACCGATCCACGCCTGCCGCTGGTGGCCTGCCGTGCCCGGGACTACCTGCACGCTCACGCCCTTGAGGACCTCGGCCTGGACGAGCTTGCCCGGGCCGCCGGGGTCGACCGGTTCCGCCTGACCCGCGCCTTCAAGGCGGCGTTCGGCCTCGCGCCCCATGCCTACCTGATTCAGCTGCGGCTGGCCAAGGCGCGGCATCTCCTGGCTCAGGGCCAGTCGCCGGTCCAGGTCGCCATGGCCCTGGGCTTTGCCGATCAGAGCCACCTGGGCCGCTGGTTCCGCCGGGCCTATGGCCTGACGCCGGCGTTATACCGCAAGCGCTGCTCAAATCTTCCAGACAGCTGATGGGTGGAAGGCAAGAATCGACTCCAGATGTTTTATGACGGGAGTCCGATTTCATGGTGCCTATCCACTTCGCCGGCCAGTTCCTGGCAACCCCACGCGGCGCTCGGGTATGAGCCCGATGCTGCCCTTTATCCTCTTTGCCTTCGTGGCGTCCATCACCCCGGGACCGACCAATATCCTGGTGCTCAGCAGCAGCTCGCGTTACGGCTTCGTGGCGGCGTTGCCCATCATCCTCGGCGGTTGTGGCGGCGCAGCCACCCTGGTGCTGGTGGTCGGCCTGGGCGTTGGCGAGACGCTGGTGCGGCTACCGACGGTGCAAACGGCGATGTCCTGGCTCGGCGCGCTCTGGTTGAGCTATCTGGCGTGGCAGATTTTCAGCAGCTCACCGAGCGCTATGGCCAGTGATGCCAAAGCGCCGATCGGTCGTCGCCTCGGCCTGCTGGGCGCCGCCAGTCTACAACTGGTCAACCCCAAGACCTGGATGATGGCCCTGGCGGTCGTCGGGGTGTTCTCGGTCGCGGGGGTGGACCAGACCGAGCAGGTAGTGCGCCTCTCCCTGGTGTTCTTTCTGGTATCCATACCCTGCCTGGGCTTCTGGGCCTGTGTGGGCCTGGGGGCGGCGAAGGTGGTCCGCTCCGCCCGCGGCATGCGGCGCTTCAACCAGCTGATGGCGTTGCTATTGCTGGTCTCGGCCTGGATGAGCCTGGTGGTCTGAGTCAGCACGGGAAGAATACCGGCTCGGCGCCGATCCTCGCGACTGGTGACTTTTGCTCGACCGCTGTTGCCATCCCGTGAAATTCCTGAGAAAAGGCTGCACGGCTGAGCCAGGATAACGGACGGGAACGCGATGAGCAGTGAACTGCAGGTACTGGATATTCAACTGGGCGAGGGCAGGGAAGCGGTCAAGGGCGCGTTGATCACCACCCATTACCAGGGCACCCTGGAAGACGGCACCCCGTTCGACTCGTCCCATAGCCGTGGTAAGCCCTTCCAGTGCGTTATCGGTACCGGACGCGTGATCAAGGGCTGGGACCAGGGGCTGATGGGCATGAAAGTCGGCGGCAAGCGCAAACTCTGGGTGCCGGCCCATCTGGCTTACGGGGAGCGGCAGATGGGCGAGCTTATCAAGCCGCATTCGAACCTGATCTTCGAGATCGAGCTGTTGGAAGTACTGACGCGGGACGACTGAGCCGGCAAGGCCGCTCGGGGGTGGATAAGCACCGCTCCGTCCACCTGCCCGATGCTCAATCCATAAAGGCTCCAGTCTGGATGGAAAACCGCAGCCTCACGCTTCCCCGAAATCCTCGTTGCCGACCTCGGCAGGGCTGTCGATAAAGCCGGCCAGCAGGCTCACGCACTGCTGCGAGCCCAGATGGATCGGATCGACCCCGAGTTCGCGCAACCATTTAAGTCCGCCGGCAACATTTAGTACCGCACCGATCTGGAGCTGGCGACCTGTTCCAGGGCGATTTGCAGCATGGCGTGGTAATCGGGGGCTTGGGTCAAGCTCGCGCGCTTCGGAAGATACCGGCGGCAGTAAAAACCTTATTGGGATTCGATGACGGTAATGGGCTTATCGATAACCCCGGCATAGACCACGATAATCTGCGCGGGAACGCTGCCTTGGTTAACCCCGTAGTGCAAGGTGTCGACCGTTTCGACTATGGCGTCACCGGCGCTGAGGTGCAGGGTTTTCCCGTCCCCGGTGATGACCGTGAGTTGCCCGCTGACCAGCACGCCGGCATTGATTACCGGATGAATATGAACCGGCAGCTTGGCGCCCGCGGGTATGGTGATGCGCAAAATGCTGATCTCGGGCTGACCGCTGGGATAGGCCGGCAGGGTCGCGCCATTCCAGCTCCGGGTGGTTTTGGCGAGTTTCTCGACGACTGTTGTGGTGACCGCGCGCGCCGGCGGGCTGTCGACCGTGGCGCACCCCGAGGATAGACACAGCATCACGGAAAGGGCGGTCAGGGTTCGAAGCGATTTGAGCGTCATGGAGCTGCCTTTTGTTGGTTTTATATCGGGGCGCAGGGTCTTCCGAACGGTGGCCAATGTTCGGGTACGCGGTCGCCATGCTTGCCACCTCACCGTTTGATACATGGCAGGCGTAGCTGGCTTTTTGCAATTATCGTCTGGTGAATCTAGTCGCTCCCGGGCGCAACGTCATGGATACGGGCGAAAAGCGTATCGACCCGAAGACCCGCACATCCGGCCGCGCGTCGCGCTGGGGCAAGGCGATGACCGCCAAGGTCGGCTCGTTCAATTGCTCCGCCTGGGCCGTCAGGATCCTGGCAACCGCTCCCAACGGAAGGCCATCGATGCGCATGGGCTGAGGTTATCGCCCCTGCCGAGGGTTTTACCGTTACCCTGCATGCCCGTATTCGCTGGTGAACCCATGAGCATCGATGGACTGACCCTCCCCAAAGGCGCGGCCCAACCCGCCGAAAAACTGCTGGAGGCCATTACCCAGGCCAGCACCCGGGCGCAGGTCGACAGGGCCGCGGCCAAGGCCGAGGGCTTCGTCCTGGGCCTGGAGAGCACCAAAACCCTTAAAAGCCAGGATGCCGAGCGCCTCTACGTGGCCTTCGACGCCGTCGCCCAGCAACGGCTGAGCGAGTTGTCGAGCTGAGTACTAGCCAAAGGCTTACATAGTCTCGCGGTGATTCACTCTGGCCTGACCCCGGTGGAGTCAGTAATCTTGGCCCCACGACTGAAGCGCAGGATGCGCTCAGGCAGATCAGGCCAGGATGGCCACTCGACAAGGATGTCGGGCACGATCGGCAAAAACCCGCTTCGGCGGGTTTTTTCATGCCCGCGATAAAGTGGCCTTCACTGGCGGTCCAGGTGGTCAAGCTCGGCAAGGTCCTGCGCCGCCTGGAGCACTACCTGGAGAGGTGGCCTCGACCCGCCTGTTACGGGTAGAGCCTGTGTTTACCTGCAAGGCCTGAGATTTCGTGGGGCGCATGCTGGCGCTTTATCCATCCACCCCATCGCGATGGTGGATGAACAAGACGTCATCCACCCTACACCGCTGATGCGCCAACCGCAGCAACTGCACCTGCGGCTGCCACAGCTGTACCGGCAACTGTCCCAGTCGCGATTGGCCGGATCGTCCGCCGCTGAGCAAAACCTAAAAAAACCCCGCGATCAAGGAGCAACTGATCGCGGGGCGTGGTCGTCGGCAAGGGGCCGACCAGGGTTAACAGGGGACGGTTTCAACGAGCGGTCATTTCGATTCCTTGGGTCTGCCAACCGCCGCCGAGGGCCTTGTAGAGGGCGACGATGCCGCGGTACAGCTCGACTTCGGCCTGGGCCTGGGCGTCCTCGGCGGCCAGGCGTTCGCGCTCGGCATCCAGCAGCACCAGAAAGTCCACGCTGCCTTCGCGGTAGCGGATGCTGGCCTGGGCCGCCGCTGCGCGGCTGGCTTCGCTTTGCCGCAGCAGGGCGAGCAGCTGTTCCTGACGTTTGCCGTAGTCGCTGAAGGCGTTACGGGTTTCTTCCAGGGCCAGCAGCACCTGCTGCTCGTAGCCGGCCAGGGCGCCCTGGGCCTCGGCATCGGCGCCGCGGATCCGTGCCCGTACGCTGCCCAGGTCGAAGGCCGCCCAGGTGATGCTCGGTCCCAGGCCCCAGGCCCGGGCGGCGGACGAGCCGATGGCCGAGCCGCGGCCGGCGGTGAAGCCGAGAAAACCGCTGAGGCTGACCCGCGGGAACAGGTCCGCGGTGGCCACGCCGATATTTGCCGTGGCCGCGGCCAGGCGGCGTTCGGCGCTGCGTACATCGGGACGACGGCGCAGCAGCTCGCCGGGGTCGCCGATGGGCAGGGCCGTGGCGATGGCCGGCAGGTAGCGCGGGCTCAGGTCGATGCTCAAGTCGTCCACGCGCTGGCCGAGCAGGGTGGCGATGCGATTGCCGGCACGGCTCTGCAGGGCCTGCAGCTGCGGCAGGCTGGCCTCGATGGCGGCCAGGCGGGCGTCGGCGCGCAACACGTCCAGTTCGCTGCCGATGCCGGCTTCGCGCAACTGCTCGGTCAGGCCGCGGGAGTCCTGTTGGTTCTTCAGGTTGCTGCGGGCGATGCGCTCGCGCAACTGGGCCCCGCGCAGTTCGCCATAGGCGTCGACCAGTTCGGCGATCAGGCTGATCTGCAGCTGGTAGTAGTCGGCCTCGGCGATTTCCTGCTCGGCTTCGCTGGCTTCCAGCTGGCGCTGCAGGCGACCGAAGAGGTCCACTTCCCAGAGCATGTCCAGACCGAGGTCATAGCGTTCTGACTTGACCCGCTGCTCGCTGATGCCCGGCTGCTGGGCCTTGCCCTGCTGGCTGCTGGCGCGGCTGGTGACGGTCGGAATGCGGTCATTGGCCGTGTCGTCGCGAATCGCCCGCGCCGCCTGCAGACGGGCGAAGGCCACGCGCAGCTGGCGGTTCTCCTGCAGGGACTGCTGCACCAGGCGGTCCAGGATCGGGTCGTCGAACTGCTGCCACCAGCTGGCCTCGAAGCGGCCCAGGTCGTAGCCGGCCCCAGGGGTTTGCAGAGCGCCCAGCTTGGCGGGCGTGGTCTGCGGTGCGCGGTAATCCGGGCCGACGGCGCAGGCGGCCAACAACAGCAACGGCGCCAGGGCCAGGGTTTTCAGCTGAATGAGCGGGCTCATGCCGGCACCTCCAGCCCGCGGGCGGCCTGCCTGGCTTCGCGACGCTCGACGAAGGCGCGGATCAGCAGGTAGAACAGCGGCGTCAGCAGCAGGCCGAAGAAGGTCACCCCGAGCATCCCGGAGAATACCGCCACACCCATGGCATGGCGCATCTCGGCGCCGGCGCCGCTGGACAGCACCAGGGGCACCACGCCCATGATAAAGGCGAAGCTGGTCATCAGAATCGGCCGCAGGCGCAGGCGGCAGGCTTCCAGCACCGCGCTCATGCGGTCCATGCCTTCTTCCTGTTTTTCCTTGGCGAATTCAACGATCAGAATGGCGTTCTTGCAGGCCAATCCCACCAGTACGATCAGGCCGATCTGGGTGAAGATGTTGTTGTCGCCGCCCGCCAGGATCACCCCGGTAATAGCTGAAAGCAGGGTCATGGGCACGATCAGGATCACCGCCAGCGGCAGGCTCCAGCTCTCGTACTGGGCGGCCAGCACCAGGAAGGCCAGTAGCACGCAAAGCGGGAAGACGAAGATCGCGCTGTTACCTGCCAGGATCTGCTGGTAGGTCAGGTCGGTCCACTCGAAGCTCATGCCGTTGGGCAACTCGTCCTGCAGCAGCTTGGCCATGGCGGCCTCTGCCTGGCCGGAGCTGTAACCCGGAGCGGCGGCACCGTTTATTTCGGCGGTGAGCAAGCCGTTGTAGTGCATCACCCGATCCGGACCTGAGCTGGCGCTGACCTTGAGGAAGGCCGACAGCGGGACCATTTCGCCACGGTCGTTACGCACCTTGAGCTGGCCGATCTGCTCCGGCTCCAGGCGGAACTGCTGCTCGGCCTGCACGTTGACCTGATAGGTACGGCCAAAACGGTTGAAGTCGTTGGCGTATAGCGAACCGAGGTAGATCTGCATGGTGTCGAAGATGTCGCTGATCGCCACGCCATGGGTCTTGGCTTTTTCACGATCGATGGCCGCATCGATCTGCGGCACGTTGACCTGATAACTGGTGAACACCGACATCGGGTCCAGCTCCGGCAGTTGGCGCGCCTTGGCGATGACGTTCTGGGTCTGCAGATACAGCTCGTCATACCCGAGGTTGCCACGGTCCTGCACCTGCAGGCGGAAGCCGCCGATGGTGCCCAATCCCTGCACCGGTGGTGGCGGGAAGATCGCCAGATAAGCTTCCTGAATACCGGCGAACTGACCGTTGAGCTCGGCGGCAATGGCCCCGGCGGACATGCTCTCGTCCTGGCGCTGATCGAAGTCTTTCAGCGCGACGAAGACGATGCCGCTGTTCGGACTGTTGGTGAACCCATTGATCGACAGCCCGGGGAAGGCGATGGTGTTTTCCACGCCGGGGTGTTTACCGGCGATGTCCGACATCCTCTTGATCACCTCTTCGGTGCGATCCAGGGTCGCGGCGTCCGGCAGTTGCGCGAAGGCCACCAGATATTGCTTGTCCTGCGCCGGTACGAAGCCGCTCGGCGTAGTGGCAAAGCCCAGGTAGGTCAGGCCCATCAAGCCCGCGTAGATGACCAGGGCGATACCGCTGCCGCGCAGTACGCGCTTCACCGTGCCGACATAGCCATGGCTGGCGCGGTCGAACGCGCGGTTGAACGGTTTGAACAACCAACGGCCGAACAACCTGTCGAGCAACTTGGAAAAACCGTCCTTGGGTGCATCGTGACTGCGCAACAACACCGCGGCCAGGGCCGGGGACAGGGTCAGGGAGTTGAACGCGCTGATGACCGTGGAAATCGCGATGGTCAGGGCGAACTGCTGATAGAACTGCCCGCTAAGCCCGGAGATGAAGGCCGTCGGCACGAACACGGCGCACAGCACCAGGGCGGTGGCGACGATCGGTCCGGTGACTTCCTTCATCGCCTGCTTCGTGGCCTCGACCGGGGTCTTGCCCATGCCGATATTACGCTCGACGTTCTCCACCACGACAATGGCGTCGTCCACCACGATGCCGATGGCCAGCACCAGGCCGAAGAGCGACAGGGCATTGAGCGAGAAGCCGAACATATGCATCACGGCGAAGGTGCCGATCAACGACACCGGCACGGCGACCAGGGGAATGATCGACGCACGCCAGGTCTGCAGGAACAGGATCACCACCAGCACCACCAGCACGATAGCCTCGAGCAGGGTATGGACCACCGCTTCGATCGAGCCACGGACGAAGATGGTCGGGTCGTAGACGATTTCGTAGTCCACGCCCTGGGGGAAGTTCTGTTTCAACTCGGCCATGCGTGCACGCACCGCATCCGAGATGGCGATGGCATTGGAGCCAGGGCGCTGGAATACCGGAATCGCCACCGCTGGTTTGTTGTTCAACAGTGAGCGCAGGGCGTACTGGCTGGAACCCAGCTCGATCCGCGCGATGTCTTTCAGTCGGGTGATTTCTCCATTCTCACCGGCACGAATGATGATGTTCTCGAACTCTTCCTCACTGATCAGGCGACCCTGGGTGTTGATCGACAACTGAAAGCTGTTGCCCGCATCCGAGGGTGGCGCACCCAGGGAGCCGGCGGCGACCTGGCGGTTCTGCTCGCGGATGGCGTTGACCACGTCCGCAGCAGTCAGGTTGCGCGAGGCCACCTTGTTCGGATCGAGCCAGACGCGCAGCGAATAGTTGCCGAGGCCGAACAGCTGCACATCACCCACGCCATCCAGGCGCGCGAGCTCATCCTTGACGTTGAGCGCGGCGTAGTTGGACAGGTAGAGCATGTCGTAGCGGTCGTCTGGCGAGGTCAGGTGCACGACCATGGTCAGGTCGGGCGAGGCCTTGTCGACGGTCACACCGAGGCGCTGCACTTCGGTGGGCAGGGTTGGCATGGTACGGGTTACACGGTTCTGCACCTGTACCTGGGCTTTGTCCAGGTCAGTGCCGAGGGCGAAGGTCAGCGTCAGGGTCATCTTGCCGTCGGCCGTGCCTTGCGAGGACATATACAGCATGCCTTCGACACCGGTAATCGCCTGTTCGAGCGGCGAGGCAACGGTTTCACCTATGACCTTGGGGTTGGCACCGGGGAAATTGGCGCGAACGACTACGGTGGGCGGCACCACTTCCGGGTATTCGCTGATCGGCAGCTGGAACAGCGAAATGGCCCCGCCGATCAGGATGATCAGCGAGAGCACCGCGGCGAAGATCGGCCGCTGGATAAAGAATTGGGAGAAGTTCATGGCTGGATTCCCTTAACCGCGTGGCGCAGCGGTGGTGTCGAGCTGTTGCACCACGCTGGACGGAGCGACGGCTCTGGGTGGGACGGCGGCCTCGACGGCCTGGCGCTGCTCGAGCAGGGCGGCCAGGGTCGCTTCGCTGGCCATGGGGATGGTCTGGGCCTCGACCGGCATGCCAGGGCGGACCCGTTGCAGGCCCTTGACCACGATGCGTTCGTCCTTGGCCAGGCCGCTGCGCACGATGCGCAGGCCTTCGAGTTTGGGACCCAGTTCCACGGCGCGGTACTCCAGGGTGCCGTCCGCGGCCAGGACCAGGACGAACTTCTTGCCCAGGTCGGTGCCCACGGCTTCGTCGTGGATCAGCACCGCGGCGTAAGCGGCGCTGCCGACCAGCTTGAGGCGCGCATAGAGGCCGGGGGTGAAACGTCCGTCCCGGTTATCGAAGACCGCGCGGCCGCGGATGGTGCCGGTCTGGGGGTTGAGCTGATTGTCGATAAAGTCCATCTGCCCCAGGTGCGGGTGGCCGGTTTCGTCGGCCAGACCCAGGTACACCGGGCTGCTGGCGCCGCGTTGGCCCTGGCGGCTCAGCTCGCGGTACTTGAGGTAGATGCGCTCGTCGGCATCGAAGTAGGCATAGACCCGGTCGGTGGACACCAGGTGGGTCAGCAGGGTCTGGCCGGCGTTGACCAGGTTGCCGGCGGTGATCTCGGCCCGGCCTACCTGGCCATCGATGGGCGCGGTGACGCGGGTGAAGCTCAGGTCCAGGCGCGCGGCTTCGAGCTGGGCCTGAATGGCCGCCACTCCGGCGCGGGCTTCCTGGGCGGCGCTGGAACGGGCGTCGGCAAGCTCGGCGGAGATGGCATTGCTGCTGCGCAGCCGCTCGCCCCGGCGGGCCTCGTTGGCGGCCCGGCTCAAGCCGGCGCGGGCTTGCTGCAGCTGGGCCTCGAGGCCCCGTACGGTGGCCTCGAAGGGCCGTGGGTCGATCTGGAACAGCAAATCGCCCTGCTTGACCTGGGAGCCTTCGACAAAGGCCACCTTGTCCACCAGGCCCGACACCCGGGGGCGTACCGCCACGGTTTGCGGCGCTTCCAGGCGCCCAGTCAGCTCGTCCCATTCGGTGATCGGCTGTTGCAGGACCTGGGCGACGCTGACCTGGGTAGTCGGCGCGGCATCGGTGGCCTGGGGGCTGGGCCCGCAGCCGCCGAGCACCAGCAATGCGACCAGGGCCAGGGGTAAACGCAAGGGGGAATGTGACTGTTCCATGGGAAAACTCCGCGAATCCGTTTTGACAATGCGGGGCAGTCTGCTGCGCGCAAGGGCCGTCAACGAATCGAATAGCGCGAAGTTGAATATCAGCGGGAGTGATGAGGACGGCTTCGCCGCGCCGTTGATGGCTGTTTGCCAAGGCTTCTACAAGGTAGGGGCTTGCATGGGCCGGCAGGCCCGACTCGCAGCCCTAGTCCGCGTGCGCTTCGTTTATAGGGCCTCGAGGCAGGGCCCTAGGGCCTGTTTTGATGCGATAGGGTAGTAAACGTGCTTCGTTCGGAAGCACCTAACGGCGTGCTTCATGCGGGGGGGCGTTTCAAAACCGGTTCCGGTACCGGTGCGGCCGCGCGGGTAGTGTCCACAGGCCCTAAAGCAGGCTGTCCGGATCGCCGATAAACATCTGGATGCGCGAGCGCAGCCAGCGCTCGGCCGGATCGTTGTCCTGGGCGCCGCGCCAGGCCATGGACATCTCGAAGCTGGGCGCCTCGATCGGCAACGTTTCGGCGCGCAGCCCGCCCGCGGCGATCAGCACCTCGGCGGCATAGTCCGGCACCGTGGCGATAATATCGGTGCCGGCCAGCAGGCTGCCCAGGCCGTTGAACTGCGGCACGGCCAACACCACCTTGCGGCTCTTGCCGATCTTGGCCAACTCATCGTCAATAAAGCCCCCCAGGTCGCCGGCGAAGGACACCAGGGCATGGGGGCGGGCGCAGTAATCGTCCAGGCTCAGGGGGCCGGGCACCGAGTCGGCGCGCAACAGGCGTGGCTGGCTGCGCCTCAAGGTCTTGCGCTTGGCATTGGCCGGTAGCTCCTCGGTGTAGCTGACGCCCACGGAGATTTCCCCGGAGGCGAGCAAGCCGTGCATCAATAGGTAATTGGCCCGGCGCACCACCAGCACCACGCCCGGCGCTTCGGCGCGTATGCGCCGCAATAAAGGTGGCAGCAGGGCGAATTCGACATCGTCCGACAGGCCCACGCGGAATACGGTCTGGGCCGTTGCGGGGTCGAACGCCTGGGCCTTGCTGACGGCCGTGGAGATCGAGTCCAGGGCCGGAGTCAGCAGCAGGAAGATCTCCTGGGCGCGGGCCGTGGGTTCCATGCTGCGACCCGTGCGCACGAACAGCGGGTCGTCGAACAGGCTGCGCAGGCGGGCGAGGGCGGCGCTGATGGCCGGCTGGCCAAGAAACAGCTTCTCCGCCGCGCGGGTCACGCTGCGTTCATGGATCAGGGTCTCGAAGACGATCAGCAGATTGAGGTCGACGCGGCGCAGGTCGTTACGGTTCATACGGCTTCTCTCGATAACCCTGGCGCAGAGGCTGAAGCGCTGCGAGGCGAACGTCAAGTCTGTGCATCACTGGGGTTTATGTGAACTATCGATGGGAGCGGGTGGTGTTGCTCACAAAGCCCAGATAGAGTCCATGGCCATAGGGATCCACCAATGAGGTTTAGCGATGTCCCGCATGATTCGGTTCAATCAGTTCGGCCCCGCCGAAGTGCTTAAAAGCGAAGCGCTGTCCTGCGCCCGGCCCGGCCCGGGCGAGGTGCAGGTGCAGGTCGAGGCCATCGGCGTCAGCTGGCACGATGTCTTGTGGCGGCAGAACCTGGCGCCGACCCAGGCCCGGTTACCCGCGGGTCTGGGCCATGAATTGGCGGGTGTGGTGCTGGCGGTCGGCGAAGGCGTCGATGACTTGGCCGTGGGCGACAAGGTCGCCAGCTTTCCGGCCCACAGCGCCAACCAATACCCGGCCTATGGCGAACAGGTGTTGCTGCCCCGCAGTTGCCTGACCCGCTATCCGGATGTCCTGACGCCGGTGCAGGCCTGCGCGCATTACACCCCGATGCTGGTGGCCTACCTGGCCTATGCCGAATTGGCGCGACTGCAGCCGGGCGAGAGCGTGCTGGTCACCGACGGCAGTCACTGCTCCGGTCCCGCCGCCATCCAGGTGGCCAAGGCCCTGGGCGCCCGGGTGATTGCCTCGACCAAGCAGGCCGAGGATCGCGAGTACCTGCTGGCCATGGGCGCCGATAAAGTCATAGTCACCGAAGAGCAGGACCTGGTGCAGCAGGTCGGCAAGTTCACCGAAGGCCGCGGCGTCGATGTGGTACTCGATGGCCTGGGCGGTCCGCAGATGTGCCTGCTCGGCGATGTGCTAGCCACCCGTGGGCGCCTGGTGCTCTATGGCCTGCAGGGCGGCAATCAGACGCCGTTCCCCGCTTGCGCGGCGTTCCAGAAGAATATCCAGTTCTTCGTGCACTGCATCGGCAACTTCACCGGCAAACCGGAACTGGGCATTTCCCAGGACGAAGCCGCCGTGGCCCGGGCCCTGGAGGCCATCAACCAGCTGACCCGTGACCGGGCTGTGCTGCCCCAGGTGGACCGGGTCTTCGCCTTCGATGACTTCGTCGCGGCGCACCGTTATATGGAGACCTGTCCGAGCCGCGGGCGTGTGGTCCTGCAGCTGAGCTGAAGCGCTGGTCCGGGCAAGGGGCCAGCCTGCTGTGCCTGATCTTGATAGCTCGGCCTTGTAGATGGTGATCCGCAAAAAGCAGGCCGATGGAGTCGGAGAAGCCACCCACTACCGGACAAGAATCTTCAGGGTGAAGGCGCGAATTCAGGCGGCGGTGATGCACCTGCCTGTGCCCCATGATGAAGTCGAAATCAGTGGGGACGGCAAGGCGGTGTTATTGCAGCATGAAAATGCCCAGGACAACCGCTGTCACGGCGGTTGGAATCAGGCCAAGGATGTACCTGGCGGACAAGCCACGGGGTACGCGAACCATAGCGATGGCGCAGCCGATGGCAAGACACGCAATATACGGAACGAAACTCATGGCCCACATTGGCTCAAAAGCAAGGGCTGCGCCTGTATCCGTGAAAGCGAAGTAGCGTATGCCCGTGACGACATAGAAGAGTAAGAGTGGTGTGATAGAACCCAGTACGACAACGATCCACTTTCTGAGGGTGGGTCTCAGCGCGGCTATCAGGGCGAGGGTAATGGGCACGCCCAGTTCAAATGATGCGGCAAGAAGCATTGTGGTGTCATCGTTCATACGGGTTTATCGCCTTTGTGGATCTGATGATTAAGCTAAAAGGTTGGCTTCAGTCGGTCTTTGTCAGTGAAGCCAGCGCTTTAAGCGTATGACTATATTGCTGTAAGCCGATCTGGCAAACCACGCCGCACTCAGCGCGCGGCGTAACCCACGCGGACAGACGCCCAAATGCAGTCAAACCTTTCCTGAAAATGCTCTAGGCCTGTGGACACTACCCGCACGGCCGCGCCGGAACCGGTACCGGAAGCTGTTTAGAAACCAGGCCCGGCATGAAACGCAACATTGGGCGTTTCAGAGCGAGCGATGAGTAACGCCTTATCGCATCAAAACAGGTCAGGCCCTGCGGGTTGCGCAAATAAGGGCCTCATTCGGCGTTGCGAAACTGGGCAAGGGAATGACCATTGCCGGCGTTCCGCGCCTTGCCTGGAACCCTTCTTCGCGGCAACGCGACTCGCGAGATTAATGTCAACAGGCCCTAGTTGTCATACCCCAGGTTCGGCGCCAGCCAGCGCTCGCTGACGCTCAGGTCCTGGCCCTTGCGGGCGGTATAACTGTCGACCTGGTCCTTGTCGACCTTGCCCACGGCGAAGTACTGGGCCTGGGGATGGGCGAAGTACCAGCCGCTGACCGAGGCGGCCGGGAACATGGCGTAGTGTTCGGTGAGGAACACCCCGCTTTGCTGGTTGTGATTCAGCAGCTCGAACAGGGTGCCTTTCTCGGTGTGGTCCGGGCAGGCCGGGTAGCCGGGAGCGGGGCGGATGCCCTTGTACTGCTCCTTGATCAGCGCCTCGTTGTCCAGCGCCTCGTCCTTGTCATAGCCCCAGTAGTGCGTGCGCACCTGCAGGTGCAGCCATTCGGCGCAGGCCTCGGCCAGGCGGTCGGCCAGGGCCTTGACCATGATCGAGTTGTAGTCGTCGCCCGCGTCTTGGTAGGCCTTGGCCACTTCCTCAGCGCCGATGCCGGCGGTGGTGATAAAACCACCGACGTAGTCGATCACGCCGCTGTCCTTGGGCGCGACGAAGTCGGCGAGGGAGAAGTTCGGCTTGCCGTCGGGCTTGATGGTCTGCTGGCGCAAGTGATGCAGGCGGGCAAGCGGCTGGCCGTCGTCGCCGTAGAGCTCCAGGTCGTCGTCCTGTACCTGGTTGGTCGGCCAGAAGCCGAATACGGCCCGGGCGCTGATCAGCTTCTCGTCGATCAGCTTTTTCAGCATGACCTGGGCATCCTTGAACAGGTCGGTGGCGGCCTGGCCGACCACTTCGTCTGTGAGGATGCGCGGGTATTTGCCGGCCAGGTCCCAGGAGATAAAGAACGGCGTCCAGTCTATGTACTCGGCCAGGGTCGCCAGGTCGATGTCTTCTAGCACCTTGACGCCGGTAAAGGTCGGTACCGTCGGCCGGTAGCTGGCCCAGTCGAATGTCGGCTTGTTGGCCACCGCGGCGGCATAGCTCAGGCGCTCGGTGCGGGCGCTGCGGTTGGCGGTGCGCTCGCGCACCTCGATATATTCCAGGCGGGTGCGCTCGACGAAGCCGGCCTTGAGCTCCTTGGACAGCAGCTGGGTGGCCACGCCCACGGCGCGGGAGGCGTCGGTGACGTAGATCACCGCGTCGTTCTGGTACTTGGGCTCGATCTTCACCGCCGTGTGGGCCTTGGAGGTGGTGGCGCCGCCGATCATCAGGGGCAGGGTAAAGCCCTGGCGCTGCATCTCGCGGGCCACGTGGACCATTTCGTCGAGGGACGGGGTGATCAGCCCGGACAGGCCGATGATGTCGCATTTCTCGGCGATGGCGGTCTGCAGGATCTTCTCCGCCGGCACCATCACGCCCAGGTCAACGATGTCGTAGCCGTTGCAGCCCAGCACCACGCCGACGATGTTCTTGCCGATGTCGTGCACGTCGCCCTTGACCGTGGCCATCAGGATCTTGCCCTTGGCTTCGGGCTTGTCGCCTTTTTCCAGCTCGATAAAAGGGATCAGGTGCCCCACGGCCTGCTTCATCACCCGGGCGGACTTGACCACCTGGGGCAGGAACATCTTCCCCGAGCCGAACAGGTCGCCGACGATATTCATTCCGGACATCAGCGGGCCTTCGATCACCTCGATGGGGCGCTTGAAGCGCTGCCGCGACGCTTCGGTGTCCTCGATGATATGGGTGGTGATGCCCTTGACCAGGGCATGCTCCAGGCGCTTGTCGACGTCCCAGCCACGCCATTCTTCGGTCTCGGCTTCCTTGACGCTGCCGTCGCCCTTGTATTTATCGGCGATCGCCAGCAGGGCGTCGGTACCGTTGGCCGTGCGGTTGAGCACCACGTCCTCGACGCAGTCGCGCAGTTCCTGGGGGATCTGGTCGTAGATCTCCAGCTGGCCGGCGTTGACTATGCCCATGGAGAGGCCGTTCTTGATCGCGTAGTACAGGAACACCGAGTGGATCGCTTCGCGCACCGGATTGTTGCCGCGGAAGGAGAACGACACGTTGGACACCCCGCCCGAGGTCAGGGCGTGGGGCAGTTCGTCGCGGATATAGGCGCAGGCGTTGATAAAGTCGACCGCGTAGTTGTTGTGCTCCTCGATGCCGGTGGCGATGGCGAAGATGTTCGGGTCGAAGATGATGTCTTCCGGGGCGAAGCCCACTTCGTCCACCAGGATGTCGTAGCTGCGCTTGCAGATTTCCTTCTTGCGCGCCTCGGTATCGGCCTGGCCGGCTTCGTCGAAGGCCATCACCACCACGGCGGCGCCGTAGCGCTTGCACAGCCGCGCCTGCTGCTTGAACTGCTCGACGCCTTCCTTCATGGAAATCGAGTTGACGATGCCCTTGCCCTGGATGCACTTGAGACCGGCCTCGATCACCTCCCACTTGGAGGAGTCGATCATGATTGGCACGCGGGAGATGTCCGGCTCGCCGGCGATCAGGTTCAAGAAGGTCACCATGGCCTTCTTCGAATCCAGCATGCCCTCGTCCATGTTGATGTCGATCACCTGGGCGCCGGCTTCCACCTGCTGCAGGGCGACTTCCAGGGCCTCGGTGTAATTGTCCTCGCGGATCAGCCGGGCGAAGCGGGCGGAACCGGTTATGTTGGTGCGCTCGCCGACGTTGATGAACAGCGAGTCACGGTCGATGGTGAAGGGTTCCAGGCCGGACAGGCGACAGGCCTTGGGGATCTCCGGAATGGCCCGCGGCGGGTACTTGGCCACCGCTTGGGCGATGGCCCGGATATGCCCCGGGGTGGTGCCGCAGCAGCCGCCGACGATATTCAGAAAGCCGCTCTGGGCGAACTCCTCGATCACCGCCGCGGTTTCGCCGGGCAGCTCGTCGTATTCGCCAAAGGCATTCGGCAGGCCGGCATTGGGGTGGGCGCTGACGAAGGTGTCGGCCTTGGTGGACAGCTCTTCCAAGTAGGGGCGCAGGTCCTTGGCGCCCAGGGCGCAGTTCAGCCCCACGGAGATCGGCTTGGCGTGACGCACCGAGTTCCAGAATGCCTCGGTGGTCTGCCCGGACAGGGTGCGGCCGGAGGCGTCGGTGATGGTGCCGGAAATCATGATCGGCAGCTCAACGCCCAACTCCTCGAACACGCCCTGCACTGCGAAGATCGCCGCCTTGGCATTCAGGGTATCGAAGATGGTCTCGATCAGGATCAGGTCCGCGCCGCCCTCGATCAGGCCACGGGTGGCCTCGCTGTAGTTCTCCACCAGTTCGTCGAAGGTCACGTTACGGTAGCCGGGGTTGTTCACGTCCGGCGACAGGGAGCAGGTGCGGCTGGTCGGGCCCAGGACGCCGGCGACGAAACGCGGCTTGTCCGGGGTTTCCAGGGATTTGGCATCGGCGACCCGACGCGCCAGGCGCGCGCCTTCGACGTTCAGCTCGTAGACCAGCGCCTCCATGCCGTAGTCGGCCTGGGACACCTGGGTGGCGTTGAAGGTGTTGGTTTCCAGAATATCGGCGCCGGCGTCCAGGTAGGCCTTTTCGATGGCGCCGATCACGTCGGGACGGCTGAGGATCAACAGGTCGTTGTTGCCCTTCACGTCGCTCGGCCAGTCGGCGAAGCGTGCGCCGCGGTAATCCTCTTCCTCCAGTTTGTAGCTCTGGATCATGGTGCCCATGCCGCCGTCGAGGATCAGGATGCGTTGCTTCAGGGCGCGCTGGAACGCGAGGAGGCGGGCGGAGCGATCGGTCAGGGGCTGGGACATGGCGAAGGGTTACCGGAAAGCGGAAATAAATGATGAGCGATGATAACAAAGCTGCGCAATTTTGCAGCAGGCGCGATTTTTTATGAGTACTGCTCATGTTCGGGGGGCCATAACCGCCCGCCAACTGAGGGGCCACAGGGCAGTGCCTCGATAAAGCCAGACACTGTGCAGCGGGGCGTACTTGACGTTCTGTCCAGTGCCAGCGTTATCGCCTTGACAACTTGGGGCTGCAAGACGGGCAAGAGAACACCGACACTGGGCGCCGAACCACGGTAAACAGAGAGCCTTCATGAGCGTGCATTACGAGCTACTCAACATGATGTTGGAAATCCTCGATCAGGATCACCTCGATACGCCGGACATTCAGCCCTCGCGCCCTATCACCGACGATCTACTGCGCGAATGTTCAGTGAACCAGGTGCCGCCTACGATTGCCCGCCATGAATTGTCGAGCTTCTGGGGCATGGCCTACAACCAGTCGGGCGATACCTTCGAGAGTCTGCGTCTGGCGCGCGCGGAAGATTGCGACATATCGCTTCTCACGGATTTTTACCAGCAGGTTTCAAGCGTCAGCCCCAGTGCGGCGGACACTGCGTTCTGTCAGGGGCGCTCTATCCGTGACCGTCTTGAACAGCGCCATGCCTCGGACATGCTGGTGGTTGATGCGCTGACAGGACAGGGCGACGCCTACATCCTGGTCCCCGCCGGCGAGCAGGTCGATTACTTCCAGCCGATAGGTGAACACGCCTTGGCTGATTTGATCTGGAACAACTTCGTACATTTTTATAGCAACCGTGGGATCGGTTATCGAGACGAACCACAAAACAACGAAGAAAAAATGGCCGCTGCGATCCTTGGCTACGATAGCGCGGGCAGCTTGTTCCTCGGCTTTTCCGAGCTCGATGTACTGCTGCAGATTCACGGCGGTACAGGACTTTTTCTTCACGGTGCCAGCAGGAGTGTGATCGACCAAGCACTTGGCTACCTCCCTACGCACTTGAAGTTCGATGTTGAGCCCAGCGGCTGAGCGTAAGCCGTACGCACTATTGGGAAGAGCCCTCGCATTGGGTCTTTAAAAATAACGAGTGAGAACCCTGTTTGGGGAGCGCTGTATGGAAGCTGTAATGAAAATGGCTGGATATTATGCGGCGCATGCCCTGTGTGGCGTTGCATCGGGCGAGATCCTGGTCCCCATCGTCGGCAAGCTGAAAACCGATCAAAGCCGCCGCATGCTCCGCCTTGCCATGGGCTCGGTGGAAGCCATGGCGCAGGGGCACCACAGCTTGAACACGCTCGAAGACGATGAGCTTGGCGCAGTGTTTATTCGCGACGCGCTGGTGACGCTGGAGAGCGGCAAGACCGATTGCCTGCTGGTGGACATCCGCTTCGCCGAGGATCCGGCCAAAGTTATCCAGTACCTGGTGCCCTATCGCAATGCCAGGCACCAACAAGGCTTTGCCGTGCACCGCTTGAAAATCAATAGTTTCGACGGTATCGATACGCAACGGATTGGCGATATTACCGAAGCCTTCTTCGACGGACGCGAGGCCCATGAATACGGCGCGTTGCTGTGGAATACCCACTACACCGAGCAGGCCGGAGTCAGCGCCGATCACCAGGGGGAAGAAAACACCGCGTTCAGTGGTATCGAGTTCGAGGCGCTCAAGCGTGCGCCTTTTCTGGTGTTTTTCATGGTGGCCGCGGCGGACGGCAAGATCGACAAGAAAGAACTGCTGGCTTTCATCAAACTGCTGACCGAGGCGGAGACCTACAGCAATCCGTTGCTGACCCGCATAGTCACCAATATCATCGACGACATTCCGGCCATGGCGACCGGCCTGGGGCAGCAGTGCCTCGATTATCAGGCCGAGCTCAACCGGATTCGCACCATAGTCGAGAACCGCATGCCCGCCGAACAGGCCGAAGCCTTCAAGCAGGCGTTGTTCCGCGTGGGCAGGGACATTGCCCAGGCCTCTGGCGGCTTTCTGGGCTTCGGCAGCCGGATCAGCAGGGACGAAAAGCGGGCGCTGAGCTATATCGCAGCGTGCCTGGGTATTGATACGCAGTAGGTATGTAGACTCATGGGAGTTGTGTATGGATGTTCAAGCGATACAGTCTGCCTTTGCACAGCATGGGTTCATGATTCCCGAGCATGCGGTTCCCAGCGATAAAGGTTATCAAGGCGAGCTGTATTCGCTGTTCGAGTGCATTGCCGAGCATGCACCCACTCGGCAGGTGCTGTTTGACGGTGAATGCATCGAGGGCAAGTCGGCTTATTTGCAGCTGCTGCAAGCCTTTGTCAACGCTACCCAGGGCGAGATAGAGCTCGATGGGCTGCAGTCAAATTACGACGCAGTCACCGAGATCGAGGTGCTGACCTTTTCTTGTCAAGGTAAGGCCTATCGGTTCGATTGTTCTCATGAGTCCGACTGGGTCGAGCAGAGTATTTTGAATAACTTCACCGCCTTGTGCAAAATCCACGGTTCAGGAGCCTTCTTGCAGAACGAAGATGATGACATGGGTAATTTTCTTTACTTGCCCAAGGCACTGGTCGAGCTTATCGACAGCCATTACTGTTGAACCGCATTTGTCGGAATCGACGAAACCTTGCATTTAAAACTGAGAAGGGATGTTTATGAAGAAGTATGGGATAGGTTTTCTTGCAGCCATGACCCTGCTGACGGCATTTTCCGCGACTGTCAGCGCGGACGATAAGGCCATGTGCGAACGCTATAAGGAACGTCTCAAGCAATACGAACGTGAAGGGGTACAGGGTATCAACCCGGCTACCGGTAAAGTGGAAAAAATGGAAGCCAGTCAAGCGCAGGAAGTGATTCAGGACACCAAGGATAATATCAAAATATTCTGCAATTGATCCGCGGGTCTGTTGATAAAAACCTGCGACTGCATCTGCTCGCGTAACGCCGGGGCTTCGGCCTTGGCGTTACGTGTTCTCGTTCGAGTATTTCTTCGCTTTGAGTCGTTGGCGCCATGACCCCAGACCTGTTTGCCCAATTGCTGGTGCTCTATATGCGCCGTATCCGTGCCAGCGCGGCCGGCGTTGCCGCGGAAATCGGCATCAGCCGGGAGGCGGTGAATAACTGGCGCAATGGTTTGTCGTTACCCAGCCCGAAAAACCGCAATCGTCTGCTCGATTGCGCGCGTTACCTGCGCCTGACAGAAGTCGAGACCAATCGTCTGTTCAGCGCCGCGGGATTCGAACTGGAGTTCCCCCTGGAGTCCAGTTCAAGCGAGTGCCCGTTCTCCGCCTATATCGAGGGCTTGTTCGAGCAGTTGGGCAACTTGCGGCCTTACCCCATCAGTTTGCTGCTGGCCCAGGCGCACTGGGGCCAGCCGCCGTTTCGCCAGGAGTTGCTGGAACGCGCCCGGGCGCTGTATGGCGAGCAGGCGGTGTTGCATATCCAGCCGCCCTACAGCGTCAGCACGGCGAGCAGCGACTATTTCACGGCTATCGGCCGGCAATGCGGTTTCGCTGGGGTCGGTTCGGATTACGAGTTCGAGTCGGCGTTGGAACAGCGATTGATGGCCGGCGAGCGGATCTTCTGCCTGGTCAGCCGCTTCGAACAGGGTACCCGCGAGCTGCGCGAAACCCTGGCGGGCATTCTGCGCAGCCTCAGCGAAATGCACAGCGGCCGGTTGCACCTGCTGCTGTGTGGAGGCGAGGGGTTGGCCGACCTGAAGTACCGCAGCGGCGACCTGTCGCTGCTGAACATCGCCCAGGTCAATCACTGGCCCGAACTGGGTATCCAAGACCTGAAACTGATCGGCCAGCGGCGCTGTCCCGGGCAGGTCTTCAGTCAGGCACAGCTGGAATTGTTGTTGGCGCTCAGTGGCGGGCATCCGGCCCTGGCCGAAGACGGCCTGCAATGGCTGAGCGACCATTCCGACACATCCGCCGCCGACGCGCCCGCGCTGAGCCTATTCCTGGCCGGCAGCGGGCGCCTGTGGCAGGCCTTCGTGCCGATCACCGAAACCGCCCAGGGGCGCGATCGTCTGGCCGAGTTGCTCAAGGCCGAGGACCTGGGACGGGCACGGCCCTATCTGCAGGACAACGACTTGCGTCGGCTGTTTTGGAGCAACCTGGTTACCGTGCGCGGCGAAGGCACGGCGGCACGCCTGCAATGGCGGTGCGAGGTGGTGCGTAATGCGGGTTATCAGGTACTGGACGCATGCTGCGAGAACTGATTGAAGGCCTGTTCGGCAGCTACTGGGGACGGGTCGCCCTGATCGGCAGTGCCGCGCTCTTTGTCTTGACCGCCCTGTTTATGCCGCTCTACAACCCACTGACCCGTGGCGGTGTGCTGGGTGCGACCAGCATGGTCAATGCGTGGAGCGAAGTGAACCAATGGCGCATCCTGCTGGAAACCGAGGTGAGCCAATCCGGCACCTGGCCCAAGGACCTGAGCGAGTTCGAAGCGTACGTGCCCCAGACCCTGGTGGTGGTTCGCACGCCGGCTCCCTACAGGCTGAGCGTCACGATGCGCGAGCTCGATATGCTGGGCGACGCCGCGGGCACGCAGATGATCCTGGACATGGATGCGCGCGGTGGGCAATGGCACTGCAGCCAGGGGTTGCCGGCACTGCCGCTGCGTTACCTGCCGGTCAATTGCCGCGGCGAGGCACTGCCCATTCCCGGAGGCAACAGTGGCTGGTACTGGTTGGCGATCTTCGTGCTGTTGGCGGTGATCGCGGCCATGTACCTGCTGTACCGTCACCCCCTGATCGTGCCGATCCAGCGCCAACCGGCCCGTTTGCTGAAGCAGCCCTACTACCTGCTGACCCAGCTGGATCGCGTGCTCGGCCTGCTGGGGCGCAAGAGGGTCACCCTGCAGGCGGCGGGTATCATTCCCAGTGATTGGCAGGGCGCCCTGGACTACGCCGGTGCGTCGGCCGACGCCAGGAGCCGGGTCCTGGCCTTGCGGGTGGGTGCCCGTTGCCAGGCCAGTAGCGGTTGGGCCTTGCCCGGCCAGGTCCAGGAATGGCAGTTCGGCGATGACCTGCCGGTGGGGCTGGACCGCTGCCTGGCCTACCAGGCCACCGCGGACCTCAGCGCGGATGCGGTGGTGCAGCACCTGCGCGCGGCCCAAACCGGACTGGACGTGATGCTGGTGATCGCGGGCGAGCACAGCGAAGCCTTGGCGGAGTTTTGCGCCGATTCGGCCAACCTGTTCGTGCTGGTGGACGCCGAGGCGCAAACCCAGTGGTTGCTGGGGCGCAAATCCGCCGACGTGCTGCTGCGGCTGTTGGCCGCCCAGTTGCGCCTGACCCGGATTTCGCCCTACCAGACCCGGGGTGGCGTTGCGCGGCCCGCGGCTTTTTTCGGCCGCGCCCAGATGTTGGCGCGTGTGCTCAACCGCGAACCGGCCAATTACCTGGTGGTCGGTGGGCGCCAGTTGGGCAAGAGCAGCCTGCTCAAGGCGGTGCAACGCCGGCTGCAGGGGCACCCCCATATCGTCTGCCACTACGTGTCCCTGCGTGATCATCGCCTGGCGCCGCGGCTGGCGTTGCAGTTCGGCCTGGCCGCGGAAACCTCCCTGGAGGCGATCATCGCTCACCTCGGCGCCACCCATGGCGGCAAGCGCCTGTTTTTGCTGATCGACGAGGCCGACCTGTTCTTTCGCGACGAGGCCGCGCACGGCTATCGCCAGCTGTCGACCCTGCGCGCCCTGAGTGAAGAGGGTCGCTGCTGGTTTATGCTCGCCGGCTTCTGGGACCTGTATGCCACCGCGGTGCTGGACTACCAGTCGCCGCTGCGCAACTTCGGCGAGATGATCACCATCGGCGGCCTGGAGGCCGAGGCCTGCCGCGAGCTGGCCACGGTACCCCTGGCACGGTTGCGCCTGGCGTTCGGCGATCCGGGGTTGGTCGAGCAACTGGTCAAGGCCAGCGGCCAGCGAGCCAACCTGGTGGCGATCATCTGCCAGGAGTGCCTGGAAGCGCTGAAACCCGGCGAGCGGATCATCGGCAAACAGCACCTGGCCCAGGCGCTGAGCTCCCAGGCCGTTCAGGATGCACTGGCCGGCTGGGGGCAGCTGGTACACGACGAGGCGGCCAGCCGGGTGGATCGCATCATCGTCTACTACACCGCCTGCCATGGGCGCGCCCGGCTGGCGGATATCGTCCAGCTGTTCGAGCACCAGCACATCCCGATTGGCGTGGATGCGCTGCAACGCTCGCTGTCCCGGCTGACCCTGGCCTTTGTGCTCAAGCGCGAGCAGGACGTTTACGGCTTTGCCATTCCGCTGTTCGTGCAGCAATTCGAGCCGGGCGAGTTGGGGCTGTTCCTGCATCAGGAGCTGAGCGAGGCGGCGGTGGCGCATGGCAAGGGCTAAGTGCCTTACCTAAGTTGACGGCGTGTCAAGTGGCCGTTGTGGCACTGGACAGACTGGCGCTGTTGCGGGCTTTGGATTCGATGGCACAGTGCCGAACAAGCTCGGCGCTGCGCCACCCCTCTTTTCTTTGCCCGTTAGGAGCTCTTGGATGACTGGACTCGATATCGACAACACCTCGCTGAATAATCTGCACGGTCAGCTTACCCACGCCGATTTCGCGCGGGCGCTGGTTGCGCGTTGGCGCGCGGGTGAGCAGGCAGAGGTGCGGGCCTTTATCCTGCAACGCGATACGCGCGACCTGTATGGGCTTTATCATTTGCGCGGCGATGAGGCTCCCTGGTGGCATGATTTCGACTTGTGGCGGCCTCTATTTGGGTTGTTCTGCCAGCGGGGCATAAGCCTGAATTGTGATCGTCAGGTGCTGCGGCCCAGCCAGGCTTTTTCCCAGGAGGCCCAGGCGATCGCCCAAGCGTTTCTGACGTCAGCCGACCAGAATGCAAAACGCGAAGGCCCTGGTTTCGTCGTTTCACGGTTGTTCGGTTACTTCTGGTATGAGGGCATATCCCGGGAAGAGTGCCTTGCCCTGATTGACTGGGCGCAGGCCTTGAGGCTTCAGGCCAGGATACCGTTAGACTACGAGTACAGTACCGACTGGGAAGCACTGATCAATAGCCTGACCAACAACGCCGACTTGATCAGCCTGGCCGAACAGGGCGGGCATCTGTGCAAGCAGGTCTTGCAGGTCTATAAACAGCGCGTCGAGAAACTGCCGGTTACACAACGTTGGTTGCCCTGGCATGGGTTCTTCGAAGCCCATCCGGAGCTGTTTGACCGCTATCCGGTCAACGATTTGGAGTTGATTGCGCAGCGCTGGGCAACGGCCGACGAAACGAGGCAGAAAGAGTTGGCCGTCGATGTCATCTGCCTAGCTCGCTACGTCTCCAAAACCGAGTGGAAACACCTGGAGTCCGGCTTCGTGCGATTGCTGCACGCCGAGCCGATGCTGTTTGCCAAGGTTCTGACTGAGCTGGGCGGCTATTACCTTGAGCCGCACATCGCCCAAGCCATCTGGCGTGAACAATATCCGGACATGGTTCCTCTGCTATTGCCATTGATCGCCGACGAGGGTAATCGCAAGGCCTATCGCGCTTTGGTGCACGAGTTGCTGGCGGCGCGGCCCGATGACTTGCTGCGGGTGACGCCGGTCAAGCTGGGCAATCTGTTGCCCATACTCGATGCCACAACCTTCAAGGCCATCCTTCCACACCTTGCCACGGTAGTGGCCGGCAGCAGTTCCAAGGCGCTGCGCGAGACCTTGGCCAACTGCGCGAAAAAGCTGGCGCCTAACGACTTCGCAGAAGCCGGTTGGCTCAAGCAGAAGGCCAAGAATCTGCAGTTGGCCTATCGCGACATTCTCTTGGCTCATCCCGATCCCGCCGCCAGTCCCTTGCTCGCCGAGCTGCTGGCCGGGGGCAGGTTGGACGCCGCGGCAGCGAGTACGGTGCAGGCCCACTTGCAGAAACTCGGCATACTCGAGCCGGCCATCCCCGGTGACGCTGCAGTGAGTATCGAAGCGTCCCTGTCCGCGCTGGAAGCCCAGGCTGCCAAGGTCAAACGTATTGCCGCGACTGTCAGGCACTTCGAGGCAGCGGATTTTCTCGGTCAACTGCAGCCCCTGTCCGAGCATGCCGTGCGGGTAGTCTTTCATCTGGCGGCTACTGCCGAAGCGGCGTTGCCGCCCCTGGCGGAACAATTGCTGGCCCAGGTGTCCGCTGAGCAGCAGGCGCGTCTTGCCCTGGCCGTGGTGCACAGCTGGATCGCCCAGGACGGCGACCCCAAATTGCGCTGGGCCTTGAAGCTTCTGCCGGGGCGCTCCGACGATCGCATGGTCGATGCCTTGACCGCGGCGGTCATGGCCTGGGGCAAAACCAAGAAACAGCGTGCGGTGATCGCGGTCGAGCAGTTGGGCGAACTCGACAGTCTGTATGCCCTGGCCCGGGTACAGGAAATCACGACCTCGAAGAAGGTCAAGGATATGGTCCACTCCGCGGCCCGTGGGACCCTTATCTCCGCGGCTGCGCGGCGCAAGCTCAGCGTAGCGGAACTGTGCGATGAATTGACGCCGGACTTCGGCCTGAGCCAGGGGCTGACCCTGACCGTGGGCGCACGTATCTACCGCGTGTTGTTGCAGGGCGATCTGAGTCTGCGGGTGGTGGACGAGCGGGGCAAGGCCTCCAAATCCCTGCCGGCGAACAAGGACGCCGCAGACCAAGACGCCTGGGAGGCCGTCAACAGCCAATTCAAGACGCTGGTGGCCGCCCTCAAGGCCGTGCTCAAGCAGCAGGGACCGCGGATGGAAGCCGCTTTCATGACCGGCAAAACCTGGCCGCTGGAGCGTTGGCAACGGCTGTTCCTCGATCATCCGTTGCTGCGCAGTGTCGGCCGCAGCCTGATCTGGCAGGTGCAGGGCGCTGGCAACAGTTTTCGTATCGCCGAGGATTTTTCCCTGCTGGATGTCGAGGACAACGGGCTGACTCTGCCCAAGGGGGCTCGCATCGGCCTGTGGCACCCGGTGACTGCTGAAGCCGGAGAGGCCGAGGCCTGGAAAGCCAACCTGGCCGACTACGAGCTCGAACCCCTGGTGGACCAGTTCGGGGCCTGTTCGAGCCTGCCCGAACCGGAACAGTTCAAGGACGACCATCTGCTCGCGCCGGCTGGGCTTGCCGTACCACAAGGCAGATTGGCCGGCGTGCTGGCAAAATGCGGCTACCGGGCTGTTCTGGGCGACTCCAGCATCTACCAGCATGAATGGCGCCTGCCTTCCGCGCAGTTGTGTATCCGCCTGCAACACAGCACCTATATGCATTTTATGGTGCTGGATTACCCGGTGACCCTCGAGCAGTTCGAGGTCTACGACACCGCCAATGGCTGGGCCCGGCTCAACCCGAGCAACCTGCCCAAACCCTTGCTCGCCACCCTGATGGGGCAGCTGCGGTTGATGGCGGCCAAGGCTCAGCCTGTCGCCACGGCCTGACCAGTGACTCACCACCCTTGCCCTTCACCTCGAATCGAGTGTTTTTATGACTGACCCCACCGACGCTTTGGTTGAATTGCTTGAAATGCTGGACGAGGACAACCTGGACGAATTGCTGGAAGCGGCCCTAGCCGAGGCCGATGAGAAGCCGGCTGCCATTAGCGAGAGCGAGACGGAATTTCTGACGCTGTTGGACCAGCAGTATCGGGAAGCGGCTATTGGCGTGGGCTTGGATTTCAGTGCGGTTCGCCGCTATTGGCGCGGCGAGGCGCCGCTGCCGAGTGGTTGGCGAATCGCGCTGGCGGAAAAGCTCTGCCGCGAACAAGCTGCCCAGAAACACGCCAACCTGAGCGAACAAAGCGAGAGTATCTATGCCTGGCGTTTGGCGGGACAGCCCGCCGGCGACTGGTTGGACGTCTGGGAGCGGGTCGTCGTGCTGCTTTCGCCCTTCGTGTTGCCTAATCAACTCGCTAACGCCTGGTTGCCCTTGGCGGATGCAACGTCCGAGCCCTTGGCTGAAAAGGAGTGGTCAAGCGCCTTGGGCACCGCCATGCAAGGCTGGGCGCACGCGATTGCCACGGGAGACGCCGACTGGCAGCCGGTGCACAACTGGTTAAAGGCTGCCGGTGCCGACAGTGGCTTTCTGGCCAGCGCTCTGGCCTCCCAGGAGCGTCCCTGGGATCAGTGGCGTATCCGCGGCTTGATGGTGTTGCGCACCTGGCTGACCCTGGCGCGCGAACAACTGCAGCGCACGCAGGTGCCCGAAGCCACCTGGCTGAGGTTGTTGCAGTGCTGTCGCACCCGGATCGCCGACGACCTGAACGAGCTTTACCCCGAGGCACTGCGAGCGGGTATACGGTATCACTGCACCTTGCCCCTGTTGCGCACCGTGGCGGCCAGTGCGCAATTGGAGCGGCTGCTGACCCCCGATCAGGGCTCGCAGTGGCCGGTGATCGAATTGTTCCAGGGCTTGGGGCTGGGGCTGGTACTGGCCGAGTCGCTGGAGGGCTTTCGTGACCTGCTGGCGCGGCTGCCGGACAATGCCAGTTTGCGCATTCTGCATCCACCTATCGAACTGGCCGAGCGTTATCCGGCCGCCGCGCTGCTGTTGGAGCAGCAGCGCTTCGAGCGCGCCGGGGTATTCGAGCCCAAGCTGGACAGCCCTGAAGCCCTGACCTGGTACCGCGCGGTGCTGGGGCGAGTAGATGCAGACGAGAACGGTTTCGAAAGCGCCCTGACCCTGCTGGGCAAGCATCTCGACGAGACCGAGCTGGACAAGGTCATTCAAGAGCATGTTTTCCCCTCGGAGCAAGCGCGCTCCGATTGGAATTTGCTGGACCGGATCGCCGACACAGGACGTCTCTGCCACTACCTGCATGCGCGGAACCAGTGGCTGCAAGGCCGGGCCGCATCGCGCTTGCTGGCGCTGGCCTCGACGCCTGTCGAGGGCCACGACGAAGACCACTGGGCGCCGGACGCCTTCAGCCTGGTACCGACGGTCTGGGCAACCTTGCTTGAATGCTGTCAACGGCAACCCGAACTCTTTATCGAACACACCTTATCCGCTGAAAACCTCTGGCTGGGCCGTGACAGCCTGGACCGCTGGGGGCTGCTATGGCGCGCCACCGATGACATGGACATGCGGGTAAAAATGATCGAAGCCGGCTTCAAGTACGGCCTGGGGCGCGACAACGAGCATCCGGCGTTGCTGGGTTTTCTGGAAATGCTCTATGCAGAAGCCCCGGCGGCTGTTTATTCCTACCTGGCCGAGGAAAGTGTCGGTTATTTCGATGTCATGATTGCCGCCCTGGGCCGTCAAGATACCCCGCTGCTGGCCCTGGTTCCGGACATGGCCGCACGCTATCTGCTGCAGGGCAGCAGTTTCTATGGTCGCCCCGACCCCCTGGCCGCCGGCCCGGTTTGCCAGGCTCTGCAGCGCTATCCAGCATCCTTCGCGGCGCTGGAAGAAAAAGCCCAGATCAAGCTGTTGCCCTTGTTCGACGATGGCGCCGTGCTTGCTTGCGCCGATGCCCTGGCACAGTTGTTCACCAGTGCCTCGAAAACCCTGCGTGCTCCAGCGGTCTCTCTGATCGCCCGCTGCAGCGCATCCACCATCGCCGACAGTGGCCTGCTCAAGGCCGCACCCAAGGCGCGCAAGCCGGTGCTGATTGGCATGGCATTGTCTGAACAGGCCGGAATGGCCGCGCAGGTTGCCCGGCATATCGCCGACCAGGCCCACGACGACTACAGCCGTAGCATCAGCCTGGATGCCCTGGAGCGTGCCGGGCTGCCGCTCGAAGGCCTGGACCCCTGGGCCGGCATCGACCTGGCGGGCCTGCAGGTTCAGGCTTCGCACGCCAAGATGCCGGCGATGGTCGGCAAATGCTGGAACGATGCCTTCGCCAGCCTGCTGGCGCCGCTGGGCGAGCCCCTGGGCCAGTTTCTGCTGGCGATTCTCGCCGAGGGCGGTGAGGTATTGCCGCGTCGCGCCCGGCAGATCCTGGCGTTTCTGCCCGCCGGACGGCGCAGCGACCTGGCCCTGCTGGGTGTCGAGCAATGGATAGGCGCCGATGGCGCGACGGCCTTCGATTGGTTGCTGCTGCCGTTGCCCGCCTATGGCGACGAGCGCGCGGCCAACGCCCTGGTCAAGGCGGTCAAGGACTGGAAGAAGGCGCGCAAGCAGAAGGCCAGCGCGGCGATCCGCCTGCTCTGCCAGCTGCCCGGCAACTATGGGGTGGCCCAGGCCCGCGAACTCTGGGAAAGCGGCAAGTTCTCCGATTCGATCATGGAAAACGCTCGCCACGCCCTGAGCGAGGCCGCGCAGCGCCAGGGCATGAGTCTGGAGGAGTTTCTCGAGCAGCTGGTGCCGGATTTCGGCCTGCGGCGCGAGGGGCTAAAGCTGGACGTCGGTCCTTATACCTATACCGTGCGCATCCGCCCGGACCTGAGCCTGGCGGTGCTGGACGAGAAGGGCAAGATCAGCAAGAGCCTGCCCAAAGCCAAGGTTGGCGAGGATCCGGACAAGCGCAGCCTGGCCGAGAACCAGTTCAAGGCCTTGGCGAAGAACCTCAAGCCGGTGCTCAAGCAGCAGGGCAAGCGCCTGACCCGTGGGCTGCAGCTGGGCTCCTCATGGCCGGCCGCAACCTGGCGCCGTCTATTTGCCGAGCATCCGCTGATGGCCAGCATTGCCCAGGGCGTGGTGTGGGCGGCAACGGATGGCGCGGGCGTGGCGCTGGGCCGTTTCCGACCTGACGACAGCGGGGCGCTGCTCGACCTGCAGGACGAGGATTTTGCCCTGGACGAAAACGCGCAGGTGCATATCGTCCATCCGCTGGAGCTACATGAGGACGAGCGGGGCGCCTGGGCGCAGCATTTTTCCGACTACGCCCTGGTGTCGCCTATCGGTCAGTGGGATATCGCCGTGCACCTGGCCACGGCCGAAGAACTGCAGGCGCGGGAAATAACCCGCGCCAACGACAGTCGATTGCTGCGCGGCAAGTTCGGCAGCCTGATGGAGAAGTGGGGCTATATCAAGGGCGCTGCCGAAGACGGCGCGATGATCAATGAACATACCTGGACCCTGGACGGCGAGCGCTGGCTTGTGACCCTCGGGCACAGCGGGGTGAGTGCATTCTTCGAGCCCGACGACGATGTGGATATCGAGGTGTTCACGGTGAGCCGCCGCGGGCCGCAGGGCTATGCCAGGCAGCGCCTGGGCGATCTGCCGCCGGCCCTCTTGAATACCCTGCTGGACCAGGCGGAGCAATTGAGGGCGGTGGCCGGGGTATGAGCAAGATAGCAGCTGTGTACGATGTGAACCTGCGGTATGGGATAGTTACCGCACTGAGCCAGGCATTGGACGAACCGGCTTTTCTCCTCGTCTTGGAGAATAGCTACCGGCAATTGGAAATAGGCGAGGGCCTCGACTTTCATCCCATCGGCCGCTATTGGCGTGGCGAGGCAGAATTGACAAAAGACTGGCGGCAGGCTTTGGCCCAGGCCGTGTGCCTGGATCCCCAAGAAGACTTCTGGGCCTTGCACGAGTGCCGTGAGGCTCTGCAAAAACGCGTGCTAAGGGATCTGCCGGTGGCGCGCTGGCTCGATTGGGGTGAGCGTTGCGTGGTGCTGTTCTCGCCGCTGCTGTCGCCCGCAGATCTGAAGTCGTGGTTATTACCTCGTCCGGATGCGAGTGCGCAGCCCCTGAAAGA
>JAZKHB010000008.1:134291-230530 GCA_040385585.1 Pseudomonadota bacterium | reverse complement strand
GCGTCTGGCAAGACGCAACGACACTGGCCATGCAGAACTGGGCGCAAACAGTGGCCGAAGGGCGTGGCGACTGGGCCGGCGTGCATGGGTGGTTAAGCGCCGCAGGTGCCGAACCTGGCTTGGTGGCGTCTCCGTTGGTCGCTATCGGGAGCAACTCTTGGGGCACCATGGGCGGTGGACGATTTTTGGGCCTTAGGGTCTTGCTGATCCTGATGCGCGAACAGTTGCAGCGCGATCAGGTGCCAGAGGAGGTCTGGATCGATCTGTTGGAGTGCTATCGAACCACAATCGCCAAGGGCAATTTGTATCCGGGCGATAATGGCAAGAGCCTCCTTTTTTTCAACTACATGCTGCCCATGCTCAGGGTACTGGCCGGACACCGGCGGCTTACAGAGGCCCTCACGGATCAGTCCGACTCGCAGAATAAGAGGATTGCCTCTTCCCGGGTATACGTGCTGTTCACACAACTGGGACTTGGTTTACTGCTGGCTGAGCCGCTTGAGAGGTTCAGCCAGTTATTGGAAGCCCTGCCCACACTGTCCCTGTTAAGAATGTGTTGGCCCCAGGGCTTTGCTGAACGCTACCCGGCGGCGGGTCTGTTTCAGGAACAGTTGATATTCGAGCGCTGCCAGGTGCTTGACCCTAAGCTGGAGACGCCCGAGGCGCTGGCCTGGTACAGGCAGATTATCGACCAGGTTCCAGGCAATTCGGATGGCTTCGAGGAGGGTATGGCACTGCTGGCGAAGCATGCCAGCGAAAAGGAGTTGGACGAGCTGATCAGGGCTTTTTTCTTGTCCGGGGGGGATAGGCGTCTGCCTTCGGTCTTAGTCGAACGGGTCAGCGATGTTGCGCACTTGTCGGACTACCTGGGTGCTATCCACAACGACCTGCCCAGGATGGCCGCTTGCCGCCTGTTCGATCTCGCCAGCGTCCGGGCAGACTCGCAGCCCGCCGTTTACCTTAAAGATCCGCATAACTGGGCGGTTCTGCTGACGGCATGCGAACGCTATCCCGGACCCTTTATCCAGATGACCCTGGACGCCGCTTTTTTACCACGTGACAGCTTGGAGCGCTGGGCTCTGCTATGGCATTCGGCGGAGAACGACCAGCAGCGCTTGGGCATTGTTCAGGCCTGCTTCACATTGCTGGCACGGGAGCAACCACAAATCGAGGCACTGGAACTGGCCGAGCGGCTGTTCGCCGATAATCAACAGCCTTTCCGCTTATATGTAGAGGAACAGGACCCCCTGCTCTTCGACAAGCAGATCGCGGCGCTGGGTCAGCATGATTCGCCGCTCCTGGCCTTGGTTGCGGAAATGGCCGTGCGCTATCTACAGGCGGATACCTACGAGCTCAAGCAGCCACTTGCCATGGGAACCCTGTGCAGGGCATTAGCGGCTTTCCCTCAGAGCTTCAGCGCCCTGGAGGAACGGGACCAAATCAGGTTGCTGGCCCTGTTCGATGACACGGCGCTGCTGGCCTGTGCCGAGGAGTTAGGTCAATTATTCGGCAGTCGTTCAAAAGCCGTACGTGACCCTGCCGTGGCGCTGATTGCGCGAAGCAGCCCGCAAGCTATTGAACGCAGCGGTTTACTTGGCGGTGCACCCCTGGCTCGCCTGCATGTACTCACCGGCATGGGGCTAGCACAACACCCCGATATGGCGGCATTGGTTGCCTTGCACTTCAAGGACGCTGCGCATAACGACTACAGCCGGGGTCTGAGCCTGGATGCCTTGGAACGCGCCGGTTATGCAATGCAGGGGCTCGACCCCTGGGCCGGGCTGTCCTTGCCGGCCTTGCAAGCTCAAGCGCAAGGGCAAAAAATTCCGGTTGCTATCGATAGACTCTGGAACGATGAATTTGCAACCACGCTAGCGCCCTTGGGCGAAGCCTTGGGTCGCTACCTTTTATTCATTTTGTCCACGTCCGGTGAGCTTTTACCGAGGCGTGCTCGTCAGATACTTGCATTCTTACCCGCAGCTCGCTGCAGCGATTTCGTGCTGCTCAACCTCACTCACTGGATCGCTGAAAACGGCAGTGAAACCCTCCATTGGTTGCTCTTCCTCTTGCCGGAGCATGGCGACGAGCGTGCCGCCAACGCCCTGGTAAAGGCGGCCAAAGACTGGCGCAAGACGCGCAAACGGAAAACCAATGCGGCGATCCGCCTGCTGTGCAGCCTGCCTGGCACCTATGGTCTGGCCCAAGTCCGTGAAATGTGGGAGAGCGGTAAGTTTTCCAACTGGATCAATCAGATGACCCAGCAGGCCCTTGGCGAGGCAGCCGAGCGGCAGGGCCTGGGCCTGGCGGCGTTTCTCGAGCAGTTGGTGCCGGATTTCGGGATGCAGCGCGATGGGCTAAAGTTGGATGTCGGCCCCTACAGCTATACCGTACGAATCCGCCCGGACCTGAGCCTGGCGGTGCTGGACGAGAAGGGCAAGGCCAGCAAGAGCCTGCCCAAAGCCAAGGTCGGTGAGGATCCGGACAAGCGCAGCCTGGCCGAGAACCAGTTCAAGGCCTTGGCGAAGAACCTCAAGCCGGTGCTCAAGCAGCAGGGCAAACGCCTGACCCGTGGCTTACGGGTGGGCAACAGTTGGCCCGCCGAAACCTGGCGCCGGGTGTTTGCCGAACACCCGCTGCTGGCAGTGATCGTTCAGAACGTAGTCTGGTCAGCAGTGGACAATGCCGGTCAGCCGTTGAAGCGCTTCCGCCCCAACGAAAGCGGCGAACTGCTCGACCTCTATGACGAGCGTTATACCTTGTCGGACGAGGCGCGGGTGCATATCACCCATCCGCTTGAGCTAGATGCGGCAGAGTGCGAGGCCTGGCGGGCTCACTTCGAAGATTATCAGTTGGTGTCGCCGATCGAGCAGTGTAGTACGCCTGTCTTTAGCGCGACTGTAGACGAACTGGTGGCCACTGAGCTGGCGCGGGCCAACGGGCGAATCCTCAACCGTGGAGTATTCGGCAGTCTGCTGAGCAAGTGGGGCTATCTCAAGGGAGCGGTCGAGGACAGTGAAATGTTCGAGGAACATCGTTGGTCGCTCGACGGCGATCGCTGGTGGGTAACCCTGCGCCACAGCAGCATCAGCCTGTCCTTCGATGCGGAAGAAGAAGTCGAGATCGAGGATTTTGTCGTGACCAAACAGGACTCAGAGAACCATGAAGAGGAAAAGCAGCGCCTGGGCGATCTGCCGCCGGCCTTGTTGAATACCCTGCTGGACCAGGCGGAGCAACTGAGGGCGGTGGCCGAGGTATGAGCCTTGCCGCACTTGGCCCAATCGTGACCGTCCACTACCTCCGCAAGGAGCACGACTATGGATAGCTCCGTCGATCACACCAATACCTTGCTGACCCAACTGCACAGTCTGCAGGAAGCTTTCGCATGATGAATTCAGTGACGCAAACCGTTATAGCCAGTGCCCAGCGCCTGCCCGCCGAACAGCTGCACGCGGAGGAGCTGCAGCGCCTGGTCGCGGCCGACAGCGGGCCGCGGCCCCAGGGCTGGCGCTTGTCGCCGGCCATGGTGCGGACCTTTATTCTCGGCAGTGGGGGGCGGGAAATCGAGGGTGCGGTGGTGACGCGCAAGATCTTCGGCAACGACGAGGTGGTCGAGCGCGCCATAGTCACCCTGGTCGGCCAGCGTGGCCTGATGCTGGTGGGCGAACCGGGTACGGCCAAGTCGCTGTTGTCGGAGTTGCTGGCCGCAGGCATCTGCGGGGACAGCACGCTGACGGTGCAGGGCAGCGCCGGGGTGGTCGAGGAGAGCATCCGCTATGGCTGGAACTACGCCTTGCTGCTGCGCTCCGGCCCGGGCCCGGAGGCCCTGGTACCCGGCCCCTTGCATCGGGCCATGAGCCGTGGGGCGCTGTTGCGCTTCGAGGAAATCAGCCGTTGCCCCACGGAGGTCCAGGACAACCTGATCCCGATCTTGTCCGAGCGTCTGCTGCATGTGCCGGAGATGAAGGAGGGCGCTGACGCCTGCTTGCTGGCCCGGCCGGGTTTCAATGTGATCGCCACCGCCAACCTCAAGGATCGCGGGGTCAACGACATGTCCTCGGCGCTCAAGCGCCGTTTCAACTTCGAGACCATGCGCCCCCTGGCGCGCCTTCAGGATCAGAAGGAGCTCTTGCTGCGCGAGGTGAATCAGCAGTTGCAGGCCCAGGGTATCGCCATCCGCCTGCCGGTGGATGTGGCGCAGCTGCTGGCCACGGCCTTTCAGGAACTGCGCGCCGGCAGCGTCGAGGGCCTGGCGATCGAATCCCCTTCGACTGTGCTCTCGAGCGCGGAGGCGATCGCGGTGGCGTTTAGCGCGGCGGTGCAATGCCATTATTTCGGCGAGCCCGAGGTCCGGCCGCAGCACCTGTCGCAGTTCATGCTGGGGACCGTGATCAAGGATGACGAACGCGATGGCCAACGCTTTCGCGACTACCTGCGGGTAATCCGCCAGGTGCGGGCCGGCAGTCCCGAGTGGCAGGACTTCGCCGCGTTGCGGAGCGACTGAGGTGCGCAGTGCATCCGCGACCCTGGATGGCACGGCTTACGGGGCTTATCCCGAGCTGATCTGGGCGCCGATCCGTCACCACAGCCCGCGCTGTGCCTGGCAGCTGCGGCGGCTGATCGAGAGCAGCCGTCCCGACTGGGTGCTGGTGGAAGGGCCGAGCGAGGCCAACCCCTTGCTGCCGCAGTTACTGGATGCGCAGACCCGTCCGCCCGTGGCGTTTTTTATCCACGGCCCCACGGCGACGCTGCGGCAGGTGCCTGTGGGCGCCCAGGCGCGCTGTTTCGTGCCGCTGGCGGCCATGTCGCCGGAATGGGTGGCATTGCGCGAGGCGCAGCGGCTGGGCATTCCGGCGCAGTTTATCGATCTGCCCTACCTGGCGCGTCCGGCCCTGGACGCGGAGCCGGGACTGGAACCACCGCTCAACGATGACCGTCTGCTGGCCCGTGCCGATGCCATGGCGAGCCTGCTGGCCCTGAGCGGCTGCGCGGACTTCGAGACCTGGTGGGAGCGACACCTGGAGAGCGGCATCGACTATGGGACGGCCGAGGGCTTTTTCAGCCGGGTGCTGCAGCTGGGGCAGTACCTGCGCGCAGGCAGCCTGATCGACGAACAGACCCTGGCCCGTGAGGCCCATATGGCCGCGGCGATCAATCAGGCCAGGGCTGGCGGTGCGCGCTGCCTGATCGTCTGCGGCGCCTTTCACTGTGACGGGATTCTGGAGCAGCTGGCGCGCCCGCAGCCGCCACCGTTCGACGAGGCACAAACCGCCGCCGAGGTGCACTTGGTGGCCTATTCCCTGGCGCGCCTGAACGCCAGCGGCCGCTATGCCGCCGGTATCCCGGACTGCGCCTATCAGGACCGTGTCTGGAGCGCGCTGGCCCGTCGTCGCGGCGCGAACGGTGAGGTACACGCCGATGTCAATGCCAGCCTGGCGCTGGAGCTGGGCATCCACCTGCGCGAATGCGGACACGACGCGAGTCTGCCGGACCTGATCGAGGCCGTGGGGTTGGCGCAGCGGCTGGCCGCCCTGCGCGGTCATGGGGTCGGGCGCCTGGAATTGCGCGAGAGCCTGTTGTGCTGCCTGCTCAAGCAGGCACGCGATGGCAGCGAGCAGCCGCTGACGGCCGCGATCGACGGCTTTCTCGCCGGTGACCAGACCGGGCGCTTGCCCGCGGGTTTGCCCGCCGCTCCGCTTGTGCTGGACTTCCGTGCGCAGTGCCGGCGCTTGCGCTTGCCGCGCGGCAGCGCCGAGCCCCTGGAACGGGCCCTGGATATCTACCGCAGTCCCACCCATCGCATGCAATCGCGCCTGCTGCACCAGCTCGCCAGCCTGGGGATTCCCTATGCGAACTGTTTGGCCGGACCGAGGTTTTCGGCCGGCGAAGACCTGCAGCGGGTACGCGAGGTCTGGTCGATCCGCTGGCAAGTGGAGACCGAGGCCTGCCTCACCGAGCGCAGCCACTATGGCGCCCGACTGGTGGATGCGGCGACCGCGCGCTGCCTGGAGCGGCTCGGTGACACCCGCCGTCCGGTAGGGGCGTGCGTCGACCTGTTGATCGAGGCCCTGATGATGGGCCTGCATGCCTTGCTTGAGCCCCTGCTCGCGAGCGTGGAGCAGTGGCTGGCGAACGAACTGAGCTTGCCCGCCTTGTGCCGTGGCCTGTTGCGCCTGGATGCCGCGCGCCAGGCCCGCACGGCGCTTGGCGGCGACGGCCTCGAGGCGCTGGATGACTTGCTCGCGGCCTGTTTTCAGCGCATCTGCCTGCTCTTGCCCGGGTTCAACGCGTTCGCCGAGAGCGACCTGGATGGTCTGGCCGATGCCTTGGCCGACATGCTCAATTTGCTGACCCTGGGCGCGCCGGGCTGTCCGGCGGGGGTTTTCTTCGAGGCGCTGGAGTTGTTGCTGGAACAACAGCCGCCGCCCCTGTTGGCCGGGCTGGCCCAGGGCGCGTTGCTGGAAGCAGGCCACCAGCAGGTCGAGGCGGTCGTCACGGCGCTGCTGCGGTTCTGTGGCCAGGCCGGTCTGGATGCCTGGGCACCGGGCCTGTTTCTGGCCGGATTCCTGCGGGTCGCCCGGCACCGGTTGTTGCAGGAGCCGTTGTTGACCGAGCGCCTTGGCGAGGCCCTGTTGCGCTGGGACGAAATGACCTTTCTCGAGGCGTTGCCGGGTCTGCGCCTGGCCTTTACCCGGCTTTCACCGCGCCAGTTGCGCGAACTCGCTGCCCGGGTGATGCCGGACGAGCAGGCCGGATCGATGCCGATAGCACGTTTCTGGTCGAGCGCCGACCTGCAGCAGGCGGTGGACCTGCGCCAGCGACTGGCGAGCGCTCGGCAAGCCTGGGACGGTGTCTGATGAGTGAGTATGAACGTCAGCGCCGCTGGCGCCTGGTGCTGGGACAGGATGCCGAGCGTGAGGGTGGCGAGCGCTTGAGCGAAACCGACCGGCTTCGGGACGCCAGTCTCGACTACCTTTACCGTCGGGAATACCAAGCACGCAGTCACGGACCCGGCAGTCTCGAGCCGTCACGCAAGGGGGGGCAGGAGGCCTCGCAACTGACCCCGGTGCGTTGGCTGGAGGGGGTGCGCAGGTTATTTCCGAGCCGAACGGTGGAAATCTTGCAGCGCCAAGCGATCGAGCGCTATCAACTGACTGCGCTGCTCCGCGACCCCGAGGTGTTGCGCCAGGCAACACCGAACATTGCCCTGGTGCAGACCCTGCTGAGCTTTCGGGCCTGGCTGCCGGACAGCCTGATGGACGAGGTGCGGCGGATCATTCGCCAGGTCTGTGAGGAATTGGACAAACGCCTGGCCCGCACCATGAGTGCCCGGATCGAGGGGCGGCGTTCGCGCCAGGCTCAGGGTGGGCGTCCAGCCCATGCGGCGCTGAATTGGCCACTGACCCTGAGGCGCAACCTGCGGCACTACGACAGGGAGGGCGAGGTACTGCTGCTCGAACGGCTCTACTACAACCCGTTCCGTCAACGCCAGGCTCCCTGGGAAATCATCCTGTTGATCGATCAAAGCGGCTCCATGTCGGATTCGGTGATCCATGCGGCGGCCATCGGTGGAATTTTCAGCCGGCTGCGCAGCCTCAGCACCCGGGTGCTGCTGTTCGATACCCAGGTGGTGGATGTCAGTGCCCACCTGGACGATCCGGTGGAGACCCTGCTGGCGGTGCAATTGGGCGGAGGAACCGATATTGGCCGGGCGCTGATTCATGCGCAGAGTCTGATTGCCCAACCCCGTCGTTGCATGCTGGTGCTGCTCAGCGATTTCGAGGAGGGCGCCGACCCGGCCGTGCTTTTTGCCACGGTCGCGCGGCTGGCCGAATCGGGCGTTGCCTTGTTGGGGCTGGCGGCGCTGGATGCCCAGGCGCAGCCCGCCTACGACCAGGTCAATGCCCGCGAACTGATGGCCAGGGGCATGCAGGTGGCGGCCATGACGCCTGAGCATCTGGCCGACTGGGTCGGCGCGTGCATGGCTGGGCACCGCCCATGAGCCTGCAGGCCTGGTTGCGCGCGGTGGACGACGAGGCCCTGCTGGCTTGGGCCAATCGAGGCTTGCTGCGGCGCGGGCAGAAACTGCTGGAGCAGCAGGTGCCGACCAGTTGGACCCTGGATGAGGTCATGGCCAGCGCAGCGCTCGACGGCCATCGGCAGGCGATTAAGGGCGTGGGGTTCGAGCAGTTGCACTGCGATTGTGCGGCCATGGGGCCCTGCCATCACTTGGTGTGCCTGTTGCTGGGGTTGCGGCAGCGGCTCCAGGCGGGCGAGGACGTGCTTGAAGACCCGGCTGCGATCGAGGCGACTGCACCCTGGTTGATCCTCGATGCGGAATCGCGTCTGGCCCAGCTGGGGCGTACCGCCTTGGCCCGTGGGCAGCGCTGGCAGGCTCAGGGTTTATTGGCGCAGGTGGACATCGACGACAGCAAGCTAATGGCGACGCTGGAGCTGGCCAAACCGGTTCGACTGATGATTCCACGCACTGGTGGGCTGGCGGCCTCGCTCTGTTCCTGCCGGGAAAATCCCTGCGCCCACCGGGCCCTGGTGATACTGCAACTGGCCCAGGCCGAGCATCCCGGGGCCTGCACGGCGGCGGTCGAGGCGCTCAGCCCTGGCCAGGGTCGAGCACTTGAGGAACTCGATCGCTGGATCGGGGAATTGACAATGTTGGGACTCAACGGTGGATCGAGCCTGTTCGTGGCCCGTGGCGAGGCCCTGTCGACCGAATTGACCCAGGCCGATCTGCCACAACCGGGACGCCTGTTGAAGCGTCTGACACGTCTGCTCGACGACGAGCGCCGTGGCATGGCCGGCAGCACTGCGACTCAGGTACGCCGGCAATTGGCGGAACTGCTGGCGCACCGCCGCGCGCTGGCCCGTAATCCCTTGCCGCAACCCCTGGGACAATTGGCCGGGGTGCACCGGCGTAATTACCTCCTCTGTCAGGAGTTGCCTCTGATCGCACTGGCCGCCGAGTGCTGGGAGACTCACAGCGGCTACCGAGGTTACAGCCTGCATTTTCTCTCACCCCGTGACGGTCGCTGCTACAGCCTATCCGAGTCCAGGGCCCTGGCCCTGAATCCCCAGTGGAAACCCCATGAGGCTCTGATCCAGGCGAGCTTTTGCGGGCACCGATTGACCGCGATGCTCGGCATGCGCTGCGTACTGGAAAAGGGCTGGGTCAGCGAGGAGGGGCGCCTGGCCAATCGGGAAGGCACGCGGTTGCGTATCGAGGGGCCGCTGCCTCACGACGAGCTAATGGCTTTGGCCGAATCACCGCGCCAGCGGTTGCGCAAGATAGCAACGCAACGCAGCACCTGGCTGTATCGCAGCGACCCGCAACCCTGGGGACTGGTCGCCGGTTGGGTCAGCGAGCTGCCGGTGTTCGAGCGCTATACCCAGCGTTGGTTGGGTGAGGGGAGTGGGCCGGACGATGAGCGTTTCCGGATACTTGTGCCGGGTACCGCGGCGGGTGCCCAAGCCATGAAACGTTTGCAGCGAGCGGAGCAGGAGGGCGAAGGCGCCTGGCTGTTCGGTCGCTGGAGCGTCGAAGATGAGTGGCCGACCCTGTCGCCCATTGCCCTGTGTGATAAGCGTGGTCTGCGACTCTTGTTCTGCGAGGCACCATGAACGATCCGTTGGACAATTGGCTGCAGGAGTGGGGAGCTTGGCTGGATGCGCTACTGGCCACCGGTCTGGCCTGCCCTACCCGGGAAACCCGGGCGCGCATCGGCCAATGGTGCGCGGATGCCCAAGCCCTGGGTTTCGCCACGCAGTGTGCGGCGGCGCAGACCTTGCTGGGCGCCGAGGCCGACGGAATATCAGACGGGCCTTCAATACAGGCACGTGCGCAGGTTTTTATCGGGTTGTTGCTGGAGCAGGACATGCTTCTGCGTTTGCATGAGGCGCAGCGCCTTATGGCTGTCTGTGCCAAGGCCGATGGTGAAGACAACGAGGACTGTAACCTTCCATAAATGTTTAAGCGGGGCCTGTGCTTCCATTGCGCGGCTTTCCCGACAAAAATACTAGGACTTTCTCCCTCCGTGGCTAATGGCGTAAACTGCGCCCACGTTTGCGAGGAGTTGCCATGAGTGCCATCACTATCACCGAAGCTGCCCAAGACTACCTGGCCGATCTGCTGAGCAAGCAGAACACCACGGGTATCGGTATCCGCGTCTTTATTACCCAGCCGGGCACCCAGTACGCCGAGACCTGCATCGCCTATTGCAAACCGGGCGAAGAAAAACCCGAAGACACCGTGCTGGCACTGAAAAGCTTTACCGCTTATATCGATGCCTTCAGCGAGACCTTTCTGGACGATGCGGTGGTCGACTACGCCACCGACCGCATGGGCGGGCAGCTGACCATCAAGGCGCCGAACGCCAAGGTGCCGATGGTCAATGCCGACAGCCCGCTCAACGAGCGCATCAGCTATTACCTGCAGACCGAGATCAACCCGGGGCTGGCCAGCCACGGCGGCGAAGTCAGCCTGATCGATGTGGTCGAGGACGGTATCGCGGTGCTGAAATTCGGCGGCGGCTGCCAGGGCTGCGGCCAGGTCGACCTGACGCTCAAGGAAGGCATCGAGAAAACCCTGCTGCAGCGCGTGCCCGAACTCAAGGGCGTGCGCGATGTGACCGATCACACCAACAAGGAAAACGCCTACTACTAGCCTTGAGCGTAGGGGATTTTCCGCGTTGCTCGTGAAGAAGGTGGCCCTAGGGCCGCCTTTTTTCATTTATTTCCATTATCAGCTGTACGGAGGCGGTAAAAAGGTGGCGTGACGCACTAAGATGAAATCCAGGCATCGACGCTGCGGTGGGCAACAACCGATGCGCCGGACGTCGATGACACTGTCCGTGGTAGACCTATAACAACAATGTGGTGCCCATGACCGTCAGTTCCCTGCTTATCTGTGACGACTCCAATATGGCGCGCAAACAGCTATTGCGCGCCTTGCCGGCCGAGTGGCCGGTGTCCCTGGTGCAAGCGGCCAACGGCCTGGAAGCCATGGCGATTCTGCGCCAGGGCCTGACCGATGTGATGCTGCTGGACCTGACCATGCCCGAAATGGACGGCTACGAGGTGCTGGCGGCCATTCACGACGAGGGCCTGGCCTGCAAGGTCATCGTGGTCTCCGGCGATGTCCAGGAACAGGCGATCGAGCGGGTGATGGCCCTGGGAGCGCTGGCCTTCGTGCAGAAGCCGGCGGACCCGCAGCTGCTCAAGCAGACCCTGGAGCGCCTGGGGCTGCTGGACAATGCCAGCACGGCCCTGACGGCGAGGCCGGCTGGCGATGAGCCGACTATCAGCTTTCCCGACGCCTTTCGCGAGGTCATCAACGTCGCCATGGGCCGCGCCGCGGCCCTGCTGGCCAAAGTCCTGGGGGTTTTCGTGCGGCTGCCGGTGCCCAACGTGAGCCTCTTCGAAGTCGGCGAGCTGCATATGGCACTGACCGATGCCCAGCGCGGCGACGGTCTCACTGCCGTGTGCCAGGGCTTTATCGGCGGCGGTATCGCGGGCGAGGCGCTGTTGATCTTTCACGATTCCGAGGTGGGTGATATGGCCAAGCTGATGCACGGCTTCGCCTCCGAATATTCCGAGATGGAAATGCTGCTGGACCTGTCCAGTGTCTTGATCGGTGCCTGCCTGAGTGGCATTGCTGGCCAGGTGGACGTGCAGTTTTCCCAGAGTCACCCGATGGTGCTGGGCGAGCATGCCTCGATCGAGGACCTGATCCGACTCAACCGGCCACGCTGGAAAAGCACATTGGCGGTGGAAATCAGCTACAGCATCGAAGGGCACCAAATCCATTTCGATTTGCTGCTGTTGTTCACCGAGGATTCGGTGGCGTTGCTCTCCCGCAAGCTTGACTACCTGATGAACTGAGCATGAGCGAAAAACTGGATTTCAACGAGTTTCACTGGCTGTTGGCGATTGTGCAGAGCATCGATGTCGGGGTGGTGGTGCTGGACCGCGAGTTTCGCGTGCAGGTCTGGAACACTTTTATGGAGAACCGCTCCGGGCGTACCCCCAACGAAGCGAACGAGCAGCTGTTCTTCGACCTGTTTCCCGAAGTGGAGGAAGACTGGTTTCGTCACAAAGTCGACAGTGTAATGACCCTGGGTACCCCGGCGTTCACCATCTGGGAGCAGCGGCCCTACCTGGTCAAATTCAAGAACTACCAGCCCATTACCGGGCAGGAAGAGTTCATGTACCAGAACACCACGCTGTTGCCGTTGCAGGGCACCAATAGCCACATCGAGCATATCTGCCTGATCATTTACGACGTCACCAGTGTCGCCGCCAACAAGCGTCAATTGCAGGCGGTGAATCTGCAGCTGCAGCACCTCTCGCGTACCGATCGGCTCACCGGCCTGAACAACCGGGGATTTTGGGAAGAGTGCCTGAAACACGAATACGCCCGGCACCGACGCTACCAGAGCATGGCCGCGCTGGTGATGTTCGATATCGACCATTTCAAGAAGGTCAACGACACCTTTGGCCACCCGGCTGGCGACAAGGTGATTCAGACCGTCGCCGAAGTGGTGCGCGAGCAGGTGCGCGACACCGACTATGCAGGGCGCTACGGCGGCGAGGAGTTCGTGATCCTGCTGCCGGATATCGACAGTACCGGCGCCATGGTGTTTGCCGAGCGCCTGCGCCAGCGCATCGAGTCCCTGCTGGTGACCTACGAGGGGCAGAGTATCCCCTTCACCATCAGCCTGGGTGTGGCCGACTTGAACCTGCCCTGCGAGGACTATCCGCAGTTGATCGAGCGGGCCGACCAGGCGCTGTACGCCTCGAAGAAGGGCGGGCGCAACCAGACGACTGTATACACCGGCTGAAGCGGACCCCACTGTCAGGGCTGGCGCGCCGGGCTAGCGCTGCGCAAGGGCAACAGCATCAGCAAGGCCAGGGCCACCAGGGGCAGGACACCGAGGTTGACGGCGCTCCAGCCCAGGGTGCCGATCAGGGCGCCGGACGCCAGAGAGGCGCTGGCCGCGACCGAACCATTGCTCAATTCCATCAGACCCTGGGCATTGCCTCGCTCACTGGCGCTGTGACCGCTGGCGAGCAGGGTCGTGCCGGCGATCAGCATCAGGTTCCAGCCCAGGCCGAGCAAAAAGGAGCTGAGCAGAAAATGCACCTGACCCAGGCCGCTCAGGGCGGTGCCGGCGCTGCACAGTAGAACCAGACTGCCCAGTACCGCGACCTTGAGGCTGCCGAGGCGGTCCACCAGGGGCCCGGCGACAAAGGCCGGCAGAAACATGCCCAACATATGCCACTGGATGACCCGGGCACCCTCGACCAGGGACAAGCCGCAGAACTGCATGGCCAGCGGGGTGGCATTCATCAGCATGATCATCAGGCCGTGACCGACTGCCGTGGTGGCGATGGCCGCGCGAATCTGCGGCCGGGACAGCAGCTCGCGCATCGCCGCCAGGCCGCTTTTGCTCGGCGCCGGCACGGCCCCTTCGCGCAACTGCGCCATCAGTACCAGCGCCGCGGCGGCCAGCGCCGCGATCACCAGATAGGCGCCGACAAAAGGCCGGCTCAAGGCCTGCTGCGACCAGAGCGCCAGGCTCGGGGCGAGCACGGCGGCGACCACACCGCCACCTATCACATAAGCACTGGCCCGGCCCTGCTCGGCGCTATCCACGGTCTCCAGGGCGGCGAAGCGGTAGTACATCGCCGAGGCCTGATATGCACCCAGCGGCAAGGCGCCCAGGCAGAACAGGCTGAAGTCACCGAGCCAGATTCCCAGGGCACTGAGCAGACCGCCGAGTATGCCGCCGCCGGCACCCAGCATCAGTCCGGGGCGGCGGCCATGGCGCTGCATGAAGAGCGACAAGGGTTGCACCGCTAGCAGATTGCCCAGCACCAGCAGGGCCAGGGGCAAGGTTGCCAGCAGGCTCCAGGGCGCCAGGTGCAGCCCCACCAGAGAGGTAAGGGTGATGCCGATCAGGTTGCAGCTCCAGTACAGGGCCTGGCCGATAAACAGGCGGAAAAGGCTGGCGTTGGTGAAGAGCAACATGGGTCAGATCTCGGGTGGGCAGGGAGTGGTGGCATGCACACGGGTCGGCGAGGCGGGAAAACGCGCGAGCTTTTCAGCCGGCCGTCGTGGACGTTGCAGCAGCTCACCGCCACAGTTCGGGCAATGGCCGTGCAAGCGGTGATGGGCGCAGCTGCGGCAGAAGGTGCATTCGAAAGAGCAGATCAGCGCGTCGCTGGAATCGGCAGGCAGATCACGGTCGCAGCATTCGCAGTTGGGGCGCAGTTGCAGCATGGTGGTTCCTTTTGGTGGGGAGATGAGTTTCTCAGGCGAAGCGCTCGGCATATTGCTGGGGGCTGACGGCGAGGTGCTTGTGAAAGCTGCGACGCAGGTTTTCCGGATGAACGAAGCCGGTCAGGCGGGCTACGGTGGCGATCGAGGCCTGGGCGTCTTGTAACAGGGTGCGCGCCGCCTCCAGGCGTACTTGCTCGACATAGCGTCCCGGGCCCATGCCGAGCTCCTGAGCGAACACCCGCGACAGGGTCCGCGGCGTCATGCGCGCCTGAGCCGCCAGGGCGTCCAGGGAAAGGTCCTCGCCCAGGTGGGCGGGGATCCAGTCGAGCAGGGCGCCCAAGCGGGGTACGCGCCCGGGGGCGGGGGCCAGCAGGGCACTGAATTGCGCCTGGCCGCCGGGCCTGCGCAGAAACATCACCAGCCGACGGGCCACGGCCAGCGCGATGGCCCGGCCCAGGTCGGCTTCGACCAAGGCCAGGGCCAAGTCGATGCCGGCGGTGACCCCCGCCGAGGTGAAGACATGGCCGTTGCCCTGGAGGTCTTGCGGGTCATAAGTGTGCAAACAGTCTGCCAGCACCTCGACGGCGGGATAATCCCGGCGTAATTGCTCGGCATCGGCCCAGTGGGTGGTGGCGCGACGGCCGTCGAGCAGGCCGGCCGCCGCCAGAATCAGGGCGCCGGAGCACACCGAACCCAGGCGCCGCACCTGGGGTTCGGCGGCGCGAAGCCAGGCCAGCAACTCAGGGTTCTGGCACTGGGCGTCTTCGCCCAGCCCACCGGGTATCAACAGTGTATCGATACGGGCCGGTTCGGCATCGACCCAGCGCTGGTCCGCCACCAGTTGGAAGCCGGCGGAGGTGGCCATGGCGCCGGTGCGCTCGCCGAGCACGATCAGCCGGTAAGCGGGCGGCAGACCCTGACGCTGGCGCTCGACATTGGCCGAGGCGAATACCTGCAAGGGACCGGTGATATCCAGGCTCATGACATCGGGGTAGAGCAGGCAGGCAATGGTTTTCAGCACATCCATGGACGCATCTCCGGCAGCGATGGATGCAGTCTGCATGGAAGCGCGACATGGCGACAATGACAATAAGCCCACAGATCGCGCCAATTCGAGTCAGCGGAATCGGTTAAGTATCTACAGGGTTTTGCAGAAACTGCAGCAGCGCCACCTCTTCACCGCGGAGGTGCTTGCGGGCGCGTGATTTGGGCAATCCAGAGAGTTTGCCCTCAGCAAAGGCCTGGAGCAGCGCCGGGTGGATATAACAGCTGCGGCACACGGCCGGGGTATTTCGCAGCTCGCTGGCTACTGCCTTGACGACCTCCACCAGCTGTTTGTTCGCCAGGGTTTGGGGCTGCCACTCCCGTTCGCGCAGCAAGGCCATGGCCAGCGTGCTGCCGGCCCAAGTGCGGTAATCCTTGGCGGTAAAATCGGCGCCGGTGATTTCCTGCAGGTAGCGATTGATATCGCTGGAGGTCAGGGTGCGGCGCGTACCCTGTTCGTCCATGTACTGAAACAGTTGTTGTCCGGGCAGATCCAGGCAGCGGCGGACGATGCGCGCCAAACGGGGATCGGTCACCTCGACCTCGTGCTCGATCCCGCTCTTGCCGCGAAAGTGAAAGCGAATGGCATTGCCTTTGACCTCGACATGGCGGTTGCGCAGGGTGGTCAGGCCATAGGAGCGGTTGTCGCGGGCATAGCGCGCATTACCGACGCGAATCAACGTGTTGTCGAGCAAGGTGATCACCGTCGCCATGATTTTCTCGCGACCGTGGTTCGGAAGGGCCAGATGGACCTCCAGCGCCTTGCGCAACTTGGGCAGCAGCTGGCCGAACTGCAGCAAGCGCTCGTATTTGTCGGCGTCGCGCACTTCCCGCCAGCGCCGGTGGTAACGGTACTGTTTGCGCCCTCGGGTATCACGGCCGGTGGCCTGCAGATGCCCCTTGGGGTCGCTGCAGATCCATACCTGGGTATAAGCCGGTGGTACGGCAAGCGCTTCAATGCGAGCGATCTGGCCCGGGTCGCGAATCCGCTGGCCCTGTGCATCGACGTAGCAGAAACGGCCGCGAATTTTTTTACGGGCAATGCCGGGTTGGCTGTCGTCGACATAATGCAGGTCATGGGGCAGGGCAGGGGTATCGGTCATCGAGCGCCGCAGGCCTCAGGTAATACGGGTGCTGTGCAGCGCTTCGCTCCACAGATCCTGGACGCAGCGTGGGCAGTTCAGATGTTGCTGCGGTTCCAGCGGCTGCAAGCCGCCGCAATGGTTACAGGCATAGAGCGCCCGATACGGCGCGCATTGATACAGGGCCTTGAAGCTCGGCGGCAGTACCGAAAGCCCAGGGCGTGTGGTGGCCGGGTCATAGAAATACAGGCTGACATCGCCGTTGACCTCGACGATGCCCAATCGCACCTGCCCCAGGTGTTCGACGCCTTGCTGTCGCAGCTCCATCAGGAATTCGTCGTGAGCGATATTGCCCTGAGTCAGGGTTTCCAGCTCGAACTGGCCGTCGCGGATCAAGGTGAACGGTTGGCCCTCGAGCCAGGCCTGAAAGCGCGGATGACGGCTCATCAGCGCGGTAGTCAGGCGATAACATACGGCCATGATGGCGAAGACTGTCAGTACCGGCAGCAAGGGCACGTCTTCGTAAAACGTCATATCCCCCGCGGCAGAGCCCAGGGTCAGGATAATGACCAGTTCGAACAGCGACAATTGCCGCACGCCCCGGCGCCCGGCAATCTTCAAAAAAAGAAAAACCACGACAAAAGCCAGAAGCGTCCGAGCCGCCACCTCGCCGAGAAACTCCAGGGGAATATTGTCTAGCAGCATGCGCTGCCAATCGAACGCGGTCATGGGAACGGCTTTCTATCAAGGCTGGTAAGGGTTAGCCGGGTAAAAGCGATTAAAGTTCCGTTTCGCTTATCGGTCGGACCCAGCTCGCAGCGTATGTGGGCCGGTCTGCATGAATATCCACGCCCTCCAGAGTGTATTGCTTGATAAAATTCAGGAAGTTGGTGGCAAAGTTGGACCTGGCGCTGCTGTTGGCGGCGAGGCTGTGTAAAGCTGAGTTGTCACTGTCGTTCCAGCCCCTAACGGCGATCAATACTTTTACCTTTTTGGCATGGGCTTGTGTCACCAGCGTCTGTAAACGCGCGCCACCATCGCTTAGAGGCAGTAAACCACCACTTGCCGTGGGGTGACACGAAGGAATAGTTGATAGGGGTGACTTGGCCGTGATTGATGGTGTTAACGTCGCCTTGCCACGTCGAGAAATAACCCACTATTTTAAATGCCGTGGCTTGCCTAGAGGCCAGCATGGCCATCAGTGCCTCTAGATTTCCTGTTTTTCATTTTCTTGTGCTTCATTGTTTAGATTTTTCAACCCCACGCACAATGAGGTTATGCAGAGCAAGGGGCGAGACGGATGATTGCACAATGATATGAATTATCGGATTCATACGCAGGCGCACTCGCCTCGACTATCCGGTGCTTATTCAGATAGACGCTTGCCTTGAGGATAAAGCAGGTTGCAAATAGCGAGGCGAGCCTTGGCTAACAGCTGCCGTGTAGTATCCGTCACGGTTTTTTCGGACAAAAGTAAGAGGGAGAGCAGGCTCCATCGAAGGCTTAAGACACTTCAATGGGTGGCATCGCCACCCATTAAATCCGCTTAGATCCGCTTAGATCGAGGCTTATTCCGGCATGGCCCAGGGCATAAGATCATAGCCTTGTTGGCTCAGTGCCTCGCGTGACTGCTTAAGAGCACAGGCCAGCTGTTGGGGATCGCTGTAGGTGCCGCTCGACAGTTGAGTCCGGCTCAGTAGGCGGATACCCGTGCGGTCGATCACTGTCAGGCTCAGATTACCCGTGCCGTCTTGCGGGGTCCACGCTACACACTGGAAAGGTTCAAAAGCACGACCGGCAATCAATAAAGCGTCGTTGAAACGCAGCGGGGCGTTCATGGTACGTTGTCTCCAATAGTTACAATGAGTCGGGCCGGCAATGCGCAATGCTGCGGGCCCGTTAAAGTGTTGATGACATCAACAGGCCGATGAGTCACATGAACGACTCATAAACTTCCGGTATTTTTAGGATGCGTGTGTGGCGTGCCTGGTTTTGTGAAGTCGTTAGTGTTTGTAGCTTGTAATGGACTTCATTCTCTCCAGGCGGGTTCCGCATTCAGTCTTTGATTTTGAACAACGAAATACGCGGTATCACTGTAAGCACCGTCAGGGCCAGCAGGGTGCTGAACAGGGCGGTCGACTCGCGTCCAAGCCCCACGGCCACGCCGATGGCGGCAGTGAGCCATAGGCCAGCGGCGGTAGTCAGTCCTTTGACCTGGTCCTCATCGCCTTGGCCCTTGAGAATGGTACCCGCGCCGAGAAAGCCGATACCCGCGACTATGCCCTGAATCACTCGGCTGATGGCATCCGCCTGGGCCTCGGCCTGCAGGGGCGCCAATACGAAAAGCGCGGCGCCCATGCAGACCAGCATATGGGTGCGAATCCCGGCCGATTTACCCTTCTGCTCGCGTTCATAGCCCAACAAGCCACCGAGCAACGCAGCCATCAAGAGCCGCGTGCAGAGCACAGTTAATTCAGACGCATCGGGAATATCGGAAAATTCGGCAATCAGCGTCGCGCTGACCTCATTCCACCAACCAGCCATAACGAACTCCTGCAAAAATAATATCTTTAGGCCATGATTTGTAGAAAACGTTGCGCGCCCCGGGTCACGCAGGAAAAAATGGCTCGATAGCGTCGCCCGGTGGTCTCACTGGCTAGGAACTGCCGTTGTGCGCGGTTCTACAGACGAGGATACCGCGATGACAGTTGAAATCGATTCGGGCGCCGCTACCTGTACCCTGGTGATCGACCAGCGCCGGGTGGTGGGGGCGTTGAACCAGGCGAGGATCACCACCGATCCGCGGGCGCGCATGTCGGTGCTGGAGTTGCGGGACGGCAAGGCACATATCACCGAAGTGGATGCCCAGCGCCTGGTGGCCGCCGGAGTCAAGGATGAACGCCGCAATCTGGTCGCCGATGGCTAGGCCCGCAGTGCTTCGTGTTTCTCTCAAGCCCCGGTATCCGGCGAAAAACGGGGAGGGGAGAAGGCATTTAGTGGTGTCTGATCGTGTGGACTCCCTGGCGGGTGCTAGGCAAGCTCATACACGCTATCGTTGCGTCCGAAACGCACACCTATGCGTGGCTGGGGGAGGGATCGGACATGAAAATCAGCACGGGACTGCAACTGGGCCTACTCACGCTAGGGTTTGGCCTGGCCGGCCTCTTGCCGCAGCGCCAGGCCGAGGCAAGCCAGGGGTTTGCGATTCAGTCGGATATCCCTTACGGCACAGACGAGCGTCAGCGTTTCGATGTGTATGGCGCCGGGCGGGGCCATGCGGCGCCCGTCATACTGCTGGCCCATGGAGGCGGCTGGGCGCACGGGGACAAGGCGGCACGGGCGGTGGTGCGTAACAAGGTCGCCCGTTGGGTGCCGCGGGGCTTGATTCTGGTCTCGATCAACTACCGCCTGCTGCCGGATGCCGGTCCCCTGGAACAGGCCGGCGATGTGGCCCTGGCCCTGGGCAAGGCCCAGGCACTGGCCGAGGCCTGGGGTGGCGATCCGAACCGTTTCATCCTGGTGGGGCATTCCGCCGGTGCCCATCTGGTGGCGTTGCTGGCGGCTTCGCCCGATCTGGCGTTGAAGCAGGGCGCCAGGCCCTGGCTCGGCACGGTCGTGCTGGACAGCGCGGCGTTCGACATTGCCCCCATCATGCAGACCCGGCATCCGCGCCTGTATGACCGGGCTTTCGGCCAGGACCCGGCTTATTGGCGCGCGGCATCGCCCTTGCAGGTGCTGAAGCGGGGCGGTACTCCACTGCTGGCGGTCTGCTCCATCCGGCGCGACGACTCATGCCCCCAGGCCAGGGCCTTTGCCGCCCAGGCGGCACGCTTGGGCCGTTCGGTGCAGGTGCTGGAGCAGGACCTGTCCCATCGCGCGATCAACCAGGACCTGGGCCTGCCCGGTGACTACACCGAGCAGGTCGAGTCCTTTCTGCGTCGCCTGGATCCTTCCTTGGAAGCCTTGCTGACGGAACCCTACGCGCTGCGGTGAGTAGCGTTAGTTGATTCTGGGTGAGAATCGCCAGCAAGCTGGCTCCTACACTTGCGGCTGGTAGAGCGAAGCGAAGGAGTGCAAACGAAACAGCCCGGCTTATGCCGGGCTGTTGTTCATTTACGCCGCCGGCCGTTGCTGGCGCTGGTAGAGGAACTCCAGCACGGCGGTACGGTGCTGGTGGTAACGCGGGTCGTTGGCCAGTGCCAGCCGATCCCTTGGGCGCTCCAGGTCCACCCTGACGATATCGCCGATGGTCGCCGATGGGCCATTGGTCATCATCACGATGCGGTCGGACAGCAGAACGGCCTCGTCCACGTCGTGGGTCACCATCACCACTGTGCTCTGGGTCTCGCCGACGATGCGCAGCAATTCGTCCTGCAGGTGGGCGCGGGTCAGGGCATCCAGGGCGCCGAAGGGCTCGTCCATCAGCAGCACTTTGGGCGCCATGGCCAGGGCCCGGGCAATCCCCACGCGCTGCTTCATGCCACCGGAGATTTCGTTGGGGTGCTTATACGTCGCGTGGTCCAGGCCGACCATATGCAGGGCGGCTTCGGTGCGGGCCTTGAGCTGGGCCTTGCTTTCCTGGGCGCCGAAGACCTTCTCCACCGCCAGGTGCACATTGCCGTAGCAGGTCATCCAGGGCAGCAGGCTGTGGTTCTGGAACACCACGCCGCGTTCCGGGCCGGGTCCGTCGATCTCCCGGCCGTTGCAGATCAGGCCGCCCGCGCTGGCCTCCAGCAGTCCGGCGATCAGGTTGAGGACCGTGGATTTGCCGCAACCGGAGTGGCCGATCAGGCTGACGAACTCACCCTTGGCGATGCTCAGGTTGATGTCCGTCAGCGCCTGGAAGCGCCCCTTCTTGGTGTCGAAATGCTTGCTGACCTGGGTCAGCTCTACGAACTTTTCCATATGCCTCTCCTCAGCTCGCGTAATCGAAGCGTTTGGCGATCAGCAGCAGCCCTTGCTCGAGCAGCAGGCCGATCAGGCCGACGACGATAATGGCGATCAAGATGTGTTCGACGTTGAGGTTGTTCCACTCGTCCCAGACCCAGAAACCCAGGCCAATGCCGCCGGTCAGCATCTCCGCCGCGACTATGACCAGCCAGGCCACGCCCATGGCCAGGCGGATGCCGGTCATCAGGTGCGGCAGCACGGCAGGAAAAAGGATGCGCGTGAGCACCTTCCATTCGCTGAGTTTGAGTACCCGCGCCACGTTCAGGTAGTCCTGGGGCACACTGGCCACCCCGGCGGCGGTGTTGAGGATGATCGGCCAGATCGCGCTGATAAAGATCACCCAGATCGAGGCCGGTCCCGCCGCCTCGAACACCAGCAGACCGATCGGCAGCCAGGCCAGGGGCGAGACCGGGCGCAGCAGGCTGATGATCGGCGCGAGCATCCCGGCGAGAAAGGCGAAGCGACCTATGGCGAATCCCAGGGGAATGCCGACCAGCGCCGCCAGACCAAACCCCAGGCCGACCCGGCCCAGGGAATGCAGGATGTTCCAGCCGATGCCCATGTCGTTCGGGCCATTGTCGTAGAAGGGGTCGGCGAACAGCACCAACGCCGCATGGCCGGTGGACAGAGGACCCGGCAGGCCCTCGCTTTTCGCCGCAATCAGGGCCCAGATGCCGATAAACAGGGCGATGCCCAGTAGCGGCGGCACCATGGCACGGATCAGACCGGCGAGCATCTGCGCGCCAGGCAGCGCTTGACGCGTGACCTGGGGCGGCAGGGCCTTTTCCAGCAGATGGGGTTTCAGGGGGGCGTTCATCTCGAACCTCAAGCTTTGATCGCGAAGGACTGGACATAGGCGGCCGGGTTGGATCCGTCCCAGACCTTGCCGTCGAGCAGGGTGCTGGAGCGCATCACGCTGGCGGGTACCGGCAGTTGCAGCTGACTGGCCGCTTCGCTGTACAGGCTGGTCTGGTTGATCTTGGCGGCGATGCCAGCGTAGTCCGGGTCTTCCTTGATCAGGCCCCAGCGACGGAACTGGGTCATAAACCACATGCCGTCGGAGTGGTAGGGGTAGTTCACCGTGCCGTCCTTGCAGAAGGCCATGGCATGCTTGTCCTGCCAGCTGTTGCCCAGGCCGTCGTCGTAGTTACCGAGGAAGCGCTGTTCAATCACCTCAACCGGGGCGTTGACGTAGGCCTTGCCGGCGATCAGCTTGGCGGTGCTCTTCTTGTTCGCCTCGCTGGCCTCGATGAACTTGCTGGCGTCCAGGATGGCCATGATCAGCGCGCGAGCGGTATTGGGGTTCTGTTCGATAAAGGCGCGGGTAGCGCCCAGGACCTTTTCCGGGTGATCCGGCCAGATCTGCTGGGTGGTGGTGGCGGTAAAGCCGATCTTGTCGAAGATCGCCCGGGCGCCCCAGGGCTCGCCCACGCAGAACCCATCCATGTTGCCCACGCGCATATTGGCGACCATCTGCGGTGGCGGCACGGTGATGGTTTTGACATCGGACATCGGATTGATGCCCTGGCTGGCCAACCAGTAGTACAGCCACATGGCGTGGGTGCCGGTGGGGAAGGTCTGGGCGAAGGTCAGCGGCGCGCCGCCTTTTTTCACATGGGCGGCCAGTTGCTCGCCGTTCGTCACGCCGGCCTCTTTCAGCTGTTTGGAAAGGGTGATGGCCTGACCGTTCTGGTTCAGGCCCATCAGCACGGCCATGTCGGTCTTGGGCCCGGCGAGACCCAGCTGGGCGCCGTACATCATGCCGTACAGCACATGGGCGGCATCCAGCTCACCGGTATTGAGTTTGTCGCGCACCCCGGCCCAGGAGGCTTCCTTGCTCGGCGTGATGCTCAGGCCGTATTTCTCGCCGAAACCCTGGGTGGCGGCCACGATCAGGGAAGCGCAGTCGGTCAGGGGAATGAAACCGACTTTCAGTGCGGCTTTTTCCGGTGCATCGGAGCCGGCGGCCCAGGCGGCGCTGCGCATGAAACCAGGGGCGGACAGACCCAGGGCCGAGACGGCGCCCAGGGTACCGGCGGTGGCGATGGAGGTTTTCAGGAACTGGCGACGGCTGTTGTTCAGCAGGTCATTCGAATCACGATCAGACATGGAGTTTTCCTTTCAAGGGAACAAAGCAAAACGGCGCCGCCCGATAGCCCCCAGAGAGGGTTACCCAGCGGACGCCGTTGTCCGTGATCCGCGGCCCACCGCCGTTGGTGTGCTGCGCAAGAATCTTGAAAGGGGGATTGCAAGGGGCTTGCCAAGTCTGTCGGTGCTTTGGCGCGATTGCCGGGCAGGGCGCTCGAAACGCATTCAGGTAAAGCCCGATCTTTGATTATTTTATTGTTCTAAATCATGCAATTGAGCATGTTACTTGAGGCGCTATATAAAGTATTTTTTTGGCTCGAATGCAGCTAGTGGCTCTTCAATATCCTTCAATGACTGCCCGCGCTGGCCGGTTTCTGCGCCATGCCAGCGCGGGCGAATCGTCCCATGCCCTAATCGCGGGCAGAGTTGTCTAACTCAACTCCAGCCAGATCGGCGCATGGTCGGAGGGCTTGTCCATGGCGCGCAGGTCGTAGTCCACCCCGGCGGCCTTGATTCGCGGTTGCAGGCCGCTGGAGGTCATGATCAGGTCGATGCGCAGGCCGCGCTTGGGTTGGTCTTCGAAACCGCGGCTGCGGTAGTCGAACCAGCTGAAGCGGTCATTCACTTCGGGGTTGAGGTGACGGAAGCTGTCGACCAGCCCCCAGGCCTTGAGGCGTTCCAGCCATTCGCGTTCTTCGGGCAGAAAGCTGCACTTGCCGCTCTTCAACCAGCGCAGGCGGTTCACCTCGCCGATACCGATGTCGCAGTCCTGGGGCGAAATATTTATATCGCCCATCACCACCAGCGCTTGGCTGGGCTGGAAACGGGTTTCCAGCAGGGCCTGCAGGTCGGCATAGAAACGGGTCTTGGCCGGGAACTTGAGGGGATGGTCGCGGCTTTCGCCCTGGGGGAAATAGCCATTCATTACCGTTACCGGCGTGCCGTCGCCATCGGCGAAGGTGCCCCAGATAAAGCGCCGCTGGGCCTCCTCGCCATCCCCGGGAAAACCCTTGTGCAGGCTCAGGGGCGCCTGGCGTGAAAGCAGGGCGACGCCGTAATGGCCCTTCTGTCCGTGGAAATGCACCTGATAGCCCAGGGCTTCGATTTCCGCCTGGGGAAACTGCTCGTCGGCCACCTTGGTTTCCTGCAGGCCGATGACATCGGGGTTGTGCTTTTCGATCAGGGCCGCCAGCTGATGGGGGCGGGCGCGCAGGCCATTGATATTGAAGGAGACGATCTTCATGGGGTGACGAATCCTGGACAAAGACAGGATGCTAGCCGATCCGCGCCGCACGGAGCCAGCGTTGTGGCCTTGGGTCCTGGGCGGTGCTAACGTGGACCCACAACAACGAGGTCACAGTGCATGCCCTTATCCGCTCCCATCATCGCCGACGTTCGCCTGCTCGACAGCAGCTTTATTCGTGAAGCCCGCTCCCTGCTGTACCACGCCTACCGCCACGAGCCGACCTTCGCCTACCTGTTCGAGTCGGAGCGCCCCGGCTACGAGCAGCGCGTACGCGCCACGGTGCGCGAGCTGGTGCAGCAGCACTTTTCCGAGGACCTGCCGGCCCTGGGCCTGCTGATCGACGACCGGTTGGTCGGCGTGGCGCTGATCGCACCGCCCCAGCGGCGGTTGGACATCACCGAAAGCTGGGGCTGGCGCATGCGCATGCTCCTGACCACCGGCTTTCGCTGCACCAAGCGCTACCTGGCTTATCACGATGCCGTGCTCGCCTGCCTGCCGCCGGGTCCTTATCATGTGCTGCCGCTGATCGGGGTGCACCCGGAGTTCCAGGGCAAGCACCTGGGCGAGCAGCTGCTCGAGGCGCTGCATAACTGGTGTGCCGAGGATGCCGGTTCCCAGGGGGTGGTACTGGATACGGGCAATCCGCGCTACCTGGAGTTCTATAAGCGCCAGGGTTACGAGGAAATCGGCGAAGTGGTCCTGGGGCCGGTGCGCGAACATGTGTTCTTCCACCCCAACCCGCAACTGGCGCAGCAGGCCAATGCCTGAAACATTTTATATAGGTTAAGTCGCACGCCCCGGGCCTGAGCCGGGGTTGCCACGTGCTAGCATTCGTCGGATGACAGTTCATGGCAGATACTGGCTGCCGCTCCTGCTGATCGCTTGCTCGGCGGTGCGTGCACAAGACCAGCTGGATATCCGGATCAGCCCGGCCAACCCGACCCTCGAAGCCAATATCCACGGCTACCTGAGTCCCGTCGACGAGCGCGACCCAGATGAGCTGTTGCGTTTCAGTCGCACGGCGCGGTCCCAGGCTGAGCAAGCCGCCCGGGCCCTGGGCTATTACCAGGCGCGGATCGACAGCCGCATCGAGGCCGGCAGCCCGCCACGGTTGATTCTCGATATCCAGCCCGGCGAACCGCTGCGCCTGCGCGAGGTGACCCTTCGGATCGACGGGCCGGCCCGTGACCTCAAGGCGTTTCGCTTGCCCCACAGCGCCGCGCTCAAACCCGGCGCGGTGCTCAACCATGGCAGTTATGAAGATGCCAAGCGGCTTATCCAGAGTCAGGCCTCACGCTACGGCTTCTTCAGCGGGCGCTTCACCCGACAGCGCCTGAGCATCGATCCCCGGGCGGGGATCGCCGATATCGAGCTCATCTTCGACAGCGGGCCGCGCTATACCCTGGGCGCGGTGAGTTTCCAGGGCGATTCGCCCTTCGATGACGAATTGCTGCAGCGCATGGTGCCGTTCGAGCCCAGGACGCCCTACGACTCCGAACGCATCGCCGAGCTGGACCAGGCCTTGCAGTCCAGTGGGTTTTTCGACAGCGTACGGGTCGATGTCTCCCCGGGCCAGGCCAGCGGGCAGCTGATACCCGTGCAGGTGCAACTGGCCACCCGCGAACCGCGTACCCTCGGCTTGGGCCTGGGCTACTCCACCGATGTCGGCCCGCGCGGGCGGGCCAACTGGACTCGCCACTGGGCCAACCCCCAGGGCCACAGCTACGGTGCCGAAGCCGAGTTGTCTGCGCCGCGGCAGAATATCGGGCTGTGGTACGACATTCCCGGCGATCCGCCGCAGACCGATAAATGGCGTCTGGCCGGCGGCTACCAGAATCAGGAGATCGCCAATACCGATACCACCAGCCGGCTGCTGACCTTCGGCCCCGAGTGGCACAGCCAGCGCCCCAGCGGCTGGCAACGGGTGCTGTCGCTCAAATACCACTACGAGCAATACGAACTGGGCAGCGACTCAGGTACCAGTTCTCTGCTGATGCCCGGCGTCAGCTATTCCTACCTGCGCAGCGATAACAGCATCGACCCCAGCCGCGGTTATCGTCTGCAGTTCGATCTGGCGGCGGCCAAGGAAGGCCTGGTTTCCGACGCCGATGTGCTGCACGGCAACGTCATGCTCAAGGGCTTGACCACCCAGTGGCAGGATCACCGCTTTCTCGGGCGCTTGCAGCTGGGCAGCACCCTCACTGGCGATTACGACGCGGTGCCGCCATCGCTGCGCTTTTTCGCGGGCGGCGATCAGAGCGTGCGCGGCTACGACTACCAGAGCCTGTCCCCGGTAAACGCCGAAGGCGATCGGATCGGCGGCCGCTACTTGGTCGCCGGCAGCCTGGAGTACCAGTATTCCCTGGCCGAGCGCTGGCGCGTGGCCGCATTCGTCGACCAGGGCACGGCCAGCAATAGCCTGGATTTCGGTTCGCTTAAAACCGGGATCGGCCTGGGCGTGCGCTGGGTCTCGCCGGTCGGTCCGCTGCGCCTGGACCTGGCCCGCGGGCTGGATGAGGACGGCGGCTTTCGCGTGCATTTTTCCATGGGGCCCGAACTGTGACCGCTGCATCCCGATCGCGGCGCACCTTCAAGTGGCTGGCCTGGGGCCTGCTGGGGCTGCTGGTCGCGCTCGTGCTGCTGCTGGCGGTCCTGGCAGGGGTATTGGGTAGCACAAGCGGCAGCCGGTGGGCGCTGGCTCAGGTGCCGGGGCTGCAGGTGGACAATTTCAGCGGGCGTCTGGTGGGGCATTGGCAGGCCGACCGCTTGCGCTGGCAGCAAGCCGAGGACCGGGTCGAGGTCCAGGCGCCGCGCATGCGATGGTCGCCCAGCTGCCTGCTGCGCCTGACCCTGTGCGTGGAACGGCTTGAAGCGGAGCAAATTAGCCTGGGGTTCGCCCCGGCGCAGTCACCATCGGACGCACCGCTCAAGCTGCCGGACCTCGACTTGCCGCTCAGGCTGCAGCTGGGGGACGTGCGCATCGGCCGCCTCCTGCTGGACGGCGAGCAACAGCTGGCCGACGTGCAGCTGGCGGCACATTGGACCGAAACAGGCCTGGCCATCGACAGCCTGCGCCTGCAGCGCGAGGGCCTGGCTCTGGCGCTGCAGGGCCGGGTGCAGACCTGGGGCGACTGGCCGCTGCAGATCGGCGGGGACTTGGCGTTGCCAGCTCCCGAGGCACGACCCTGGGACCTGCGAGTGAGTATCGACGGCGAGCTGCGCAACAGCCTGCAACTTACGGTCGACAGCAGCGGTTACTTGCAGGGCAGCCTCAGCGGTCAGGTGCAGCCTTTGGCGGCCGAGCTGCCGGCCAGCCTGCGTCTGGTGGCCGATGGCTTCAAGGCCAGCGATGCATTGCCCGAGACCCTGCGCCTGAACCAGCTGGAGTTGACCGCCGTGGGCGACATGGCGACCGGTTACCGCTTGCTCGGCAGGGCGCTACTGCCCGGGGAAGGCGGCACGGTTGCCCTGAACCTGCAGGGGCAGGCCGATGCCCAGGGTGCGCAACTGGCCGGCCTGAGCCTGAGCGCCGGGCCCGAGCAGCAGGTCAACCTCAGCGGCGCGCTGGATTGGCAGGAAGGCTTTTCCGCCCAGGCCAGCCTGGACTGGCAGGATTTTCCCTGGCGGCGGCTTTACCCCGATGTGGACGAACCCCCCGTGGCCCTGCGTCGTTTGCATGCCGAAATCGATTACCGCGACGGCGACTACCTGGGGCACTTCGCCGCGGATCTGGACGGACCATCTGGCGCCTTCAGCCTGGGCAGCCCGGTCAGTGGCGACCTGAGCCAGGTGCACCTGCCTGACCTGCTGTTGCAAGCCGGCCAGGGGCGGGCGAACGGCAACCTGACCCTGGGTTTTGCCGACGGCATTCGCTGGAACACCGCCCTGGCGCTCAGTGAACTCGACCCGGCCTACTGGCTGGGCGAGTTGTCCGGCAATTTGGGCGGGGCCCTGCGCAGCCAGGGCAGCTTCAAGGACCAGCGGCTGGTGCTCAGCGCCGACCTGGACCTTGCGGGCCAGCTTCGTGGTCAACCGGCCGTGCTCAAGCTGCAGGCCGAAGGCGCGGGGCAACGCTGGACCCTCCGCGACCTGGACCTGCGCCTGGGCGATAACCGCATCCAGGGTCAAGCCAGCCTGGAACAGCAGCTTATCGGCCAGCTGCAATTGAATCTGCCACGCCTGGGTCAGCTCTGGCCACGGCTAAGTGGCCAGATGGAAGGTCGGCTGGACCTGGCCGGTACGCTGCAAGCGCCCCAGGGGCAACTTGACCTCCAGGGTCAAGGCCTGGCCTTGGACGAGCAGCGCCTCAAGGCACTGGCGGTGACTGCTCGCCTCGGGCGCGACCAGCGTGCGCAGCTGAGCCTCAAAGTCCAAGGCCTCCAGGCCGGCGACACCGCCCTGGGTGACCTGACGCTTGGGGCCGGGGGCGACCGCCAGCGCCAGCAGTTCGACCTCAGTTTGCAGGGCCCGTTGTTGAGCGTCGATATGGGCCTGGCTGGCCAGCTCGACCAAGGCGGCGCCTGGCGGGGTAGGCTCGAGCGGGGCCAGGTGCTGAGCGGCGGCCAGGACTGGCGCCTGCAGCAACCGGCCAGCCTCGAACGCCTGGCTTCGGGGCGAGTCACCCTCGGCCAGCAGTGTTGGCGCGCCGGCCCCGCCAGCCTGTGCGGCGAGGCGCAGCCCTTGTTTCCCCAGCCCAGCCTGCGCTACCGCTTGCAGGATTTCCCCCTGGACAGCCTGGCCCAATGGCTGCCGCCGGACTTCGCCTGGCAGGGCCAGCTGAATGCCGATATCCGCCTGGACATTCCCGAGGCCGGTCCCAGCGGGCGCATCGAGCTGGATGCCGGACGCGGGGTGCTGCGCATCCGCGAGCAGCAAGAGTGGCTGGACTTTCCCTATGACAGCCTGCAGATCGACAGCCGCCTGAGCCCCGAGCTTATCGACAGCGAGCTGCGGTTTTCCGGCGCGAAACTCGGCGATCTGCGCCTGCAGGCGCAGATCGACCCGCGCCCGGCGAACAAGCCGCTGACCGGGCAGTTCAGCCTCAACGGCCTGGAGCTGGCCGTGGCCCGGCCTTTCGTGCCCAGGGTGGAAACCCTGAACGGGCAGCTCAATGGCAGCGGCACCCTGAGCGGTGACCTGCTGGCGCCCCGGGTCGAGGGTCGGCTGACCCTGAGCGGCGGCGAAATTGCCGGGGGCGAGCTGCCGATGGCCATCGAGGCCCTTGACGTGCAGGCCCTGATCGCCGGCGACCGGCTGGAGTTGAGCGGCGACTGGCGCAGCGGCGAACAGGGCCGTGGCGAGCTGTCCGGCGAATTGAGTTGGGGCCAAGCCCTGGCGGTCGACCTGAGCCTGCGCGGCAGTCGTCTGCCGATTACGCTGGAGCCCTATGCCCAGCTGGACGTCGAGCCGGACTTGCGCCTGAGCCTCAAGGACGAACGGTTGGCCATCAGCGGTACGGTAGAGGTGCCGCGCGGTGCGATCGAAATTCGCGAGCTGCCGCCCGATACGGTCAAGGTCTCCGAAGACGCGGTGATAGTCGGCGAGCAGACCGAACAGGGCGGGCCCGTCCTGGCCATGGGCATGGATGTCACGGTGGTGGTCGGCGAGGAGCGCCTGACCTTCCAAGGCTTCGGCCTGACCGCGGACCTGGCCGGGCGCCTGCATATCGGCGACAACCTCGACACCCGCGGCGAGCTGAACCTGAACAATGGCCGTTACCGGGCCTACGGCCAGCGGTTGACCATCCGCAGGGCGCGTCTGCTGTTCGCCGGCCCCATCGACCAGCCCTTCCTTGATGTCGAGGCGATTCGCCGGGTCGACGAGGTGGTGGCCGGTCTGCGCCTGAGCGGCAATGCCGTGCAACCGACCAGCGAAATCTTCTCGGAGCCGGCCATGAGCCAGGAACAGGCCTTGTCCTACCTGGTCTTGGGGCGTCCCCTGGGGCAGGGTGGCGGTGACGACAACCTGCTCGGGCAGGCGGCCCTGGCCCTGGGCCTGGCCGGCAGCTCGAAGATCACCGGCGGCCTGGCCACGCGCCTGGGTATCCAGGACTTCCAATTGGACACCAACGGCAGCGGTGCCAGCACCAGCGTGGTGGCCACCGGTAAGCTGACGGAGCGTCTGAGCCTGCGCTATGGCGTCGGCGTTTTCGAACCGGCAAGCACCATCGCCCTGCGCTACGAGCTGAGCAAGCGCCTGTACCTGGAGGTGGCCAGCGGGCTGGCCAGCTCGCTGGATATTTTCTACAAGCGCGATTTCTAGAGCATTTTTCAGGAAAAGCCTGTCTGCATGACGCCAGACTCCCTCTCACTCGTCATACCCCGTCATTCCTGTGAAGGCAGGAAGAAGGCAGGAAGAAGGCGGGTATCCAGAGCGGCCGATTTCTTACTGGATGGCATGCAGGCGAATAACCGACCTGTCCGTGCGTCATCCGTTGCCTGTTTTGGTGGGTTACGCCGCGCGGCGAGTGCGGTGTGGTTTGTCGGAGCGATTTTCTGCGCGGCTAACACCACCCTACGAGGAGCGTGCCTGCGTAGGTGTAGCGGGGTGCCTAACCTGGCTGGGGGGCCTCTATGTCGAGGTCGAAACGACGGACAAAGATAAGGCGAAAATGCTCTAGTCAGAGGTTGAGCATGCGCAGGCTGCCTTCGGCGTAGCGGGTACCGGCCGCGGCGTCGAGGGGGAAAAGCCCATCGATCTCGGCCAGTTCAGCCGGACTCAGGTGCACTTCCAGGGCCGCGATATTTTCCTCGAGGTACTGGCGCTGCTTGGTGCCGGGAATCGGGATCAGGTCCTCACCCTGGGCCAGCACCCAGGCCAAGGCCAACTGCGCGGGCTGGATGCGCATGGCGGCGGCGAGGCGTTTGACCTGGGTGACCAATGCCAGGTTCTTCTGGAAATTTTCACCCTGGAAACGCGGGTTGGAACGACGGAAGTCGGTTTCGGCGAAATCGGCCGTTGAGGTGAGGGTCCCGGTGAGAAACCCGCGCCCCAGTGGACTGTACGGCACGAAGCCGATGCCCAGGCGGCGGCAGGCCTGCAGGCTGCCATTGCTTTCCGGGTCGCGGGTCCACAGCGAATATTCGCTTTGCAGGGCACTGATGGGATGAATGCGATGCGCTCGCTCCAGGGTAGCCGCAGAGGCCTCGCTCAGACCGAGAAAACGCACCTTGCCGGCCTGGACCAGCTCGGCCATGGCACCCACGGTGTCCTCGATGGGTACCTGCGGGTCGATGCGGTGCTGGTAATACAGGTCCAGGTGCTCGACGCCCAGGCGTCTAAGGCTGCCCTCGACGGATTGCCGCACATATTCGGGACGGCCACAGACCCCTCGCACCTCGGGGTTCTGCGGATCGCGCAGGATGCCGAACTTGCTGGCGAGAAACACCTGATCGCGCCTGCCGCGGATGGCCCGGCCGATCAACGCTTCATTGCTGAAGGGACCGTACATGTCGGCGGTGTCGAGCAGGTTGAGGCCTTGGTCGAGGGCGTGGTGAAGGGTGGCGATGGCTTCCTGGTCGTTACGGCCGGCGTAGAAATCGCTCATGCCCATGCAGCCCAGGCCGATGGCTGAAACTTCGGGGCCGTTGCGGCCGAGTCGGCGGGTTTTCATCCTGTGTCTCCTGACGGGTGATTAAGCAGACAGCAGTCTTATTCTTGTCGCCAGAGAGATAAAGGCGGTAAAAGGAGATTAACTATTTGGTTTTAACCAATAATAAGGGGTGTAATGGACCGTTTTATGGCCATGCAGGTGTTTACCCGCATCGTTGAGCTGGGTGCCTTCGGCAAGGCCGCCGACAGCCTGAACCTGCCACGGGCATCGGTAACCACCTTGATCAAGCAGCTGGAGCGCCATCTGGACGTCCAGTTGCTGCAGCGCACCACACGCCAGGTCAAACCGACCCTGGACGGCAGCGCCTATTACCAACGTTGCCTGCGCTTGCTGGCCGATCTGGAGGAGACCGAAAGCGTGTTTTCCACCGCGCGGCTGAATCCCCAGGGCCGGCTGCGTGTAGATATCCCGGCCTCCATAGGACGGCTCTGGGTGATTCCCGCCCTGCCACAGTTCTGTGCCCGTTACCCGCGTATCGAACTGGAGGTCGGCTGCAGCGACCGCCCCGTGGAGTTGATTCGCGAAGGTGTCGATTGCGTCGTGCGCGGCGGCGATCCCCATGACGTGAGCCTGGTGGCTCGCCCCTTGGCCCAACTGGAGCAAGTGACCTGCGTCAGCTCCGATTACCTGCGCCGGCATGGCGCGCCAGAGCACCTCGACGCGTTGGCGGGTCATGTGGCGGTGGACTTCTTTTCATCGAGCAGCGGCCGGCGTTTCGAGCTGGAGTTTTTGCTCGACGGCATACGCTTGATGCGCCGCCTGCCCAGCAGCCTCTCGGTCAACAGCGCTGACGCCTATGTGGCGGCGTGCGAGGCCGGAATGGGGCTGATTCAGGTGCCGCGCTACCATGTCGTGTCCCAGCTGGCCGCCGGTACCCTGGTTGAGGTACTGCCTGGATGCCGACCCTTGCCTTTGCCCTTGACCGCCTTGTACCCGGCGCACCGCCAATTGTCCCGGCGAGTGCGGGTATTCGTCGACTGGTTGGTCGAACTCTTCGCGATACCGCCCCACTGACGGGCTCGCCAGTGGATCTCCGGGGCCGTCCGTGAGCCGTCGCGCGGCGACGGACGCACGTCGGCCACGGGGGTGTCTGCTTGGATGGCCCGCTATAAGCGGCAAGGCTTGTCATAGGCGCAGCAGCCCTTTCATGCTTAACTCGGCTCCCCGTTTCACTCCACAAGGAATCAGTCCATGGCTCAAGTCACCCTGCACGGCAACCCCATTCAAGTCGACGGCGAGCTGCCGCAAGCCGGTCAACAGGCGCCAGCCTTTACCCTGGTCGGCGGCGACCTGAAGGATGTCGCCCTGGAAAGCTTCGCCGGCAAGCGCAAAGTGCTGAACATTTTCCCCAGCGTCGATACCCCGACCTGCGCCACCTCGGTACGCAAGTTCAACGCCGAAACCAGCCAGCTGGAAAACACCGTGGTGCTGTGCATCAGCGCCGATCTGCCGTTCGCCCAGGCGCGCTTCTGTGGGGCCGAGGGCCTGAGCAACGTGGTGAACCTGTCGACCATGCGCGGCGCCGAGTTCCTCAAGCACTATGGCGTGGCCATCGCCAACGGCCCCCTGGCCGGCGTCAGCGCCCGCGCCGTGGTGGTGCTGGATGAACAGAACAAGGTGCTGCACAGCGAGCTGGTGGCCGAGATCGGTCACGAGCCGGACTACGCCGCGGCCACCGCCGTGCTGAAATAATCCGGTCGGTCGCAGGCCGCTTTTCCCTGCGACCTGCCAATTGCCCGTTACGGCCTGCCTTGCCAGGCCGTTTCTATTTGCGCATCAGGGGCTTGGCGTGGGTAAAGGGCAGGTAAAGAGCCTTTGCACAGGCTCGGGTACTGCTTAAGGTGCCGACTCTGAACAGGAAACCCGTGCGCACCATGATCCCATCCCTCGAAAAGCCCAGCCCTTCTTTCGCCCGCCGCAGCCTGCCGATCCTGTTGCTGCTGGCCGCGGCCGTGGCGCTGGTTTGGTGGTTCTGGCCTACGGCGTCGGCGGATAAGCCGGCGCGCGGCGCCTGGGGGCGCGACGAAGGACCGGTACCGGTACGGGTGGCCGAGGTCAGTCGGGCGGATTTCGCTGTCGAACTCAAGGCCCTGGGCACTGTGACCGCCTTCAACACGGTGAACGTGCGCAGCCGGGTGGCCGGCGAACTGGTCAAGGTGCTGTTCGAGGAAGGCCAGCCGGTGGAAGCCGGCCAGCTGTTGGCGGTGATCGATCCGCGCGCCTATCAGGTGGCGCTGCAGCAGGCCGAGGGCGTGCTGCAGGAGAACCAGGCCCAGCTGAAAAACGCCGAGATCGACCTGGCGCGCTACCGCGGCCTGTATGGCGAGGACTCGATTGCCAAGCAGACCCTGGACACCCAGCAGGCCCTGGTCGAGCAGTACCGCGGCATCCTCAAGAGCAACCAGGCCGCGGTCGCCACGGCGCGGCTTAACCTGGACTTCACCCAGATCCGCGCGCCCATCGCCGGTCGGCTCGGCCTGCGCCAGATGGACCTGGGTAACCTGGTCAGCAGCAGCGACGCCTTGCCCCTGGTGGTCATCACCCAGACCCGACCGATCTCGGTGATTTTCACCCTGGCCGAAGGCGACCTGCCGCCCGTGCTCAAGCGCGTCCGCGCGGGGGAGGAACTGGTGGTGGAGGCCTGGGACCGCGGCGAGCGCCTGAAGCTGGCCGAGGGCGTGCTGGATAGCCTGGACAATCAGATCGACGCGGCCACCGGCACCGTGCGGCTCAAGGCGCGTTTCGAGAATGCCGAGGAGCAGCTGTTCCCTAACCAGTTCGTCAACGTGCGCCTGCGGGTGGAAACCCGCCCCCAGGCCACGCAGATTCCCGCGGCCGCCTTGCAGTTCGGCAACGCCGGCAACTTCGTCTATGTGGTGGATGCGGCCGGCAAGGTGCAGGTGCGGCCGATCGAGATCGGCCCCAGCGACGGCCAGCACAGTCTGGTGGAGCAGGGCGTCGTCCCGGGCGAGCGCCTGGTGCTGGAAGGCACCGACCGGCTGCGCGACGGCAGCGCGGTGGAGGTGGTGGACGGCGCACCGACCCCACAGGCGGCGCTTCCAGAGAAACCCGACGGTAAGCCCGATGCCGGGGCCGCCGTCGCCCCATGAATATGTCGCGCGTGTTTATCCTGCGGCCGGTGGCGACCACGCTGCTGATGCTGGCGATTTTCCTCGGCGGGCTGATCGCCTACCGGCTGCTGCCCGTGGCGGCCTTGCCGGAAGTGGATTACCCGACCATCCGCGTGCTGACCCTGTACCCGGGCGCCAGTCCGGACGTGATGACCAGCGCGGTCACCGCACCTCTGGAACGCCAGTTCGGGCAGATGGCCGGCCTCAAGCAGATGACTTCCACCAGCTCCGGCGGGGCCTCGGTGATCACTCTGCGCTTCAACCTCGAGGTGGCCCTGGATGTGGCCGAACAGGAAGTGCAGGCTGCCATCAGCGGCGCGCTCAACCTGCTGCCCAACGACCTGCCGGCGCCGCCGGTGTACAACAAGGTCAACCCGGCGGACACTCCGGTGCTGACCCTGGCGATCACCTCCAGGACCCTGCCGCTGCCCAGGGTCAACGACCTGGTGGACACCCGCCTGGCGCAGAAGCTGGCGCAGATCAGCGGTGTCGGCCTGGTCACCCTGTCCGGCGGGCAGCGCCCGGCGGTGCGCATCAAGGTCGACCCCGAGGCCCTGGCGGCGCACGGCCTGAACCTGTCCGATGTCCGCGCGCTGATCACCGCCTCCAACGTCAACCAGCCCAAGGGCAACTTCGACGGCCCGACCCGGGTGTCCCAGCTGGACGCCAACGACCAGCTCAGGTCCCCTGAGGAGTACCGTGAGCTGATTCTGCAGTATGCGGACGGCGCCGCGCTGCGCCTCAAGGATGTGGCCCAGGTCGTGGACGGTGCCGAGAACGAGCGCCTGGCCGCCTGGGCCGACCGCAATGCCGCGGTGCTGATCACCATCCAGCGCCAGCCCGGGGCCAATGTGATCGAAGTGGTCGAACGCATCCAGGCCCTGCTGCCCGGCATCGCCGCGGCCCTGCCGGCCAGCGTCGAGGTGACGGTGCTGACCGACCGTACCCAGACCATCCGCGCCGCGGTAAGCGACGTGCAATTCGAATTGCTGCTGGCTATCGCCCTGGTGGTGCTGGTGACCTTTCTGTTTCTGCGCAAGCTCTCGGCCACCCTGATTCCCTCCATCGTGGTGCCGCTGTCGCTGATCGGCACCTTCTGCGTGATGTACCTTGCCGGATTCACCCTGAACAACCTGACTCTGATGGCCCTGACCGTGGCCACCGGCTTCGTGGTGGACGACGCCATCGTCATGCTGGAAAACATCACCCGGCACCTGGAAGCGGGCGAGACGCCGCTGCAGGCCGCGCTCAAGGGCGCGCGGCAGATCGGCTTCACCCTGATTTCCCTGACCGTGTCGCTGATCGCCGTGCTGATCCCGTTGCTGTTTATGGCCGACGTGGTGGGGCGGCTGTTCCGCGAGTTCGCTATCACCCTGGCGGTGGCTATCCTGATTTCCCTGGCGATCTCCCTGAGCCTGACGCCGATGATGTGCGCGCGCCTGCTCAAGCATGAGCCCGAGGCCGAACAGGGACGCTTCTACCGGGTCAGCGGCCAGTGGATCGACCAGCTGATCGGCCACTATGGCCGCTGGCTGCAGTGGGTGCTCAGGCATCAGCCCCTGACCCTGCTGGTGGCCCTCGGCAGCCTGGCGCTGACCGTGGTCCTGTACCTGGCGGTGCCCAAGGGCTTCTTTCCGGTGCAGGACACCGGGGTGATCCAGGGCATTTCCGAGGCACCTCAGTCCATCTCATTCGCCGCCATGAGCGAGCGGCAGCAGCGCCTGGCCGCGGTGATCCTCGAGGACCCGGCCGTGGACAGCCTGTCCTCCGCCATAGGCGTGGATGGCGACAACCCGACCCTGAACAGCGGACGCCTGCTGATCAACCTCAAGCCCCACAGCGAGCGCGAGGTCACGGCTGGCCAGGTGATCGAGCGCCTGCGCCCGGCACTGGCGCGAGTGCCGGGCATCGAGCTGTTTCTGCAGCCGGTGCAGGACATGACCCTGGAAGACCGGATCAGCCGCACCCAGTTCCAGTTCAGCCTGGAGTCGCCGGACAACGCCTTGCTGGAGGAGTGGACACCCAGGCTGGTGGCGGCGCTGCGCGGGCAGCCCGAGCTCACCGATGTCGCCAGCGACCTGCAGAACCGTGGCCTGCAAGTGTTTCTGGCGATCGACCGGGACGTCGCCGGGCGCCTGGGGGTGAGCATCGCGCAGATCGACGATGCGCTGTACGACGCCTTCGGCCAGCGGCAGATCTCCACCATCTTCACCCAGGCCAGCCAGTATCGCGTGGTGCTGGAAAGCCGCGACGGCGGCCGCCTGGGCCCGGCGGCGTTGCGCCAGGTGCATGTGGCCACGGCCGAAGGCGGCCAGGTGCCGCTAAGCGCCCTGGCGCGCATCGAGGAGCGTTCGGCGTCGCTGCTGATCAACCACCTCGGGCAATTTCCGGCGACGACCCTGTCGTTCAACCTGGCCAGCGGCGTGGCCCTGGGCGAGGCGGTGGCGGCCATTGAACGGGTGCAGCGCGAGATCGGCCTGCCGGCCGGCATCCAGAGCCGTTTCCAGGGCGCGGCCGAGGCCTTTCGCGCCTCGCTGTCGAGCACCCTGCTGCTGATCCTGGCGGCCATCGTCACCATGTATATCGTGCTGGGGGTGTTGTACGAGAGTTATATCCACCCCTTGACCATCCTCTCCACCCTGCCGTCGGCCGGAGTGGGCGCCTTGCTGGCGCTGTTGCTGACCGGCAACGACCTGGGCCTGATCGCGATCATCGGCATCATCCTGCTGATCGGCATCGTCAAGAAGAACGCGATCATGATGATCGACTTCGCCCTGGAGGCCGAACGCAACCAGGGGATGGCGCCGCAGGAGGCGATCTACCAGGCCGCGCTGCTGCGGTTCCGGCCGATCCTGATGACCACCCTGGCCGCGCTGTTCGGCGCGCTGCCGCTGATGCTGGCCAGCGGTTCGGGCGCCGAACTGCGCCAGCCCCTGGGCCTGGTGATGGTCGGCGGCCTGCTGCTCAGCCAGGTGCTGACCCTGTTCACCACCCCGGTGATCTACCTGTATTTCGACCGCCTATCCCGGCGGATGACCGGACGCAGCGCGGCTGGGGTGGCGGTGTGAGTGGCGGCCTGGCCCGGCTGCAATCCGGGGCGACCGACACGGGCCTCGGCGTCCGGATGCAGGACTTGTTCGATGGGTATCGCTGCGCTCAACCCATCCTACGAACTGCGCCCAACCCATGCGGCGAACCGCAGGGCGTGGGGCATTTCACCGGGGTCGTCGCGCCAGTCCCCCGTCATTCCCGCGCAGGCGGGAATCCAGGGATGCCGATAAACCCATGAACCTCTCGGCGCCCTTTATCCGCCGGCCGGTGGCGACCCTGTTGCTGAGCCTGGCGATCCTGTTGCTGGGCGGGGTGAGCTTCGGTCTGTTGCCGGTCTCGCCGCTGCCGCAGATGGATTTTCCGGTGATCACGGTGCAGGCCAACCTGCCGGGAGCCAGCCCGCAGATCATGGCCTCCAGCGTGGCCACGCCGCTGGAACGCTCCCTGGGCAGCATCTCCGGCATCGTGCAGATGAACAGCCGCAGCAGCCAGGGCAGCACGCGGATCATGATCGAGTTCGACCTGGAGCGTGACATCAACGGCGCCGCCCGCGAGGTGCAGGCGGCGATCAATGCCGCGCGCCCGCTGCTGCCCAGCGGCATGCGCAGCATGCCCACCTACCGCAAGGTCAACCCGTCCCAGGCGCCGATCATGGTGCTGTCCCTGACCAGCACGGTCCTGAACAAGGGCCAGCTGTACGACGTGGCCTCCACCGTCCTGGCGCAGAAACTGTCCCAGGTCGCCGGCGTGGGCGAGGTGCAGATCGGCGGCAGCTCCCTGCCGGCGGTGCGGGTGGCCCTGGAGCCGCGGTTGCTGGACCAGTACGGCATCGCCCTGGACGAGGTGCGCCAGCGCATCGCCGCGGCCAATGCCAAACGCCCCAAGGGCGCGCTGGAGCAGGGCGAGCGGCACTGGCAGGTGCAGGCCAGCGACCAGCTGGAAAAGGCCGCCGACTACCTGCCGCTGATCATCCGCTACCAGGACGGCGCGGCGGTGCGCCTGGGTGATCTGGCCGCCGTCAGCGATGGGGTCGAGGACCGCTACAACAGCGGCTTCTACAACGACGAGGAGGCGGTGCTGCTGGTGATCAACCGCCAGACCGGAGCCAATATCCTCGAGACCGTGGCTGAGATCCGCGCCCAGCTGCCGGGTTTGCGCGCGGTGATTCCGGCCAGCGTCGAGCTGGCCGTGGCCATGGACCGCTCGGCGGTGATCCGCGCCACGCTCCATGAGGCCGAGCGCACCCTGCTAATCGCCGTGGTGCTGGTGATCCTGGTGGTCTTCGCCTTTCTCGGCCGCTGGCGCGCCGCGCTGATCCCGGCCCTGGCCGTGCCGGTGTCCCTGGTCGGCACCTTCGCGGTGATGCACCTGCTGGGCTTTTCCCTGAACAACCTCTCGCTGATGGCGCTGATCATCGCCACCGGCCTGGTGGTGGACGATGCCATAGTCGTGCTGGAGAACATCTCGCGGCATATCGAGGCCGGCGATACGCCCCTGGTCGCGGCGTTCAAGGGCGCGCGCGAGGTGGGCTTCACCCTGCTGTCGATGAACCTGTCGCTGGTCGCGGTGTTTATCTCCATCCTGTTTATGGGCGGCATAGTCGAAAAGCTCTTTCGCGAATTCTCCATCACCCTGGCAGTGGCCATTGTCGTCTCCCTGCTGGTGTCCTTGACCCTGACGCCCATGCTCTGCGCCCGCTGGCTGAGCGCCGAGGACGAGCGCCCCCCCGGGGCCCTGCAACGCTTCGGCGAGCGCCTGCAACGGCGCGTACTGCTGCATTACGGCCGCGGCCTGGACTGGGCCCTGGCCCATGCCCGCCTGGTGCTGTGCAGCGTGCTGGCGACCATTGCCCTGAACGTCTTCCTGTTTATCAGCGTGCCCAAGACCTTTCTGCCGCAGCAGGACACCGGCCAACTGATCGGCATGGTGCGCGGCGACGACGGCCTGTCCTTCCAAGTGATGCAGCCGAAAATGGAGACCTATCGCCAGGCCGTGCTGGCCGACCCGGCGGTGGAAAGCGTGGCGGGGTTTATCGGCGGCAGCGGCGGGATCAACAATGCCTTCATTATCGTGCGCCTCAAGCCCATGGCCGAGCGCCAGTTGGCTTCGCAGAAGGTCATCGAGCGCCTGCGCGATACGCTGCCCAAGGTACCCGGCGGGCGGCTGTTCCTGATGCCCGACCAGGACCTGCAGATGGGCGGACGCCAGGGTCGCAGCTCGGAAAACGAATACATGCTGCTGTCCGCCGACCTGGACCTGTTGCGCCTCTGGCTGCCCAGGGTCCGCGATGCGCTCAAGGCCCTGCCCGAGCTGACCGATATCGATGCCAAGGAATCCGAGGGCGCCCAACAGATCCGCCTGGTGGTGGACCGCGACCTGGCCCGACGCCTGGGCGTGGACATGGCCATGGTCACCGGGGTGCTGAACAATGCCTTCAGCCAGCGCCAGGTGTCGACCATCTACGACAGCCTCAACCAATACAGCGTGGTGCTGGAAATCGACCCGCGCTATGCCCAGCACCCCGAAGCCCTGGAGCAGATCCAGCTGATCACCGCCGACGGCGAGCGGGTGCCCTTGTCCACCTTCGCCCGCTGGGAGCGCAGCCTGGAAGAGGACCGGGTCAACCACCAGGGGCAATTCGCTTCGGAGAATATCGGCTTCGCCTTGGCCAAGGGCGTCAGCCTGGACCAGGCCAGCGTCGCCATCGAACGGGCCGTGGCGCGCCTGGGTCTGCCCACCGAGGTGCAGGGCACGCTGGCCGGTACCGGCGGCGCCTTTGTCGCGGCCCAGCAGAACCAGCCGTGGATGATCCTGCTGGCCTTGGGGGTGGTGTATATCGTGCTGGGCATCCTCTACGAGAGCTATATCCACCCGCTGACCATCCTCTCCACCCTGCCGTCGGCCGGTGTCGGCGCGCTGCTGACCATTCAGCTGGTGGGCGAGGAATTCAGCCTGATCTCCCTGCTGGGGCTGTTCCTGCTGATCGGCATCGTCAAGAAGAACGCCATCCTGATGATCGACCTGGCCTTGCAGCTGGAGCGCCAGGAAGGCCTGAGCCCCGAGGTGTCCATTCACCGTGCCTGCCTGCTGCGCTTCCGACCGATCATGATGACCACCCTGGCGGCCATTCTCGGCGCGCTGCCCTTGATCATCGGCGGCGCCGAGGGATCGGAGATGCGCCAGCCCCTGGGCATCGCCATCGTTGGCGGCCTGGTGCTCAGCCAGCTGCTGACCCTGTTCACCACCCCGGTGGTCTACCTGTTCTTCGACCGACTGCGCCACCGGTTCAACCGCTGGCGCGGCGTGCGCACCGATGCCGCCCTGGAAACTCCGCTATGACTGCCTACCTGCGTTTTTTTGCCGGCTGCAAACTGAGAATGCCAGCCATCCTGCTGCTGGGTCTGACCCTGGGCGCCTGCACCCTGGGCCCGGATTACCAGCGCCCGACGCAGGCCACCCCCGCGCAGTTCAAGCAGGTCGCGGGCTGGAAGAACGCCGCGCCGGCCGACACCCTGGCCCGGGGCTCCTGGTGGACGCTGTACGGCGACGCCGAGCTGGACGCCCTGATCGACCGGCTGAACCTGTCCAACCAGAGCCTGGCGGCCGCCGAGGCTCAGTACCGGCAGGCCCGCGCCCTGGTGCGCGGCGCCCGCGCGGCTTTCTATCCCACCCTGGGTGGAAGTACCGGGGCTACCCGTTCCGCCCAGGGCGCGGGCAGTGGCAGCGTTGAGGGTCTGGAAGGCTTGCAGAGCAGCAGTGGCGGGGTCAGCGAGAACTATCAGCTGGGCCTGACCGCCGCCTGGGAACTGGATCTGTGGGGCAAGCTGCGCCGCGGCCTGGAAGCCAGCCGGGCGGATTACCAAGCCAGCGCCGCGGACCTGGCGGCCCTGCGCCTGAGCCAACAGGCCGAGCTGGTGCAAACCTACCTGCAGCTGCGGGTACTGGACGAGCAGCAGCGCCTGCTGCAGGCCACGGTGGATGCCTATGACCGCTCGCTGACCCTGACGCAGAACCAGTACCGCGCCGGTATCGTGCCCAAATCCGACGTGGCCCAGGCCCTGACCCAGCTGCGGGCAACCCAGGCCCAGGCCATCGACCTGGAATGGCAGCGCGCGCAGTTCGAACACGCCCTGGCCGTGCTGGTGGGCGTACCGCCCAGCGAGTTGGCCATCGTCCCCCGCGCGGCCCTGCCGAGCCTGCCGAGCATTCCCGTGGCGCTGCCCTCGCAATTGCTGGAGCGCCGTCCGGATATCGCCGCGGCCGAGCGCCGGGTCATGGCCGCCAATGCCGGCATCGGGGTGGCCGAAGCCGCCTGGTACCCGGACCTGAGCCTGTCGGCCAGCGGCGGCTACCGCAGCAGCAGCTTCGCCGACTGGCTGGAGATGCCCAACCGCTTCTGGTCCCTGGGGCCGCAACTGGCCCTGAGCCTGTTCGACGGCGGCGCCCGTCAAGCCGAGCTGGAGCGGGCCGAGGCGGCCTACGACCAGACCGTGGCCCAGTACCGCCAGACCGTGCTCGAGGGCTTTCGCGAAGTGGAGAACAACCTGGTGCAATTGCGCGTGCTTGAACAGGAGGCCGTGGTCCAGGAGCAGGCCCTGGAGGCGGCGCGGGAGTCGTTGCGGCTGGTGCAGAATCAGTACAAGGCCGGTACCCTGGATTTCAACGCCGTGGTCACGGTACAGGCCACGGCCCTTAACAATGAACGGACACAGCTGAACCTGCTCGGCAGTCGCCTGACCGCCAGCGTGCTGCTGATCGCCGCCCTGGGTGGCGGCTGGCAGGTGTCGGAGCTCGCCCATGACTGAATCCCTGTTGCGCATCGCCGCCGCCCAGTCCATAGCCGTTCCCGGTGATATCGCCGCGAACGTCGCCTTGCATTGCCGCCTTATCGTCGCGGCGGCTGCCGCCGGTGTCGAGTTGCTGGTCTTTCCCGAGCTGTCGCTCAGCGGCTATGAGCTGCCGCTGTTACAGGCGTGCGTGGTGACGCCGCAGGATCCGGCGCTGGCCCCCCTTCGGGCCCTGGTCGCCGCCCATGGCATCACCGTTGTGGTCGGTGCGCCACTGCCGGCTGATGGACAGCGCCCCTTCATCGGGGCTATTACCTTCTTCCCGGACGGGCGCACGGGGCTCTATCGCAAGCACCATCTGCATTCGGGAGAGGAACGCTTCGTCGTGGCCGGGCAGGCCGACAGTTGCACGCATTTGTTGGGGCAGGAACGCTATGCGCTGGCCATCTGCGCTGATATCGCCCAGGACTGCCATCCCCAGGCCGCCTCGGCTGCCGGGGCGACGCTTTACCTGGCCGGGGTGCTGATCTCGGAAAGCGGCTATGCCGCCGATGCCGCGCGCCTCAAACAGCATGCCGAGCATTTCGGCATGGCCGTGCTGATGGCCAATCATGGCGGTCCTTCCGGCGGCTACCGCTGTGCCGGAAGAAGCGCTTTCTGGTCGAGCCAGGGATGTCAGATGATCGCCGCTCCAGGCCTGGGCAATGGCCTGGTCATTGCCTCGCGAGCGGAAGAGACCTGGTCGGGGGAGTGGCTCGCCCTGGAAGGCTGAGCCGCTCGCAATCCCGTGGTCAGCGGCTCTTGCGGTTGACCATCTGCGCGGCCTTGATCACATCGGCGCCGATTTGCTTCTCGAACTGCTGCCAGACCGGCTGCATGGCCACGCGCCAAGCCTGACGCTGCTCCTCGGTCAAAACAATCACCTGGCTGCTTCGGCTGGCGATGATCGCGGCGCGGTCGCGCGCGTTCTGTTGCTCGGCGGCGTTGTTCACGGCAAAGGTCACCTCATCGACTATGCCTTCCAGCACCACCCGGGTTTGGTGCGGAATCGAGTACCAGAAGCGCGAGTTGCTCACCAGCATATAGTCCAAGGCACCGTGGTTGGTCTCGGTGATAAAGGGCTGCACGGTATGGAGTTGCTTGCTGAAGATATTCGACCAGGGGTTTTCCGCGCCTTGGACGCGGCCGTCCTTCAACGCCTGAAACGCTTCGGAGAAGGGCAGTTTCACCGCGGTCGCGCCCAGCTGCTTGAACTGTGCTTCCAGCACGGAAGAAGGCTGGATGCGAAAGCTAAGGCCTGCGGCGTCGGCAGGCAGGTTCAATGCCCGGGTGGCTGATAATTGCTTCATACCGTTGTGCCAATAGGCGAGGCCGATGATGTTCTCCTTTTCCATGGAGCGCAGCAATTCACGGCCTTTGGCGCGCTTCTGGAAGCGGGTGACCGCTTCCAGGTCGTCGAACAGGAAAGGCATGTCGAACACCTGGAGCTGGCGGGTGTATTGCTCGAATTTGGCCAGGGACGGCGCCAGCATCTGCACCTTGTTTTCCTGCAGGCCCTGCAGTTCGTCGGCATCGCCTAACAAGGTGGAGCTGGGATAGACCTCGACCACCACCTGCCCGGCCAGACGTTCGGCGACCAGTTTCTGGAACAGCAGGGCGCCTTGTCCCTTGGGCGTATCGTCGGCCACCACATGGGAGAACTTGATCACGATGGGGGCCTTGGCAGTGGCGCTGTGGGCGCTGACTGAAACCAGCGCCAGGGCACAGAGGGCCAGTGTGGCAATCGACTTGAGCATAAACAGTCCTTCTTGTAATAGGTTTTGCCTTTAACGCAGTCTAGTCCGGCGGGTTGTCTGTGCTCGAAATTGTCGGGCTTCGACAGGTCTGACCGGCAGCGTGTCGGCTGCTTGATACTGCGCAGCCCCGTGGTTGTTGGTCACTGCGGCATGTGCGCAGACCTGTCATGCAAGGCCTGCACCAAGGTACGGGCGTCTCAACCGGGCATGAAACAGCGCGCCAGCTCCCACCGTTGCGCAACGCATGGCGGTATTCCGCCAATGACGGGGCTTGAACACGCGGTATTTCGCCAATAGATGCGACCGCTTGCGGGCGGGCCTGTGTCGCGCTCAGTGCACCTGGGTCTGGTTCTTGGCCGCGATCCACTGGGACAGGTACTGGCTGCTCTTGTGCAGGTGATGGCGCAGCATACTGCCGACGAAGTTGCGCTGGCGGTTGGCCTGGCGATGGGTATAGGCCTCGTGCAGACGGACGAGCAACGCCTGCTGCTGCTCGCCGCGGGCAAAGCGGCAGGCCAGGATCTGCGTGCCATCCAGCTGGGCGTGACGCCAGAGATGAGGATCCTGATACAGCTTCACGGCGGCCTCGACGAAGGCCGCTGCGTCCTGCACCACCGCGCCGCCCCAGGCCAGCTCGCCGCACATGCCCTCGCTGCCGACCCGCGTGGTCACACTGGGCGTACCACAGGCCATGGCGTCGGCCAGCTTGCCCTTGATGCCGGCGCCGAACCGCAGGGGGGCCAGGCAGACCCGTGCATTGGCCATGACCCGGTGGGCATCCTCCGCCCAGCCCAGCACAAGAAAGCCCTGCTTGGGGTTGTGCAGGGCGGTGGCCTTGGGCGGCGGGTAGGAACCGTAAACATGCAGCTGGGCCTGGGGTAGGCGCTGGCGGATCGCCGGCCAGAGGTGCTGCTTGAGGAACAGCACCGCGTCCCAGTTGGGGGCATGCCGAAAGTTGCCGATGCTGATGAAGTGCTCGCGCTGGGCATAACCCGGCATATCGGCCATGGGCTGGATACCCATCAGCGGGCAATACAGCATCAGGGCAGCCGGTACGTCGAACTGCTGCTGCAGGAACGCCAGCTCCACATCGGAAATCAGTAGGCTGAGGTCGCAGCGGTACAGCGCGGCGATCTCCCGCTGCGCCAGGTCGCTGTCGGCCATGGCTGCGTAAAGGGCCTGTCCCCCGGTCCTCAGAGTCAGCGCCGGTGGTTGCTCCGGCGCGGCCAGCTGGGCCGCTTTGCACAGGCGCTCGCGGGTTTCGCGCAGGCAGTGCAAATCCACGGTGTCGAGCACCCGCAGGGCGTCCGGGCAGGCTTTTTCCACGCGCCAGGCGAACTGTTCCTCGGTGAAGAAGCGGTCGAACAGCACCATGTCAGGTTGCAGTTCGGCGATAAAGCGGTCGAAGCTGTCGCAGTTCAGGGCGATGCTGCGTTCGGTCACGCCAAAGGCCTGCAGGTCCGCGCGATGACTGGACAGGGCCGCGGCGCTGGCGAATGTCACCTGCCAGTCCTGGGCGCGGAACAGTTCGATCAACTCGAACATGCGACTGCCTGCCGCCGAGGAGCGCGGTTCGGGCCAGACATAACCGATGATCAGGATACGTTGCAGGCTGTGCATGGTGAGTGCGCCGTAGAGGGTATCGGGGGGAGGCGGGGGATTTAGCACAGCCTAGCCCAGCGCAGTGCAGCGTCTTGATCGAGCGGCGAAAACCCGACGAAGCACCAGCAGGCCGGCTCCTCGGGTTGCGTGTGGGACGGGCGTGTTTAGAGCCGCGCCACGGCGGCTATCAGTACGCGCCCATATAGTCGCGCTTGCCGACTTCCACACCGTTGTGCCGCAGCAGGGCGTAGGCGCTGGTGACATGGAAGAAGAACTGCGGCAGGCCATAGCTGAGCAGGTAGGCCTGGCCGTTGAAGCGTTTTTCTTTCGGCGTGCCGGCGCGGGTGACAATCTCGCGCGCTTCCTGGCCGTCGATTTGCGCCGGGGTGAATTCGCTCAGAAAAGCCAGGGTCTGGTTCAGCAGCGCCTGCAACTCGGCAAAGCTCTGCTCGCTGTCTTCGTACTTGGGCACCTCGACACCGGCCAGGCGGGCCGACACGCCGCGGGCGAAATCGGCGGCGATCTGCACCTGGCGCAGCAGGGGGAACATGTCGGGAAACAGGCGGCTGTGCAGCAGGGCGTCGGGGACGATATTCTTGGCCGCGGCATGAGCCTCGGCCTTGCTCAAAATGGCACTTAGGCTGCCGAGCATTTGCTGGAAGACGGGCACGGAAGCGGCATACAAAGAAATGGTCATGGGCGTTCCTCGATAACGGGGCGCGAGTATAGCGCCGTGGCGCCGCAGAAGAAGACCGATAAGGGCCCGCACCGGCAGAAAGCCCATTGCGCCTGGCGCAAGGCAGCGGATCGCCTGAGATCCACCTGAGCCTGGACAGCGCCCATCGGTCTGTTGTGCGCCCGGATTGTGCAACGCTTACAGGACTACGGATCGCGCGCGTTACGCCTCGATCATTTCACGGACCTTGCGGGTCAGGTTGTTCAGGGCGAAGGGTTTGGTGATCATCTGCATGCCCGACTCGAGGGAACCGGTACGCAAGGCCGCGTGTTCGGCATAGCCGGTAATGAACAGCACCTTCAGGCACGGCCGGACCTGGCGGGCGATTTCCGCCAGTTGCCGGCCGTTCATGCCCGGCAAACCGACATCGCTGATCAAAAGGTCGATGCGCTGGGCGGAATTGAGAATCGGCAGGGCTTCGCTGGCCTCGCCGGCTTCGACGAAGGCATAGCCCAGCTCGTTCAGCACCTCGGTCACCAACAGGCGCACGGCCTTGTCGTCCTCGACGATCAGCACCGTTTCACCGGCCTGGGCATATTCCGGCGCACCGCCGAGACGACGACTTTCCAGCGGCGTCCTGCCGCGAAAGCGCGGCAGGTAGAGCTTGATCCCGGTGCCGACACCCGGTTCGCTGTGGATGGCGACATGGCCGTTGGACTGCTTGATAAAGCCGTAGATCATCGACAGACCCAGGCCCGTGCCCTGGCCGATGGGTTTGGTGGTGAAGAACGGATCGAAGGCCCGGGCAATGATGCCGGGCGACATGCCGATGCCGCTGTCGCTGACACAGAGCATCACGTACTCGCCGGGAGCCAGGTCGGTGGGACGCTCGGGATGCTGGGCGTCGAGATCGCAGTTCGCGGTTTCGACCACCAGCACGCCGCCTTCGGGCATGGCGTCGCGGGCATTGATGACCAGGTTGAGCAGGGCGCTTTCCAGTTGATTGGGGTCCGCTTCGGCGGTCCACAGCTGCTCGTTCAAGCGCATCTGCAGGGCGATACTTTCGCTCAGGGTGCGCCTGAGCAGGTCTTCCATGGAGGCGACCAGGCGATTCATGTCCACCGGCTTGGGGTCCAGGGACTGGCGCCGGGAAAAGGCCAGCAGGCGATGGGTCAGGCCGGCGGCGCGGTTGGCCGAGGAGACCCCCAACTCGATCAGGTTGTCCAGATCGCCCAAGCGGCCACTGGCCACTCTTCGGCGCAGCAACTCCAGGCTGCCGATGATACCGGTCAGCATGTTGTTGAAGTCGTGGGCGATGCCGCCGGTGAGCTGACCGACCGCTTCCATCTTCTGCGACTGGCGCAGCACCTCCTCGTTGCGTCGCAGTTCTCGGGTGCGCTCTTCGACCTGCAGTTCCAAGGTTTCGTTGAGCTGGCGCAGCTCGGCCTCGGCCAGCTTGCGTGCGGTGATATTGGAAGACACGCCCACCAGCGCCGTGATTGCTCCGGCACTGTCATGCAGGGCGCGGGCGCAGACATCCAGCCAGTGCGCAGTGCCGTCCGGCCAGAGGCTGCGGTATTCGATCTGCAGGTCCTGGCCGAGCTCCAGGCTGTGTTGCAGGGCCAGCTCCAGGCGGGCGCGATCTTCGGGGTGGGCGCCGTCCAGCAGGTCCTGATAGCTGAAGGCCGAGCCTGAATCGCGCCCGAAATGCGCCTTGCAACTGCTGGAGGTGGTCAGCCGCAGGTCGACTCTGTCCAGTTGCCAGGCACCCAGCTGGCCGGCCTTGAGGGCGTTCTGCAGGCGCTGCTCGCCATCGCTCAAGGCCTCCAGGTGCGCCCGGGCCTGGTACTGGCGGCGGCGTCCGCGAACGGCAGTGCGCACCACGCTGACCAGGGTCGTGGGGTGGAAGGGTCGCTCGAGAAAGGTCACGTTACCCAATAGCTCGCCCAGGCGCGCGGCGACCGGATTGCGTTCCGGACCGCCGCCGTGGTGAGTCAGCAGCACGATGGGCAGATCGGACCAAGGCGGTTGACGTTCCAGCAGGTCGGCCAGGGATTTGAGGTTGCCGGTCTGCAGGGCTTCGTCGGCGATGATCGCCAACCCGGCGCCTTGTTCCAGTTCACGGCACAGGTCCGGCAGGTCCGCCGCGGTCTGTGCGTTGTAACCGGCCTCGGCGAGGATCATCAGGGCGATCTGGCCGTCGCGCCCGTTGGGCGCCAGGACCAGCGCGCGTTCGGAAAAAGGGGCGTCGGTCGTCAAAACACCGTGTCCTTAAGCAGTGGCGGACCCTCACCGGAATAGGTCGGAACCCCGCGCAATACCCCTTGAAAGGCGCTCAAGGGCGCGCCGATGCGCAAGCCACCCGAGCCGCCGATGCGGTATTCACGAATGGTCGACTCGTGCGTGCCGGTGCGTTTCTTGATCACCGAGATGGCGCGGCGCACCTCGCCCTGGGCCTCGAAGTAGCGCAGCAGGATAACCGAGTCCGCCAGGTAGGTGATGTCAACGGGCGCCTTCATGTCGCCGACCAGACCGTGCTGGGCCACGGTCATGAAGGTCGTGGCGCCCTGGCGGTTCAGATACTGCAGCAGTTCATGCATATGCAGGATCAGCGAATTCTCTTCGGGCATGGCCGCCTGATAGCCGTTGAGGCTGTCGATGACCACGGTCTTGATCTCGCGGCTGTCCACGCAGCGGCGCACCCGGTGGGTGAACTCGCCGGGGGACAGCTCGGCGGCGTCCACCTGCTCAATCAGCAGATTGCCGCTGTCCTGCAGTTCCTGCAGGTCGAAGCCCAGTTGCTTCATCCGCGCGAACAGCAGGCCCAGCTCTTCATCGAAAACGAACAGGGCGGCTTTCTCCCCGCGGGCGATGGCCGCGACCAGAAAGACCATCACCAGTAGGGATTTTCCGGTACCCGCCGGGCCTAAAATCAGGGTGCTGGAGCCTGAGTCGATACCGCCGCCGAGCAGCGAGTCGAATTCGGGAATGGCGCTGCTCAGGGTGGTGCGGGTGTAGGGCCGGCGGTGCTCGGCGGCCACCAGTCGGGGAAAAACCACGATGCCCTGGGTACTGATGATGAAGTCGTGGTAGCCGCCGCGGTATTTTTGCCCACGGAATTTGACGATGCGCAGGCGCCGGCGTTCGGCGCCGTAACCGGGGGTCATTTCTTCCAGACGGATGACACCGTGGGCCACGCTGTGCACGGTCTTGTCCAGTGCCTCGGTAGTCAGGTCGTCAAGCAGCAAGACCGTGGCGTTGAAGCGGGTGAAGAAGTGCTTGATCGCCAGGATCTGCCGGCGGTAGCGCAGGGAACTCTGGGCCAGCAGGCGGATTTCCGAGAGGCTGTCGAGAACCACGCGGCTGGGTTTGATGCGTTCGACCGCATCGAAGATTTGCTTGGTGGTCTCGCCCAGCTCCAGGTCCGAGGAATACAGCAGGCTCTGCTGCTGATCGGCATTGAGTAGGCTTTCCGGAGGCGCCAGCTCGAAGATGACGATCTCCTCGGGCAGGGTCCAGCCATGGGACAGGGCGCCTTCGCGCAGCTCCCGTTCGGTTTCGGACAGGGTGATATAGAGCGAGCGCTCGCCCTGGGCGGCACCGGCCTGCAGAAACTGCAAGGCCACGGTGGTCTTGCCGGTACCCGGCTCGCCTTCCAGGAGGAAGACGTGTTCGCGGGAAAGACCACCGGAAAGGATGTCATCCAATCCCTCGATACCCGTTTGTGCTTTTGTTGTGGTCAAAATTGGCCGTCTCTTGTTGCCTCGAAGTAGCAGGCCGTTTCGCCGTGCGCAGCGTAAGCCAGGCAAAAACGAAACCCCGCCAGTTGGCCTGTGTGTCGTAGGCAAGCGTCTGAACGGACAGTGCAACGTTGCACTCGCATCATCGACTGGGTCAACGAACACATGCCTACTAAATGACCTTGAGGGAAAAATAGGGTTCCAAAAATCAGCGGTTCGCCGTGGATGCGCGCGTTATCGATGGGGTTCGCCGAGCCGGGTGGCTGGACAGGATGCATGGACGCGTCTAACCCGCTGGCGCGGCCATGGGATCGACACCAGGTCCGGCTGCAAGGGCGCGCGAATCCTGGTGCGTCAATGTCCGCACTTTTGCTTTTCAGGCCCGGTCTAACGCTCGGCAAGAGGCGGTCCGGGGGCCAGGTTCGCCTGCCACATTCCTGTCGTGCTTGTCGGTACTGGCGAGTAACAGAGCCCGAGGACATCCAGTCAACCCATTGGAGGGCCTGCTGATGAAAGCGCTGTGCTGGCATGGCAAGAAAGATATCCGCTACGACACCGTTCCTGATCCCATTATCGAGGCACCACGGGATGCCATTATCCAGATCAGCAGTTGCGCGATCTGTGGTTCGGACCTGCACCTGTACGACGGTTTTATGCCTGGCATGAAACACGGCGACATCATGGGGCACGAGTTTATGGGCGAGGTGGTCGAGGTCGGTGCGGAGAACAAGAAACTCAAGGTAGGCGACCGCGTGGTGGTGCCGTTCACCATCTCCTGCGGCGAATGCGAGCAGTGCCGGCGCGGCAACTTCTCGGTGTGCGAGCACAGCAACCGCAACAAGCAGGCCGCCGACAAACTCTTCGGCCACGCCACCGCCGGCATGTTCGGGTACACCCACCTGACCGGCGGCTACCCTGGCGGTCAGGCCGAGTATGTACGGGTGCCCTTCGCCGATGTCGGCCCCCTAGTCATTCCAGCGGGCATGACTGACGAGCAGGTGCTGTTTCTCGGCGATATTCTGCCCACCGGTTGGCAGGCTGCGGCGCAGTGCGATATCCAGCCGGACGACACGGTGGCGATCTGGGGCGCCGGCCCGGTCGGGCAATTCTGCATCCGCAGCGCGGTGCTGCTCGGTGCCAAGCGGGTGATTGCCATCGACAACGTGCCGGAACGCTTGAGCATGGCCCGCCAGGGTGGCGCCATTACCCTCAATTTCGACGACGAAAGCGTGGTCGAGCGCCTGGCCGAGTTGACCCAGGGCAAGGGGCCGGAAAAATGCATCGATGCGGTGGGCATGGAAGCCCATGCCACCAGCACCCTGGACGCGCTCTATGACCGGGCCAAACAGGCGGTGATGCTGGAGACCGACCGCGCCCATGTGCTGCGCGAAATGATCTATGTCTGTCGCCCTGCGGGCACCCTGTCGATCCCTGGCGTTTATGGCGGACTGATTGACAAGCTGCCCTTCGGCGCGGCGATGAACAAGGGCTTGACCTTCCGCATGGGCCAGACCCACGTCAACCGCTGGACCGACGACCTGCTCAGGCGCATCCAGGAAGGCCAGATCGATCCGACTTTTGTCATTACCCACCAGGTATCGCTGGACCAGGGGCCTGAGCTGTACAAGACCTTTCGCGACAAGGAGGAGGGTTGCATCAAGGTCGTGCTAACCCCCTAAATGCGCCACGGCTTCGCGGCCGGGCCGCTCCACGGGGTGGCGCAGGTCGAGCAGTCGCCATAAAAAACCCCAGGCCAGGGCCTGGGGTTTTCTAGACGGCCCGGAGATCATTCCCGGAACCATGGGCGCGGGGGGAGGGAGGTTAGTTGATCATTACCGAATAATCCTCCACCTCGCCATAGTTGAAGGTGCCGCACGAGGTAGGCGCCGCGTTATAGCGCATGGCCACGCGCAGGGTGGTTTTTCCCGATTGCGCACCGCTGGGTATGACCAGCGATCCATTAACCACTGAGGAGGTGGCGCTGCCGGAGCTGAAAACTTCTTCACCGCTGTCGCTGAAGTCGCCGTCCTGGTTCAGGTCTATCCAGACTTTCCAGTACTCCTTGTAGGCGCTGCCGGAGAACTGCGGTGTCAGGCTCAGGGTATTGGCGCCGCGGTTGACCGGAATCACTTCGCCAGTGAAGTTCGAGTAACGGCTGGAGCCCGAGGTCTTGCTGAACGCCCCGACCGCGACCCGACCGATCCATTCATCGTTGGCATTGCCGCTGCCGCTGGTGCAGTAGGCGACGGGATCGCCCGTGCCTTCCTTGATCACCAGAAAAGTCGCGCTGACCGCCCCCCAGGCACCCGAGGCATCGCGGCTGCGTACATAGACCAAATGTTTGCCCGGTTGTAGCCCGCTGGTGTAGACCAGGCCGGTGAGGTTCTCTGCCTTGGCATTGAAGCTGCCGTCCAGGGCCTGCAAGGGCACCGCCACGGCGCCGGCTTCCCAAGGCGCCTTGTCGAGGTAATATTCGGCCGCCGCGATGTTTTGCGTGGTTTCGCTGCCGTTGCTGTTATTGAAGCGCGTATCGGTGGCACTGGTACTCAGCGTCACAACTGTGCCGGCCGGCACCCCGGTGGTCGAGGCAGTGGTGCTCAGGGCCATGCTGCCGATATCCGGCCCCGCAGGCGTGAGGTAGGGGGTTCTCACTACTTTGGCGGCATAGATCAAGGCCGGCAGATTGCCGGGTTTGACGGTGTTCTGGTACGTGGTGCAACTCTGGAAGAACTCGGTGCCCAGCTCGAAGGTATAGGCTGCCACACCCAGTTCGCCATAGCTGACCCCATCGCTCGTACCGTCGGTGGGGTAGAGACCGAAGGAGCGTTGTGGCGTGTAGTTATTGAAGAAGGCGAATTTGCGCCCCAGGGTCTGCAAGGCGGTGCCGTTGGGTGCCGGTACATCGACATCGCCCCAGGGCCACAGCACCAGCTGACTGTAACTGTGGATATCCAGGTGGATACCGCTGGTATCGGTTGGCGCCGCATCGGTTTTTGCAGGTCCCCGGCGATCGGGCCACAGGCTGCGCACATAGGCCTCCAGGGCCTGGATCTCCGGTTCGGATCCGGCGCTGATGCCACGGTAGGTTTCATTGCATTGGCTGCCACTGGAACCCTGGCCGTTGGTGCTGTTCCAGCCGAAGGTAAAGTTGCGGTTCAGGTCCGCGCCCCGGGTATTGCTGCTGGCCCCGCAGTAGTTCTGGTTGGTGTTCTTGCGCCAGGAAAGACCGGCTTCGGCTTTCTTGCGGCCATCGGGATTGGCCTGCAGCATCAGGTGAACTTCATGATGATCGAGAATCCAGGTGGCATCCGCCACAGTGCCGTAGCCCTCGACCAACCACCGAGCAAAGTCCAGGCCTAAAGCCGCCGTGGTGTATTCGCGGGCATGTATGGCGCTGTTGATAAACAACTTAGGTTTTGTGCCGCCAATGGCACTGTTGGTGAGTTTAAGCACACGGATATCGTAACCGCCCAGACCTTGGGTTTTTTCCCAAGAGTTGCCCACATCGATCCATTGGGCAATATTGGGTTTGCTCGCAGCCATTCCCGCGGCTACCGCAAAGCTTTCCTCGACCGTTTCGTAACACCCATACCCCGGAATACTGGCAATGCCCACGTCCGCGGCCTGGCTTTTGGTTTGAAGCTTGCTCTGCACCTGATCAAGCAGGCGGTTGCGCTTTTCGATGAATTCGGTGGCCGGGGCGAAGGTAAAGCCGAAAGCTTCCAGCTTCTGCTGTTCTTCGAGGGTCAGTTCGACAACCAGATAACCGTCTTCGTAGTGGGACTCCATCAACTGCCCGTGCAGGCTGATGGCGGCCTTGCGACCCACCTCCAACGACGGGAAGTAGGCCTTGTACACAGCCGAGGACGCTTTTTCCTGTTCAAGCAGGGTAAAGGTTTCCTCGGCATTGGCCGAATGGGCATGCAAGCTAGCAAGACCGGTGCTTAGTGCCAGGAAAGTTGCCAGGGGTAACAGCAGGGGTGTGACTTTCATGTTAAATCCTTTTATAACGGAAGTTTCTTGATAACGTGCCCGAGTAGGGCGCATCAGACTGTACGCAAGCCCTTGTGAGGTGCGCGGGTGCCACAGATGGAAATCTCCGCCTGACCTTTTTCGCCATAATCCGCGTTGCCGAACGGCAAAGTCGGTTGATATCAGAGGTATAGCAGGAGACTGATGAAAGTAGGACTGACGTTCTGCTCTGTCAAACCTGTGGAGTTCAAAAAATCAATAGCGATATGCCATGATTTTGATTTTAAAGATTTAAAATTCAACTTATGGGCTATAAAAATTCGATCCGTTAAAGGAAATTCGAGTCATGAGTTATACAGTAACATTGAGGCCCGTTAAGCCATGGTCTCTGCGCCAAGGCCTGTTAGGGTCGGTTTTGCTGGCCGGGTTGTGCGCCTGTACGAATGCGCAACCGCTGCATGCCGATATGGCGTCTGCAGTGGCCAGTCAGGCGTTTCATGCGCTGCGATCCACGGCAGGGCATTTTGCTGGTGGTGTCTGGAACGAGGACGTGGACCGCTGGAATGGCAAGAAGCACAGGGCTATGGAGGCTTTGCTGGAGCAGGTCAGACAAGGCGATTACCAGAGCAGTCAACTGATCGGCCTGATGGGGCAGCCTGACCGGATCTGGCCCGAGTCTTCCGGGCAGTATTCACAGATGCTGCAGCAGACTCAATGGCAGGGAGTGGCGCAAGGTGAGCTCTGGGCCTACCACTGGCGCGGGGAGCACGATCAGCTGCTGTTCGCGCTTCAGCAGGGTCGAGTAACGGCATCGGGCTGGTTGCTCAGCGGAGAGTGAGCGGTACGGCACGCTCAGCCTAGGAAAACCACCAGATCCATGACTAGGCCTGGCGGGTATCCGCAGTGATATAGCCTTGAGGTTTGAGCATGCCCTTGAAATATTTAGCCAGACCGAACTCTGCCAGCAGGCTGTCCACTTCGGCCTCCACACGCACGCCGATGCGGACGAATGCACGCAGGGTCGGATCATCCAGGAGTAACAGTTTCTGGTCGGCATTGAGGCGTTCCAGCAGCGTCATCATCAGCTCCGGATGTTCGGAGTGTGGGCCTTTGATGGCGATGACATAAGGGCCGTAACAGAGAATATGCACCTCGTTATCGGACTTCTTCAGGGTGGTGTAACGCATACTGCTGGCTCGGCAATGGTATGGGTTCGCCTCTGGATTTTAGTCATGCAGGCGTTATAGGGCAATGTTCTTATTTCGTAGCACTACAAGCGGCCAGTTCAGTTTGCTTTTTCCCCGATGTAAAAACCCTTGAGCCGCTCGCTCTTTGCGCGAGCAGTTTAAGCGTTATCAGATTATGGAGTGTTGCTGCTACAAGTTCGTCGACGCCGCGCGAAACACAAGGCTCTTCCACCATTGCAGAGGCCACTGATATATCGCGCTTCACCTTGCGATAGCTTCGCTCGACGATATCACGTTGCGTCTTGCAAAGTCGGCCTGACCATAACCGGTCAGGCCGGGGGAGACTCAGGAAATATTAGAGCGTGACGCATCCTGAGTGGACGCCGTGGAGTGCGCCGGTTGTCCGGTCGAGCCCGGGGTATAAGGTGTCGATGAAGACGTCGAACTCGTCCCTTCGCTCATCACCTCTTTGACCATGCCCTCCGCTTTCGCATAGCCCTGTTCGGCCAGCGCTTTAGCCTTGCGGGTCAGGGCATCGCTGGTGGAGCCCAGCAGTCGGTCTTCCTGGTGCGTTCTGGGCAATGTGGCCCCCAGCAAGGCACCTACCGCAATGCCAACAGCACCCAACACCAAAGGTTGTTCTTGCAGCAGATGCTCGTAGCCATCGCGCGCGCGATCGGCCTGATGCCGCAGGCTTTGAGCCGCATGGCTGGCACTACCGCTTAGTCGCTCCCGTGTGGAGCCCAGGGTGTCGCTGACCTTGTGGACCAGATTTTCGCCCTTGGCCTTCAAGTCCGCACCTTGCTGCTTGAGCTCATGGGTTTTTTGGGAAAAACCGCTCGATACATCCGAGGCCATGCTGCCCAGTTTGCTCGAGGCCGAGCTTAAGCCGCTGCCCATGGAGCCCCTGGTTGAGGAGGCACCCGCAGGTTCGATGCGACGGTTCTGCCCGGCAATCATCCAGAGCAGACCCACCGAGGTGAGCAAGGTCGGCACGGGATTGGCCTTGATGGTCTTGCCCAGGTTGCCAAAGAACTCGCCGCCATTGCCACGGGCAAAATTCAAGGCTGTATCGACGATTTCGCCGGGTGACAGCTTGTTTTCCAGTGCGTTGACGATGTTGTTGATATTGGCCCGTTTCTGCTCGATTTCACGTTCCAGGGTCTCGGGGCTTTTATCAGAAGAAAAATCGCTAGTGGACGTACTCATTGCACTCTCCTGGTCATCATTTCTTTGTCTTTATTCAAGGACTCGAGGGTTCTTTCCGGCTTGAAGGTTGAACCTTGCATTTTCTTCTCTCCGGCCTGGACCATCACATAGCCGATCACCATGACCACCGCGCCGACGATCAAGGCAGCCAGCCAGGGCTGCATGTAGAGGCTAAGGCCATACACAGCTGACAGCAGCACAATGATCAGGCCTGCCAGCATGACCGCGCCGCCGAGGGCTAGACTGCCCAATGCGGTCTTGGTCGTATCCAGCGAATCCGCCAGTTCGGCTTTGGCCAGTGCCAGCTCCTTGGTGAAGAGCGCAGGCACTTCACGCGTCAGCTGACGCAGCAGGCCCACCAATGAGGATTCGTTTTCATGGCCGGGCAGTTCATCGGGTACACGGTGCTCATTCATCATCGACACTCCTTTAATCCAGCCGGAGTTATCCGCTGGCGAGACGGTTTACAGGTCGTGGCGCAGGCCACTTCCAGGTGTTGCACTGTGCTGCGGAGCGCCACTCGGCGGCAGGCTGTTCGAAGTCGCCTGGGATGACCAGGACCCGTCTGCAGCCTGGTCAGTGGACGTGTCGATTGAAACGCCGGACGCTTTCGTCGAGGCTTTGACGAAACGGGTTAGGCCAAAACCGATGGCGATGCTGCCGGCAATAAACAACACCGGATTATTGCGAGCCAGGTCGCTTGCATCGTGAATCAGCTCGTCGATGCTCTTGCCGCGCAGCTTGCCGGCGAAACCCTGAATCCCGTCGGCCACATCGGCCACATAATGGGAAAGCCCCAGGGTGTCGTTTTCCTTGAGGGTATTGGCCGCCGCGCGGGCGCTTTCCGCCAGGGTTTCGACCTGCCCTACCGCCGTTTTGCGGTATTGATCCAGCTCCGCCTGACCTTTGGATTTGGCTTGCTTGGCCAGCTCCGCGGCCTTGTCCTGCAGGCCATTGCTCGAACCCTGGGTGGTGGCGCCTGTGGCGGTTCGGGTGCCCATGCCTGCCGCCCCGCTGCCGGGGGTGGTGTTTTCGTTACTCGCCCCGGAACTCATTGCGCCGCCGAGCCCTGTTTGTTGCCGCCCGGTAGCTTGGGTACTTCCTGGGGTATTGGAGGTCGAACTGCCAAGACCGGAAGTCGACTGGTTGGTGCCGGTCTGATTGGGTGTATTCATGTCCATCCACCTTGATATAAACGGTTAGGGGAAATTGCCAAGCGCATCGGTGTTTTGCCCTGAACAGCCAGACATCAAGCAGCGCCTATAAAAAATGACGGGGCTCGAAAACAAGAGTTCAAAAAAACCATGGCGGGTTAAATAGGCTTCATGGCCCCGCACACCGCTTGGCTTCGTCTGGCTTTAAGGGGCGATGGGCGGACTTTGCACGGTCGATTTTCCGGCAGGCATCGGGGGCGGATAGGAGCGATCGCGGCGTCGGCTTTATACCCGGACAGGCTTTAGATCAGGCTAAAGACCGTATCGGTGACTATGGCCGCTTCGACTCGGCAGGGGACAGGAAGGGGGCAGGGCACCACCTCGGGGCACCACCAGGCGGGCAGCAGATCACGGACCTGGGCCTGACAAAACCGCTCGTCGATCAGGTAGACCACGCCCTGATCGGACTCGGTGCGGATCACCCGCCCGGCGGCCTGTACCACTTTCTGCAAGCCAGGGTACAGGTAGGTGTAGGCATAGCCGTTGCCGAAGCGGGCGTGCATGCGCTGGACGAACTGGGTGTTCACCGGGTTCAGGGGCGGCAGGCCGAGCGTGGCGACAAAAGCACCGATCAAGCGAGCTCCCGGCAGGTCAACGCCCTCGGCAAAAGCGCCACCCAGCACTGCAAAACCGATACCGCGACTTTCAGGGGTAAAGCGCTGGAGAAACTCCCCACGCGCGGCTTCGTCCATGCGAGGTGTCTGCGCCCAGCGAGGGATCCGCGGGTGCTGGGTCTGGAACAGCGCGAGCACCTGCTGCAGGTACTCGAAGCTGCTGAAGAAGGCCAGGTAGTTGCCCGGCTGCGCCGCATATTGCCGGGCGATCAGCGCAACGATGGGGGCCAGGGAGACCGCACGGTGCTGGTAGCGGGTGGAAATACCGCTGATCAGGCGCACTGCCAACTGCTCGGCGCGAAAGGGCGATTGCACGTCGACCCAGGCCGTAGTGTCCGGCAGGCCCAAGGTGTCGCGGTAGAACTGCGGCGGGCTCAGGGTGGCCGAAAATAAGGTGGTGGAGTGGCTGGCGGCGAAGCGTGGCGCAAGAAAGGCCGCCGGAATCACATTGCGCAGGCTGAGCAGGCCACCGCCCGGCTTGCGCCGGCTGTCCGGCGTGGCGGGGACGTGGCGCAGGCTGCTGTCGAGCAGGGAATGGCTGTCGAACGCCTCGGCCATCCGGCCGAACTGCAGCGCCTCGAAGTAGAAGCGCTGCAAGGGACTGTCCAGCGCCGCTGGCTGTTCGCTCAGGTACTCGGTGATTGCGCTGCAGGCTTGCTGCAGCACGGTCAGGAACGCCGTCGGCAGCTCGGCATGCACGCGGTAGGCGTCGTGCTGGTCGCCCAGCAGGGCGTTCCACTGGCGCTGGAGACGCTCCAGGGGCTTTTTCAGGATCGCCGGCGCCACCCGGCGCAGGGCCAGCAGGCTGTCCTGATCGAGTGCGGCGCTGTACATGGCGCGGGCGCGTTCGAGCAGGTTGTGCGCTTCGTCCACCAGCACGCCGACCCGCCACTGATTGGCGACCGTCAGGCCGTGGAGCAGCGCGCTGGCATCGAAGAAATAGTTGTAGTCCGCGACCACCGCGTCGCACCAGCGCGCCAGATCCTGGCCCAGGTAGTAGGGGCAGATGCCGTGGTGCAGCGCCACCGCGCGCAGCGTCGGCTGGTCGAGAAAGCCCGTGGCCACCGCCGCCGACCTGGCCTCGGGCAGGCGGTCGTAGAACCCCTTGGCCAAGGGGCAGGCTTCGCCCTGGCAGGCCTTGTCCGGGTGTTCGCAGGCCTTGTCCCGCGCCACCAGCTCCAGTACCCGCAAAGGCAGCTCGGCGCCGTCTGTCTCGCTGCGGCGCAGGCGCGCCAGGCCGTGCAGGGCCAGGGCGCGCCCGGGGGTTTTCGCGGTCAGGAAGAACAGTTTGTCCAGGGCCTGCCCGGGGAAGGCCTTGAGCAACGGAAACAGGGTGCCGATGGTTTTGCCGATGCCCGTTGGAGCCTGGGCCAGCAGGCAGCTGCCGGTGCTGGCGGCCTTGTACACGGCCTCGGCCAGGGGCCGTTGCCCGCTGCGAAAGCGCGGATGGGGAAATACCAGGGTCGTGAGGGCCTGATCGCGCCGCTGCCGGTGCGCCAGCTCTTGCTGGGCCCAGGCCAGAAAAGCCTCGCAGAGTTGTTCGAAATGCAGCTGCAGCGAGGCGGCCGTGTGCAGTTCGCCGATCAGGGTTTCCTGCTGACTGAGGATGTCGTAGTACACCAGGGCCAGGCGTATTTCGGGTAATCCCCGGGCCTGGCACATCAACCAGCCATAGACCTTGGCCTGGGCCCAGTGCAGGTGCCGGTGGTTGTCCGGCAGACGGCTCAGGTCACCGCGAAAGGTTTTGATCTCCTCTAGCTGGTTCAGCGCCGGCGCATAGCCGTCGGCGCGACCGCGCACCTGCAGCTGTTTGAATTCGCCCCTGAGCGTGATCTCCGCCTGGTAGTCCGCGCCGCGCCGCGCGGCCACCCGCTGGTGCCCAGCCATGCCTTCCTGGGCCGTGGGCGAGGGCGTGAAACGCAGGTCCAGATCGCCGCGTTTGGCGGTGAACTCGCACAGACTGCGTACCGCCACTGCATAGTTCATGGCCCGTCATGCTCCAACCAACGCACCTGGCAGACCGACACCGGCATGGCGTGCGCGACGCAGTAATCAAGCCAGCGCCGCTGGTTGTCCTGCAGGCGGTCCCCTGGCCCCTTCACCTCGATCATCTGGTAGCGCCCCTCGTCGGGCCAGAACTGGATCAGGTCCGGCAGCCCCGAGCGATTGGCCTGAATATCCTGCAGGATGCGCACAAAGCAGGCCTTGAGGTGCGCAGCGGGAATACAGGCCAGAGCCAGCTCCAGCAGCGCCTCGCTGAGAAGGCCCCAGGCCACGAACGGCGATTGCAGGCCGGCCTTTTCCCGAAAGTGCTGGCGGATGGTCTGGCGGTACTGTCCCGACTCCAGCTGGGCGAAACACTGGGCGAACAAGGGCGCGCGGCGCGGGTAAAAGTCCGCGCTGAGCAGGTCGACCGGCGCGCGGTGATAGGCATGGAAAAACGCCCCGGGCAACGCCGCGAACAGCGGCTGCCAGCACAGCAACCCCAGCAGGGAGGGGATCAGCCCATTCTCGACGTAGTGCACCGGCGCCTGCTCGGCGCTCAAGTGGTCACGCACCACTTGTTCCACCGACGCCGGGATTTCGGGCCGGGGCAGGTGCAGCTCCAGGCGATCGATCGTCGGGGCGCGCGGCTTGGGCTGTGGAACCAGGCCGAGCGCGCGTTGCAGACGCGGGATGATGCGCAGCAGAAGCTGAGCTTCGGTTTCGTTTTCCGCCTGGCCTGCCGCCGTCTGCGCCAAATGCAGGGCGGCGACGTACTGCTGGCTGCGCTCCAGGACCCGAATGGTCCGCACCCGCGCCCCGGGATAGTGGCATCGGGAATAAAGCGCCAAGGCCGCGGGCCATTGCTCGAGACGCTCGTGGGCGCGGGCAATGCGAAACAATAGCTTGGCGCGCCGGCCTTCCAGCCAGGGATTGGCGCAGTTCCGGGTGGGCACCGCCGCTAGCACCGCCTCCGGCGGCTCGCCTTGGCGCAGTCGCTCGCGGGCCGCGTGCAGCTGAGCATATAAATCAACATCCTGGCGGCAGGCAAACCCACGGGAGGCGGTACAGAAGGCGACCTTTTCGTAGCGCAGCAGTCCCAGGTCGGCCAGCACGAAGGTGGACCAATCCTGGTCCAGGTTGCCGAAAAACATCAGCCTCAAGCGATCGCCCGTTTCGCGAATCCTGACCTGGTACACAACGTCCGGGTTATCCCCGAGCCAATCGGCAAAGGTCAGCGCGGCCCCGAACCGGGGCCGCAGGGTCTCCAATGCCCGGGCCTTGGTCAGCCCGTGCTGACCGGGGTCGAGCAGGGCGCTCCAGTCGGATTTTTTCAGCAGCCCGAACAACGCATCCAGGCTCAATAGCGGTCGGTCGTCGAGCCAGCCCAGGCGAACCAACGGAGCGGCCGCGAGCAGCGGATCGCCGATTTCGACGTAGGCCAGCTTACTGGCCCTGAACAGGTCCCCCTTGCGCATCAGCATTCTGACCAGCAGCGCGCGCGGAGCCCGGGGCAGGGCGGTGAAATGCGTAATAAAGGCCTGCTCGTCCTCGCTCAGCAGATCGCTGTAACGCTCGCCGATGCAGGCCAGCACCCGGTGGAAATTGTCCAGGTAGTACAAAGGGTTATCGAGAATGGGAGGCATGGCGGGACGACTGCTGGACGACTGGGAAGTTAACTGTATGGATATACAGATAGCAGGCCCTGCACGGCTTGGCAAATGGCCGCTGATCGACGGCCGAGGCGAACGGCGGGTAGAACGCTTAGCGCACATGCAAGCCCTTGGACATCTTCGGCATTTTGCACGGCGACAGGCGGGCACTCATGCAGAATGCGAGAAATGATTCTGTATTATTAATGAATAGCCTTTTGATTTTTATGGAAAAAAATAAAATCGTGAAATTGGCACAGTGTCTGCTCCCTTCGAAGGACATTTCCAGCTGCAAGGAGCTTGACCATGGATAACAAAGAAGAAGTGGTATCCGTCATCAACGATGTGATCGAAACCTGCAAGGACGGCGAAGAAGGTTTTCGCACCTGTGCCGAAGACATCAAGAACACTGAACTCAAGGGTCTGTTTATGAAGCGTTCCCAGGAATGCGCTTCGGCGGCTCACGAGCTGCAGCAATTAGTGCGCTCTCTGGGTGGTGATCCAGAAACCACCACCAGCTTTGGTGGCGACATGCACCGCCGCTGGGTCGACCTTAAGTCGCTGATCACCGGCAAGGACGAGACGGCCATACTCAACGAATGCGAGCGTGGCGAGGATGTCGCCCTTAAACGCTATCAGGAGGCCCTGGAAAAAGACCTGCCTGCTCACGTACGTGTGGTGATCGAACAGCAGTATCAGGGCGTCAAGCGCAATCATGACCAGATCAAGGCGTTGCGCAATATTGCCCGCGCTCAGGGTTAAAGCCGGGTACGCCGTGACTAAAAAACGCCAGCTGACGCTGGCGTTTTTTCTAGGAATTGCACCCTTATCCTGCGCCTGCGTTTATAGGGCGATTTCCCTACTGCCGCCTATCTAGTGGATGAACGCGATACAGCGTTGCGCTGACGTATGGACTTCTGGTAGCAAATGATGTCTTTCTTATATTCTATTAATATTAGCTGTAGGGCGTTTGACAGTTTAAGCCTCTGGCTTGAAGCTTGATAGCAGAGGTCGAAGCCCCCGAATCGCCAACTCCCTACTGTTAAAAGAAAATAAATATCCAATAGATTCGCATGTTTAACCTCAGAATTTGATATGCAAAATAAGTGAACCAATCGAGTACTGATCTGCTCACATTTATACAGGCGCGTCATGCTTGCATCCTGAATGTGGCAACCTTTATAAGGGCATAACAGGGATAGCTTTTCGGATAATTGAACTACTCAGGGTTGCAACCAAGGGCCTCAGCACCAGTGATGGTTAAGTGATGTTCTGTCTGAAGGTAGTTTTATTGATAGTTCTAAAAAGGTATGAGGTGCCCTATGAAAATAAGCTGCTTTTTGCTCGGATGTCTGTGGGATGAAAAAAATGCCTGTGTGCTGGGCCAGGAAGCCTTGCAGTACATGCGCTGCTCGCGGTGCGGCTCGCACCGTTATATGCCCTTGGATCAGGATGACGCCTAGGTCATTAGGCCTATCCCTCACCTTGCAAGGTCGTGGACCGTTCAAGGTGGGGGGAAGCTTCATAATGATGTTTTTTCATAGCAGGTACACCGATGACCAGAACCCCGGAACAGATTTTCGAAGAGTCGTTTCAGCGAACCGATTTCGAACCCAACAACATCACGGGCTATAGCCAGGACTTCACCTTTCGTTTGGAGGACGAGGAACGGGCCGAACTGAAGCAAGTGGTGGCCCTTATCCGGGAACAGGCCCAGCGTCAGAGCCCCTCTCATCAGGTAGTGATTGCCTCGCTCAACGACAAGGGGCCGAACTTGGTGGGCATTACCTTGCAGTTTCTGGCGCTGGATCAGCTGGAAAGAGCTGCCAATGGCATGAACGGCGCGCTGCCCGGACAGGGCCAAGCTTGAGTTGCTTAGGGCGCAAGGGCAAGCCGTAGATTAGGCAAAAGCCTGCCTCGGCGCCCGCAAGTCCAATCCCTAAAAAGCTGAAATTTTTTCTTCAACGCCTTAGTCCGTTCGAAAAGAGCCTGCCCGCGGGTGGGACCCCGCTTAAGCCCATGGAGAAGGATGATGAGCGATTCCAGCAAGGACACTTTGCCCCCTCAACACCAGGATCAGCAGCCCGGCCAGGAAAGCGAGATGCATCCCAAACCGGCCTACGAGGGCGAAGCCTACAAGGCGGCGGGCAAGTTGGAAGGCCGGGTGGCGGTGATTACCGGTGCCGACAGCGGTATCGGCCGCGCCGTCGCCTTGGCCTATGCCAAGGAAGGCGCCAAGGTGGTGGTGGTTTATCTCAATGAGCATGAAGACGCCGCCCATACCCAGCGCGAAATCATCCTGGCCGGTCAACCCTGTTTGTTGTTTGCCGGCGATGTGGCCGACGAGTCATTCTGCCGCTCCGTGGTCGAGCAGACCGTGGCTCAATGGGGGCGACTGGACATTCTGGTCAACAATGCCGGTGAGCAGCACCCTCAGGACAACCTCGAAGACATCAGCCCGCAACAGTGGGAACAAACTTTCCGTACCAATATCTTAGGTATGTTTCTGCTGACCCGAGCCGCGTTACCACAGCTGCAAGCCGGTGCGGCCATAGTCAATACGACCTCGATAACCGCCTACCGTGGGCACCCTACCTTGATCGATTACGCCTCGACCAAGGGCGCGATCACCGCCTTTACCCGTTCCCTGTCGACCAACCTTGCCAAGCGCGGCATCCGCGTCAACGCCGTGGCCCCGGGGCCCGTGTGGACGCCCCTGATACCCTCGACCTTCGATGAAGAAAAGGTCGCCAAATTCGGCGCCGAAACACCCCTGGGTCGTCCCGGCCAGCCTGAAGAGATGGCACCGGCCTACGTCTACCTGGCTTGTAACGACTCGTCCTATATGACCGGACAGGTACTGCACCTTAACGGCGGCATCGTCATCAATGGCTAGCCACTGATGGCGCGGGTGGTCTGGAAAGGCGCCATCAGTTTCGGCCTGGTGCATATCCCGGTAGCCCTGGTGCCGGCCACTTCCCGTTCGGGGTCCCGTTCGGGTATCGACTTCGACTGGCTGGATAAACGCAGCATGGACCCCGTGGGGTATAAGCGCGTCAACAAGGTCACCGGCCGGGAGGTCGAGTCACGGAATATCGTCAAGGGCGTGGCCGTCGAGAAAGGTCATTACGTGGTACTGGGTGAGGACGAGATACGCGCGGCTCACCCCGAAGCCACTCGGACCATCGATATCCTGGCCTTTGTCGAGGCCGCACAAATTCCCATGCTGTACCTGGATACGCCTTATTACCTGACGCCCGACGCCCGTGGCGACAAGGTCTATGCCTTGCTGCGCGAGGCCCTGGTCAAAACCGGCAAGGTGGCCCTGGCCAATCTGGTCATGCACGACAAGCAGCACCTGGCGGTGGTGATGCCCCTGGGGCCGGCCCTGGTGCTCGATACCCTGCGCTGGGCTGATGACATGCGCGGCCTCGAGGTGCTCGACCTCAAGCCGGAAGTCATCGAGCCCAAGCTGAGCTCGCGGGAATTGGACATGGCCACTCGCCTGATCGAGGACATGAACGAGCCCTGGCAGCCCGAGCAGTACCACGACACCTTTCAAAAAAAGATCATGGCATTGGTCGAGCGCAAGGCCAGAGACGGGCATCTCGAGACCGTCGCGGCTCCCGAGGAACAGGCCGGGCCGAGCGCCGAGGTGATCGACCTGACCGAACTGCTTAAACGCAGCCTTTCGGTGCGCTCTGGCGCGCCGGTCAAGACGTCGGGAAAAACCGCCGGCAACCGGCGCAAGCCTACGAGTAAATCCGGATAAATCTCTAAGTCTCTCTCGCAAGGCCTGCTGGCCGCGTTTTATGCAGACCGACACTCTGCACCCGGGTCTTAAAAATCATGCCCGACCAGAACCACTCCAGCATGGCGTCCTCACAGCATTAGGCGCCCTTGACCGGCCGTTGTTTGCGGTTGTCCTTGCAGTTGCCGCCTCGACGGGTCGAGCGGGGCAGACCTGAACAACCCATTACAGCTGCGAGGACTCGATCCATGAAAATCAATGAAATCATGACCACGGATGTGCGCACCATAGGCCCGGAACAGAGCATCCGAGATGCGGCGATGCTGATGGCCGATATCGATAGCGGCGCCTTGCTGGTGGGCGAAAACGATCGACTGGTCGGCATGATCACCGACCGCGACATCACCCTGCGTGCCGTTGCCAAAGGCATGAAGGGCGATACCCCGGTTCGGGAGGTGATGACGCCCGATGTGCGCTATTGCTTCGAAGACGAGGAGGTCGATCACGTCGCCCAGAACATGGCCGAGATCCAGGTGCGCCGTCTTCCAGTGCTCAATCGGGAAAAACGCCTGACCGGCATCGTCTCCCTGGGCAATATCGCCGAAGCCGATCAACAGCAGAGCAGTGCGACTGTGCTGGAAGGCGTGGCCCAAGCCCATTGAGACGCTGCAAAGGCCCGTCTCGGCGGGCCTTTGCGCCCCCTTATAAATTGACCTTGGGATCGGCTTGGAGCTGTTGCCATCGCCTCGCTCGCAGGCATATCAAGCTGAACTTTTATCTACCCCTCCGCTCGGAAAATACAGGGTCGCACGTCTTGCGGATTGTATTGCAGGCGCCAAATTCCGGTGCCGCGGATGCGAACCCATGCATTCCCCCGACCCTGGACAGACGCTTTCCAGGGTTCGTACATCCCCCTTTATCAGCGGCGTCCACAGGGCGTTAGGAGTGATGCTCGATGGCATCTTTTGCCCCAGGAAATTCCACCCCCCCGATCCCCGACGAACCGAATCCGATCAACGACGCGTTGAGCTGGGCGCTGCAACAACCGCGTATCGTCATCGAGGCCACCGAGCCTGTGCTAGAGCAGGGCCGCTTTGCCAGCAAGGCCCTGGTCGGCGAGCCCGTTCAGGTGCGCACCACGCTGTTTGCCGACGGCCATGACCCCCTGGGTACCGAGCTGCTATGGCGCGCGGCCGACGACCCCGACTGGCAGCGGGCGCCGTTGGAGCTGCTGGGTAACGACCGCTGGCAGGGCAGCTTTACCCCGCAGACCATCGGCCGCCACCTGTTCGTGATCCAGGCCTGGTGGGATCATTTCGCCAGTTTCCGTTATGAACTGCAGAAAAAACACGCCGCCGGTGTCGATGTGGGATTGGAAATCCAGGAGGGCCGGCAGCTCCTGGGGCAGGGCAAGGCCAATGCCCAGGCCCATCCCTTGGCCCTGGTCGTGTTGCAGTCGATCGAAAGCCAACTGGCCACGACCGACGAGCAGGACCTTCAGGTGACCCTGCTGCTGGACCTGGAACTGGCCCAGGCCATGGCCCAGATCGATGAGCGTTTGCACCTGCTGCGCAGCCCCGACTACCCGGTGGAGGTGGAGCGCGAGCGGGCTCATTTCGCCAGCTGGTACGAGCTGTTTCCCCGTTCGGAAACCGACGACCCAGCACGCCACGGTACTTTCGACGACGTGGCCAAGCGTCTGGGCGATATCCGCGACATGGGCTTCGACGTGCTGTATTTCCCGCCTATCCACCCTATAGGTCGTGCACACCGCAAGGGCCCGAACAATGCGCTGGTGGCCGGTCCCGACGATCCGGGCAGCCCCTATGCCATCGGCAGCGAGGCCGGTGGGCACGATGCCATTCACCCACAGCTGGGCACCCGGGAAGACTTTCGCCGACTGGTGCGCAAGACCCGGGAACACGGCCTGGAGATTGCCCTGGATTTCGCCATCCAGTGCTCCCAGGACCACCCCTGGCTCAAGGAACATCCCGGCTGGTTCTCCTGGCGCCCGGACGGCAGCATCCGCTACGCGGAAAACCCCCCTAAGAAATACCAGGACATAGTCAACGTCGATTTCTACGCCGAAACGGCCATGCCCGACCTGTGGCTGGCCCTGCGCGACATCATCCAGGGCTGGGTGGACGAGGGCGTGAAAATTTTCCGCGTCGACAACCCGCACACCAAGCCGTTGCCGTTCTGGGAGTGGATGATCGCCGATATCCGCGGCCGCGACCCCGAGGTGATGTTCCTGGCCGAGGCCTTTACCCGTCCGGCGATGATGGCGCGCCTGGGCAAGGTCGGTTACTCCCAGAGCTACACCTATTTCACCTGGCGCAACACCAAGGCCGAGCTCAGCGACTACTTCAGCCTGCTCAACCAGCCGCCGTGGCGCGACTGCTACCGTCCGAATTTCTTCGTCAACACTCCGGACATCAACCCCTATTACCTGCAGCACTGCGGCCGTCCGGGCTTTCTGGTGCGCGCGGTGTTGGCGACCATGGGGTCGGGGCTGTGGGGCATGTACTCGGGCTTCGAGCTGTGCGAGTCGGCAGCGGTACTCGGCAAGGAAGAGTACCTGGACTCGGAAAAATACCAAATCCGCCCGCGCGACTACCGCGCGCCGGGAAATATCGTCGCCGAGATCGCCCAGCTCAACCGCATCCGCCGGCAGAACCCGGCACTGCAGACTCATTTGGGTTTCATGCCTTACCAGGCCTGGAACGAGCAGATCTTCTACTTTGGCAAGCGCACCGCCGACCTCGAGAATTTCATCCTGATCGCCGTGAACCTCGACCCGCACAACGCCCAGGAGGCGCATTTCGAACTACCACTCTGGGAGTTCGAGCTGCCCGATCACGCTGCCATGGAAGGCGAAGACCTGATGACCGGGCAGCGCTGGACCTGGCACGGCAAGACCCAGTGGATGCGCCTGGACCCGGCTCACCAGTCTTTCGGCATCTGGCGCATCAAACCGGCCTTGGAGAGAACCTGATATGGCGAACAAAAGCAGTACCTTGATAACGCCCTCGACCCTGACCGCGGCCCGCAAGAGCCCGACGCGCAAGTCGCAACCCGCCGCCTTTATCGAAGACCCGCTCTGGTACAAGGACGCGGTGATCTACCAGGTCCACGTCAAATCCTTCTTCGATGCCAACGACGACGGCATCGGCGATTTCCCCGGGCTGATGGCCAAGCTCGACTATATCGCCGAACTCGGGGTCAATACCCTCTGGCTGCTGCCGTTCTACCCCTCGCCGCGGCGGGACGACGGCTATGACATCGCCGATTACCGTGGCGTACACCCGGACTACGGCACCCTGGCCGACGTAAAACGCTTTATCGCCGAAGCCCATAAACGCGGCCTGCGGGTCATCACCGAGCTGGTGATCAACCACACCTCCGACCAGCACCCCTGGTTCCAGCGGGCCCGCGCCGCCAAGCCCGGTTCGGCGGCGCGGGACTACTACGTCTGGTCGGACACGGACCAGAAGTACGACGGCACGCGGATCATTTTCCTCGACACGGAAAAGTCCAACTGGACCTGGGACCCGGTGGCCGGCCAGTACTTCTGGCACCGTTTCTACTCCCATCAGCCGGACCTGAACTTCGACAACCCCCAGGTGCTCAAGGAGGTCATCGCGGTGATGCGTTACTGGCTGGACATGGGCATCGATGGCCTGCGCCTGGACGCCATTCCCTACCTGATCGAGCGCGACGGCACCAATAACGAGAACCTGCCGGAAACCCATGGGGTGTTGAAGAAGATCCGCGCGGTGATCGATGCCCATTACCCCGACCGCATGCTACTGGCCGAGGCCAACCAGTGGCCGGAAGACACCCAGCAGTATTTCGGTGGCACCGCGGGCGGCGAGGGCGACGAGTGCCATATGGCCTTCCACTTCCCCCTGATGCCGCGCATGTACATGGCCCTGGCCCAGGAGGACCGCTTTCCGATCACCGATATCCTGCGCCAGACCCCGGAGATCCCGGCCAACTGCCAGTGGGCGATCTTCCTGCGCAACCACGATGAGCTGACCCTGGAAATGGTCACCGACCGCGAGCGCGACTACCTGTGGAACTACTACGCGGCCGATCGCCGGGCGCGGATCAACCTGGGCATTCGCCGGCGCCTGGCGCCGCTGCTCGAGCGCGACCGCCGGCGGGTGGAGTTGCTCAACAGCCTGCTGCTGTCTATGCCCGGGACCCCGACCCTGTATTACGGCGACGAGATCGGTATGGGCGACAACATCTACCTGGGCGACCGCGACGGCGTGCGCACCCCCATGCAATGGTCCATCGACCGCAATGGCGGGTTTTCCAAGGCCGATCCGGCCAGCCTGGTGTTGCCACCCATCCAGGACCCGCTGTACGGCTACCTTTCGGTCAACGTCGAAACCCAGAGCGGCGATCCCCATTCGCTGCTGAACTGGACCAAGCGCCTGCTGGCGGTGCGCAAGCGGCAAAAAGCCTTCGGCCGCGGCAGCCTGAAAATGCTCTCGCCGACCAACCGGCGCATCCTCGCCTACCTGCGCGAATACAACGGGCCCAACGGCGAGAGCGAAACCATCTTGTGCGTGGTGAATGTCTCGCGGGCGGCCCAGGCCGCCGAGCTGGACCTGCAGGCCGTGGCCGGCCTGGTACCGGTGGAAATGGTCGGGGGTAGCGCCTTTCCGCCCATCGGCCAGCTGCCCTATCAACTGACGCTGCCGCCCTACGGCTTTTACTGGTTCCAGCTGGCCGCCGCTTCGCAGATGCCCAGCTGGCATGTGGAACCGCCGGAAAGCCTGCCGGACCTGCCGACCCTGGTGGTCAAGGAGCGGCTGGATGAATTGCTGCAAGGCGCGCCGGGCCAGGTCCTGAAACAGGACCTGCTGCCGGCGTACCTGGCTAAACGTCGCTGGTTCGCCGGCAAGGACAAGTCCATCGACCAGGTCGAATTCCGCTATGCCCAAACCCTGAGCAGCGAACCTGCGTTGTTCAGCGAGTTGCAGGTCTTTTCCGGAGGTGACCCGGAACGCTACCTGCTGCCCCTGGCCTTCGTCGGCGAGGAGGCCAGCACGCCGCTGCAGCAGCAGCTGGCACTGGCGCGGGTGCGCCGGGGCCGCCATGTGGGGCTGTTGACCGACGGGTTCAATCTGCCCGATTTTATTCACGACCTGATCGCCCACCTGGGCGAGGGTTCGCTCATGGCCTGCGGCGAAGGGCAGTTGCAGTTCGTCGGGACACCGGCGTTCGCGGCCCTGGAACTGGCAAAACAGGCCGAAGTGCGTTACCCGGCGGGGGAGCAGTCCAACAGCTCCGCCATAGTCGGCGGCTGCCTGATGCTCAAAATGCTCCGTCACCTGGCGCCCGGTATTCATCCCGAATTAGAGATGAGCGATTACCTGACCCGACAGGGCTTCGCCCATATCTCGCCGCTGCTCGGTTCCATCAGCCATGTCGACGCCCAGGGCGAACCGACCCTGTTGATGCTGGCCCAGGGCTTCCTGAATAACCAGGGCGATGCCTGGGAGTGGACCCAGACCACCCTGGACCGGGCCATCCGCGACCAGCTGACCCAGGGCGTGTCCGCCCAGGAAAACCAGTACGGTGCCTTGCTGGAGCTGGCGACCTTCGCCGGTCTGCTGGGCCGGCGTCTGGGCGAGATGCACCTGGCCCTGGCTGCGCCCACGGACGATCCGGCCTTCAGCGCGCTACCGGCCACGGCCGCCGATGCCAAGGTCTGGACACAGTCCATCCAGCAACAGGTGAACGACGCCCTGGACCGCCTCGAGCAGCAGCGCAGCAGCCTGTCGCTCGAGGACCAGGTCCTGGTACGGCAGCTGCTCGCCCAACGCAAGGCTATTGCCAAACGGCTGCAGTCGCTGGCAACAGGTGTCGTCGGTGGCCTGCGCATGCGCGTGCACGGCGACCTGCACCTGGGCCAGGTGCTGGTGGTGCAGGGCGATGCCTACCTGATCGACTTCGAAGGCGAGCCGGCGCGGCCCCTGGCCGAACGGCGGGCCAAGCACAGCCCCTACAAGGATGTCTCGGGCGTGCTGCGCTCCTTCGATTACGCCGCGGCCGTGGCCATGCGCAATGCCCAGGGTATCGACACCTCGGCCGAAGCCGATCTGGCCCGACGGGTGATTATCGAGACCTACCTCAGCGAGGCGCGGGCCTCCTTTCTCAGCGCCTACCGCCTGACCGCCGCCGAGCTGCCCCATGTCTGGCAGCACAGCGACGGCGAGGACGCTGCCCTGGAACTGTTCAGCCTGGAAAAAGCCGTCTACGAAATCATTTATGAGCTGGAGAACCGGCCCGCGTGGCTGACCGTGCCGTTGAACGGTGTGGCGAACCTCTTGCAGTTGGATACCACGGGAGATCAGTCATGAGAGCGCATCAGGCCCTGAGCGAACCGGCAGAACTGGACCGCAGCGACGCCGAAGCGCTGATCCGCGCGGACCATCCCGACCCCTTCGCCGTGCTCGGTCCCCATGCCGACGGAGAGGGCGTGTTGATCCGCGCGTACCTGCCCAACGCGCTGGCGGTGCGGGTATTGGCGCGCCCCGGGGACCACGACGGCGAGGCTACGGCGCTGCTCGCCACGCTGGAGCAATCCGACACCCTGCCCGGCCTGTTTGTCGGACGCTTGCCCCGGCGCCAGCCCTACCTGCTGGACATCCACTGGGCCGGCGGTCATCAGGTGATGGAGGATCCCTACAGCTTCGGACCCTTGCTCGGCGAGATGGACCTGTACCTGTTCGCCGAAGGCAATCACCGCAACCTGGGCCAATGCCTGGGCGCGCAGCTGATGACAGTAGAGGGCGTGCCCGGCGTGCGTTTTGCGGTCTGGGCGCCTAATGCGCGGCGTGTCTCGGTGGTCGGTCCGTTCAACAATTGGGACGGTCGCCGCCACCCCATGCGCCTGCGCCAGCCGAGCGGCGTATGGGAGCTGTTTATTCCGCGCCTGCAAGCCGGCGAGGCCTATCAGTACGAGATCCTCGGCCCCAACGGCCTGTTACCGCTGAAGGCCGATCCGGTGGCCCTGGCCACCGAGGCGCCGCCTTCGACCGCCTCGGTGGTGGCCGAGCCGCAGCACTTTGAATGGCACGACCAGGCCTGGCTCGAACAGCGCCCGGCCCACCATGCGGTCGGCGCGCCCCTGGCGATCTACGAATTGCATGCCGGCTCCTGGCAACACGAAGGCGGTAACGAGGGCCGCGACTACAGCTGGGCGGAACTGGCCGAACGGTTGATCCCCTATATCCTGGAAACGGGGTTTACCCATATCGAGCTGTTGCCGATCATGGAGCACCCATTCGGGGGGTCCTGGGGCTATCAGCCCCTGGCCCAGTTCGCCCCCAGCGCGCGCTACGGCTCGCCGCGGGACTTCGCCGCCTTTGTCGACGCCTGCCATGTCGCCGGAATCGGCGTTATTCTGGACTGGGTGCCGGCGCATTTCCCCACCGACCCCCATGGGCTGGGCCTGTTCGATGGCACCGCGCTGTACGAATACGCGCACCCCTTCGAGGGCTTCCACCAGGACTGGGACACCCTGATCTACAACCTGGACCGCACCGAAGTGCACGGTTTTATGTTGGCATCGGCCCTGCACTGGCTCAAGCAGTTTCATATCGACGGCCTGCGAGTCGATGCCGTGGCGTCGATGCTGTACCGCGACTATTCCCGTCGCCACGACGAATGGATTCCCAATCGCCACGGCGGCAGAGAGAATCTGGAGGCCATCGATTTCCTGCGCCACCTCAACGATGTGGTCGCCGTGGAAATGCCCGGCGCCCTGGTCATAGCCGAAGAGTCCACCGCCTGGCCCGGGGTCAGCCGCAACACCCAGGAAGGCGGGCTGGGGTTCGCCTACAAATGGAACATGGGCTGGATGCACGACACCCTCGGCTATATGAGCGAGGACCCGATCAACCGTCGCTATCACCACGACAAGCTGACCTTCGGTCTGGTCTACGCCTATTCCGAACACTTTATCCTGCCGGTGTCCCACGACGAGGTGGTGCACGGCAAAGGCTCGTTGATCGACAAGATGCCTGGCGATCGCTGGCAGAAATTCGCCAACCTGCGGGCCTACCTGGCTTTTATGTGGAGCCATCCCGGTAAGAAACTGCTGTTTATGGGCTGCGAATTCGGCCAGTGGCGCGAGTGGAACCACGACAACGAGCTGGACTGGTACCTGCTCAAATACCCCGAGCATGTCGGGGTGCGCCAGCTGGTCTGCGACCTCAACCGGCTCTATCGCCAGGAACCGGCCCTGCACGAACTGGATTGCGAACCGGCGGGTTTTCAATGGCTGATCGGCGACGACGCGGCCAACAGCGTGTTCGCCTGGCTGCGACTGGATGCCCAGGGCCGGCCCTTGCTGGTCGTGGCCAACCTCACCCCAGTCCCCCACGAGAACTACCGCGTGGGCGTACCGCTGGAAGGGCGCTGGAACGAGCTGCTCAACAGCGACGCCGCCGGCTACGGTGGCGCCAACCTGGGCAACTTGGGCGGCGTTCTGACCGAGGCCGTGCCCAGTCACGGGCAGCCCGTCTCCCTGCCGCTGTTTCTACCGCCCCTGGCCGTGCTGATCTTGCGGCCGGAGGTACCGGTTGCCGGCGGAGATTTGAACTCCGATTAGAACGAGGCAGGCCTATCTCTATCTGCAAGGCCTGCGAGCTCGTAGGGTGGGTCGGGGCGCGTGAATGGCGCTGTACCCATCCAGCCCACCGCGGTGGTGGATTAATAAGGCGTCATCCCCCTATGTTAGTCGCTCATAAAACCGCTCAGGCATACCACGCGGCTCTCACCGCGCGGCAACCCACCCGGACAGGCTAGGAACGGGCTGCCGTCGAATCCGTTCGCGTATTGCGCTGCTTGAGCTTTTTCGCCCGCGCTTCGAGAACCAGGTAGACCAGGGCGGCTGCCGCCAGCGGCAGCAGGTAATACAGAATGCGGTAGGCGATGAGCGCCGCCAGCAGGCTGCTCTTGCCGACCTCGTCCTGCAGCAGGGCGACGAACACCGCCTCGAGCACACCCAGTCCCGCGGGGATATGGGTTACCGCGCCGGCGATACTGCTGGCCAGCAAGGCGCCGAGCACCAGGGGATAGTCGATCCGCTGACCCAGCAACAGGTAAATGATAGTGGCCATCAACGCCCAGTTGCTCGCGCCCAGCAGCCCCTGGGTCAGGGCCAGGCGACCGCTGGGCAGGGTGAATTCATGGCCGCGCAGGCGCCAGACGCGTTTTTTCGACAAAGCGCACAGCAGCAGGTAACCCACAGACACGATCAGCAGCGTGGCGCCCAGCACGCGCAGCCCCTGACTGCCGATGTTCCAGCTGCGCGGCAGGTCGACCAACCCCAGTACGAACAGCACCCCGGCCAGCAGCATATAACCGAGCCAGTTGGTTACCAGGCTCAGGCTGAGAATCTGGGTGATGGTTCCAGTCTTGAGGCCTAGGCGCGAATACAGGCGGTAACGCAGGGCGAAACCGCCGACCCAGGCCCCGAGGTTGAGGTTGAAGGCGTAGCAGACGAAGGTTACGGGCATGATCTGCCGCACGGGCAAGTTGTGGCCACTGTAGCGCCGACCCAACACGTCGAAACTGCTGTACACCAAGTAACTCAGCGCCGTGATGGCGGTTGCCAGCAACAAGGTCGAGAGCTGGTACTGACGCAAGGTCGTCAGCACTTCCTGCCAATCCAGCTTCTTGGCCAACATCACCAGCAAGACCGTTACCAGGATAAAAAAAGCCAGGGTCAATACCCGCTTCGCCAACTGCCAGCCGTGATGGGGCACGGCGTTATTGCTGGATACCTCAGTGCGGTTCATTGGCATTCTCGGGGGCGAGCCGTTCGTCATCGGGGATCGGAAGTTCATCATGCAGCGGGGCCAAGCGCGGCCTATGGGCGGGCAGCCAGCCGGCCATGGCCGGAAAAGTGCGCAGGAAGTGAAAGCACAGGAAGATCAGCGGCGCGCGCCAGAAGTAGCCGCGCACCATGCGTTCCAGGCTGATGCTCTTGCAGTGGTGTTCAACCAGCAGGTCGAGCCGCTGTTTCAGCTCACGGTTGAAGACCGGATCGCGTATCAGCAGGTTGGCTTCCAGGTTCAAGGCCAGGCTCAGGGGGTCGAGGTTGCTCGAACCCACAGTGGACCAGTCGTAGTCCACCAGGGCGACCTTGCCGTGCAGCGGCCGCTGGCAATATTCACTAACCTGCACACCGTCGCGCAGAAGGTAGTTGTAGAGCATGCGCGCCAGTACCTTGACCACCGGCATGTCGGGCTCGCCCTGCAGGATCAGCTGCACCTGCACGCCGCGGCGGGCGGCATTGCGCAGCTCGCGCAGCAGGCGATAACCGGGAAAGAAGTAGGCGTTGGCAATCACGATTCGGGTACGGGCTGCGCGAATCGCCTCCAGGTAATGCTCCTCGATATCCTTGCGGTGCTCCTGGTTGTCGCGGGTAACGAACAGCGTGCGGGCGCTGCCTTTTGGGTGCAACTCAGGGGGCTGCCCGGGTTGCTGCTCGTCGCGGTGCCACCATTTCGAGCGGCTCGGCTCGGGGGTGGCCAGGGCTTCCAGGGCGAAGCGGTGGATATCGCGGACCACCGGCCCTTCGACTTCCACCGCATAGTCCTGCTTGGCCTCGGGGCCGTAATCGGCCAGGTGATCGGCAGAAAAATTGATCCCGCCGATAAACGCCAGGCCGCCGTCGACCACCAGGATCTTGCGGTGCAGGCGACGGAAGATATTCAGGCGCATGCCGCCGACCTTGGTCCCCGGATCGAACATGCGCAGGCGCACGCCCACGGAAGTCAGGTCCGTGATGAATTCCGAGGTGAGCTCCGATGAGCCGAAGCCGTCCACGGTCATCTCGATCCGCACGCCGCGCTGGGCCGCTGCGATCAGCACGCGCTGCAACTGCTTGCCGACCTTGTCCTCGAACAGGATAAAGGTCTCCAGCAGGACCTCATGCTTGGCCGCCTCGATCGCGGCAAAGACGCGGGGGAAAAAGGCTTCGCCGTTTTCCAGCAACTGCACACGGTTACCTTCACGCCAGGGGTAACTGTCGGTTTTCATAATCGGACCTCCACGGCCAAGGGGGCGTGATCGGACAGATGCGACCAGGGTCGCGTCGACAGAATCCGGGGTTCATGGGTACTGGCATTGCGCACATAGATGCGGTCCAGGCGCAGCAGGGGCCAACGTGCGGGAAAACTCTTGGCGACTATGCCGTAGTGCTGTTCGAAGGCCTCCTGCAGGCCATGGCAACGTTCCAGGGTGTAGTTGGCGCGTAGCCGCCAGTCGTTGAAGTCGCCGGCCACCACTACCGGCGCGGTGGGTGGCAGAGAATCCAGCAGGTCGCAGAGCAGTCCCAGCTGCTGCGTGCGGTGCTGCTCGCGCAACCCCAGGTGCACGCAAATCGCGTGTACCTCCTGCTGACCGGGTACGTCGAGAATGCAGTGCAACAGACCCCGACGTTCCGGGCCGCTGATCGAGACATCCAGGTTCTGGTAGCTGCGGATCGGAAACTTGGATAACAGGGCATTGCCGTGATCACCCTGCGGGTAGATCGCGTTGCGCCCGTAGGCGAAATCGTTCCAGATGCTGTCGGCGAGAAATTCGTAGTGCGAGGTATCGGGCCAATTGGCATAGCGAGCCGAATGACCGTCATGGCTGCCGTGCACTTCCTGAAGAAACACGATATCCGCGCCGACACTTCGCACCGCATCGCGCAGCTCGGGCAGGATGAAGCGACGGTTGAAAAAGGTAAAACCCTTGTGGGTATTGATCGTGAGAATGTTCAGCGAACGCACCGGGTTCATGGCTTCGGCCAGTCGTACATCACCGAGCAAGGGGCCTGAAAAGGTCGAATTCACGTGAAGGTTCCTTTCGTATTCAGCTGTTCGAATGCAGCTGTTCAGGGCATGGATCCAGGTAGGGAACGCCTGCAGGGTCGCTGGGAGTCCGATAGCAGAGGTCAGCATCTGGCGTGTCGATCATCTGGTCGTTCCTGTTGCAGATCAGTCGGCACTGGACCCGTTGTCCGGGCAGCCTGTGCTCCGTGAGGTACCGCCTGAAGCCCAGGGTCACGAGGCGCGAGCCTGCTGTTGCGGGGCCGTTGCAGGGCCTTCTCCAGTCATATCGCAGCGCTGCGTGGCGCGGGTGAGATGACTAGTCCAAGGGCTTGCGAGGTCTCACTAATCCGACTAAAAGCCGCTTGTACGGTTCATTTTTTCCCCTGCATTCACCGCGGTAATGCGTTCAGAGGTGCCCCCATGGCGGCGATAGCCGGTACGGGTCCTTTATCGAGACAATTTTGGTATTGGGCCCCGCGATGGGACTAGGGCAGGGCCCAGCAGCGCTTAGGCCGTGCTCTTCACCAGCTCGAACAGCAGCAGCGAATGGCCGGTGACCGTGTACTCGCTGTCGAAATCGAAGCGTTCATGACCAGCCGAAAACACCTGATTGGTGTCGATCAGGCAGACCCAGCCGTTGCCTTGCGGCACCGGGGGCAGGGAGAAATTCACCCCTTCGTGATGGGCATTGACCACCAGCAGGAGAGTGACATCGGAGCCCGCACGGCGGATACCAGTCGGTTGCGCACGACCGTCCATCAACATGCCCATGCAGCGGGCGTTACTGTCTTCCCAATGCTCGAGTTGCATTTCGCCGCCCGCCGGATGCAACCAAGTGACATCCTTGACCCCCAGCTCTTCGTTGTAGGCCCCGACCAGAAAGCGTCCGCGGCGCAGGATCGGGTAGTCGCGGCGCAGCTGGATCAGACGCTGGACGAAACCGTGCAGGGTCTTGCCGGCCTTGTCCCAGTTCCAGTCGACCCAGCCGATCTCGCTGTCCTGGCAGTAGGCGTTGTTGTTGCCGAATTGGGTACGGCCGAACTCGTCGCCGGCGACCAGCATGGGCGTGCCCTGGGCGAACAACAGGCTGCCGAAGAAATTGCGCATCTGCCGCTGGCGGATCTCCAGGGTCCCCGGATCGTCGGTGGGCCCTTCGGTCCCATGGTTCCACGACAGGTTATTGTTGCTACCGTCCTGGTTGTCTTCGTCGTTGGCCTCGTTGTGCTTGTCGTTGTAGGCCACCAGGTCGTGCAAGGTGAAACCGTCGTGGGCGGTGACGAAATTCACCGAGGCGAAGGCGCGGCGACCGCGCTGGTTGAACAGCTCGCCGGAGGCGGTCAGGCGGCTGGCGAAATCCGCCAGCTGGCCCTCGTCGCCGCGCCAGAAGGCCCGGGTGGTGTCGCGAAAGCGATCGTTCCACTCCATCCAACCCGGCGGAAAATTGCCCACCTGGTAGCCACCCGGTCCGCAGTCCCAGGGTTCGGCAATCAATTTGAGCTGGCTGAGGACTGGGTCCTGACGGCAGGCCACCAAGAAGCTGTGGCGCTCGTCGTAGCCTTCGGCCTTGCGGGCCAGGATGGTCGCCAGGTCGAAGCGAAACCCGTCCACGTGCATCTCGCTGGCCCAGTAGCGCAGCGAATCGGTCACCATGCGCAGGACGCAGGGGTGGCTCAGGTCCAGGGTATTGCCGGTGCCCGAATCGTTGATGTAGTAACGCTGGTCGTCGGGCATCAGGCGGTAGTAGGAGCGGTTATCGATGCCGCGCATGGACAGGGTCGGGCCGCGCTCGTTGCCTTCGGCGGTGTGGTTGTAGACCACGTCGAGTATCACCTCCAGGTCGGCGGCATGCAGGTGCGCGACCATTTCCTTGAACTCGCCGATCTTGCCGCTGGCCATGTAGCGCGGTTGCGGGGCGAAAAAGGCGATGCTGTTGTAGCCCCAGTAGTTGCGCATGCCCTTCTGCAGCAGGTGCTGGTCATCGGCGAACGCATGGATCGGCAACAACTCGACCGAGGTCACTCCCAGGTCACGGATGTAATCGACCACTTCCTTGACTTTCATCCCGGCAAAACTGCCCCGCAGCGTCTCCGGTACTGCCGGGTGGCGCATGGTGTAGCCGCGCACATGGGCTTCGTAGAGGATGGTGCGGTCCCAAGGCACCCGCACCGGCCGGTCGTGGCCCCAGGTAAAGGCCGGATCGATCACCTTGCACTTGGGCACGAAGGCGGCGCTGTCGCGCGTGTCGAAGCTCAGGTCACCATCGGCATGGCCGATGGTGTAGCCGAACAGCGCTTCCGACCAGCGCAGTTCGCCCACCAACTGCTTGGCGTAAGGGTCGATCAACAGTTTGTTGGGGTTGAACCGATGGCCTTCGTCCGGCGCATAGGGACCATGGACGCGGTAGCCGTAGATCAGGCCGGGATGAGCGTCGGGCAGGTAGCCGTGCCAGATCTCGTCGGTGTATTCGGGAAGTTCGATGCGCTCGATTTCCTGCTGGCCCTGGTCATCGAACAGGCACAGCTCGACCTTGGTGGCATGGGCCGAGAACAGGGCGAAGTTGACCCCCAGGCCGTCCCAGGTGGCGCCCAACGGAAAAGGCAGTCCTTCGCGGATGCGCGAACGCACCAGGGTCTGGGGGCCGGCCGGGGGCGTTTTCTGCGTGTGCCGCTGTGTCATGGAGACTCCTTGCTACGTGGGGCGTCGAGCGCGCTACGCGGGGTTATTCGATGGGTTTTCCGACGCCTTCCATGCGTCCGGTCTTTTTCGGTGTTTTGAGCAAGGCGGGTTTTTCAAGGGGCGCTTTTGCCGTGCCGGCCTTCTTGCGCGAGGCCGGCTCGCTCACCCCGTCCGGCGCCTTGACCTTGCGCGTGCGCTTTACCGGAACGCTGGCAGCCGGCGCATCGGCGGCGGCCGCCAATTTACTGGCCATAAGCCAATGGCGTTGCTCCTGGCCTTCGGGGCAGCCCTCGGACTCCCAGATCTGGTAGGCCAGGGCACGGATGCGTTGCTCGTCGACGGTCATTTCGGGCGCTCCTCTGCGCGGGGATGATGGGCATGCAGGACGCACAGGGGGAAGGCCGCCAAGGCCTGCTGCAGCGCGATGCGCCCTTGAACGGCTGTGACTCGCTGCTCGGGAAAAAGTCCGCTCCAATCATTCGCCTGCCACAGGTCTGGCATCACCACCTCGGTGTCGCCCCAGCGTTCCGGTTCGATCCAGGGGTCGGGAGACTCGCCGAGCAAGGCGGCCGGCAAGCGCGGCACCACGACCAGCAGCCGGGCATCGCCCGCGACCCGGGCGAAAGCCAGTACGTGAGCGGCCTGTTCACCCCGCACCGGCAACGGTACATAACGCCCGCGGGCGAAGAGTTCGGGGTAGCGGCGACGCAGCTGCAGCATCCGACCGATCAGCTGTTGCTTGATCCGTCCGTCGCGCCAGCCGGCGAGCAGGCGCGCCAGCGGGGCTGGCGCGGCGAGGGCGCGCTGGCGCGCGGCGTAGTCCACCGGCTGACGGTTGTCCGGATCGACCAGGCTGAAATCCCAGAACTCGGTGCCCTGGTACAGGTCCGGCACGCCGGGCAGGGTCATGCGCAGCGCACACTGCACCAGGCCGTTGAGGGCGCCGGCCGGCGCGAGCGCCTGGGCGGCCGCCGCGATCTGACCACGCACATCGGCGCCCTCGGGGCTCAACAGCAGGCGTTGCACGAAATCCCGGCAGGCGTCTTCATACGCCGCGTTGGGCGCGCTCCAGCTGCTGTGCAGCTTGGCTTCGCGCAAGGCCTTTTCCTGCCAGCGCAGCAGGCGCTCGCTGTAGGGCTGCAGGCCATCGGAATCATTGGCGCCGAGGGTCAGGGGCCAGCTGCCGAGCAGGGTTTGGAACAGCATCAGGGCATCGCCGGGGTAGGGCGCCTGCCCTTCGGCCAGGTTCCGTGTCAGGGGCTGGGTCTGCGCCAGCCAGGCCTGGGCCTGAACAGCGAAGCCGCTGGCTCGTTCGCTCAGCACGGCCAGCCGGGCGCGCAGGTCTTCGCCCCGCTTGTGGTCATGAGTGGCGGTGGTCAGCAGGCTGGCGGGGAACTGCCGGGCACGGACCTGACAGGCCTGGTGAAAGGCCGCGGGGGGCAGGCTCATGTGCTGGGGATCGAAACCCACATCGTTGCGCGACAGCAGTACGCCGCAGCGGTAGAAAGCGGTGTCTTCGACGGCCTTGGCCGCGGCCGGCGAGGTCAATTGTTGAAAGCGCGCGATAGCGTACTTGCGGGCCTTGCGCGCCCGGCCGGGCGGCATGCTGTGCAGGGCTTCGCCGCCGAGCCAGCGCTGCAGGTGATCGAGCAAGGGCCAGTCGACTTCTTGCAACTGGGCGCGGGCGCCTTGCAGGGCCTGCTGGAAGAACGGTTCGTCCTGGGCGGAGCGTCCGAAGGCGGAACAGTAGGTGCGATACACCGGAAAATGCACGATCAGCGCCATCAAGGCCCGGCGAATGGCGCCCAGGGTCAGGTCGCGGGTGTGCAGGTCTTGCCGGGCGACCTGCAGCAGGGCCTGGGCCACGCTCTCGAAATCCCCCGCCAGGCTGCCACTGAGTACCAGCCGACGGGCCTCGCGCACTTCTTCCAGGAAATCCACGGGGCGCCCCGTGGCCGCGTGCCATAGCGCCTGCAGCGGTGCTTCGCCAGCAGCATCGTGCTGCAGCAAGGACACCTGGTTCATGAATTCGTAGCCGGTGGTGCCGTCTACCTCCCAGTCGCGGTGAAGCTGTTCGTCCGGGCCTAGGATCTTTTCCACGTAGATCGGAAAATGCCCCTGAGCCGCGTCGGCAGGGCGCGCCTGCAGCAACCCCTCGACCCGCCGGCGCAGCTTGCGGCAGTAAGCCCGCGGGTCGGCCAGGCCGTCGATATGGTCGATGCGCAGGCCGTCGATCAGGCCGCGTTCGATCAGCTCGAAGATTTTGGCATGAGTGGCCTCGAAGACCTCCGGACGCTCCACCCGCAACCCGCCAAGCTCATTGATATCGAAAAAACGGCGCCAATTGATATCGTCCGCCGCGGTGCGCCAGCTGGCCAGGCGGTAGTGCTGGCGCTCGAGCAGGGCATGCAGGCGGGCGAAGCCCTCGGGCTGGCGGCTGTCGTAACGAGCCAGTCCCCGTTCCAGGGCGGCGGCGATGGCGGGGTCGCGCGCCAGGGCGGCCAGTTCGTGCTGGGCCGCCTGGGCCTGACGCTGGGCCTGCCGGTTGTGCCCCAGGCTGGCGAAACCTTCCGCCAGCGCGTCCAATTGCGGATGCTCGCAGGCACTCAGCACTTCGCCATAACTGGGTGGGGTCAAGGGAAAATGATGCTCATAGTGCTCGGCGCGTAAGCGCCCCTGTAATGCATCGAAGTGCAGGGGGATTTCACCGGCCTGGAGCACTTCGGCGTAATCGCTGCGCAGAAAAGGTATCAATAACTGGCCGGCCAGCAGTGGGTCGGGGGATTGCCACTGGATATCGAAGAATTTGGCGTAGGCACTGCGCCGTCCCCACTCAAGCACACTGAGCCACCAGGGGTTGGCCGACCCGCCGACCGCCATGTGGTTGGAGACTATGTCCAGGATCAGTCCCATGCCGCGCCGGCGCAGGGCGGCCACCAGGGCGACCAGTGCCGACTCGCCGCCCAGTTCCGGGTTAATCGCGGTGGGGTCGACCACGTCGTAGCCGTGCATCGAACCCGGACGGGCGGTTAGCAAGGGTGAGGCGTAAAGATGACTGATGCCCAGTTCGGCGAAATAATCCACCCAGTTCAGGGCATCGGTCAGGCTGAAGCCACGGTGAAATTGCACCCTCAGGGTGGCACTAACAGGCTGTTGAGAAACGACCTGCGTTGCCGATACGGCGTTAAAAACATCCTCGGAATGCTCATTTTCACCTCGTAAATTTCGCTTCCTCGGCTTTTGTTGCCTTGTCTCGGCTGCCTCGCCTAGGTTTTTCAACGGCCTGCTAAGCATCGTCATTCGCATCCTTCTGAGCGGTTGGCTGGGGGCGGGCGGTTGGGTTCCGCGCCTCTCGCAACAGCGCCAGACGCCGCTCGGCGCAGTCGCCGTCCAGCAACTCGGCGCTGGCGCCAGGCAGGCGCCGGCGCCAATTGGGATGGCTGTCCAGGGTGCCGGGGACATTGGCTTGCTCCTCGAGGCCGAGTACATCCTCGACGGGCAGCAGGACCAGGGGCGCTGGGGTGTGGCCGAGAAAAGCGATGCTGGCATCGATCAGCGTGGCGGTATCGAGCGGTGTCTGCAAAGGGGGGTCGGCATCGTCCTGCAAAGCCTGGCACAGGGCCTGGCGATGGCGAGCGCGTTCGTCCAGGTATGTGGGCTGATCCTCGGGCGAGGTCAGGCCCAGACGCACATGCCAGTCCAGATCACGTCCCAGCCACCAACCGGCCATGGTCGGCAGGTCATGGGTGGTGGTGGTGGCCAGGGCAGTGTCGGGCCAGTCCCGGGGCGCCTTGAAGCGCGCCTGTTCGTGTTCGAATTGCAGCACGCGCATGCCGAGAATGCGCCGCGCCTGCAGCTGGTCACCAAAACCCGCGGGCACGGTACCCAGGTCCTCGCCCAGCACCACGGCCCGTGCGCGCCAGGACTCCAGGGCCAGCAGGCGCAACAGGTCCTGCAGCGGGTAATGCAGGTAGGCACCCTGGTCGGGCGGGGTATCGGCGGGTATCAGCCACAGGCGCATCAGCCCCATCACATGGTCGATGCGCACGCCACCGGCGTGGGCGAAATTGGCCCGCAGCATTTCGATAAAGGCGCGAAAGCCGTTGCGCCGCAACCCCTCGGGGGAAAAGGCCGACACGCCCCAGGCCTGGCCCGCTCGGTTGAGAATATCCGGCGGGGCGCCGACGCTCAGGGTCGCGAGCAATTCGTCCTGTCGGCTCCACGCCTGGCTGCCGCCGCTGTCGGCACCCACGGCCAGGTCGGCGATCAGGCCCAGGCCCATGCCGGCGTCACGCGCGGCCTGCTGGGCACGCGCCAGGCCACGGTCGATTAGCCATTGGCCGAAGGCATGAAAGCGCAGGGCCTCGCCCTGGGCGGCGGCGAAGCGCGCCACGGCGGCAGTCGAGGGATCGCGCAGCTCAGTGGGCCAGGCCTGCCAGCCCTGGGGGCCGCCGGATCGGGCCAGATCGGCCTGCAGGACCTCGAAACGGCAATGGTTTTCCAGGGCCTCGCCGCCGGCCTGGCGAAAGGCCTCGAAGTCGGCCTGCAAGGGGTGGGCTGCGGCGAAAAAATCCCGGCACAGGCTGCGCAACAGCTGCTGCTTGGCCCGGGCAGCGGCGGGCCAGTCGATCAGGGGCAGCTGTTCCAGACGTTGCAGTTCGGGACCCAGGCCGGCGTCACGAATGGCATTTTGCAGCGCCGTCTCACCCAGCAGGCTGGCCGGGGCGCTGTGCAGCACATTGCGAAATAACCGGCTAGACGGCGAGTAGGGGCTGAAACGTTGGGGGTCGGCGCTGAACTGGGCATGCAGGGGGCTGATCGCCAGCGCATCGGCACCGCGCGCGGCCGCCGCGCGGGCCAGCTGCTCCAGGGCCAGGGTGTCCCCCAGGCCACCGTCGCCGGGCCGTCGCAAGGCATAGAGCTGGGCTGTCAATCCCCAAACCCGGGGGCGCGCATGACCAACCACGTCCTGCAGGGCGTAGCAGTGGGCGGGGGCGACGGCCAGGGTCAGGCTTCGATCGGCGATATCCAGTCGGTGATAGCCGATGGGCAGGTAGCCCGACAGGCGCGCCTCGGCGTCCAACTGGGCGTCGACCCGGCTGCCGTCTTCCAGCTCGATACGGTAGGGGGTGTCGGCGGCGAAATAGTCGCCCAGATCGAGCGGCTGTTGCTGATCCAGGGTCAGCAGCGGCGGTAAGTCGTGCAGGCGCGCCGCATGCTGCTGGCTTTCGGCGATCTGCGCTGGACTGGCGCAGGGATAACCCAGGGCCTGCAGTATTCGCTGAAGCACCGGCGGGGCGACCCGTTGCGGGCGGCCGTTGGCATCGGTCCAGTCAACGGCCAGCCCGACCGCCTGGGCCAGGCTGACCAGTTCGGCGTCGCTCATGCTGATAGTCCGTTTCGGGCTGTTGGTCGGGGCCGGGTGGCAGTCGGGCTACGCATGGCTGTGCTCCTCGAGGTAGACCAGGGTGCTATGGCCCGGCAGCTGGCTCTTGGCGATGGCCACAGCGGCCTGGACATCGCTCTCGAACAGCAGCCGGCCCTGGGGCTTTTTGAGCTCGACGGCCTGGGAGCCCAGGTTCATGGCGATGCTCAGCAGGCTGTCGTCGCCCAGGCGCCAGCGGGCCGAGACCGCTCCTGGCCCCACTACCTGGCAGCCCAGGGCCTGGGCGCCGGACAGGCGCGAGGTCAGCGCCTGATGACGCAGCGCCAGAAGCGCGCGATAGAACCCCAGCCACTGCTGCTGTTCGGGTTCGCCCAGGGTCTGGTCGGGGATCGACCGGCTAAAAGTCTCCAGCGCATTGGGATCGGGGATGCGCGCGCGACTGGCCGGGTCGCTGAACTGGGGGAATGCAGCGAATTCGTTGCGTCGACCGTTGCGTACCGCCTCGGCCAGTTCGTCGTGGTGATCGGTAAAGAACAAGAAGGGCTGACGCGAGCCCCACTCTTCGCCCATAAACAGCAGCGGCACTTGGGGCGAGAGCAGCAGCAGGGTAGTGGCGGCACGCAGCGCCCGGGGCTGGCACAGGTTGATCAGGCGCTCGCCCAGGGCGCGGTTGCCGATCTGGTCGTGATTTTGCAGAAACAGCACGAAAGCACAGGGTGGCAGATGGGCACTGGGCTCACCGCGGGCATGCCCATGGCGGTTGGTCTGGCCTTGATAGACAAAGCCTTCGGCCAGGCAACGGGCGAGTTTCCCCGTGGGGTCATCGGCGAAATCGCTGTAATAGGCGTCCTGTTCGCCGGTCAGCAAGACGTGCAGCACATTGTGCCCATCGTCGTTCCATTGGGCGGTGAAGCCCTGACTCAGCAGGCCGGCGGTGTTGCCTTCGTTTTCCAGTATGAGGTGGACCTGACGCCCCGGCGGGGTATGGGTCTTTACCTGGGCCGCCAGCTCGGTCAGGAAATACTGCTCGGAAATGGCATGCACCGCATCCAGTCGCAGACCGTCGAAGCGGTATTCGAAAAGCCACATCAGGGCATTATCGATAAAGAAATCGCGCACCTGGCTGCGGCGAAAATCGATGGCCTGGCCCCAGGGGGTGTGCAGGTCGTCGCGGAAGAAACTGCTGGCGTACTGGCCCAGGTAATTGCCCTCCGGGCCGAAGTGGTTGTAAACCACGTCGAGAAACACCTGTAGCCCGAGTTGATGGGCACTGTCGATCAGGTGCTTGAGTTCGTCGGGGGTGCCGTAGGAGGGCTGCGGGGCGTAGATCAAGCTGCCGTCGTAACCCCAGTTGCGCGTGCCGGGAAAGGTGTTGATCGGCATCAGCTCGATGGCGGTGACCCCCAGCTCGACCAGCCGACGCAGATGGCGCTCAACCCCGGCGAAGCCGCCCAGCGTGCCCACGTGCAGCTCGTAGATCACGCTCTCGGTCCACGGCCGTCCCTGCCAGTGGACCGTACGCCAGGCAAAGGCCGAGTCGACCACCAGGCTGGGGCCCTGCAGACCCTCCCGTTGGGCCCGGGACGCGGGATCGGGGACCCTAAGGTGATCGTCGATGCGGTAGTAATAGGCGCTGCCGGCGGGGCACTCGACCAGGGCGGCAAACCAGCCGTTCGCCTGGGCCTGAAGCGGGAAAACGCCAACATCTTCCAGCTCCACAGCGACACGCACGGCATCCGGCGCCCATAGCTGGAAACAGGTTCTGCCATCGGCCAGCACCTGGGCACCGGCGCGAGGGGTAGTCAGGGACATCGGTCTTGTCATCCTTGAGCGTGGATTTGTGCCTGGGTTGTCTGGGCCGTACTGCGGGCCAGCAACATTTCGTACAGCCGGCTGTAAGGGGTAATGGCCACGCGCCAGTGAAAGGGCGCTGCCATGGCTCGGCAGCGCATGGCCTGCAGCAGCTCGGGGTGCTGATAGACGCGCAAGGCACGGTCGATGGCTGCGCGGTAATGGTCCACGCTGGCCTGGTCGAACAGGAAACCGGTGACACCATCTTCGATGCTGTCGGCCAAGCCGCCGGTGTTGCGGCCTATGGGCAGCGAGCCGAAACACTGGGCATACATCTGGCTCAACCCGCAGGGTTCGTAGCGCGAAGGCATCAACAGGAAATCACTGCCGGCGAACAGGCGGCGGGCATCGGTTTCATTGAACCCCACCCGTACGCCGATCTGCCCGGGAAAGCGTTCGGCCAGGGCCTCGACGGCCGATTCGATGGCGGCTTCGCCGCGGCCGATCACGGCGATCTGCCCGCCGCCGTGCACGATGTGTTCGGCCACCGCCAGGGTCAGGTCCAGCCCTTTCTGGTGCACCAGGCGCGAAACCACGGCGAACAATGGTCCGTTCGACGGCTGCAGGCCGAAAGTGGCCCGTACCTGCTCGGCATTGACCTGTTTGCCGGCCCAGTCGTGGGCGGAGAACCCTTGGACCAGGTGCGGGTCGGTCTCCGGCGCCCAGCTGTCGTCGATGCCATTGAGTATGCCGGTCAGAAGGCCTTGCTGCTGCCTGGCCTTGAGCACTCGGTCCAGCCCGCAGCCATAGGCGGGGGTGGTGATTTCCTGGGCGTAGGTGGCGCTGACGGTGCTGATGTGGCTGGCATATAGCAGGCCGGCCTTGAGAAATGCCACCTTGCCGTCGTCGACTTCGAGACCGTCGAAGGGCAAGCCCAGTTCCACCGCACACCGGGCGTCGCACAGGCCCTGATAGGCCAGATTGTGTATGGTGAACAGGCTTGGGGTTTGCTGCCCACGCGCCCGCAGATAGGCGGGGGTCAGGGCGGTCTGCCAATCGTTCAGGTGCAGCAGCTGAGGGAGCCAGTTCAGACCGGTGCGGCCGGCGGCAAACTCCGCCGCCGCCAGGGACAAACGGGCGAAACGAATATGATTGTCCGGCCAGTCCACGCCCTGTTCGTCGGCATAGGGCGAGCCTTCGCGGTCGTACAGCTCACGGCAGATCAATACATAGATGACCAGGCCGTCGTCGCGGTCGATTCGGCCGATGGCGCAAGCGGGCAAGGCGGCATGGCCCTCGACGCGTCCGATGATGCGAATGCGGTTTTCACTCTGCAGCACCTGCCGGTAACCCGGGATCAGCACGCGCACATCGTGGCCGGCCTGCAGGGCGCGGGGAATGGCGGCGGACACATCGCCCAGGCCACCGACCTTGATCAGGTCGGAGATTTCCGCCGTCACGAACAATACTTTCTTGCGTGCATCGGTTCGGGTAACCACGCTGACCTGAGGCGCGCTGTGCGTCAGCATGCGCTCGTAGCTGGTGTTGATCACCTCGAATAAGGCTGCATCTCCCATCGGTTTCTCCTGCGGGACGAATTATCCCTGAATGTGTCATCACAACAGACCGTCGATATATAGTTTGATAGCGGTCTTTCAAGCCTGTTCAAACAGACCCTGACTGACATGCCGTCCTATTACCTGACTGTGCCCCAGCGCATTAGTTTCGGGATTTTTATGCAGAAAAATGGCAGACCAGCCTGTGGAAAGAGAGAACGTTCGGGCCGATAAAAGACGCTGCCAACCTCAATGCAAAACGCACGAGCTTTTACGAGGCTTCATGCAAATTGCATGAAGGGATTGCGCGTTTATGCAGCAAGTCGTTGAAGTGCGGACTTTTACCCTGGGGCGTCCGAGCAGCCTCGCGGACCGCTTTGTAAGCGGAACCTAGCGAGGCGCGCTGGCTGCCAGGCGTGCTCGCCGGGTCATTCCCCCAGACTTATTTTCGAGTTGAGCGCGACTTTTCGATAATTTTTTACAACCATAGAAAAATTGCTAAATAGCAATAGGCGGTAATTAAAGTTTTAATGGGTCCGCTCTAGTTTAAATAAAATACATATAGAGCAATGCTCGCACGCTTTAACTTTTTCTATGCGCAGGGGATTTCCTTAATTGTATTCCTTCCCGGTGATGTCCCTTAACCCCTTGTTCGACCCTGGTCTATAGCGTTTCACTTAGTTTCGCTTAATCCGCGACCTTGATCCCGTGTCGCATCGAAGAGGTGGCGATCCGATTCGAACGAACACGCGGATTGAATCGAACCTCGGCGACCGATTCACAGTCACAGCGCCAGGGCTTACTGATTTCGGTCTCAATTCCCGAGGAAGCCAAACCATGTCCGAAGAGCAACTCAGCACGCACACGGAACACGCCGAACGAGGCGAAAAAGTGGCTGCATTTCGCGCCGCCGTCCTGGCCAAACTTACCTATTCAGTTGGCAAGGACCCCGCACACGCATTCGACCACGACTGGTTCGAAGCCATTGCCCTGGCCGCGCGCGATCACATGGTCGACCGCTGGATGGACGCGACCCGGCATAGCTACCGCCAGGGCCAGAAGCGGGTGTATTACCTGTCCCTGGAGTTTCTGATCGGGCGCCTGCTGATCGACAGCCTGAGCAACCTGGGTATCCTCGAGGTGGCGCGCGCGGCGCTGAGCGATCTGGGGGTCGACCTCGAACGCATCCGTGCCCTGGAACCCGATGCCGCCCTGGGCAATGGCGGTCTGGGTCGCCTGGCCGCCTGTTTCATGGAGAGCATGGCCACCCTGGGCGTGGTCGCCCACGGCTACGGTATCCGTTACGAGCACGGTTTGTTTCGCCAGTCGATCGTCGATGGCTGGCAGCAGGAACACACGGAAAACTGGCTGGATTTCGGTAACCCCTGGGAGTTCGAGCGGCCCGAGGTGAGCTACCGCATCGGTTTCGGCGGCAGCGTCAGTGCCTGCGTGGGGGAGGGCAGCGTGCAATTACACATCTGGCACCCCATGGAAACCATGCGCGCGATTGCCTACGACACCCCCATAGTGGGCTGGCGCGGGGCCGGGGTGAACACCCTGCGCCTGTGGCGCGCACGGGCCGAGGAAGATCTGCACCTGGAACGCTTCAATGCCGGTGACCACTTCGGCGCGGTGGAGCAGGTGGTGCGCGCCGAGAGCATCTCCCGCGTGCTCTACCCGGCCGACAGCAGCGAGGCCGGGCAGGAGCTGCGCCTGCGCCAGGAGTTCTTCTTCGTCTCCGCCTCGCTTCAGGACCTGTTGCGCCGGCACCTCAATCAGCGCGGCAGCCTGTTCTCGCTGCCCGATTTCGCCGCCATCCAGCTCAACGACACGCACCCCTCGATCGCCGTCGCCGAGCTGATGCGCCTGCTGGTGGACGAGCACGGCATCGCCTGGGAAAAAGCCTGGGAGTTGACGGTGGCGACCCTGGCCTATACCAACCACACCCTGTTGCCCGAGGCCCTGGAGACCTGGCCGGTGGCCTTGATGGAGCGTCTGCTGCCGCGGCATATGCAGATCATCTACCTGATCAACGCCCAGCACATCGATGCCTTGCGCGCCCAGGGCATCCACGACTTCGACCTGTTGCGCGCGGTCTCGCTGATTCAGGAAGACCACGGCCGGCGGGTGCGCATGGGCAACCTGGCGTTTCTCGGTTCCCACAGCGTCAACGGCGTTTCGGCCCTGCACACCGACCTGATGCGCGAGACGGTGTTTACCCAGCTGCATCGGCTTTATCCCGAGCGCATCAACAACAAAACCAACGGCGTGACCTTCCGCCGCTGGTTGCAGCAGGCCAACCCGGGGCTGACGGCCCTGCTGGTGGAAAGCGTCGGCGGCGCCGTGCTGGACACGCCGGAAACCGGGCTGCGGGCCCTGGAGCCCTTTGCCGAAGACCGCACCTTTCGCCAGCGCTTCGCCGCCCAGCGTCAGCACAACAAGGACGTTCTGGTCGCCCTGGTGCAGGAACGCATGGGCATCAGTCTCGACCCCAATGCGCTGTTCGATGTGCAGGTCAAGCGCATTCACGAATACAAGCGTCAGCTGCTCAACCTGCTGCACTGCGTGGCCCTGTACCAGGCCATCCGCGACGAGCCGACCACCGACTGGGTGCCACGGGTCAAGATCTTTGCCGGCAAGGCGGCGGCCAGTTATCACCAGGCCAAGCTGATCATCAAGCTGGCCAACGACATCGCCCGCACGGTCAACGACGACCCCACGGTGCGCGGCCTGCTGAAACTGGCGTTTCTGCCCAACTACAACGTCAGCCTGGCGGAAGTGATCATCCCCGCCGCGGACCTGTCCGAGCAGATATCCACCGCCGGCCTGGAGGCCTCGGGCACCAGCAATATGAAGTTCGGGCTCAATGGCGCACTGACTATCGGCACCCTGGATGGCGCCAATGTGGAGATGTGCCAGCAGGTCGGCAGCGAGCATATGTTCATCTTCGGCATGACGGTGCAGCAGGTCGAGGCACGCCAGCGCAGCGAAGAGGGCCTGGCCGCCCAGGTGGCGCCGTCATCGCGCTTGTCCGAAGTGTTGCAGGCCATTCGCAGCGGGGTGTTTTCCCCGGACGATCCGAGCCGCTATGTGGACCTGGTGGACGGCTTGCTCGGTCACGACCGCTTTATGGTCTGCGCCGATTTCGACGCCTATTGGCAGACCCAGCGCCGGGTCGATGCCCTCTGGCAGAGCCCTGACCGCTGGTGGCGCTCGTCCATACTCAACACCGCGCGCATGGGCTGGTTCTCCTCGGACCGCACCATCCGCGAATACGCCACCGATATCTGGGGCGTGATGGACGTGGCGGAGTAATTAGCCGGCCGTTGAAAAACGTAGGCGAGGCGGCCGAGACAAGGCAAAAACAGCCGAGGAGGCGCAGTTTACGAGCTGTAAATGAGCATTCCGAGGTTGTTTTTAACGCAGTATCGGCAACGCAGGTAGTTTTTCAACAGCCTGTTAGCCGGCGTCCCTGGGCTTCAACCCCAGGCGCACGGCCAGCCGGTGCAGATTGGCCCGATCCAGGCCCAGTCCCCGCGCCGTGGCCGCCCAGTTGCCGGCGTTGTACTCGAGGGCCGCTGCGATGTTCTGGCGCTGGAAGTCATCCACCGCCTGGCGCAGATCCTGGGGGGCGGGCGCCGGTACTGTGACTTCTTGCGCTGCATTGGATGGACCCGGGCTCGGTAGGTCCAGCTGTTCGACGCCGATGCTGAGTATCCGCGGCCGTTCGGCATGGCTCGCCAGGGCCTTGAGGCCGGCACGCCCCAGCAGGTGTTCAAGCTCACGCACATTGCCCGGCCAGCTATAGGCCAGCAGCGCGGCCTGGGCCTCGGTCGTCAGGCGTAGGTTGCGCACCCGCAGGCGCGTGCGGTTCTGTTCGAGAAAGAACCCCGCCAGCAGCAGTACGTCGCGGCCCCGTTCGCGCAAGGCTGGCACGCGCAGCGGATAGACGCTCAGGCGATGATAGAGGTCGGCGCGAAAACGCCCGGCGCGCACTTCCTCGGCCAGGTCGCGGTTACTCGCCGCCAGCACCCGCACATCCACCCGGTGATCGCGGTCCGAACCCAGGCGCTGCAGCTGGCCGCTTTGCAGCACGCGCAAGAGCTTGGCCTGCACCGCCAGGGGCAGCTCGCCCACTTCGTCGAGGAACAGGGTGCCGCCATTGGCCAGCTCGAACTTGCCGCTGCGCTCGGTTATGGCTCCCGAGAAGGCGCCGCGTACATGGCCGAACAGCTCGCTTTCCACCAGGGCCTCGGGCAGGGCGGCGCAATTCAGGCTGATCAAGGCCTTGCCCGATCGGGCGGAGAGGGCGTGCAGGGCCTGGGCCACCAGCTCCTTGCCGACCCCGGTTTCACCGGCGATTAGCACCGTCAACTCGCTGCCGGCGACCAGTTCGATCTCCTCCACCATACGCTTGTGCGCCGGGCTCTGACCGATCAACTCGCGCGGCGCGCTGGCCGCCTGGCGGTAGGTCTCGGCCAGCTGGTGTTCGTCGTCGGCACGCCGTGCCAGGGCCTGCAGGCGTTCGCCGGCCTTGACCGTGGCGGCGGCCAAGCGTGCGAAAGTTTCCAGCTCGTCCAGGGCGATAGGACCGAAGCGCGCTGAGTCCAGCGCATCCAGGGTCAGCAGGCCCCAGGGCCGGTCGTCGATAAACAACGGGCAGCCCAGGCAATCATGGATCTGCACTTGCCCCGGGTGCCCTTCGATCAGGCCATCGTAGGGATCGGGCAGTTCGCTGTCGGCGGCGAAGCGGGTAGGCCCGCGCTGAGCAAGTACGGTGGCCAGGCGCGGGTGTTCGGCCACCTTGAAACGGCGGCCCAGGGTGTCGGTGCTCAAGCCATCCACGGCCAGGGGCACCAGGGTGTCGCCTTCCAGGCGTAGCAACGCGGTGGCGTCGCACGGCAGCAGTTCGCGCAGCGTCTGCAACAGGCGCCGATAGCGTTCCCCTTCGGGCAGGTCGCGGCTCAGGTCATCGACCAGGGGCAGCAAGCTGGTCAGCAGCAATTTGGTAGTCATTGTGACCCTTTGCTGTCTTTTTAACTCGATATGGTTGCGGTCAAAAAGACTCTTAAAAATTCTATTATATTGATTTGTATGAATATTTAAACTGGCATAAATAATGAATTGTTTACCGGAAAGCCAACCTTAGCACGGCGAGCCGAACCGACGTCGTGCGCCATAGCCCTGGAGTCTCCCCATGCTGTCCGTCGACCACCGTTCGCTGATCAAAGCCACCGTCCCATTGCTGGAAGCCGGTGGCGAGGCCCTGACCTCGCATTTCTACCGCCTGATGCTGGCCGAGTACCCCCAGGTGCGTCCGCTGTTCAATCAGGCTCACCAGGCCAGCGGCGACCAGCCCCGGGCCCTGGCGAACGGGGTATTGATGTATGCGCGCAATATCGACCGGCTCGAGGCCCTGGGGCCGCTGGTGGGGCAGATCGTCGCCAAGCATGTGTCGCTGCAGATTCTGCCCGAGCATTACCCCATAGTCGGGACCTGCCTGCTGCGCGCCATTCGCGAGGTGCTGGGCGAAGCCGTGGCCACGGATGCGGTGATCGACGCCTGGGCCGCGGCCTACCAGCAACTCGCCGAACTGCTGATCCGGGCCGAGGAAGCCCTGTATGCCGAGAATGCCGCCGCCCCGGGGGGCTGGCGAGGCGCACGGGCGTTCCGGGTGTCGCGCAAGGTGCGCGAGAGCGAGGAGATCACCTCCTTCTACCTGCAACCGGAAGACGGCCAGACCCTCCCTGCCTTCACCCCCGGCCAGTACATTGGCCTGCGCCTGCTGCTGGACGGCGAGGAAGTACGGCGCAACTACTCCCTGTCGGCGGCGCCCAACGGCCTCGACTATCGCATCAGCGTCAAGCGCGAGCCTGGCGGGCGCGTGTCCAATCATTTGCATGCCAGGGTCGGGGAGGGCGACCGACTCGAGCTGTTTCCCGCCGCCGGAGCTTTCGTCCTGCACCCCTCGGACAAACCCCTGGCCTTGATCAGCGCGGGAGTGGGCATCACCCCGGCGCTGAGCATGCTGGAGGCGGCCTTGCCTTCGGGGCGGCCGATCCATTTCATCCACTGCGCCCGCCATGGCGGCGTGCACGCCTTCGCCGACTGGGTCGAACGCATGGCCGCGCAGCATCCTCAGGTGCGGCAGTTCGTCTGTTACAGCGAGCCTCGCGAAGCCGATGCGGGCCATGCCACGGGCCTGCTCAGCCGCGACCGGCTGGCCGAGTGGCTGCCCGCCGAACGCAACCTGGATGCGCGTTCGCGCCTTCAAGACGCGCCTCGCTCTGGTGGCCGCCGA
>JAZKHB010000008.1:92690-134281 GCA_040385585.1 Pseudomonadota bacterium | reverse complement strand
CCAAACCCTTTATGCAACAGGTGAAGACACACCTGAGCGAGCTGGGTGTGCCGCAGGTCCAATGCCATTACGAATTCTTCGGGCCCGCGTCGGCCCTCGGGGCCTAGCGCTAACCGCAATGAGGAGAACCCCATGGCTGCAATAGGCGAAACGACCGGCGATCCAGGGCTGTCACGCCTGGCCAACAAGCTGCTCGGTGGCGGCGTCCTGCTGTTGCTGCTGGGGCTGTGCGGCGCCTACCTGTTCGATGAGCAGCTGTCCCTGGGCTTGCAGGTCGGCGCCCACGCGCTGACCATCCTCGGCCCGGCGCTGCTTAAAGTCGGCTATGTCATGCATCTGCTGGCCCAGCAGAAACGCCGTGGCGGCCTGGGTCTGGTAACGGGGTAATCGGCACCTGGGAAAAGCGCGCGCCCCTTCTTTAACAAGAGGGGCAACGGAATCAGGCGGCCCACTGCAGCTCGGCGCGCCCCACCAGCTGGCGACTCAGGGGGCTGGTCGAACGCAGCGATAGCCGTTCGTTGCACAGCGCCGTGGCCAGGGCCCTCTGCCCGGCGCGCAGGGCCGCTTCGATCAGGGTCAGATCGAACAGGTCACGCTGGGCATGGCTACCCCCGAAACGTTGGGTGATCGCGCGTAGCGGTCGCAACAGACGAATGCACTGGGCATAGTCGCCCGCACCAAAAGCCAGCATCGCCAAGCACAAAGGACGGCCGACCTCTGCGGTAAAACGCGCATTGTCGTCACCGCGGACCATTGCCCGCTGCTGAGCATCCAGCAGTTCGAGGGCGGCCTGGGGACGGCCGGCACCGACGAACGCCATCATCGCGTGCACATCGTTAAAGGCGTAATTGCCAGCACTGGCCAGGGGCTCCCAACGCTCGGCTACCCGCTGCCAGCGTGTACCGAGCGTTGTTCCTTGCAGCTGCAGACGCCAGAGCAGCGCCGACGCATCGATCAGCTCCAACAGGACCGTGGAACCCGTGCCATCGATAGGGCCGTCGTACAGGGCCAGCACCTGATCGATCTCACCCAGTTCCAGGTGATAGAGCGCCAGGTGCCACCAGTTGTGCACCTGAAAGAAACTGTCCGTGGCCCACGCCTGGGGGGTGGCCCGCATCCAGGCAATGCCTTCATGCGTGCGGCACTGCATTTCCAGTACATGGGCCACCGCGTGCTGGGCCCAGCCGTCGCGCGGCTCCAGTTCCACGGCGCGGCGTCCAGCTGCTTCGGCGGCGCCGTATTGCGCGGTTTCCTCAAGACCGAATGCATGCATGCCGAGCAGCGCATGATAGCCCGGCATACTCTCGTGCCAGACCGGCAGGGCGCGGGCGATGCGGTCGCGCAACATGCGCGAATTGCCGCAGAAAAAATCCACCTGATGCCCGACCTGCAAGGCCAGGATATCCCTCGGCTGTTCGATGGACAGGTCTTCCAGGCTTTGTCCCGCACGGGCCCAATGACCCTCGAGCAGTTGTCCGAGCACGGCGAGGTGACCGCGCTCGTGGGTATTGGCGGGCAGCGTCAGGGCCGCGGCATGACAATGGCGGGCCACCGCGAGCCCAGCCGGTTCGGTGCCGAGCAGGTACAGGTAGGCCTTGAACACATGGGCCATGACGAAGGCGGGTCTGACCCCGAGGGCCGCCTCGAGGCTGGCCAAGGGGTCGCCGCAATAGCAGCGGAACTGCTGCAGGGCGTTTTCATAATGGGCCAGGGCCGGTGCATCGGCCCCGGAAAGTACCACGCCCAAGCTGTCTCTGATTCGCATAACCCCTTCTCCTTGGATTTGTTCTTGCGCTCGATTGTTTAACAAAAGACTCGCCAGACACCGCTCCCGTTGCGGACCCGGTACGGCAGTCGGACTGGGCGGCAGCCTGCGCTGGCCGGTGCTAAGTTAATGCGGGAGGTCACCGGCGAATATGCCCCAGCCGCCGGCAGTGTTGATACGGGCGCCGCACTTCAGACGAGACCACGCCGCATGGATGCCCTGAGCGATGTGCTTGCCACCGCGCGCTTGTGTGCCGTGGCGTTCCTGGACGCCGAGTTCAGCGCGCCCTGGTGCATTGCCGCCCAGGTGGGCCCGGAAGACTGCCGGCCGCTGGGCGCCGTGCCCGAGCGGATCATCGCCTACCACTATGTGGTCGAGGGTGAGCTCTACCTGGAGCTGACCGGCGAGCCGCCATTGAGGCTGGGAACCGGCGATATTGTGCTGTTGCCGCACAACGATACGCACCGCCTGGCCAGCGCCGCCAACTTGCGCCCGGTGGAGGTGGACGCACTGATCCAGACGGCCGACAGCCCGGGGTTGGCGCGCCTGCAATACGGCGGTGGTGGGGCGGTGACGCACTTGATCTGCGGCTTTCTCGGTTGCGAGAGGGCTCACAGTCCGCTGCTGGCGGCCCTGCCCGCGGTGTTGGCGCTGCGTTTCGGCGATGGCCTGCTCGGCTCCTGGGTACAACAGTCGTTTCGGGTTGCCGCGGCGGAGTTCGCCGCCGCCGACATCGGTTCGGCCACGGTGCTGAGCAAGCTGGCCGAGTTGCTGTTCATCGAGGCGGTGCGGCGCCACCTGGCGGCCCTTCCTGCGCAGCAGAGCGGGTGGCTGGAAGGCCTGCGCGATCCTTATGTGAGCAAGGGCCTGGCACTGCTGCACAGCCGGTTGGCCGAGCCCTGGACCACCGAGGCCCTGGCCCGCGAGGTGGGACTGTCACGCTCGGCGTTCGCCGAGCGTTTCACCCAGCTGATCGGCAAGCCACCGATGAGTTACCTGGCACACTGGCGCCTTCAGCTGGCGGCCACGCGCCTGCGCGAAGGCGATCTGTGCCTGGCACGGATTGCCTATGACATCGGTTATGAATCCGAGGCGGCCTTCAACCGCGCCTTCAAACGTGAATTCGGTCTGCCACCGGCCACCTGGCGTAAACAACGTGGCCAGGCCCGCACCCACAGGCTATAGCGCCGCGCCCCGGCGTACACCGCATCGGCGCCATGAGCGAAGGCGTAACGCATGTACTTCAGGCTGCCGGCGGGAGCCAGCAACTCGGGCGCGATGAGGGTGGGCATGGGCGCGGCTCGAACAAAGAAGGGCCGATATTCCAGAAGACCGTTAAGCAGCGCTTATTGATCTGGGTCCATCGTCAGGCCAGCGTTGCGCGGCCGCTTTGCACAAGCCGCAAGCAGGGCATTGACGGCAGAGACCGCTATGGTAAGGTTTCGCTTCACTCAATGGATTACCCCATGTTCAACCCTCGGCACATCCTCAACACCTCTAAACGCTGCAAGAAGCTCAAGCCTTCATGCGGCTCGGTTTTGCCTGGGTAAATTTCACAGGTTTCAAAAAACCCGGTCGCGACCCTCGCCACCGGGTTTTTTATTGCCTGCATTTCAACTGTTGTTAAAAAGGAGTTTCGACATGTTTAACGGCGCCTACACGGCCTTGATCACACCGTTTCGCCAAGGCGAGCTGGACGAAGGGGCTCTGCGTACGCTGGTAGCGTTGCAGATCGACAACGGCATTCAGGGCCTGGTGCCTATCGGCACCACGGGTGAGGCGCCGACGCTGTCGGAGTCCGAGTATCGGCGTGTGCTGACCATCGTTCTGGACGAAACCGCAGGCCGTGTACCGGTCATCGCCGGCGCCGGCTCGAACAATCCACTGGACGCCATTCGCGCTGCCCGCCAGGCCCAGGCGCTGGGTGCCGACGGGATACTGGCGGTGGCCGGTTATTACAACCGACCGTCCCAAGAGGGGCTGTTCCAGCACTTCAAGGCATTGCACGATGCGTTGGATATTCCGCTGCTGATCTACAACATTCCGCCGCGTACCCTCGTCGATGTACTGCCCGACACTCTGGCGCGTCTCGCGCAGCTGCCGCGGGTAGTCGGGGTCAAGGATGCCACGGGGGATCTCGCGCGTATCAGCCTCGAGCGGCTGCGCATCGGAAAGGACTTCAGCTATTTCTCCGGCGATGACCTGACCGCGCTGGCCTATAACGCGGCGGGAGGTGGCGGCTGCATTTCCGTCACGGCGAATATCCTGCCGGCGCAGTGCGCGCAGCTGCAGAAAGCCTGCCGGGAGCAGGACTATACCCACGCGTTGCGCCTGCACGAGCAATTGTTGCCGCTGCACCTGGCGCTGTTCGCCGAGCCGAGTCCGGCGGGCATCAAGTATGCGGCCTCCTTATTGGGCCTTTGCGAGGAAGACTGCCGCTTGCCGATGGTGCCCTTGGGCGATACCGCTCGGGAAGGCATTCGCCGGGCTTTGGTCGGACTGGGGCTTGAAACCTGATTGCGGGATGGCATCCCTAGATCCGGTCCGTCTCCACCCAGATAGCCGTTGCAAAACCTGGGCGAGGCAGCCCAGACATGGCCCACCAAAACAGGCCAGCAAAGGCATTGGTCCCCCAGGCGCGTTTACAGAAGGTACTGGCGCCTCGCCTGGACTCACACCCCAGCGGGATTTAACGCTTTATCGGCAACACAGGGAGCTTTTCAATAGCCTGTTAGCGGGGACCGCCGCCGTAATGGATATAGATCCAAGCCTGAGTGGCCGCTGTCCCGAATATTTACGTAACCAAGCCGGGCGTACTGGACGCAGTCGGCGACTGAGCTAGGGTGAAGGGAAGGCTACGCCGCACGGCAACTGGGATGCAGTATGGAGAATTACCTTGTGTTGCCTTTTTGGCTGGCACAGCAACACCTCGCCGTGGCGCTAGAGAACGTCGTCCGGGTATTGCCGGCCCTGCAGTGGGTACCCTTGCCGGGCGCGCCCGACAGCGTGCGCGGCGTGGTCAATGTGCAGGGCAAGATCCTCCCGGTCATCGACCTGGCGCGACGTTTCGACTGGCCTTCGCCGCCCCTGCTGCTCTGGCAACCCTTTATCTGGTTGAAAACCTCGAGTCGAGAGCTCCTCTTGCCGGTCGAACGGGTCGAATCGGCGGCCAGCTGCGAGGCCCGGAATTTTTCCCCGGCGCCCCATCCGGATGTGCCTTCCAAACTGCTCAAGGGCGTGGTTCGCACGGCCGAAGGCTTGCTGCTGATCCAAGATGTGGAGCAGCTGCTGTCCGAGGTAGACGACGTCCATCTCAGCGCGGCGCTGGCGGATGATCGAGGGGCGGCCGATGATTCCCCTTGAAGCCAGCTGCTCGGCGCAGGTGCTCGAAGTGCTGGTGCACAAGGCGCATCAGCACCTGGGGGCGGATTTTTCGGGTGCGCGCGGTGCCGACCTGCTGCGTCGCCTGCGGCTGTTGGCCGTCGAGCAGGAAATCGAGGCCTTCGGCCCCTGGCTCGAACAGCTGGCTTTCGCCGAGTGGACCGAGGCCCAGGTGCAGGCCCTGACATCGGCCTTCACCGTGGGCGAAACCTATTTCTGCCGGGACGCCGAGGCCTTCGCCTGGTTGAGCCAGCATCACCTGGTGCCGCTGATCGCTCGTCGGCGCCTGGCCGGGCAACGTTACCTGCGATGCTGGAGCGCGGCCTGCTGCACCGGCGAGGAGGCCTACAGCCTGCTGTTCATGCTGGACGCGCTGCTCGGCGCGGAAAGTCAGGCCTGGACACTCGAGATAGTCGCCAGCGACATCAACGCTGAATTCCTGGCCCGTGCGGAGCGCGGCCGTTACGGACAGAACGCCTTCCGGCGCAATGAAGAGGCCTTCCGCACCCGGTACTTCCAAGCGGTCGGGCGCGCCTGGCACGTACGCCCCCGTTGGCGCGGGCGCATCCGTTTTATCCAGCACAACCTGGCCAATGCGCCGCTGCCCGACCGCACCCTGGGGCTGGTCGAACTCGACCTGATCCTGTGCCGCAACGTACTGATGTATTTTTCCGCCGAGCGCGCCGCAGACACCCTGCGGCGCCTGCTCGCCTGCCTGACGGCGGAGGGCTTGCTGCTGCTGAGCGCGGTCGAAGCGGGACTGGCGACCCAGGCCGGGCTCACGGGTTTCTGGGCCGGTAGCAATTATGCCCTCGGGGCCGGTGCTCATCGGGCGCCCTGTGCCCTGGTGCCGCCGCCGTTGCCGATCGGGACGCCTGCGGCAGCGGGCGCACGCCGTCTCGCCGCGATGCCCTTGCAGCCGCCCGCCGATAACCCCGTCCACCGCCCCATGGGCCTGACGCAAGCCCTCCCGCGACCCTGCGAACAGCATTGGCAGCTGGCGGGACAGGCGCAGAGGCAGGGGCATCCGCACGAGGCCCGTCAGCACCTGCAGGACTACCTGGCCTGTCCCGGGTTGAGTCTGGCGCAGCAGCACCAGGCCAGTTTGTCGATGGCCCGCAGTTGGGCCGATCAGCAGCACAACACCCAGGCCCAGGACTGGCTGCAACGCGCCCTGGCCCTGGATGCCGGCTCGGCCACCGCCTATTGGCTGCTGGCGGTGCTGACGCAGCAAGAGGGCGATGGCAAGGGGGCACTGCAGGCCCTGCAAAAGGCCCTGTATCTGGACCCCGACCTGATCCTGGCGCATTTCCTCCAGGCCCAGCTGCTGCGCGACCGGGGCCAGGTACAGGCCTGTCGCAAGGCGTTGTCGATCTGCTGCCGGCTGCTCGAACAGCACCCCAAGGACAGGCCGGTGCCCCTGGGCGAAGGCTTGAGTGGCGGACAGCTGCAGGCCTTGTGTGAACAACTGATGGAGAGCCTACCGGCATGATCGAACCGCTAACCGATGACGCTGAACGCTGGGTACAGATACGTGCCCGCTTGCTGGAATTCGAACGGCGTATTGCCGAAGGTTTCGCCACGCCTCCCCAGGAGCGCGATGCACGCCTGTTGCAGCGCACCCGCGAGTGGGCCGTGCCATTGCCGGTGGAGCGCCCCGAGGCCTGGATCGAGGTGCTGAGCTTCAGCCTGGGCGAAGAACGCTATGCCGTCGAAACCCGCCATGTGGCCGAAGTACTGCCTTTGTCGCAATTCACGCCACTGCCCAATACACCGCCTTTCGTACTGGGGATCGTCAACGTGCGTGGCCATATCGTCTCGGTGGTCGACCTGCGCGTGCTGTTCGAACTGCCGATCACCGGCCTGTCGGACAAGAATTTCCTGCTCATTCTGCAGGGCCCGGAGATGGAGTTCGGGCTCTTGATCGACCGCGTCTGCGGCATCCAGGCCGTCGAGCGTGAAACGCTACAGAGCGGTTTGAGCAACCTCACCGGCATCCGCGCGAGCTACCTGCTCGGCATCACCACGGAGCAATGGACGGTATTGGATGGCGCACGCCTGCTGGCAGATCCCAGCCTGCGCGTGGACGCCACGTCATGACCACAAGGGAGAATGCGGTATGTTGAGCACATTGATAAACCTGCGCATCGGCAGCAAGCTGATACTGGCCTTCGTCCTGCTGATCCTCGCCGCTGGCAGTCTGCTGTTCACCACCCTGGAGCGTTTCGTCAGCCTGCAGCAAGCCGAAGAGCGGTTGTTCCAGCGCAGTTACGAACGCATCTCCGACGTGAAGGAGCTGCGCCTGAACCTCGCCAGCCAACGCGCCGAGCTGCAGTTGGCCACCAGTGCGGTCGACTCGGCGGGCTTCGACGAGCACGAGGCCCAGATACGCCGCGGCTCCGAGGCCAACGATCAACTGCTCAAGCGCCTGCGGGTCGGGGTGGCCGATGACGACCAGGCCCGTGAACTGCTCGATGAGCTGGAGGCGGTGCGCAATGCGGTGGTCCAGACCCGCACCAGCCAGGTCCTGCCGATGATCCGCAACGGCCAACTGAGCGAGGCCCAGCAGCTGAACCAGGGGGTGCAGCACGAGCGCCTGAATATTATCAATGGCCTGGGCCTGAAACTGGTCGAGCTGACCGACCAGCGCGTGGCACAGTCGTTGGAACAATCACGCTTGACCTTGGAAGCCCTGCGCGAGCGCCTTTTCAGCCTGAGCCTGGCCCTGGTACTTGGCAGCGGGCTGCTGGCCTGGTTGCTGAGCCGTCATATCGCCCAACCCCTGGCGCGCCTCACCGGCTGGGCCGAGCAGATCGGACGTGGCGAAATACCCCGCGAGATGATCGGCGACAGCCGTCAGGACGAAGTCGGGCGCCTGGGGCAGGCCTTCGTCAACATGGGTCGTTATTTACGTGAGCTGGTCCAGGAGTTGAACGAAGGCATCGCGGTTCTGGCCACTTCCAGCGAAGAAATTCTAGCGGCCACTACCCAGGTGGCCTCCGGCACCCAGGAAACCGCCACCGCCATCAGCGAGATCGCCACCACAGTGGAAGAAGTCAAGCAGACCGCGGTACTGGCCGGCAGCAAGTCGCAAGCGGTGGCCGAAAGCACCGAACGCACCCGGCAAGTCGCCTTCGGTGGGCGCCAGTCGGTGGAAGAGGCGCTCAAGGGCATGACGCTGATCCGCGAGCAGATGCAGGCCGTGGCCGAAAGCATCATGCGCCTGGGCGAGCAGAGCCAGACCATCGGCGAAATCGTCGCCTCGGTCGGTGATCTGGCGGAGCAGTCCAACCTGCTGGGGGTGAACGCCTCGATCGAGGCGGTCAAGGCCGGCGAGATCGGCAAGGGCTTTTCGGTGGTCGCCCAGGAGGTCAAGGCCCTGGCCGACCAGTCGAAACAGGCCACCGCCCAGGTTCGCGGCATTCTCGGCGAGATCCAGAAAGCCATGACCCGCGCCGTGCTGCTGGCCGAGCAGGGCAGCAAGGCGGTGGAAAGCGGCTACGAGCGGGCCCTGGCCAGCGGTGAAGCGATACGCTCCCTGGGCAACAGCATCGAGGAGTCCAGCGAAATGGCCCTGCAGATCGCCGCCACCAGCCAGCAGCAGAAGATCGGCATGGACCAGATCGCCTGCGCCATGGAGAACATCCGTCAGGCCAGCCAGGATAACGTCGGTGGCACCCGCCAGGTCGACCTGGCGGCGCGCAACCTGCATCAGCTGGGCCTCAAGCTCAAGGGCCTGGCGGCCCGCTTCAAGTTGTGAGCCGGCCATGAGCCTGGACCGCGATGCTTTGCGACAACGCCTGCTGGCCAGTTTCCGCCTCGAGGCCCAGGAGCGCCTGGCGGTGCTGGCCGATGGTCTGGCTGGTTGGCGCGAAGGCACGGCCAGCGGCGGCTCGATCGAGTCGCTGTTTCGCGAGGTGCACAGCCTAAAGGGCGCCGCGCGAGCGGCGGGGCAGGGTCCGATTGAACAGCTCTGCCATGCCTGGGAGAGCCTGCTGGGGGCCGTACGGCGGGGGTTGCTGGCGTTGTCCAGCGAGCGTGTCGAGCTCTGCCGCCATGCATTGCGGGCCGTGCAGAGCCTGCACGAAGGACAGGTACCGGATGATTTCGAACAGGCCCGTCTGATCGAAAACCTCGAAGCCGCGGCGCTTGGCGACGCCTTCGACCTGCCTCGGGAACCGGAACGCGTGGCCCCGGCCTTGGCCATTGCCGATCCGGCCACCGTCCGGGTCTCCAGCCAGCGCCTGGATGCGCTGTTGTTTCTGAGCGAAACCCTGCTGCAACATCGACTCGAAGCGCAGTCCCATGGCCGCAACCTGCGGGTTCATGCCGCGGCGTTCGAACAGCAACGACACAAGCAGTTGCTGGGCAGTGGTGCGTTGAAACAGCTGCGCGAGGGCCTCGATGAGCTGCCGTTGAGTAGCCGGGATGCGCTGAAAGGGCTGCTCGACTACCTGGACTGGAGCCTGGCACTGCTCGATCGTCAGCATTTCGAAGCGCTGCGCCTGGCCAAGACCGGCAACCATCTGGCTCAGGGGCTGACCCAGCTGAGCGAAACCCTGCATGGGGAACTGCAAACGGTACTGCTGCTGTCGGCCAGCAGCCTGGTGGAGGGCCTGCCGGCCATGCTGCAGGACCTGGCGAGGGAGACGGGTAAACGTGTCGAGCTGCAGGTGCAGGGCGAGAGCCTGCAAATCGATAAACGCATCCTGGACGAGTTGCGTCCGGTACTGGTCCACCTGTTGCGCAATGCCGTCGACCATGGCCTGGAATCCCCCGCGCAACGCGAACGCTGTGGCAAGGCCGCGGTGGGCCAGTTGCACCTGGAGATGCTTCAGGAGTCGGCCGACCGTTTCGAGTTGCGCTTGCGCGACGACGGCCGCGGAATCGATACCCACCAGCTCAAGGCGCGTGCCTTGAGCTGCGGCCTGCTGAGCGGCGAACAGATCGCCAGCCTCTCCCCGGGTGAGACGCTGCAGCTGATTTTCGCCTCGGGCCTGTCCACCAGCGCCATGCTCACCGACCTGTCCGGCCGCGGCCTGGGCATGGCCATCGTCCAGGAAGTGGTCGAGCGCCTAGGCGGACGCATCGAGGTGGAGTCCGAGCCGGGGCAGGGGTGTTGCGTGCACCTGCACTTGCCGCTCAGTCTTTCGACCTTTCGCGCCGTGATCCTGCGTAACGCCGAGCGGGTATTCGCGGTGCCGGCCCTGGCCGTCGAACGCTGCCTGCGCGTGCCGCTCAGCGCGGTGAAAAATCTGGAGAATCGTCCCTCACTGCGGTTCGACGGAGCCGTGTTGCCGCTCTGGACCCTGGCAGAGGTGCTCGGCCTGGGCCACCACGAGCCCAGCACACAGGCGCTGACCCTGGTAGTGCTCAAGGTTCGCGGCGAGCGTTTCGCGCTGTCCATCGACGAGCTGCTGGGCGACCAGGAAATCACCGTCAAGAGCCTGGGGCGACAGTTGGTGCGGGTGCGCAACCTGCTGGGGGCGACCGTGCTCGGTGACGGCCAGCTGGTGCCCATCCTGCACCCGGGCGATCTTTACCGCAGCGCGCTGGAAACCCAGAGCATGGGCCTGGGCCGCCAGGAACAGGCACGCGACGCGCGCCTGGTGCAACGCCTGCTGATCGCCGAGGATTCCTTTACCTCCCGTGGGTTGCTCAAGGCTATTCTCGAAGGTGCCGGTTACCAGGTGACCACCGCCAACGATGGACTGGATGCCTGGAACACCTTGAAGCAGGGGCGCTTCGATCTGCTGGTGTCCGATGTGGAAATGCCGCGCATGGATGGCTTCAGCCTGACCAGCCGGATACGTGCCGACCGCGAGCTGGCGGATCTTCCGGTGATCCTGGTGACCGCCTTGCATCAGTCCGAGGACCGCGCGCGGGGCCTGGAGGCGGGCGCCAACGCCTATTGGGTCAAGAGTGGTTTCGATCAGGAAAGCCTGCTCGACGCCATTCGTCGCCTGATTTAATAGAGGGGGTAGGGGATGCGAGTACTGGTAGTGGACGACTCCCCGGTCATGCGGCTGTTGTTGCATGCGGTCCTGAGCCACGAGGGCTTCGAAGTGCGCGAGGCCGACAGCGGTGAGCAGGCACTGCAGCTGCTCGAGGGCTATCAGCCGGATATCGTGACCATGGACGTGCATATGCCCGGCATGGACGGCTTCGAGACCATCGAACGCATCCTGGAAAAATACGCGCTGCCCGTGGTGATTCTAACGGCCAACAGCAACGAAAGCGCCTCGACGACGGTCATGCGCGGCCTCGAGGTAGGGGCCCTGGCGGTGCTGGAAAAACCCAGTGGGCCGGACGTGGCCGATTTCCACGAGCGCATCGATGAATTGCTGCGGACCCTGCGCAGCATGGCCCAGGTCAAGATCGTGCGGCGTCAGCGCAAGCCGGCCAAAGCCAGTCGCTTCGGCGCCGATGGCGCTGGGGTTGGCGCGCAACTGATTCAAAACGTGGCGCTGCAGCGTCCGCTGCTGGTCGCCATTGCCGCTTCGGCCGGTGGCCCGGCCGCCCTGAAAGTCCTGTTGCAGAACCTGGTGCCTCCCTATCCCTGGACTCTGGTGCTGGTTCAGCACATCGCACCGGGGTTTCTCCCGGGGTTTCGCAGTTGGCTGGAGGGTCTTTCCGCGCTGCCGGTGGCTATCGCCGAAGTGGGGCAGGACTTGGCGCCGGGGGTGCTGTACCTGACACCGGATGCCCACCACCTGGGTTTTTCCCACGACCGGCGGGTGCTGTTGCAGCCGGGGGCGCCCCACGAGCCGATTTGCCCATCGGCCGACCACCTGTTCCGCGCGGCGGCCAAACACTTCGCACGCCAGGCGATCGGCATTCAGCTGTCGGGTATGGGCCGCGACGGCGCCGAGGGGTTGCTCGCGCTCCGTCAGGCGGGTGGCTTGACCCTCGCGCAAGAGCCCGGTAGCGCGATGATCGGCTCGATGCCCCAGGCGGCAATCGATCTGCAGGCCGTGCAGCAGCGTTTGCCACCCGAGGGCATCGCCGCATTATTGAATGCCATCGCGGCCCGGGTCACGACCCAGGCTAGCCAAGGAAGGAGTACATGAGCATGCATATCGACACCGATATTCTGATCGTCGAGGACAGCCCGACTCAGGCCGCCGAGTTGCAATACCTGTTGGAAACGGCCGGTTGCAAGGTCCGGCTGGCGCACAACGGCGTGGAAGCCCTGACGGCGGTGGCCGAGCGCAAGCCCACGGTGATCATTAGCGACATCGTCATGCCGCTGATGGACGGTTACGAACTCTGCCGCCAGCTCAAGAGCGCGGAACACACCAGGATGATCCCGGTGATCCTGGTCACCGCGCTGGCCAATGCACGGGACGTGGTGCACGGACTGGCGTCCGGTGCCGACAACTTCATCGTCAAACCCTATGACCAGCAGTACCTGATGTCGCGCATCCGCTATTTCCTGGTGAACATGGAGCTGCGCTCCCATGAGCGGGTGCAAATGGGGGTCGAGGTGGTGCTGGAGGGGGAGCGCCATTTCATCACCGCGGGCCGCCAACAGATACTCGACCTGCTGATTTCCACCTACGAGCAGGGGATGCGGCTCAACCATGAGCTGCAGGCCAAGCACGACGAACTGAGCAAATCCAACTCGCTGCTCAATTGCCTGTTTCATTTCACCAGCAGCCTGACCGACGCCAAGAGCGAACGGCATGTTATCGATGCCGCCCTCATGCGCCTGCTGGAGTTTCCCGAGGCCTTGGGGGCCTGGCTGTTGATGGCCAATGATCCCGAGGCACCCGGGCAAGTACAGGTGGTCGGAGCCCGGGGCAGGGGACGCGACTATGGGGTGGACCGGCTGAAGACCTGCGCGGACCAATGCCCCTGCAGGCACGCCTGGATCAGCGACAAGTTGAGCGTACCGAGCAATATCGCCGGTTGCCCCGCACTGTCCCACGAGCGGGGTGAGCGGGTGCATGCCAGTATTCCCTTGGTACTGGGCATGGAGACCATCGGTATGCTGAATGTGGCCAGGGTCGGAGCCAAGGCCTGGTCGAGCGAGAACCTCAACGCCCTGGCTTCGATTGGCCGACAATTGGCCATGGCCCTGGCCCGTGCCCGCCTGTTCGAAAGCATGGAACTGTTGGTGGCCCAGCGCACCGAGGCTTTGAGCCGGAGCGAGGCCCTGTTGCGCAAGACCCTGGACAACCTCCCGGTGGGTGTCATGGTCGCCGACCAGCATGGGCGGCTGATCATGAGCAACACCGAAAGCCGCCTGATCCTCGACGGCTCGCTGCCCATGGCCGGCGAGACCCTGGGCTGGTGGGCGGACAGCGGGGTGCCGATTGCCGCGCAGGACTGGCCGATGCAACGCGCGGTGCTGCAAGGAGACGCTGCACGCAATGCGGTGATCGATATCCAGACCCCGAGCGGCTCGCGCAAGACCCTGTTGAATTCGGCCGTCCCTTTTCACGATGCGCAGGACTTGATCCAGGGCGCTATCGTGGTCATCCAGGACATCAGTGAACAACGCCGTCGGGACCTGGAAACACGCACCCTGACCCGGGCGGTCGAGGCCAGCGTCAATGCGGTGGTAATCACCGACAACGAACAACCCGATCACCCCATCGTCTATGTCAATCCCGCCTTCGAGCGCATCACCGGTTACCGCTCGGAAGAGGTGCTGGGTCGTAACTGCCGGTTGTTGCAAGGCACGCACCATGACCAGGCCGAGCTCGAGGACGTGCGCCGGGCGCTGACGGCCTTGGAGGAGGGGGGCGCACTGCTGCGCAATTACCGCAAGGACGGTTCAGAGTTCTGGAATGACCTCAAACTGTCGCCCGTGGTCAACGACCGGGGCAAGGTCAGTCATTTCGTCGGCATCATCCATGACATTACTGAATCCAAGCGCTACCAGGACGAACTGGAGCACCAGGCCAACCACGACAGCCTGACCGGACTGCCCAACCGCAACCTGCTCAATGACCGCATTCGCCAAGCCATCGCCTATGCCAGCCGCGACCATGGTCAGTTCACCTTGGCTTTCATGGACCTCGACCATTTCAAGGTGGTCAATGACGGCCTGGGGCACAACGCCGGCGATCAGTTGCTGAGCCAGGTCGCGGCCCACTTGCAGGCCAGTGTCTGCGAGATCGATACAGTGGCCCGCCTGGGAGGGGATGAATTTATTATCCTACTGGTCGGCAACGAAGCGTTAAGCGAGCAGATGGGCCGATTGGAGCGCCTGAAATTGGCTATTGCCGCCCCGGTGATGCTGGACGGACAAGAAGTGGCGGTCAGCTGCAGTATTGGCTTCTGCTGTTTCCCGAGCGATGGCCAGGATGCCGATACCTTGCTGCGCAATGCGGACACCGCGATGTACCAGGCCAAGAAACAGGGCCGCAATCGTATCTGCGCGTTTATGCCGGCGATGAATGAGCAGGTGCAGAAGCGCCTGTCCCTGGAACGGGACATTCGCCAGGCCTTGCAGAACCATGAATACACCGTGTTCTACCAGCCGCAGCTGGACCTGCAAAGCGGTCGACTCTGCGGGTTCGAGGCCCTGGTGCGCTGGAAACGCCAGGAGCAGATGGTACAACCCAACGACTTCATCCCCCTGGCCGAGGAAACCGGCTGGATAGTCGCCATCGATTTCTACGTGCTGGATGCCGTGTGCAAACAGTTGCTGGTCTGGCACCAGACCTATGCCCAGGACCTGAGCGTGGCTGTGAATTTCTCGGCCATTACCCTGATGACCGACGACTTTGTGTCACGGGTGACCACCTCGCTGGCGACCCATGGAGTTGCCCCACGCTGGTTGAAGATCGAGCTGACCGAAACCAGCCTGATGACCAATACCGAGGATGCCCTGAGCAAGATGCTGGCGCTGAGCAAACTGGGCATTTGCTTCTCCATCGACGACTTCGGCACCGGTTACTCCTCGCTGGGGTACCTTAAGCGGTTTCCATTCAGTCAGCTGAAGATCGATCGCAGCTTTATCAGCGACGTGATCACCGAGCCCGACAGTGCTTCCCTGACCCGGTCGATGATCTCCATCGGGCATAACCTGGGCATAAAGGTGATCGCCGAAGGGGTGGAAAACGCCGAGCAGCTGGGTTTCCTGCGCGCAGCGGGTTGCGATGAAATGCAGGGTTATTATTATTCGCCGCCGCTGCCACCCCAGGCCTGCGTGCAGTTCCTGCAAAAGGGCAGCATGTTGATGCTGCCGGACAACATCATCGACAGCCATGAGCGCCACCTGCTGATCATCCACGACGACCCGCTCGTGCTCGACGCGCTGGAGCGCGAGCTGCGCCTGGAAAATTTCAGGCTGTTTTCCGTCAGCACCGCTCAGGACGCCTTGGAATTATTGGCGACCCGTCCGATCGACGTAGTCCTCAGCAACGTCAAGGTAGGCGATACGGACGGCGTGACCTTGCTGCGCCGAATCAAGGGCATATCGCCGGATGTGATTCGTCTGGTACTCAGCGCACCGGGCGAATTCGGCAGCTTGCTCAAGGCGGTCAACGAAGGCGTTATCTACCGATTTATCAGCACACCCTGGAACCCGGAGGACCTGCGCACGCAACTGCGCGATGCCTTCCGCCAACGCGAGCTGTACCGTGAAAACGAACGGATGCGCGGTTTGCTGAAGATCTAGCGGCTTGTGCGGTGAATAAGTTAACCCACGCTGGAATACCTGGGGGCACAGACAAGGCGCGGGGACCAGTCGAGTCATAGCCGGCGGCTGCTCACGGAGCGCAGCCGGTAAAAACCAGAACCGCCCGACAGCGGGTGCGCTGCAGACCCTGGCGATACCAAGGTCTGAAGCGACGACCGAGCTTCGGCATGTCCATGGGCCGTGAGACTGTGAGACTGTGATGGGGGCACAGCTGGCAAGTACCCAAAGGGGTCCTTACCAATGGGGCCAATCATAACTACGCATAATGTATATTATGTTAAATTGAATGTGTTGCCGGGCTCTGTGCAGAGACTCGCCCCGTGGGTCCTGTATCGACTGGGTGTATATGACCTGCCACCTCTTGAACCAAATCCTCATACGCCGGCCACGACCCAAGCAGTCATCTGGGCTTCGAATATCTGTAACACAGCTCGCGCCATGCTCAAGCTGCGGTTCTCGCAGCTGGCTCCAGCACTGATCTTGGGTGATTCTGTGGTGGGTTTCAGCGCTAAGGGTGTTGATAGGGTCAATGCCCGGGTTGACGCGCTTCATGAGCCGCTCAATCTCATAGGTCTTCATAGCTGTATCTAGGCATGGACCGGTTTCAAGGTCTTTGGATCACGCCTTGTCAGATCGGAATAAGCCCAGCGCCAAGAGTCAGATCGCTGAGGTTGAGCCATTGCGTTAGGGCCTGTTGACACTACCCGCACGGCCGCGCCGGTACCGGTTCTGAAACGAGATCCGGCATGGGACGCACCGTTGAGTGCTTCAGAGCGAGCGACAAGTAATTTCTTACCGCATCAAAACAGACCCGGCCCTGCGGGTTGAGCAAATAAGCGCCCCATTCGGCGTTGCGAAACTGGGCAAGGGAATGACCATTGCCTGCGTTCCGCGCCTTGCCTGGGACCCTTCTTCACGGCAACGCGACTCGCGAGGTTAATGTCAACAGGCCCTAGTTATTGTGTGAGTCGCCGCGGATCTGTCGCCGATCGAAGTCGCTCCCCTCCCCTGGAGTTTACTGCCCACACGCGGCATGAACGGTACTGGAACTGCAGGTCCAGCAAGTGCACACTGGCGTCAACTGGCGGTGAATTTAACGTCACGTGACGCAAAACAGGAGATGCCCATGGAAGCCGCGATTTCGGATAAACCCCAAAAGCCCAAGGCCGCCGCTAACCCAGTGGCAGCCAGGGCATCGACCAAGCGGAAAGCCACCGCCGGCGGCTCTAGCTACTGCTACACCGGCCTCCTCACGGGGGGTGCTGAGCCAGACGATCTTGCCGCCGTGTACCGAGTCACGGAGAAAGGCATCCCGATAAAAGCGCTTTCCCGGTTCGCCGAATCGGTCGAAATGTTCAACATCGACTTTTTGCTGATGAAGCTGACAGGCCTGTCTGAGCGAACCATTCAACGGCGCCTCAAGAGCCCGGAGGAAGCATTGAACTCGGAGCAAAGCGCGCGAGCCATTCGGGGTGCCCAAATCCTGGACCAGGCCGTGAGGGTCATTGGCACCCCCGAGCTGGCTGAGAGTTGGATGTCGAAGCCTGCCAAAGGCCTTGATGGCTTGAAGCCCATCGACCTGCTGGACAATTCGATCGGCGCCCAACTGGTGAGCGAGTTCCTGACTCGCCTGGAGTACGGGGTCTATCAGTGATCTCGACACCAGGCAGTGGTGAGCTCTTTATCTGGAGGCTGGACCCGGAGCCCTATGCCGAATCCTGGGACCAAGGCATTGGTGCTGAAAAAGTAGGTGGTCGGTGGAACTCGAAGGGCGTTCGAGCCGTTTACGCTAGCCTCGATCCATCCACGGCGATCCTGGAGGTCGCAGTGCATAAAGGCTTCGACTCGTTGGATTGCGTGAGGATGACGCTGACCTGCGCTCGGATCACCGATCCTGCCTCTATCCTCACGATAGACGAAGAGAAAATCCCCAATCCCAATTGGCTGATTCCTGGCACGCCCAGCGGTGGCCAGCAGAAGTTTGGCGACGACCTGCTGTCCAGGCATGCGTTCGTGCTGGTGCCGTCCTCAGTGAACCCTCACAGCTGGAATGTCCTGATAAGCCCCGAGCTTGCCCGCGGCAAGTACCAGCTCATCATGCAGGAGCGATTGCGGCTCGACACCCGGTTGAACCCGCCTCAGCCCACTACCATCCGGCACGGCTGAACGCCCTCTCGCTACCCTTGCAGATGATGCTCCGGGTTTCGAATCAAGGCCGCTTCTGAACCCCATGTTTCACCTGCACGCTTGAGCCGAGGCCACTGGGCACAACACTGTCTTCGATAATTTCCAGCCTGTGGCTTGTCGGGGGTGGGTTCACGGCACAGATCTTCAGTTCCGGTCCAGTAAGTGAAAGCGCGGCAGCGACAGGTGCCAGTGGATGGCCGCGAGCCGGGTCGAGAGGACTACCAGCATGGCGGTCAGGGTACTCGGGCCATGGCCCAGGTTGAGCTGCAACAGGCCGATATATACCAGGGAGCCGGCGATGCAGGCCGTGGCGTAGATTTCCTTGCGAAAGATCAAGGGGATCTCGTTGCAGATCACATCGCGCATCACCCCACCTGCTACCCCGGTCATCACGCCCATGATCACCGCGGTGCTGTAGGGCACCTGGTGCTGCAGCGCCACCTCGGTACCGTAAACGGTAAACAGCGCCAGGCCGAAGGCATCGGCGATCAGCAGACCTTTTTCGTGAATCGGCCGCGTCAGGCGCACCCAGACCACAGTACCCACCGCCGCCAGGGAGGCGACCAAGATAAAGGTGTCGTCACGGATCCAGCTCACCGGATGGTTGTCCAGAATCACATCGCGCAGGGTCCCGCCGCCCAGGGCGGTGATGATGGCGATGACCAGCACACCGAACAGGTCCATGGACTTGCGCCCGGCCATCAGCGCACCGGTGATGGCGAAAACCGCCACGCCGAACAGATCCGAGAAATAGAACAGCTGCTGCATGGGACCTCAGCGCTCCACGGGTGTACGCAGGGTGACGAACTCCTCGGCCGCCGTGGGGTGCACGCCGATGGTTTCGTCGAACAGCTGTTTGGTGGCCCCGGCTTTGAGCGCGATGGCCAGGCCCTGGATGATTTCCCCGGCCTCCGGCCCGACCATATGGCAGCCCAGTACACGGTCGGTGTCGGCGTCCACCACCAGCTTGATCAGGCTGCGTTCCTGGCAGTCGGTGAGGGTCAGCTTCAGCGGCCGGTAGCGGCTTTCGTAAACGGCGACCCGATGCCCGGCCTCGACAGCCTGCTCCTCGCTCAGGCCCACGGTACCGATATTCGGTAGGCTGAACACGGCGGTGGGGATCAGTTGGTAATCCACTGGCCCGCGGTACTGTCCGGGTTGGAACAGCCGTCGGGCTACCGCCATGCCTTCGGCCAGGGCCACGGGTGTTAGCTGTACGCGGCCGATGACATCGCCGATAGCCAGAATCGACGGCACGCTGGATTGGTACTGTTCATCGACCGCGATATAGCCGCGGGCGTCCAGTTTCACGCCGGTATTTTCCAGGCCCAGGTTGTCCAGCATCGGACGCCTGCCGGTGGCATAGAACAGGCAGTCGGTCTGCAGCACGCGGCCATCCTTGAGGGTGACATTCAGGCTGCCGTCGGCTTGCTTGTCGACCCGGGCCAGGTCGGCATTGAACTGCAGGTCCAGGCCGCGCTTGCCGAGTTCGTCCTTCAGGTGCTGACGCACCGCGTCGTCGAAGCCACGCAGGAACAGTTCGCCGCGATACAGCAAGGAAGTCTGGGCACCCAGGCCCTGGAAGATCGAGGCGAACTCCACGGCGATATAGCCGCCGCCGACCACCAGCACGCGCTTGGGCAATGCCTGGAGGAAGAACGCCTCGTTGGAGCTGATGCCGTGCTCGGCGCCCGGCAGCTCGGGAATTTGCGGCCAGCCGCCGGTGGCGATCAGGATATGCTCCGCGCTGATGCGCTTGCCGTCGACTTCCACGCTGTGGGCATCGAGCAGACGGGCATGGCCTTCGAGCAGGGTAACGCCGCTGCTGGCCAACAAGTTGCGGTAGATACCGTTGAGTCGCTGAATTTCCCGGTCCTTGTTGGCAATCAGCGTCGCCCAGTCGAAACCCGCTTCACCCAGGGTCCAGCCGAAGCCACGGGCCTGCTCGAAGTCTTCGGCGAAATGCGCGCCGTAGACCAGCAGCTTTTTCGGCACACAGCCGACATTGACACAGGTACCACCCAGGTAACGGCTTTCCGCCACGGCCACCCTGGCGCCGAAACCCGCGGCAAAGCGGGCGGCGCGAACCCCACCGGAACCGGCACCTATCACAAAGAGGTCGAAATCGTAGGCCATGGGAGGAATGTCCTGAAGGCAGCTGAACAGGCAGCAAGCATACCGCAATGGGTCGCCTTCGCCGTCCTGGCGTTGCGTCCCGCCTGATAGCGACAGGCCCGGCCGTGACAGGCGTGCGCCCTCCCCCCGTTCGGCTTGCCCGCGAGGGCGGACATTGCGCCCGCGCTCTAGGGCCTGTTGACACTACCCGCACGGCCGCGCCGAACCGGGTTTTGAAACCAACCCCGGCATGGGACGCACCGTTGGATACTTCAGAAAGGGTGACAAGTAATTTCTTATCGCATCAAAACACAGCCGGCCCTGCGGGTTGCGCGAATAACGGCCCCATTCGGCGTTGCGAAACTGGGCAATGACCATTGCCGGCGTTTCGCGCCTTGCCTGGAACCCTTCTTCGCGGCAACGCGACTCGCGAGATTAATGTCAACAGGCCCTAGACTGTCCTATAGGAGGAAAGACCATGCGCCCTACCCTGACCCATATTGCCCTGCACGTGCCGGACCTCGACGCCTGTATCGCGTTCTATGAGGATTTTTGCGCCCTCCGGGTGATCCACCAGCGCGCGGGCAAGGGCTCGCGTATCGTCTGGATGGCGGAACCGGGCAATGAGCAGCGGTTTATCTTCGTGCTGATGCCTGGCGGCCAATACCGTCAGCCGGCCGCGGACGATTACAGCCACCTGGGGTTCGCCCTCTCCAGCCGAGCAGCGGTGGATGCCATCGCCGCCCGGGCACAAGCGGTTGGTTGCCTGCTCTGGCCGCCGCGCGAGGAACCCTATCCGGTCGGCTATTACTGTGGCGTGCGCGACCCCGCCGGCAGCGCTGTGGAGTTCAGCTTCGGTCAGCCCCTTGGCCCAGGGGCCGAGGTCATATCGGCTCTCTAAATGCAGAAAAGCCACCCGAAGGTGGCTTTTGCGTTGCGGCAAATCGGCGGTTATTGACGGATCAATAGGCCTTGCCGGTTTTGTAGAAATGTTCGAAACAGAAGTTGGTTGCGTCGATATAGCCTTCGGCGCCGCCGCAATCGAAACGCGTGCCCTTGAACTTGTAAGCCAATACACAACCGTCTTTGGCCTGCTTCATCAAGGCATCGGTGATCTGGATCTCGCCACCCTTGCCGGGTTCGGTTTGTTCGATCAGACCGAAGATATCCGGCGTGAGGATATAACGGCCGATAATCGCCAGGTTGGACGGCGCATCTTCAGCATTGGGCTTTTCCACCATGCTGTTGACCCGGTAAATATCGTCGCGAATCATCTCTCCGGAAATCACGCCGTACTTGTGGATTTCCTCCATCGGTACTTCCTGAACCGCAATAATCGAGCAGCGGAACTGGTTGTACAACTTGACCATCTGGGTCAATACGCCGTCGCCGCCGATGTTGAAACACAGGTCATCGGCCAGTACCACCGCAAAGGGTTCGTCGCCGATCAGCGGGCGGCCGCTGAGGATGGCATGGCCCAGGCCCTTCATCTCGACCTGGCGGGTATAGGAAAAGCTGCATTGGTCGATGAGGCGGCGAATACCGACCAGGTATTTTTCCTTGTCAGTGTCGCGAATCTGGTGTTCCAGCTCGTAGCTGATATCGAAGTGATCTTCCAGAGCTCGCTTACCGCGCCCTGTGACCACGGCGATCTGCGACAGGCCCGCGTCCAGCGCCTCTTCGACGCCGTACTGGATCAGCGGCTTGTTCACCACCGGCAGCATTTCCTTGGGCATGGCCTTGGTTGCAGGGAGAAAACGGGTGCCGTAGCCGGCAGCCGGGAACAAGCATTTCTTGATCATGGGATTCCTTTGAGAGGGTAAAAGCGCGAACCAGTCTAGCAGGCCTGACTGTGCTTACAACGGTGCAAGCCTCAACGACATCGCCTGGATAGACAAAGCCTGCTCTTAAGAGTTGCTTCGACTCGCTTGTGGGGCACCCGGCTCGGCATGCCCGGCATATCAGTGACAAAAACATGACGAAACCCACAGTCCAAGCCTGGCCGGCTAGAGACAAACTACGAATGACGTAGGTACAGTACGAACGCTGCCCCGGTTTCAATCCCGCAGCTAATGCCCACTCTATCCCTGTGATGCCATCCGATCGGCTTTTAATAGGTACCCCTATGTCGAAACTGACCGAGCTCCGTGAAACCGAACGCATGCTGCAAATTAAAATGGAACGGCTGGAGAAACTCAGGCACAACCCGGCTTTGCAGCAGGAGTTGGCCTTCAGGGACAAGTTTCAGGCATTGATGCAGCATTACGGCAAAAACCTGAACGATGTGATCGCCCTGCTCGATCCGCCTCAGACTAAGTCCGCTAAACACATGGCAACCCGAAACAAGTCCCAGTCCTGATCAGCGACCGACCTAGGCGTGTTCGATCGGCGTATCCGTCCAGGCAGGTACGCCGCTGTGGAAGCGGAACTCGCTGTCCGGGCTCTGGATCAGTGCGCACTCCACGTCCCTGATCCGCACAACGGTCCGGTCCACATCCGTCACGTCCCCATACTGATAGGCCAGCTTGAGATAACCCTGAAAGTGGCGTGCCTCGCTTTTCAGCAGGCCTGCATAGAATTTGCCCAGCTCCGCATCGAGATGCGGCACCAGGGCGGCAAAACGCTCGCAAGAGCGGGCCTCGATAAAGGCCCCCACCACCAGCGTATCAATCAGCTTGACCGGTTCATGGCTGCGCACTTCCTTTCGCAGCCCAGAGGCATAGCGCGCAGCCGACAGTTGCCGCAGCCCGACGCCTCGCTTCTTCATCAGACTCAGCACCTGTTCGTGATGGCGCAGTTCCTCGCGTGCCAGCTTGGACATGGCGGTGATCAGGTCCAGATGGCCGTTGTATTTAGCGATCAGCGACAAGGCCGTCGAAGCCGCCTTGAACTCGCAGTTCTTGTGGTCCAGCAAGAGGATATCCTGCTGTTGCAGTGCCGCCTGGACCCAGGCCTGCGGAGTTGTGCAACCGAGGAACTGATGGATTTCAGGCAGCATGCGACTTCCTTGGCAGGCCAGAGGGCTCACCGATGGGCATAAACGGACAGGCGATCAACGCAAGGGGAGAAAGCGACGACATAAGCTCACAAAGCAAATAGGGGTGCTGGCAGGCAGCTCCGAGGCCGGCCATTATACGAGTGGCACCGTATTCATCCAGCTATGCCTTTGATCCAAGTCACAAAGCATATCGCCGCGTTACGCCTATAGTGAGGCAGGCTATAAATTCGCAGGGAGAGGATCATGCAAGCCATACGCAACATTCTGGTGGTAGTAGAGCCCGGTCAGTCGGAAAGTCTGGCCTTGAAGCGGGCAAAGTTGATTGCCGGCGTAACCCAGTCGCACCTGCACCTGCTCATGTGCGACAAAAAGCACGACCACAGCGCCCAACTCGCCAGCCATGTCGCGGCCCTCGAACTGGAAGGCTTCAGCGCCTCCGGCCAGCAGGCCTGGCACGAAAACCTCTACCAGACCATTATCTCGGCGCAACAGGCCGAAGGTTGCGGCCTGGTGATCAAGCAGCACTTTCCGGATAACCCGCTGAAAAAGGCCCTGCTCACTCCAGATGACTGGAAGCTGCTGCGCTATTGCCCGGGCCCCGTGCTGATGGTCAAGACCGACCGCCCCTGGACCGGTGGCGTGATTCTGGCTGCCGTGGATGTCGGCAACAGCGATGGCGAACACCGCACCCTGCATTCGAGCATCGTCAGCCATGGCTACGACATCGCTGCCCTGGCCAGGGGCGAATTGCATACCATATCTGCCCACCCCACCCCGATGCTGTCGGCCGCCGACCCGACGTTCCAGCTCAAGGAAACCATCGAGGCGCGCTACCGCCAGCAGTGCAAGGCCTTCCAGGCCGAATACGACATCAGCAACGAACGCCTGCATGTAGAGGAAGGACCAGCCGATGTGCTGATTCCCTTCGTCGCGCGCAAGCTCAATGCCGTGGTCACGGTCATCGGCACCGTGGCGCGCACCGGGCTGTCCGGCGTGCTGATCGGTAATACCGCCGAGGTGGTGCTCGATACCCTGGAAAGCGATGTGCTGGTCTTGAAACCGGACGAGATCATCGAACACTTGGAAGAGTTGCTGAGCCGGCGCTAACAGGCCGCGCACTGAAGCTGTTGCATGACAATGCCGCCCTCGGGCGGCTTTGTCATGCCTGGTGCGAAGGCATGGCGTCAGGCGCGGTTTTCCAGCCCCTTGCGCAGAAAACCAGGGGCGATATAGCGTTCGTAGTGGGCTTCGGACAGTAGAAAGAATTCGCGGTCGATGGCGTCACGCAGTTGCGGTAGGGTCCAGTCGCGAAACTCGGGCAGCAGCGCCATGCCGTAGGCGTCCAGCCGTTCGATCACCCGCGCGCCGCGGGCGATCAGCTGATAGGCCCAACAGTAAGGCGACTGTTCGGGAACGAAGCGGATGGTGCGCTGCTCCAGCTGCCGACGCAGGCAGCCGGCATCGAACACTTCCAGCTTGGCCGCCATTACCTGCACCAGCAGAATCTCCAGGCGCCGCCAGACGGCGTGCTTTTCCTCGTCACCGTAACGGTTCCAATCGATCACTTCATGATGGAAGCGCTTGCAGCCGCGGCACACCAGATCGCCATAGACCGTGGAGCAGAGGCCAACGCAGGGCGTCTTGATGCGCTGAATGGACATAGGAAAACTGCGCGCCGAACCGAACAAGCCCGCATCTTAGCCCTTTGTCTAAGCATAATCACCTGCGCCCGCCGGCTCGCCCGGCTTAACTTCGCGCGCGTTTTCCCGTAGAATCGGCGAGCCTTTTTAGGCGTCTGTGTTCGATACAGTCCGATAGAAGCTGTTTTCAAAGCGTCACGAGCACCGTTAATCCCGCAGAAACGATGTTGGCGACGGGTCCTTTGCCCCCTCAAGGCCCCTCGCCAGCCGTCATCACCCCCCTCGTCCTGCAGGCGTAAAACTTTGAAAACAGCTTCCGGATGCGCGTCCCAGATCACCCTGTGGGACCACTGATGAGGGTAATAACTGTGCTTGAAGCCTACCGCAAACATGTTGAAGAGCGTGCCGCTCAGGGCATCGTCCCCCAGCCGCTGAACGCCGAACAAACCGCAGGCCTGGTCGAGCTGCTGAAGAATCCTCCGGCCGGCGAAGAAGCCTACCTGGTCGACCTGATCACCAACCGCGTGCCGCCAGGCGTGGACGAGGCGGCCTACGTCAAGGCCGCCTTCCTTTCCGCGCTGGCCAAGGGTGAAGTCGCCTCGCCGCTGCTGGACAAAAAGCGCGCGGTCGAGTTGCTCGGCACCATGCAGGGCGGCTATAACATCGTCACCCTGGTGGACCTGCTGGACAGCGCCGAGCTGGCGCCGGTTGCCGCCAAGGAACTCAAGCACACCCTGCTGATGTTCGACGCCTTCCACGACGTCGCGGAAAAAGCCAAGAATGGCAACACCCACGCCCAGGCCGTGCTGCAGTCCTGGGCCGACGGCGAGTGGTTCAAGAACCGTCCGACCCTGGCCGACAAGATCAGCCTGCGCGTGTTCAAGGTCACCGGCGAAACCAACACCGACGACCTCTCCCCTGCCCCGGATGCCTGGTCCCGTCCCGACATCCCGCTGCACGCCCTGGCCATGCTGAAAATGGCCCGCGACGGCATAGTCCCGGACCAGCAAGGCGCCATCGGTCCGATGAAACAGATCGAGCAGATGCGCGGCGAAGGCTTCCCCATCGCCTACGTGGGCGACGTGGTCGGTACCGGCTCCTCGCGCAAATCGGCCACCAACTCGGTGCTGTGGTTCTTCGGCGACGACGTGCCCTATGTGCCGAACAAGCGCGCAGGCGGTTTCTGCTTCGGTAGCAAGATCGCCCCGATCTTCTACAACACCATGGAAGACGCCGGCGCCCTGCCGATCGAATTCGACGTCTCCAACATGCACATGGGCGACGTGATCGACCTGTACCCGCATGCGGGTAAAGTCACCAAGCACAACAGCGACGAAGTTCTGACCACCTTCGAAATGAAGACCCCGGTCCTGCTCGACGAAGTCCGTGCCGGCGGCCGTATCCCGCTGATCATCGGCCGCGGCCTGACCGAGAAGGCCCGTGCCGAACTGGGTCTGCCGCCTTCGACCCTGTTCAAGCTGCCGGAAGCGCCAGCCCAAAGCACCAAGGGTTACACCCTGGCGCAGAAGATGGTCGGCAAGGCCTGCGGCGTCACCGGCGTGCGTCCGGGCACCTACTGCGAACCGAAGATGACCACAGTCGGTTCCCAGGACACCACCGGTCCCATGACCCGTGATGAACTGAAGGACCTGGCGTGCCTGGGCTTCTCGACCGACCTGGTGATGCAGTCCTTCTGCCACACCGCGGCCTATCCGAAGCCGATCGACGTGACCACCCACCACACCCTGCCGGACTTCATCATGACCCGCGGCGGCGTGTCCCTGCGCCCGGGCGACGGCATCATCCACAGCTGGCTGAACCGCATGCTGCTGCCGGACACCGTCGGTACCGGTGGCGACTCGCACACCCGCTTCCCGATCGGCATCTCCTTCCCGGCCGGTTCCGGCCTGGTGGCCTTCGCCGCGGCCACCGGCGTGATGCCGCTGGACATGCCCGAGTCGATCCTGGTTCGTTTCAAGGGCGAGCTGCAACCGGGCGTCACCCTACGTGACCTGGTGCATGCGATTCCTTACTACGCGATCCAGAAAGGCCTGCTGACCGTCGAGAAGAAAGGCAAGAAAAACGCCTTCTCCGGTCGCATCCTGGAGATCGAAGGCCTGGAAAAACTCACCGTCGAGCAAGCCTTCGAACTGTCCGATGCCTCGGCCGAGCGCTCCGCAGCCGGTTGCACCATCAAGCTGTCGAAAGAGTCGATCGCCGAGTACCTGCAGTCCAACATCACCCTGCTGCGCTGGATGATCGGCGAAGGCTACGGCGATCCCCGCACCCTGGAGCGCCGTGCGCTGGCGATGGAAGCCTGGTTGGCCAAGCCGGACCTGCTGGAAGCCGATGCCGACGCCGAATACGCCGAGGTCATCGAGATCGACCTGGCCGACGTCAAGGAGCCAGTACTCTGCGCCCCGAACGACCCGGACGATGCCCGCTTGCTGTCCAGCGTGGCGGGCGAGAAGATCGACGAAGTCTTTATCGGTTCCTGCATGACCAACATCGGTCACTTCCGCGCGGCCGGCAAGCTGCTGGACAAGGTCAAGGGGCAACTGCCGACACGTCTGTGGCTGTCGCCGCCGACCAAGATGGACGCTCACCAGCTGACCGAGGAAGGCTACTACGGCATCTACGGCAAGGCCGGCGCCCGCATGGAAATGCCGGGTTGTTCGCTGTGCATGGGCAACCAGGCACGGGTCGAGCCGAACTCGACGGTGGTCTCCACCTCGACCCGTAACTTCCCCAACCGCCTGGGCGACGGTGCCAACGTCTACCTGGCCTCGGCCGAGCTGGCGTCGGTGGCCTCGATTCTCGGTCGCTTGCCGACCGTCGAGGAATACATGGTCTACGCCAAGGAAATCGACACCATGGCAGCGGACGTGTACCGCTACCTGAGCTTCGACCAGATCGCTGAGTTCCGTGAAGCCGCGGCAAACGCCAAGATTCCGGTGATTCAAGCCTAAGGCCATACCGCAGTAGAAAAAGCCTCGCTTCGTGCGAGGCTTTTTTTTGCGCAGCCAAGTGTTGGCAAACCAGTTCCAACTCGCTAGCGTAGCGGCAGTTTCAACCGTTTAACCACCCAGGACCACCCCAGGAAAAACCCCATGAAGAAGCTGATTCTTGCTGCCTGCTGCTTGCTGAGCCTGGCGGGTTGCTCGAGCGAACACATCATTGTCACCACCGATGGGCAGCTGCTGACCTCCGACGGCAAGCCGAAGCTGGACAAGGACACCGACATGTACCGTTTCGAGGACAGTGAGGGCCGCGACCAGCAGATCCCCAAGTCCTCGATCAAGCAGATACTCGAGCGCTGATACGCACTTGAGTGACCAAGCCCCGCTCCATGCGGGGCTTTTTTATGCTGCCGCCGGGTCCCGCAGGATGGCTGGGGCCGCAGACCACCCGGCCTCGCCGCACAAGCCCCTTGCTCGCCGAGCCGTACAGGCATACCCGCGTGCCTTGGCATACCGCTTGCTTAACACCTTTCTATACAATGGCCTCCAATGGCGGAGTCCATTCCTAGACAATGGCGTCGTATTCGGCCCTGCCCTGGCAGCGGTCAATGCGACGCTTTTTTCGTTGAAAGGTGGAACACAGGCTATGACAGATCACCCGGCAACACCCCGTGCGGACAACCTGGCCTGGGTCGCAGGTTCCGATGCGCCGGAAAAGAGCGCGCTGAACCTGGGTTTTATGGCCCTGACCGACTCCGCCTCGCTGATCGTCGCGGCGACCCAGGGCTTCGCCCAACCCTATGGCCTGACCCTGAACCTGCAGCGACAGGCCTCCTGGGCCGGGCTGCGCGACAAGCTGCTGGCCGGCGAGCTGGACGCCGCTCAGACCTTGTACGGGCAGATCTATGGCGTCCACCTGGGCCTGAGCGGCCCGGCCACCGAGATGGCGGTGCTGATGGGCCTGTGCCAGAACGGCCAGGCGATCAACCTCTCCGAGCCGCTCAAACGCGCCGGCGTGACCACTGGCGAAGCGCTGGCAGCGCGCGTGCGCCAAAACGGAGCAAAACTGACGTTTGCCCAGACCTTTCCCACCGGTACCCATGCCATGTGGCTCTACTACTGGCTGGCCAGCCAGGGTATCCACCCCCTGAACGATGTGAACACCCTGGTGGTGCCGCCCTCGCAGATGGTCGCCCACCTCGAGGCCGGGCGCATCGACGGCTTTTGCGCCGGCGGGCCCTGGGGCGCCCTTGCGGTGGAGCAGGGCCAGGGCTTTACCCTGGCCACCAGCCAGATGATCTGGGCCGACCATCCGGAGAAGGTGCTGGGCGTGACCCGGGCCTTCGTCGACCAATACCCCAATACCGCTCGGGCCCTGACCATGGCGGTACTGGAAGCCAGCCGCTTTATCGACGAGAACGAGGAAAACAAGCGCAGCACCGCCCAGTTGATCAGCAGCCAGGATTACGTGGACGCGCCGCTGTCGGCCATCGAGCCGCGCTTTCTCGGCCAGTACGAGGACGGCCTGGGCCATGCCTGGCAGGACCGGCATCCGCTGCGCTTCTTCGCCGAGGGCCGGGTTAATATGCCTTATCTATCCGATGGCCTGTGGTTTATGACCCAGTTCCGTCGCTGGGGCCTGTTGCGCGAAGACCTGGATTACCTGGCTATCGCCCGCAAGGTTCAGTGCCTGGAGCTTTACCGCGAAGCCGCCGGCAGCCTGGGCATTGCGGTACCGGCGCCGATGCGCAGCGCGACCCTGCTCGACGGCAAGGTCTGGGACGGTTCGGACCCGGCCGGCTACGCGCGCAGTTTCGAGTTGCATGCATTGACCGATAGCCCTCAGGCTCTCGCCCTCTAATATCACGGGAAGAACGCCCCCATGCTGCGAATCCTCCTGATCAACGACACCCCCAAGAAGGTCGGTCGCCTGCGCGCCGCGCTGATCGAAGCCGGCTTCGAGGTGATCGACGAATCCGGGCTGACCATCGACCTGCCCGAGCGCGTCGAAGCCGTGCGCCCGGACGTGATTCTGATCGACACCGAGTCCCCCAGCCGCGACGTGATGGAGCAAGTGGTGCTGGTCAGCCGCGACCAGCCACGGCCCATCGTCATGTTCACCGACGAGCAGGACCCCGACGTCATGCGCCAGGCCATCAAGGCTGGCGTCAGCGCCTACATCGTCGAGGGTATCCAGGCCACCCGCCTCAAGCCGATTCTCGACGTGGCCATGGTGCGCTTCGAGAGCGACCAGGAGCTGCGCGCCCAGTTGTATGCCCGCGACCAGCAGATGGCCGAGCGCAAGCGCATCGAGCTGGCCAAGGGCATGCTGATGAAGATGAAGAGCTGCAACGAGGAAGAGGCCTATACCCTGATGCGCCGCCAGGCCATGAGCCGTCAGCAGAAGCTGATCCAGGTCGCCGAACAGATCATCGCCATGAGCGAGCTGCTGGGGCCCTGAACTCCTTTCCTCGATTCGCGGCCTGCGCTGGGTGATTGTCCGGCGCAGTCGCTGGCGATCGCAATGCCATGACCCGGTGCGAAAACGACTTCCCCTGGGCCCTACCCGCTCGTAATACAGACCGCCTCGTCCTGCCTGTAACCCACCAACACGGCCCTGCTCATCACCGATCTACCGTATTACAGAGGTTCTCGGTGGGCATGCAGCACTTCCCGGCTGTAGGCGTCATGTCGCTCAGCTAAGCTCCAGGGCGGACGGCTCAGGCAGGAGCAGCCCGGCCCAGGAGTTGCCTGCCACGGCGCATTCGCTCCAAGCCAGAAAAGGAGTTCTACCATGTCGACCCAGGATACCCGGCACGCTGCACTACGCCCCTTGGCCTCACCCCTGCTTATGTTCGCCACCCTTTGCCTGGGAGCCGCTGTCGCCCCTATGGCATCGGCCGAGCTGAATTCGGCGCTGCCGCCTGGCGGCAATTTCGCCCTGGAAAATTGGAACATCACCATACCGGTGGACGCCCATGGCGGTGTCAGCGGCCCACCCCTGACGCTTCCGCCGAGTACCTTGAGCGGCCCCTACGGCTACAGCAATCGCCCTTATTTCTACACCGAGGCGGATGGCGCCATGACGTTCTGGGCGCCGTTGAACGGCACCACCGCCGGCGGTTCCAACTCCCCGCGCGCGGAAATGCGCGAACTGCTCGACCCGAACTCCACGCGGGTCAACTGGAACAGCTTCGTCACCTCCTTCCTTGATGCTCAAGTGCGAGTACTGCAGGTCCCCAATACGGACGGCCTGGTCATCGTCAGCCAGGTCCATGGCTACCAGGCGGCGCCCCTGGTGCTGGTCTATTACCGGTACGACAGCAGGACCGGAACCGGAAAAATCATGACCAAGCTGCAAGGCACACCCATCCAGGGTCCGCCGTACACCCAGCATGTGATCGCCAGCAACATCGGCCTGGGGCAGCGGTTTTCCTACCATGTCAGGGTCGAACGCCCGAGCGGCGGACCTGCTGTGGTCAGCGTCTCGGCCAACGGCGGCCCGGCGGCCAGCATGCAGATGGAACCGTCCTGGGATCGCGAGACCTTCTATTTCAAGGCTGGCGCCTACCTACACAGCAATGGCAGTAGCGCCAGCGAAGGCGCGCTGGTGAAGTTTTATCAACTGGCCGCCAGTCACCCGGCCTATGACCTGACCATCACCAGCGCCGGCACGCTGCCGTCGGCCGGTGCCAACAGGCCCTACCAGGTCGCCCTCCAGGCCAGCGGTGGATTCGGCGGCGGCACTTGGCGGCTGGTCAGCGGATTTCCGCCAGCGGGCTTGAATCTGGACAGCAGCGGCGTCATCAGCGGCACACCATTGCCCAGCGCCGTAGCGCCATTGCCCGACGAGTTCATGGTCCAGGTGCGCGACGCCAATGGCAGCACTTACTCCAAGCTGTTTTCCATTCTGGTCCAGCCTTGAGTAGCTACTCGAACCGATACAGCCACTTGGATTCATCGGTCAATCCAAAACTTCAACCGATATTGCTCTTGCTCACTGCTGCACCCTGCGCCAGCCATGAGCGGCGCAGGGTGCAGCAGTGTCTTGACGTGGTTGGAGCTCGTAGCCCTGTGCATCCTCCGCCCCCGCCTGCATTCAAGACGTAAGCAAGCCGCAACATTTGGCTGCGCAGCCAGCCATCCGGCCAGGTCCGCGGCATTCAGCCAGAGCTTGAGCGGTTGGGGTGCACCGAGCCATGGCCTGGGAACCTGCCGGACAAGGCAAGGTCTAGGCTTGGTTGGGCTACAGCCTGTACCCGACTCTCAACCGCCTTCGGTTTTGGCGACTCCCAGACGGACACGGGATCTATCACCCCGGTCGTCTGACAGACGTCCAGGGCCCCGCCTATCAAGGGTTACACCACGATGTCGACTTACTCCGCGTGCCGTATGGGGACAGTGCCCCGGCTTTTCGCTCGCTCGAACCATGCGCTCGGCACCCTGTGCCTGGGGCTGGTCATCAGCTCTACCGCCCACGCCGAACTTGACCCAAGCCTGCCCCCAGGCGGCAACTTCGCGTTGGAAAACTGGAGCGTCACCCTCGCGGTGGATGCCCAAGGCGGCGTCACCGGCAAACCCCTGACCCTGCGTCCGGCTCAGCTCAGCGGTCCCACGGGCTACAGCAGCCCACCGTCGATCTACACCAGTGCCGACGGCGCCATGACCTTTTGGGCACCCCTCAATGGTGCCGCTTCGGGCGGTTCTTCTTCACCGCGCTCGGAACTGCGCGAAATGATCGATCCCAGTTCCAACGCGATCAATTGGGACAGCAGCGGCACCGCGCTTCTGGATGCTCAGCTCAAGGTGATGCAGGTACCCAGCAGCGATGGCACGGTCATCGTCGGTCAGGTCCATGGTTACAATTCTGCGCCCCTGGTCCTGGTGTACTACCGCTACAACGCCATCAGCAAAACCGGAAGGCTTATCGCCAAGCTGCAGGGCACGCCCATCCAGGGCCCGCCCTTCTGGCAGCACGTGATCGCCGACGACATCAAGCTAGGCCAGGCCTTCACCTACCAGATTCGCGTCGAGCGCACCGAAAGCGGCCCCGCCGTGGCCTCGGTCTCGGCCAACAACGGTCCCGCCGCGACCATGACGATGGACCCGTCATGGGACACCGAGACCTTTTATTTCAAGGCCGGCTCCTACCTGCACAGCCATGGCAGCAGTGCCACGGAAGGGGCTCTGGTAAAATTCTACCGGCTGGCCGCCAGCCATCCGGCCAACGGCTTGACGATAGTCACCAATGCCGCCTTGCCGGTCGCCAAGGTCGGCAGCCCCTACGCCGTGACCTTGCAGGCACGCGGCGGCACCGGCGCGGGTACCTGGCGTCTGGTCAGCGGCTTTCCACCCAAGGGTTTGAGCCTGTCGGCAGACGGTGTGATCAGCGGCAGCCCGCTGCCCGACGCCGTATCCAGCAAGCCTAACGATCTGATGGTGCAGGTCAGGGATGCCAATGGCAGTACCTTTGCCAAGAAACTCTCGATCATCGTGCGGCCTTGAATCCAGAAACCCTGGACATCAAGCAAGCACGGAATAACCAAGGTACTCGGCCACGGCCAGCGGCAGCGTCACGATTTAATTGACCCCCAGTCTGCCTCCCGGCGCCAACGTTGCCTTGAAATACTGGAACCCGTTGCTGCCCGTGGCCCGACGACTTTACCGTGCAGGTACGCGATGCCAATGGCAGCACCGACTCCAGGCCGTTCTCTCTAGAGACACAGAAGTCTCGGTTCCTTAACGGCGCCGGGACACCTGGCAACTGTACGGCTGATCGAGGCCACTGTTACGCACCCAGGGTTCCGCGTCGCGGTACTGTAGGGCCGTCTCGCCTCGATTTTGTGTCTACTGCGAAGACGGCGCCCTGACTAGGCTCTCTGCTCCCGCTGCCGAGAGTTAGCCCATGAGCACCGATGAACGCCAACTGCTGATCGAGGCCGATCGCCGCGCCCTGAATTATTTCGAGGGTATTCAGACACGCCCCGCCTTTCCGCCGGCCGATGCCATCGCCGGGCTGGCGGCTTTCGACGAACCTTGGCCCGATCAGGGGCACCCTGTCGGACAGGTACTGCGGCGTCTCGACGAACTGGGCTCGCCGGCTACCGTGGCCTCCAATGGCCCGCGCTATTTCGGTTTCGTCATCGGCGCCACCCTCCCCGCCGCCGCGGCCGCGGAACGCCTGGTACTGGCCTGGGACCAGTGCGCCTCGTCGTTTGACAATTCGCCGGTGGCCGCCACCCTCGAGCGCATCGCCGGACGCTGGGTACTCGAGGCGCTCGACCTGCCGCGCGCCAGCGCCGTGGGTTTCGGCACCAGTGCCACGGCCTGCACCCTGGCCTGCCTGGCGGCGGCCCGGCGCGCGCTGCTGGCCCGCCAGGGCTGGGATTTCGATGGCGACGGCCTGGTCGGCGCCCCCGAGGTGCGGGTGGTGATTTCCGCCAGCGCCCATATCACGGTGAAGAAGGCTTTGCGCGTGCTCGGGTTTGGCCTCAATCGCCTGATTCTCGCCCCGACTGACGAGCATGGCCGGGTCGACCCTCGCCAGCTGCCACCGTTGGACGACATGACCCTGCTGTGTCTGCAGGCCGGCGAGGTCAACACTGGCGAGTTCGACCCCTTTCACGAGCTGATCCCCCGGGCCAGGCAAGCCGGCGCCTGGGTGCATGTCGACGGCGCCTTTGGCCTCTGGGCACGCGCCTCCTCCAGCGCGCACCTGGCCACGGGCATCGAAGCGGCCGACAGTTGGACCACCGATGGCCATAAGTGGCTGAACACGCCTTACGACGGTGCCATGGCGATCTGTCGTGACGCCGATGCCCTGGCAAGTGCCATGAACAGCGATGCGGCCTATGCCTCGGCCAGCAAGGACGCGCAGAAGAACCTCAACCTGGAGTTTTCCCGACGCGCCCGGGGCATTGCGGTCTGGGCGGCGCTGGCCTCCCTGGGCCGCGACGGCCTGCGCGAGATGATCGATCGCCACCTGCGCCAGGCCGGTTACCTGGCCGAACGCCTGCGCGAGGCCGGTTATGAGGTGCTCAACCGGGTCGTGCTCAACCAGGTGCTGGTGCGCGCCGACAGTGACGCCCGGACCGTGGCGATCCGCGAGGCGGCCCAGGCCTCGGGCGAGGTCTGGTTCGGTCCCACGCTCTGGCAGGGACGACCGGCCTTTCGCCTGAGCGTCTCGTCCTGGCGCACCCGCGACGCGGACATCGACACCCTGGCGCGGCTACTGATCGAGTTGCGCCAGCAAGCTCCCGGCTGAGTGCGAACCATTGCCGAGCCGAACGGTCTGCACAGGAACCTGCGGTTGCGCAGGCGGTGGCTTCGCCCGCATTCGCCCCGAAGGTTGTCGCCTCGAGGGCCGTGGGCCTTCGAGAAGGATGCATGGCATGCCGATTACCCCCACTCCCCAGCTTGTCCGCAAAGCCCGGCTGGGTGCTGTGCTGCTCGCTGCCTGGCTGAGCAGCGCGGTCCAGGCCGCGCTTTATCCGGATGTGCCGCCCGGCGGTAATTTCGCCCTGCAGCACTGGAACTTGAGAATCCCGGCGGATTCAGACGGTGGTTCCGACGGCCCCGCGCTGGTCCTGCCCGCGGAGCAACTGAGCGGCAACCTGGGTTATCAATCGCCCTGGTTCAGCACCGCCAGCGATGGCGCCATGACCTTCTGGACCCCGGTCAACGGTGCCCTCGCAAACGGCGTCAGCACGCCACGCACGGAGTTGCGCGAGCGCCGCGGCTCAAGCGAGCTGGGGACCTCCTGGAGCGCAGCCGGTCATTCGCAACAGGAAGCCCTGGTTAAGGTGCTGCAGGTGCCCAACGACGGCACGGTCATCATCGGCCAGGTGCAGAGCGTCGGCCGTGGACCGCTGATCCTGCTTTATTACCGTTACGATGCGCTTGTCGGCAGCGGTCGGGTGATCGCCAGGCTGCAAGGGCTCCCACAGCCGGGCCAGCCCTACAGCACCCACACCCTGGCCAGCGACGTGCGCCTCGGTCAGAGTTTTTCCTACCAGTTGCAGGTCAGCGACAATGTCGCCAGCGCCTCGGTCAATGGCGGACCGGCCGCGCGCAGTGTGATGGACCCGGCCTGGATCGGCACTAGCTTTTACTTCAAGGCTGGTGCACAGCTGCAGGGACGCGGCGACAGCCCCAGCGAAGGCGCCCGGGTAAAGTTCTACCGCCTGGCCGCCAGCCATCCCAATGACGGCCTGTTGATCAACAGCCAGGGTGTCCTGCCCGACGCCCGGGTTGATCAGCCCTACCTGGTCCAGCTCTACAGCACCGGCGGTCGCGGCGGCGCCACCTGGACACTGCTGAGCGGCCACCCACCCGAGGGCCTGGTGTTGGACGCCGACGGCCTGCTGCACGGCATTCCCAACGCCAGCGCCGCCTCGGATCGTCCGCAGTGGTTCATGGTCCAGGTGCGCGATGTGCACGGCAGCACCCATGCCAAGACCTTTTCCCTGCGGGTCGCCCCGGCGTCACCCTGACGCCGCACTCGACAAGGCCGTATCGCTGCGTTTATCGTGTGCCCTGGCCACCGCAGTGGCCAACGTCGCTCGGACGGTTCCGGGCGCTTACGTTTCGAGGCAACAATGGCCGAACAGGATTCAGCGCGTCGTTTCACGCGCATCGATCGACTCCCCCCCTATGTCTTCAATATCACCGCCGAGCTGAAAATGGCGGCGCGGCGCCGGGGCGAGGACATCATCGACCTCTCCATGGGCAACCCCGACGGGCCGACACCGCCGCATATCGTTGAGAAGCTCTGCACCGTCGCCCAGCGCGAAGATACTCACGGTTACTCCACCTCCCGCGGCATCCCGCGCCTGCGCCGGGCGATCTCGCGCTGGTACGCCGACCGCTACCAGGTGGAGATCGACCCGGAAAGCGAAGCCATTGTCACCATCGGTTCCAAGGAAGGCCTGGCGCACCTGATGCTCGCCACCCTGGACCATGGCGACACGGTGCTGGTGCCCAATCCAAGCTACCCCATCCATATCTACGGCGCGGTGATCGCCGGCGCGCAGATCCGCTCCATTCCCATGGTACCGGGCATCGATTTCTTCGCCGAGCTGGAGCGCGGCATCCGCGAGAGCATTCCCAAGCCTAAGATGATGATCCTGGGCTTTCCCTCCAACCCCACCGCCCAGTGCGTGGAGCTGGACTTCTTCGAGCGGGTCATCGCCCTGGCCAAGCAGTACGACGTGCTGGTGGTCCACGACCTGGCCTACGCCGACATCGTCTTCGACGGCTGGAAGGCCCCCTCGATCATGCAGGTGCCCGGGGCCAAGGACATCGCCGTGGAATTCTTCACCCTGTCCAAGAGCTACAACATGGCCGGCTGGCGCGTGGGTTTCATGGTCGGCAATGCCGAACTGGTCAGTGCCCTGGCGCGGATCAAGAGTTACCACGACTATGGTACCTTCACGCCCCTGCAGGTGGCCGCCATCGCCGCGCTGGAAGGCGACCAGCAGTGCGTCAAGGACATCACCCACAACTACCAGCAGCGCCGCGACGTGCTGGTGCGTGGCCTGCGTGAGGCCGGCTGGCCGGTGATCAACCCCAAGGCCTCCATGTACGTCTGGGCCAAAATTCCCGAGGCCTACGCGGCCCTGGGTTCGCTCGAGTTCGCCAAGAAGCTGCTGGCCGAGGCCAAGGTCTGCGTCTCCCCGGGCATCGGTTTCGGCGAATACGGCGACGACCATGTGCGCTTCGCCCTGATCGAGAACCAGGACCGCATCCGCCAGGCCGTACGCGGCATCCGCAGCATGTTCCGCGCCGACGGCCTGCTGCCGCGCTAGGGCCTGTTGACCTTAACATCGCGAGTCGCGTTGCCGCGAAGAAGGGTTCCAGGCAAGGCGCGGAACGCGGGCAAGGGTCATTCCCTTGCCCAGTTTCGCAACGCCGAATGGGGCCCTTCTTCGCGCAACCCGCAGGGCCGGATCTGTTTTGATGCGATAAGAAACTACTGGCCGCTCGCTCTGAAGCACCCAACGGCCTGTCCCATGCCGGATATGGTTTCAAAACCGGTACCGGAACCGGTTCCGGCGCGGCCGTGCGGGTAGTGTCAACAGGCCCTAGATCAAGCCGACACCCACGCCCTAAGTTCCATTACCCGAGCTGCGGTCGGCCCGACTGGCCGCAGCCTCGACCAGCGACTTTATGCCTACCCCTCAAACGCGGGCCTTGGAGCCCGCCCTGTCACACGACTGACACCTGAACGACTTATTCTTCGCGGCAATTCTTCTCACCCCACAAGGTGTCTGTCCATGCCGTGCGCCCTGGTTGTCCCCGAACGCGAAATCTGGAGCCGCACCGCGGCCTGCCTGTTGCTCGGGTTCGTGCTCTATGCCCTGCCCTGGTCGGCAAACGCGGCCTTGCCGCTGCCGCCCGAAGGGCAACCGGCGCTGCGCATGCAAGGCTCCAATACCATCGGCGCCAAACTGGGACCGGCCCTGGTCAAGGGCCTGTTCGAGGCCCAGGGGCTGACCGGGGTGCGCCTGGAAAACACCGGTACCGAGAACGAACAACGGATCAGTGGGCTGAACGCCCAAGGCCGTCGGGTCGGCATCGAGGTCGCCGCTCACGGTTCGGGTACCGGTTTCGTCGGGTTGCAGAACGGTAGCGCCGAGCTGGCCGCCTCCTCGAGGCCGATCAAGGCCGGCGAAGCGGATGCACTCAAGGCCCTGGGAGACTTCAAAAGCCCCGAAGCCGAACAGGTGATCGCCATCGACGGCCTGGCGATCATTCTGCACCCCAGCAATCCCCTGGCCAGCCTGCGCACCGAGCAGCTGGCCCGGGTCTTTGCCGGCGAGGTCACCACCTGGGAAGCCCTCGGCGGTCGCGGCGGCGCCATCAACCTCTATGCCCGGGATGACCAGTCCGGCACCTACGACACCTTCAAGGAACTGGTGCTGACGGCCCATGGCAAAAGCCTGGGCGCTGGCGCCAAACGCTTCGAGTCCAGCGAAAAGCTCTCCGACAGTGTTAGCCAGGACCCCCAGGGCATCGGTTTTATCGGCCTGCCCTATATCCGCCAGGCCAAGGCACTGGCCATCGCCGACGGTGAGTCCCAGCCCATGCTGCCAAGCCTGACCCTGGTCGCCACCGAGGACTATCCGCTGTCGCGCCGGTTGTACCTGTACAACCGCCCCAACGAGGACAATGCCTGGGTCCAGGCCCTGGTGAGTTTTGCCCACAGCCCCCAGGGCCAGGCCATAGTCGAGCAAAGCGGCTTTATCGCCCAGAAGGTAAAAGCCGTGCAAATCGCCCCCAGCCAAGACATGCCGCCGAGCTACCAGAGCCTGAGCCGCGAAGCCCAGCGCCTGTCCGTGAATTTCCGTTTCCAGGAAGGCAGCGCCAACCTGGACAACAAGGCCCAGCGCGATGTCGAGCGGGTGCTGGATTACCTGAAAACGCAGAACAAGCTCCGCGACCAGGTGGTACTGGTCGGTTTTGGCGATGCCAAGGCCGATCCGGCTCGCGCCGAACTGCTGTCCAAGCTGCGGGCCATGGCGGTGCGCCGCGAGCTGGCCAAGGGCGGGGTATTTTTCCGTGACATCACCGGCATGGGCGAGGAACTGCCGGTGGCGGCAAACGACCCGGGTAACGGTCGGCTGCGCAATAGGCGGGTCGAGGTCTGGGTGTACTAGGGCATTTTCGCTTTATCTTTGTCCGCCGCATCGACTTTGGCATCAAGGATCGCCAGCAAGCTGGCTCCTACGAGGGCCGGGTTTCGCCGAAGCGCTTTTCGTAGGGTGCGTGGAGCCGCCTAGGTTAGCCGCGCAGAAAACTGGTCTGGCAAACTACGTCGCACTCGCCGCGAGGCGTAACCCACGCGGAAAACGCTCTAGCAGGGTATGAAAAACCGCCTGTATTGCCTCTCTCAAGGGGAATGCCTAGCCTGGTCGGTATCCCAGATGACGCTGCGCTTGTCCGGGCCGCGCTCACCCCGCCGGGCCACCCGCTCAGTGCAAATAAGTACCAGTCGGATCGTGGCCGGGTACTGTCGCCCGGCTCACCGCGGCAGTAACCTGCGCGGACTTGAGGATAAAGCCAAGAATAATCCAACGATCCCTGGAGCCTGCGTATGTACCTGGTGTGTGGCGAAGCCCTGTTCGATTTCTTCCTGGTACCCGACGCCCAGGCTCCCGGCAGCCAGCTGAGCTTCAAGGCCATCGCCGGCGGCTCGCCCTTCAATGTCGCGGTGGGGCTGGCGCGTCTGGGGGTCGAGGTCGGGCTGTTCGCCGGGCTGTCCCTGGATCATCTGGGCCGTCGCCTGCGTCAGGTCCTGGTCGAGGAAGGGGTCGTCACCGACCACCTGATCGATCTCGACGCCCCCACCACCCTGGCCATGGTGGGCGTGGATGCCCAAGGCGCGCCGCAGTACAGCTTTCGCGGCGACGGCTGCGCCGATCGGCAGCTGGAACTTTGCCACCTGCCCGAGCTGGATGCCCGCATCAAAGGGTTGCACTTCGGCTCCTATGCCCTGGTGGTCGCGCCCATCGGCGATACCCTGCTGGCCCTGGTCGAGCGCGAAAGCCCACGGCGCCTGATCAGCCTGGACCCCAATGTGCGGCTCAATGTCGAGCCTGACCTGGCGCGCTGGCGCGCACGCATCGAGGCGTTCGCCGGCCATGCCCATCTGCTCAAGGTCAGCGACGAAGACCTGGCCCTGCTCTACCCCGGGCAAGATCCCGAAGCCATAGTGCTGGGCTGGCTCGCGCAGCGCTGCGAGCTGGTGTTCCTGACCCGCGGCAGCCAGGGCGCCAGCCTGTTCAGCCGCCGCCACGGCCAGCGCTCGCTGCCGGCGCAGGCGGTGGCGACCCGCGACACCGTGGGCGCCGGCGATACCTTCCAGGCGGCGCTGCTCGCCTACCTGCACGAGCAGGAGCTGGACAGCCCCGAAGGCCTGGCCGCGATAGCCCCCCACCAGCTCGACGCCATGCTGGGGTTTGCCGTGGCGGCCGCCGCCATCACCTGCTCGCGGGTGGGCCCACAGTTGCCCTACCGCGATGAACTGCAGCGATAAGCGCGGTCGGCCCGCCGCCGTTGATGGCTCCGCGACCCGAAAGGGTCTATAAGTCGCGTTCACCGCCCGGCATGAGAAGCATGAGAACCACCGATCCCTCCTATGAGCTGATGGACGATCACGACGGTCGCTCGTTGATCTACCGCGAGCACGGTTTTCCCTGTTCCCTGGTGCGCTGGCACAACCATCAGGAATACGAGCTGCACCTGATAGTCGCCAGCTCCGGCAAGGTGTTTATCGGCGATTACATCGGCAATTTCGGCCCCGACAGCCTGTTCCTCACCGGGCCGCACCTGCCGCACAACTGGATCAGCCAGCTGGAGGGCGACGAGACGCTGGTCAAGCGCGACATGCTGGTCAACTTCACCGATCAGTTGTTCGAGTCCGGCACCCAGGTGTTCAGCGAGCTGCGCCGGCTGCTGCCTTTGTTCGAGCGCGCCCGCTACGGCATCGAGTTCCGCTGCCGGCACACCATCGGCCAGGCCAAGGTGCTGATGCAGCGCATCGCCGACAGCAGCGGTATCGCGCGCCTGGGGCATTTCCTGATCCTGTTGGAGTTGCTGGCCACCACCGACGACTACCAGCTGCTGTCGGGCAGCACCTCGGCGCAACTGGGCGACGACAACACGGTCGACCGCACCAACCTGGCGGTCAACTTTATCTTCCAGCACTACATGCGTGAACTGTCCCTGGAAGAAGTCGCCGAACACCTGGGCATGAAACCTACCTACTTCTCGCGTTTCTTCAAACAGGCCACCGGCCGTTGTTTCGTCGAGTTCGTCAACAGCCTGCGTATCAGCAAGTCCTGCGAGCTGCTGGCCGACGGCAAGCGCCCGGTCACCGATGTCTAGATCG
>JAZKHB010000008.1:21279-92680 GCA_040385585.1 Pseudomonadota bacterium | reverse complement strand
AGCTGCCACAAAAATTCGAACTCGAGTTCTTGTCGATCGGGGCTCACCATCGCGATCACCTCGTGCTCGAGGTCACCGATGTCTGCTTCGAGTCGGGCTTCAACAACCTCTCCAACTTCAACCGACGCTTCCAGCAGCTCAAGGGCATGACGCCTTCGGACTACCGCCGGCTGGTCGTGCAGCGCCTGACCGAACAGAATCTCGGCTAGAAGGCCGGCGAAAACCGCTGCCTCGCGGCGCTTTCCAAACACCTGCTGACGCTCGCCCGGCCGCCCTCCACGGCCGGTTCGCTGCTGTACAAAATAATACGGATGGCGGTATGGCCCAGGCTTTGTCCTGCCTGGCCCGGCTCGCTGTAATGGTCCCGGGTGCCTGCTGTGCATGACGCACCTGCCCATTACAAAAACAACAAAGGACAGAAGATGAAATCCAAGACCCAACTGAGTCTGGCGCTGTCGTGCGGCTGCCTGATGCTGACGAGCGCGGCCCAGGCCGTGGAATTTACCGGATACTTTCGCAGTGGCCTGGGTGGCTCCTCCGGCAGTGACGCCCAGAGCTGTTTCCGACTGCCCGGCGCCGCCTCGAAATACCGCCTGGGTAACGAATGCGAGCAGTTCGCCGAGCTGGCCTTGAAGCAGGACGTGCTGAGCCTGGACGACGGCTCCAGGGTCGGCGTATTCGGCATGATCAGCCTGGCCAACGACTACGACCATGCGCCGAAATTCGACGGCGAATACGGCCAGACGCGCATGCCCCAGGCCTACGCCTACTGGGAGGATATCGCCGCCCTGAACAACGGCACGCTCTGGGCCGGACGGCGCTTCTACAAGCGCAACGACATCCATATGTCCGACTTCTTCTACTGGAACCAGACGGCCACCGGCATGGGCCTGGAAGACGTGGAGCTGGGCGGCTTGAAATACAGCTATGCCTTTTCGCGCAAGGACAATATCGACCAGAAGCGTTATATCAACCGCCATGACTTCAACGTCGGCGGCATCGAGGTCAACCCCAATGGCGAGCTGGAATTCGGCCTGAGCTATATCGACAAGCCCGGCGGCGGTGACGACGCCAACAGTGGCTGGAGCCTGACCGCCCAGCACCGGCAAATGGATTTTATCGGCGAGGGCACGCGCAATACCTTCGCCCTGCAATACGGCGAAGGACCGGGCACCGGCCTGGGCAGCACCGGCGATGTCGGCCTGGACCGCGACGCCAAGAGCTACCGCCTGGTCGAGTACTTCGACTGGCAGGTCACGCCGCGCTTGAGCGGGCAATTCCAGGTGGTTTATCAGAAGGACGAGCGGCCGAACGGCGAGGACCAGGACTGGCTGTCGGTGGGCGTGCGTCCGGTCTATGCCTTTACCGAGCAGTTCAAGCTGCAGGTCGAGCTGGGTCACGACCAGGTCGATGCCGAAGGCGGGCTGCGCAGCCTGAACAAGATCACCGTGGCGCCGACCTGGTCGCCCAGCGGGCCCGGCTTCTGGGACCGCCCGGAAGTGCGGTTGTTCTACACCTACGCGCAATGGAACGAGGCGGCCCAGGAAGCGGCCAGCCTGCTGGAAGCCGGCTCGTCGCTGTCCGACAGTGGCAACTTCGGCGACGCCCGCCACGGCTCCACTTTCGGCGTGCAGGTCGAGCACTGGTGGTAAGTGCCCCGAGCGGTGTACTGGGCGGATAAACCGATACGCAATCCAGCTGGCCTCGGAGAAGGTCGATAGGCGCCTTGACGGCACGCCCCCGGCTACAAGGGCCGCGGGCCGATGGCGGCGCTTTCGCCGAGTGCAAGAAAGTACCGGTTTATGTGAAGCCCAGGCTTTGTAAGACCGCCCGCGTGGCGGTGTAATGATCCTCGACACGCTTCCTCACACAGGGCTGGTAGCAGCCCGGAAGCCTACAAAAACAATAATCAGCTTTGGCGCATCACGCGCACAAGAGAGTGTGAAATGACTTCAAGCAGAACCCTGTTCGCCCTTGGCCTGCTGGCCCTGTCCAGCGCCACCGCCGCCGAAACCCTGACCATCGCCACGGTCAACAACAGCGACATGATCCGCATGCAGCGGCTGTCCAAGTCCTTCGAGCAAGCCCACCCCGAGATCAAGCTGAACTGGGTGGTGCTCGAGGAAAACGTGCTGCGCCAACGCCTCACCACCGATATCGCCACCCAGGGCGGCCAGTTCGACGTCCTGACCATCGGCATGTACGAAGCCGCGCTCTGGGGTGCCAAGGGCTGGCTGGCGCCCATGACCGAGCTGCCGGCGGACTATGCGCTGGACGATGTATTTCCCTCGGTGCGCGAAGGCCTGTCGGTGAACGGCACGCTGTTCGCCCTGCCCTTTTACGCAGAAAGCTCCATGACCTACTACCGCACCGACCTGTTCGAGGACGCCGAGCTGAGCATGCCGCAGCACCCGACCTGGCAACAGATCGGTGAGTTCGCCACCACACTGCACAATCCGGCCAAGGATCAGTACGGCCTGTGCCTGCGCGGCAAGGCCGGTTGGGGCGAGAACATGGCCTTGATCACCACCCTGGCCAATGCCCACGGTGCCCGCTGGTTCGACGAGCAGTGGCAGCCAGAATTCACCGGACCGGAGTGGACCCAGGCGCTGACCTTTTACGTGCAGACCATGAGCCAGTTCGGCCCGCCCGGCGCCTCGAGCAACGGCTTCAACGAGAACTTGGCGCTGTTCAATAGTGGCAAATGCGCCATGTGGATCGACGCCAGCGTGGCCGGTTCCTTCGTCACCGACGCCACCCAGAGCAAGGTCTCCGACGTGGTCGGCTTCGCCTTCGCCCCGCAACAAGTCACCGACAAGGGCTCGGCCTGGATGTACTCCTGGTCGTTGGCCATCCCCAGCACCTCGAAGGCACAACCCGCGGCCAAGGCGTTCACCACCTGGGCCACGTCTAGGCAGTATGCCGAGCTGGTGGCCAAGACCGATGGGGTCGCCAATGTGCCGCCGGGTACCCGCGCGTCCACCTACAGCGAGGCCTATATGGCCGCCGCGCCCTTCGCCGCGATCACTCTGCAATCGCTGAAAAACGCCGATCCGGCCAACCCCAGCGTCAAGCCGGTGCCCTATGTCGGTATCCAGCTGGTGACCATCCCCGAGTTCCAGGCCATCGGCACCCAGGTCGGCCAGCTGTTCGCCGCTGCCCTGACCGGACAAAGTACGGTCGATCAGGCCCTGCAAGCGGCCCAGCAGGTCACCACCCGGGAAATGAAACGCGCCGGTTATCCCAAGTAAGCCCGCCCCTGGGGCGGGATCGTCCCTGGGGGTCGATCCCGCCCCGCGGTCTTCGGCCGTCGGCACGATGGAGTGATTGCATGAGTACCCTGTTCGATACCGCCGCGCCGCCTGTGGGCGCGGCCGTCCAGACCGCCCGCCCAGCGCGCAAGCGCGCACCGGGCGGCTGGCTGGTCAGCCCTTCGGTGGCCGTGCTGCTGCTGTGGATGATCGTGCCCTTGGGCATGACCCTGTATTTTTCGGTGATCCGCTACAACCTGCTGTACCCCGGTGATAAAGACTTTGTCGGCCTGGAGAACTTCAGTTACTTCATGACCGATGCCGGCTTTCTGCCCGGCATGGGCAATACCCTGATCCTGGTCGCCAGCGTGCTGCTGATCAGCGTGGTGCTCGGGGTGCTGATCTCGGCCCTGCTGGAGGCCGCCGAATTCGCCGGACGCGGCATCGTGCGGGTACTGCTGATCTCGCCCTTTTTCATCATGCCCACGGTCAGCGCGCTGGTCTGGAAAAACCTGATCTTCCACCCGGTGTCCGGCGTGCTCGCGGCGGTCTGGAAGTTCTTCGGCGCCCAGCCGGTGGACTGGCTGGCCCAGCACCCGCTGCTGTCGGTCGTGATCATCGTCGCCTGGCAGTGGCTGCCGTTCGCCATCCTGATCCTGATGACCGCGATGCAGTCCCTGGACCAGGAGCAGAAGGAAGCGGCGCGCCTGGACGGTGCCGGTCCGCTGGCGATCTTCTGGCACCTGACGCTGCCACACCTGGCGCGGCCGATCGCGGTGGTGGTGATGATCGAGACGATTTTCCTGCTGTCGATCTTCGCGGAAATCTTCACCACCACCAGCGGCGGCCCGGGCTACGCCTCGACCAACCTGGCCTACCTGATTTACAGCCAGGCGTTGTTGCAGTTCGACGTCGGCAGCGCTTCGGCCGGCGGCCTGATCGCCGCGCTGCTGGCCAATCTCGCGGCCTTCGTGCTGGTGCGCATGCTCGGCAAGAACCTCACGGACAAGCACTAGGGACCTTATGATGCTGACGCTCAAACAGACCCGTCGCCTGCACACCGGCCTGATCGGCGTGCTGGCCTGGACGGTCGCGCTGCTGCTGTTCTTTCCCATCCTGTGGATGCTGATGACCAGCTTCAAGACCGAGATCGACGCCTTCGCCACGCCGCCGCAGTTCTTCTTCAGTCCGACCCTGGAGAACTACCTGCTGATCCAGGAGCGCAGCGACTACTTCAGGTACGCCTGGAACTCGGTGACCATTGCCTTCGGCGCCACGCTGCTGGGGATGCTGCTGGCCATTCCGGCCGCCTACTCCATGGCCTTCTTCGAGACCAAGCGGACCAAGCGTACCCTGCTGTGGATGCTCTCGACCAAGATGCTGCCACCGGTGGGCGTGCTGATGCCCATCTACTTGCTTGCCAAGAGCCTGGACCTGCTGGACAGCCGCACCGTGCTGATTGTGATCTACACCCTGATCAACCTGCCGATCATGATCTGGATGATCTACACCTACTTCAAGGACATCCCCCGGGACATCCTCGAAGCCGCGCGCATGGACGGCGCCACCACCCTGCAGGAAATCGTCCGGGTGCTGTTGCCCATCAGCAAGGGCGGGCTGGCCTCCACCGTGCTGCTGTCGCTGATCCTCTGCTGGAACGAGGCCTTTTGGTCGCTCAACCTCACGGCCTCCGGCGCCGCGCCGCTGACCGCCCTGATCGCCTCCTACTCCAGCCCCGAAGGCCTGTTCTGGGCCAAGCTGTCGGCCGTCTCGACCCTGGCCTGCGCGCCCATCCTGCTGTTCGGCTGGATCGGCCAGAAACAGCTGGTGCGCGGCCTGTCCTTCGGAGCGGTGAAATGACGCAGCCGCTGCTCACCCCCGCCCTTATTCAATGGCCACGCCCGGCCGTGTCCCCTTACCTTGCCCGAGGCCTTTCCCATGGCTGATCTGAAAATCCGCAACCTGCAAAAAGGCTTCGACGGCCAGGCCATTATCCGGGGCATCGACCTGGATATCCGCGACCGGGAATTCGTGGTCTTCGTCGGCCCCTCCGGCTGCGGCAAGTCGACCCTGCTGCGCCTGATCGCCGGCCTGGAAGACGTGACCCACGGCAGCATCGAACTGGACGGCCGCGACATCACCGAAGCCAGCCCGGCCAAACGCGACCTGGCCATGGTGTTCCAGACCTACGCGCTCTACCCGCACATGAGCGTGCGCAAGAACATGTCCTTCGCCCTGGACCTGGCCGGTGTGCCCAAGGCCGAGGTGGACAAGAAGATCAACGACACCGCGCGCATCCTCGGCCTCGACCAGTTGCTCGAGCGCAAGCCGCGGCAATTGTCCGGCGGCCAGCGCCAGCGGGTCGCCATCGGCCGCGCCATCGTGCGCAATCCCAAGGTATTCCTGTTCGACGAACCGCTGTCCAACCTCGACGCGGCGCTGCGGGTGCAGATGCGCCTGGAACTGGCGCGCCTGCACCAGGAACTCAAGGCCACCATGATCTACGTGACCCACGATCAGGTCGAAGCCATGACCCTGGCCGACAAGGTGGTGGTTCTCAATGGCGGGCGTGTCGAGCAGGTCGGCTCGCCCCTGGAGCTGTACCACCACCCGGCCAACCTGTTCGTCGCCGGTTTTCTCGGCACCCCCAAGATGGGCTTTCTCAAGGGCCGGGTCAGCCGGCTCGATGCGAGCGGCTGCGTGGTCGAGCTGGACGCGGGTGGCAGCATCGCCCTGCCACGCCGCGGCGCGGCGCTGGCCATCGGCAGTCCGGTCACCCTCGGCGTGCGGCCCGAGCACCTGAACGTGGCCGAGGACGGCCTGGGCTGCCTGAGCGTGACCACCGATGTCAGCGAACGCCTGGGCAGCGACACCTTCTGCCATGTGAAAACCCGCTCGGGCGAGCCCCTGACCCTGCGCATTCGCGGCGACTTCACCCGCGGCTATGGCCAGCGCCTGGACCTGCTGCTCGACCCGGCCCACTGCCACCTGTTCGACGAGCAGGGCCTGGCGATCGGCCTGGCGCTGCAACAGGCCGCCTGACCCAGGCCGCATCCGCGGCACACCGACACCCGTACCCTCCGTCCCCCTGGGGACGGACGCATTCGATCGGCTTTTTTCTGGAAGGCACCCCATGAAACTCACGCTACAGACCCTCAGCGCGCTTCCCGCGAGTATCGAGGTACCGGCCTATGCCCTCGACCTGCGCCGCCAGGGCATCGCCCATATCGGCGTGGGCGGCTTCCATCGCGCGCACCAGGCGGTCTACACCGAAGCCCTGCTGAATGCCGGCCTCGACAGCCTGGACTGGGGCATCTGTGGCATCGGCCTGCGCCCCGAGGACCGCGCCGTGCGCGATGCCCTGGCCGCCCAGGACTACCTCTACAGCCTGGTGCAGCTCAGCGATGCCCCGGATAACCCGGTGCGGGTGATCGGCGCGATAGGCGCGATGCTGTTGGCCGAAGACTCGGTCCAGGCGGTGATCGACACCCTGGCCGACCCGGCCATCCGCATCGTCTCGCTGACCATCACCGAGGGCGGCTATTGCCTGGACGACAGCAGCGGCGAATTCAACGCCGAGCTGGCGCATATCCAGCACGACATCGCCCACCCCGAGGCCCCCCTCAGCGTCTTCGGCTTCCTCCTGGCGGCGCTGGCCAAGCGCCGCGCCGCCGGCCTGCCCGGCTTCACCCTGATGTCATGCGATAACCTGCCGCACAACGGCGCGGTAGCGCGCAAGGCCCTGCTGGCCTTTGCCGAGCGGGTCAACCCGGACCTGGGCGCCTGGATCGCCCGTCATGTCAGTTTTCCCAATGCCATGGTCGACCGCATCACACCCATGACCAGCGCCGCGCACCAGGCAGCGCTGCTGGGGCGGCACGGCCTCGCGGATGCCTGGCCGGTGGTCTGCGAGCCCTTTATGCAGTGGGTGCTGGAGGACAACTTCATCAACGGCCGTCCCGCCTGGGAGCGGGTCGGCGTGCAGTTCACCGACGACGTCACGCCCTACGAGGCGATGAAGATCAAGCTGCTCAACGGCAGCCACCTGGCCCTGACCTACCTCGGCGTACTCAAAGGTTACCGCTTCGTCCACGAGACCATGGCCGACCCGCTATTTGTCGCCTATGTCCGGACCTTTATGGACCTGGACGTGACGCCGCAGCTGGCTGCCGTGCCGGGCATCGACCTGGATGCCTACAAGAGCCAACTGATCGAGCGCTTTTCCAACCGGGCGATTGCCGATCAGTTGGAGCGGGTCTGCTCGGACGGCTCCTCGAAATTTCCCAAATTTATCCTGCCGACCCTCGACCGCCTGATCGAAGAGAACCGTCCGCTGGAGCGCGTGGCCCTGGTGGTGGCGGCCTGGGCGCTGCACCTCAAGGGTATCGACGAGCAGGGTCAGACGTTCTCCGTGGTCGACCCGCGTGCCACCTACTGCCAGGCCCTGGTGGCCGACGACGCGCGGCTGGTCGAACGCGTTCTCGGCGCCCGGGAGATCCTCGGCACCCGGGTTCAACACCCGGCCTTCGTCGCGGCCTTCGAGCACTGCGTGCACAGCCTGCGTCAACAGGGAGTCGAACGGACCCTGTCGCGGCTATTGGCCGATTCCTCGGAAGTCCGGTAATGAGCAGCCTGCTGGAACAACTCAAACGCCACAGCGTGGTGGTCGCCGACACCGGCGAGCTGGCGGCGATTCGCCGCTACCAGCCCGAGGACGCCACCACCAACCCGTCGCTGGTCCTGAAATCGATCCAGGCCGGGGAATACCCCGGGCAGGTGGACGCGGCGCTGCGCTGGGCGCTGGACCACGACAGCGAACCGGCACTGACCGTGGAAAAAGCCTGCGACCGCCTGGCCGTGGCCATGGGCGCCGAGATCCTGCGGGCGGTACCCGGTCGGATCTCCACCGAGGTGCCCGCCGCGCTGTCGTTCGACAGCGCGGCGACCCTGGCCAAGGCGCGCCAGCTGTGCGCCCATTACCGCGACCTGGGGGTGGCGCCCGAGCGGGTGCTGATCAAGATCGCCGCCACCTGGGAAGGCATCCAGGCCGCCCGCCAGCTGGAGCAGGACGGGGTGCGCTGCAACCTGACCCTGATCTTCAGCGCGGCCCAGGCCCGCGCCTGCGCCGAAGCAGGGGTGTACCTGATTTCGCCCTTTGTCGGCCGCATCCTGGACTGGCATCGCCGCCAGGAACCGCAACGCGACTATGCGCCCATGGACGAACCCGGCGTGCGTTCGGTGATCGAGATCCAGCGTTACTTCCAGCGCCATGGCTACCCCACCCTGGTGATGGGCGCGAGCTTTCGCAACCTCGGCGAAATCCTCGCCCTGGCCGGCTGCGACCGCCTGACCATAGGTCCGGCATTGCTCGAGGACCTGGCCAGCCAGGCCGGTGAACTGCGGCCCGGCCTTGCCGACGACGGCCAGCGCGCCCCGCGGCCCGCGCCATTGGACGAAGCGCGGTTCCGCTGGCAGCTGAACCAGGACGCCATGGCCACGGAGAAACTGGCCGAAGGCATCCGCGGCTTCCACGCCGACCAGCAACGCCTCGAGGCCCTGGTCGAGCAGCATTTACGTCAGCTGCGCGACACCCACTGAGGACGGCTTATGTTTCTCGGTATCGATTGCGGCACCCAGGGCACCAAGGTGCTGTTGCTGGACGCCGACAGCGGCGAGGTGTTGGGCGAAGGGACGGCCCCACACAGCCTGATCGGCGGCGCCCCGGGCCGCCGCGAGCAGGACCCGGCGCAGTGGCTAAGCGCTTGCGAACAGGCCACCCACCAGGCCCTGAACGCTGCCGGGGTCTGCGGTGCGGCGGTGCGGGGCATTGGCGTGTCCGGCCAGCAGCACGGCCTGGTCCTGCTCGACACGAAGGGCGCGGTGCTGCGCCCGGCCAAACTCTGGTGCGACACCGAGTCCAGCGCGGAAAACGCACGCCTGCTGGAACACCTGGGTGGCCCACACGGCTCCCTGCAGCGCCTGGGCGTTGCGGTCGCCCCGGGCTACACCCTGTCCAAGCTGCTGTGGACCCGCGAGCGGCACCCCGGGGCATTCGCCCGTATCGCCCATCTGCTGTTGCCCCACGATTTCCTGAACCACTGGCTGACCGGGCGCGCCTGCAGCGATTACGGCGATGCCTCGGGCACCGGCTACTTCGATGTGCGCCGTCGCCGCTGGGACCGCGCGTTGCTGCGTCATATCGACCCCAGCGGGCGCCTGGAAGCGGCCCTGCCGGATTTGCTCGAGGCCCATCAGCCGGCGGGAACGCTGCTGCCCGCCGTGGCCGCACAACTGGGCCTGCCGGCCGGGATCCTGGTGGCCAGCGGCGGCGGCGACAATATGCTCGGCGCCATCGGCACCGGCAATATCCGCCCCGGGGTCATCACCATGAGCCTGGGCACCTCCGGTACCCTCTATGCCTACTCGGACCAGCCTCTGGTCAGCCCACAGCCAGAGGTGGCCAGCTTCTGCTCGTCCAGCGGCGGCTGGCTGTCGCTGATCTGCACCATGAACCTGACCAACGCCAACGCCGCCATCCGTGAGCTGCTGGCGCTGGACTTGCCGTCCTTCAATACGCTGCTGGCCCAGGCCCCGATCGGTGCCGAGGGGGTGCTGATGCTGCCGTTCCTCAACGGCGAGCGGGTACCCGCCCTGCCCCAGGCCAGTGCCAGCCTGCTGGGGCTGACCACCGAGAACCTGACCCGCGCCAACCTCTGCCGCGCGGTGGTGGAAGGCACTACCTTCGGCCTGCGCTACGGCCTCGACCTGCTGCGTGACGGCGGCTTGCAGGGCCAGAGCATCCGCCTGATCGGCGGTGGCGCGAAAAACCCGCTGTGGCGGCAAATGGTCGCCGACATCACCGACACCCCGGTGATCTGCGCCCGGCACAGCGAGGCCGCGGCTCTCGGCGCGGCCATTCAGGCCGCCTGGTGCCTGGCCCGGCAGAGCGACCCCAACGCCAGCCTGGACGCACTCTGCGAGCGCTGCGTCAGCCTCGATACTGACAGCGCGGCCCAGCCCATCGTCGCCAACGTCCAGGCCTATGCCCAGGTCTATGGCCGCTACCGCCAACAGCTACAGGCCCTGTACGGCCAAGCCCCTTCCCCTTGACGAGACCCCAGAGCATGCATGCACCGCGCTGTGACCACACCCCGGCCTGGGCGGCCCTGCGCCAGCACTACGCCGAGCAGGGCCAGCACTTCGACCTGCGCCAGGCCTTTGCCGCCGATCCAGAACGCTTCCAGCGCTTGGCCGTCGAGGCCCCGGAGGTGTTCGCCGACCTGTCGAAAAACCTGCTGGACGCCACGACCCAGGCCCTGCTGCTGGATCTGGCGCGTGACTGCCAGCTGGAGGCCCGCCGTGATGACATGTTCGCGGGCGCCGCGATCAACCATACCGAAGGTCGCGCCGTGCTGCACTGCGCCCTGCGCGCGCCACGCGGCCAGGGCGAATTGAGCGAGCGGGTCAACGACAGCCTGGAGCGCATGCTGGCCTACGCCGAAACCGTGCGGGCCAACCGCGGCATCCGCCATGTGGTGAACATCGGCATCGGCGGCAGCGACCTGGGCCCGCAAATGGTGGTGAGCGCCCTGGAGGCCCTGGCCTTGCCGGGATTGTCGCTGCATTTCGTAGGCAATGTAGACGGCCATGACCTGGGGCCGGTGCTGCGCCCGCTAAAGCCGGACGAGACACTCTTTATCATCGCCAGCAAGACCTTTACCACCCAGGAAACCTTGGCCAATACCCAGGCGGCGAAAGCCTGGTTTCTCGGCAACGGCGGCCGCGATATCGCCGGGCACTTTGTCGCCACCACGGCCAACGGCCCGGCCGCCGAGGCCCTGGGTATCGAGACCCACTTCGCCTTCTGGGACTGGGTCGGCGGACGATACTCGCTGTGGTCGACCATCGGCCTGCCGATTGCCCTGGCCATCGGTGCCGTGGCGTTTCGCGCGCTGCTGGACGGCGCCCATGCCATGGACCGGCACTTCGCCCAGACGCCACTGGCACTCAACCTGCCGGTGAGGCTGGGCCTGCTGGATATCTGGTACCGCAATTTCCACGGCTTTACCAGCCGCAGCATCGCGCCCTATCACCAGGGTCTCAAGCGCCTGCCCGCCTACCTGCAACAGCTGGAGATGGAAAGCAACGGCAAGTGCGTGGACCTGGCGGGCGAACCGCTGCCGTTCGCCACCAGCCCGGTGATCTGGGGCGAGCCGGGCACCAATGGCCAACACGCCTATTTCCAGCTGTTGCACCAGGGCACCGACGTGATCCCGGTGGAATTCATCCTGGTCAAGCGCCCGGCCCACGCTTGGCACGACCAGCACAGCCAGCTGCTGGCCAGCGGCCTGGCCCAATCCCAGGCCCTGATGCTGGGCAAGACCACCGCCCAGGCCCTGGAGGAAAGTCCGCCGACCGCCTCGCCCCAGCTGGATCGGGCGATCCTGGCCCGGCACCGCACATTTCCCGGCAACCGGCCCAGCAGCACCCTGTTGCTCGAAGCCCTGACACCGCGTTCGTTGGGGGCCTTGATCGCGCTCCATGAACACCGGGTCTTTGTCAGCGGTGCGCTCTGGGGCATCAACAGCTTCGACCAGTGGGGCGTCGAACTGGGCAAGGCGCTCTGCGGCGACCTGCTGCCGCGCCTGCACAGCGGCGCCCTGGACGGCCTGGACGGCTCCACCGCCGGCTTGCTGCAACGGCTGCGCGCCTGACTGAACGCACGAGGCCCGCCAATGGCGGGCCTCGTGTGAATCGCGGGTTGTTAGTGACGGCTGCGCAGCGCGTCCTTGGGCACGTACTTGCCGATCTCGAACTTGCCGATGGCCATGCGGTGCACCTCGTCCGGACCGTCGGCCAGGCGCAGGGTGCGCTGCATGGCGTACCAGTAGGCCAGGGGGAAGTCCCCGGAGACCCCGGCACCGCCGTGGATCTGGATGGCACGGTCGATCACCTTGAGGGCCACGTTCGGCGCCACCACCTTGATCTGGGCGATCTCGCTGGCGGCGATCTTGTTGCCCACGGTGTCCATCATGTAGGCCGCGTTGAGGGTCAACAGCCGCGCCATGTTGATCTCCATGCGCGAGTCGGCGATCAGGTCGATATTGCCGCCCAGGCGGGCCAGGGGCTTGCCGAAGGCCGTACGGGCGATGGAGCGCTCGCACATCAGCTTAAGGGCGCGCTCGGCCATGCCGATCGAGCGCATGCAATGGTGGATACGGCCCGGGCCGAGGCGGCCCTGGGCGATCTCGAAGCCGCGGCCCTCGCCCAGCAGCACGTTCTCGTAGGGCACCCGCACGTTCTCGAAGCGCACCTCGGCATGGCCGTGGGGGGCGTCGTCGTAGCCGAACACCGGCAGTGGACGGACCATCTTCACTCCGGGGGTGTCCATGGGCACCAGGATCATCGAGTGCTGCTGGTGACGCGGCGCGTCGGGGTTGGTCAGGCCCATGAAAATCATGATCTTGCAGCGTGGATCGCAGGCACCCGAGGTCCACCATTTGCTGCCGTTGATCACCCACTCGTCACCCTCGCGCACGGCGCGGGCTTCCATATTCGTGGCATCGGACGAGGCCACGCCCGGCTCGGTCATGGCGAACGCCGAGCGGATGTCGCCGTTGAGCAGGGGTTCGAGCCATTGCCGCTTCTGCGCCTCGTTGGCATAGCGCACCAGCACTTCCATATTGCCGGTGTCGGGCGCGGCGCAGTTGAACGGCTCGGGGCCGATCAGCGAGCTGCCCATGATCTCCGCCAGCGGCGCGTATTCGGTATTGGTCAGGCCGGCGCCCCATTCGGAGTCCGGCAGGAACAGGTTCCACAGGCCTTCGGCCTTGGCCTTTAGCTTGAGCTCTTCCATCACGGCGGTGGGCTGCCAGCGATCGCCCTGGTTGACCTGCTGCTCGAACACGGCCTCTGCCGGGTAGACATGGGTCTCCATAAAGGCGGTGACGCGCTCGCGCAGCGCTTGAACCTTGGGCGAATAGGCAAAATCCATGGAGAGCTCCCTCTGGCGGGTGTTGGAACGAAAATGGCTGGGTCTTGAAATGATCCTAGAGCAGGGTATGGAATTTATCTAACCTATTCTCGGCGTGTATTAACATTCATAACCGATATATGATCGAGCGCTGCACCCCCGGAGAACGCTCGGCATGAACCTGACCAAAGTCGACCTGAATCTGTTTGTCGTTTTCGACGCCATTTACACCGAAGCCAACCTGACTCGTGCGGGACAGATAGTCGGCATCACTCAACCGGCGGTGTCCAACGCCCTGTCGCGCCTGCGCGAAACCTTCAACGACCCGCTGTTCGTGCGCACCGCCCAGGGCATGGTACCCACGCCCATGGCGCAGAACATCATCGGCCCGGTGCGCAATGCCCTGGCGCTGCTGCGCGTGTCGGTGCAGGAAAGCCGTACCTTCAGCCCGCTGCAGGCCAACAAGACCTACCGCATCAGCATGACCGACCTCACCGAACAGGTGCTGCTGCCGCCTTTGTTCCAGCGTCTGCGCCGTCTGGCGCCCAACGTGCATATCGAGAGCTTTCAGGCCAAGCGCCGGGAAACCACCAAGGAACTGGCGGCCGGACGCCTGGATTTCGCCGTTGACGCGCCCCTCAACACCGATCCCCAGGTACGCCACGTCAAGCTGCTGGAAGACCGTTATGTCTGCGCCATCCGTCCGGGCCATCCCCTGGCCAAGGACAAGCTGAGCCTGGAGGATTACCTATCGCTGACCCATATCCATATCTCCACCCGGCGCAACGGCCTGGGCTATGTGGATTTGGCCCTGGGCAAGATGGGCATCCAGCGCAAGATCGCCTTGCGCTCGCAGCACTACCTGATGGCCTCCAGCGTGATGCAGCAGACCGATATGGCCATGACGGTGCCGGAGCGCTTCGCCCGCCGCCACGCGCTGCATTACGTGGCCCTGCCGATCAACGATGTACCGGCCGTGGAAACCCACCTGTACTGGCACGAAAGCACCGACCAGGATCCGGCCAACCGCTGGATGCGCGAACAGATGATCGAGCTCGCCCAACAGGTCGCGGTGCAGGAAAACAAGCGCGACGCCGAGTAGCCCACCGGCCGACGCGGCCTGCGTTACGCTACCCACTTACTCGCACATTTCTCCTTGCGGTAACAGCGGCCGACCCGAAGCGTCTGGCGGCCGCGGTTCCGACCTTTTATCGGCTGAGACTGCGTCCAGTTTCGCGACCCGCCTCCCCCTGTATCGCATCTCCGCCGCCGGCCCAGAGCCCCGGCGATTTCTTCGCAAGAAGGAATCTCTCGGAGGTTCAGCACCAAGAGTCGCTTGTTAAAAGCCGTTACCGACAGCAAGAGCCATCTCAAAGTGCCAACCTGCCGCCAATTTTTTTTCGCCATGCACGTCGCCGGCCTTTCTCTCTATTCCAAGATGAAAGGCCCGAAGGACGGGCTATACGGAAAGATTCCGAGGCGTTCTGAATTGTTCGTTAACGAATAGTCAAATTCAGCAACGAACAGTCACCCAACTTTAGTCAGGGTGGGGCAGCGACAAAGAGGGCTGATACTTTAAGTAACAATAGGTCATGGCAATGTCATGACATCAATATGATGAATGAAGCCGGCATTCGATCGGCGTGCGCCCCTGGCGCCTTGCCTGCCCCGATTCCTCCCACTGCACCCTGGTCAAGCGCCAGAAGGATTTGCCATGCGCCTGTATTCACTCCTGCTGCCCCTGGTTCTTGCCCTGCCGCTGACCGTCCAGGCCGAAACGGCCGAACAGGTGGCCATGCAAGCGGATAAGAACCTGCGCGGCTATGGGGATGTGCAAATGAACCTGGAGATGGTGCTGATCAGCCCCAGCGGCGAAACCGCCAGCCGCAAGCTGCGGGTTCGCAGTCGCGAGGACGGCGACAGCACCGACCAGACCCTGATGACCTTCGAAACCCCGCGGGATCTGGCCGGCTCCGGCCTGCTGTCGCACAACCAGGCGACCGGCGAAGACGAGCAATGGCTCTACCTGCCCGCGGTCAAGCGCATCAAGCAGATCGGCGCGCGCAACAAGTCGGGGCCCTTTATGGGGTCCGAATTCGCCTACGAAGACATCGTCACGCCCTTCTGGCAGAAGTTCAGCTACCGCGATCTGGTCGAGGAGGACCTGGACGGCGTACCCACCTACCGCCTGGAGCGCATCCCCAAGGATGAACATTCGGGCTACACCCGCCAGTTGGTGTGGATCGACAAGGCCGATCACCTGATCCGCCGCATCGACTATTTCGACCGCCGCAACGCCCTGCTCAAGACCTACACCGCCGCGGACTTCCAGCAACACGCCGGCCGGCACTGGCGGCCGGACCAGATGCTGATGGTCAACCACCGGACCGGCAAGCAGACCCGCCTGCTGTGGAGCGGCTACCGCTTCGAGACCGGCCTGACCGCCGCCGACTTCAGCCAGAACGCCCTGTTGCGGGTGCGCTGAAGATGCTCCGCACGCCACTGCCCGTCCTCGCCCTGCTCGCTGCCGCGACGGGAGCGCTGGGCAGCCTGCCGGCCCAGGCCCTGCAACAGCGCCACGAGCTGGGGCTGGAAGTCTGGGGCTTCGCCGAACCCGGCGCCCAGGGCCAGGCCCGGGAGAACGCCTCCCTGAGCCTGCGCAGCGAGTTCTGGTACGACTTGGACAACGGCCGCGACCGTTTCGTCCTCACTCCCTTCGTGCGCGGCGACGCCCGCGATGACCGGCGCAGCCATTTCGACCTGCGCGAAGCCAGCTGGGACCACCGCGGCGAGGGTTTCGAGCTGCGCAGTGGCGTACGTCAGGTGTTCTGGGGCGTGACCGAGGGCGTACACCTGGTCGATATCATCAACCAGACCGACCAGGTGGAAAGCCTGGACGGCGAACAGAAGCTCGGCCAGCCGATGATCAATCTGAGCATCGAGCGCGGCGAGCAGCTGTTCGACTTGTTTCTGCTCACCGGCGCCCGGGAGCGGCGCTTTCCCGGCGCGGATGGCCGCCTGCGCCTGCCCCTGGTGGTGGACGAGGACCTGGCCAGCTATGAATCCGGCCGGGAAAACCGCCGACTGGACCTGGCCGCGCGCTGGCAGCTCAACCTGCCGGCCATGCGCCTGGGCCTGAGCGGCTTTTCCGGGACCGCCCGCGAGCCGGAACTGCGCCCGGTGATCGACCTTGCACGGCTGCGCATCGCCGATGGCCAGCTCGTCGGCTTCGCACCGGGTTACCAGCCGGTGCTGGCGCCCCACTACCCGCTGATCAACCAGTTGGGGCTTGACCTGCAGGTGACCCAGGGCGACCTGCTGTGGAAGCTCGAGGCCATCCAGCGCAACGGCGGCCTTGAAAATTTTAACGCCGCCGATGCCGGCCTGGAATACACCCAGGTCGGCGCGTTCGGTACCCAGCTGGACCTGGGCTGGCTGCTCGAATACCTGCATGACAGCCGCGACGAGCGTGCCACCACGCCGTTCGAGGACGATCTGCTGCTGGGCTGGCGCCTGGCCTTTAACGATGCGGCCAGCAGCACCCTGCTGGCCAGCCTGATCCTCGACCGCCAGACCGGCGAGCGCCTGATCAGCCTCGAAGGCCAGCACCGGCTCAGCGACGACCTGCTGCTGGAGCTGGAAATGCGCGCCTTCGCCGGCGGCGCCGAGCGCCCGCAGAGCGCCCTGGCCTTTCTGCGCGAGCCGGACAGTAGGCACAAGCTGCGCCCTTTAGCCCAGGACGATTTTCTGCGCCTGGAACTGAGCTGGTTTTTCTGATGAACACGACGACCAACACCGCCGTTTTATTACCCGGCGCCTTTTGCCCACGCCCGAGAGCCTGATATGAAACCTTCACGCACCGCAGAACACCGCGCACAGGCCTGGACCGACCGGCAAATCGCCCGGCTCTCGAGCTGGATCGTCGGCCATCCGCTACTGGCCATGCTGTTCGCCCTGCTGCTGGTCGGTGCCAGCGCCGCGGGCCTGGGCGGTTATCACTACTCCTTGGACCACCGGGTGTTCTTCAGCCCGGAAAACCCCCAACTCCAGGCGTTCGAAAAACTGCACCAGGACTATGCCAAGACCGATGCGGTGATCATCGCCCTGGCGCCGCAGTCCGGTTCGGTCTTTACCCCGGCCTTTCTCGGTGCCCTGCGCGAGCTGACCGAGCAAAGCTGGCAGCTGCCCTACGTGCAGCGCGTCGAGTCGCTGACCAACTTCCAGCATGTGCAGGTCGAGGGCGACAGCATCGACACCGCCGACCTGGTGTCCGACCCCTCTGCGCTGGATGCCGCGGCCCTGGCCGAGATTCGCCGCACGGCCCTGGCCGAGCCCTTCCTGGTCAATGCCCTGGTCAACCCCGAGGGCACGGTGGCCGGCGTCAGGGTGACCCTGAACATGCCGGGGCTGGATCAGATCAAGGAAGTCCCCGAGGTGGTACTGGCTATCCGCGAGCAGGTCGCCGAGCTGAGCCAGAAATACCCGGGCATCGACACCCACCTGGCCGGCCAGACCATCGCCAACCAGGCCTTTCCGGAGGAATCCCAGGCCGACTTCGTGCGAGTCTGGCCCTGGTTCATGCTGACCATGATGCTGCTGCTGGTGTATTTCTTCCGTAGCATCAAGGCCATGCTGGTGACCTTCCTGGCGTGCCAGTTGGCGGTCTTGGGCGGCGCCGGACTGATCGGTTTCTTCAATCCGACCATCAACGACTCGGTCATAGTCTCGCCGATCATGATCCTCTCCATGGCCTTCGCCGATGGCATTCACCTGGTGGTGAACTGGATCCAGGGCATGCACGACGGCCGCGACCGACGGTCCGCCATGGTCGAGAGCCTGCGCAGCAACATGGGCGCCATGACCGTGACCACGCTGATGACCGCGATCGGTTTCCTGACCCTGCATTTCAACGATTCGCCGCCGTTCCGGGTCATGGGCTACATAGTCGCCGCCGGCGTGATCTTCGCCCTGCTGATCACTCTGTTCGTCACCGCGCCGCTGCTGGCGATCCTGCCCGGCAAGCCGCCCAAGCGCATTTCCCCGCTGATGACCAGCGACTCGCCGCAGATGGGCAGCCTGGCGGATTTCGTGATCAGACGCCGCTACCCGATTTTCGCCTCGATGCTGGTGCTGGCGGGGTTGCTGATCGCCTGCGTGCCGCGCAACGAGATCAACGACGACATCGTCAAGTACTACACACCGGATACCACCTTCCGCCAGGACATGGAGTTCGTGAACCAGAACCTGACCGGCATCGGCGAAATCAACTATTCGCTGCCCGCTGGCGGCGCCGACCAGATCGTCGACCCCGCCTACCTTAAACGGGTCGATGCCTTCGCCCAGTGGCTCAAGACCCAGCCCGAAGTCACCCAGGTCAACTCCCTGGCCGATGTGATCAAGCGGGTCAACCAGGTGATGCACGACGACGATCCGGCCTATTACCGCATCCCCGACAGCCGCGAGGAAATCGCCCAGTACCTGCTGCAATACGAGCTGTCGATGCCCCTGGGCATGGACCTGAACTACCTGGTCCGCTTCGACCGCTCGGAATCGCGCCTGCGGGTCGCGGTCGGCACCTCCAGCGGCCAGGCGATCATCGCCGTGGACCAGGCCGCCCAGGACTGGCAGCGGGACCATCTGCCGGCCGCCATGCAGAGCGGCGGCGCCTCGCTGTCACTGATGTTCGCCAATATCGGCGCGCGTTCCATCACCGGCATGTTCGGCGGCATGCTCGGCTCGCTGCTGATGGAGTCATTGTTCGTCATGCTGGTGTTCGGCGCCTGGCGCCTGGGCTTCGCCAGCTTTATCGGCAACCTGGTTCCCATCGGCATGGCGTTCGGCGCCTGGGCCCTGCTCAACGGCAATATCGACCTGGGTCTGACCCTGGTGCTGGGCATTTCCTTCAGCGTGGTGGTGGACGACACCATTCACTTCATCAGCAAGTACGAGCATGCCCGACGTCAGGGCCTGCACCCCGAAGACGCCATCCGCGCGGCCTTTCGCAAGGTCGGCTTCGCCTTGCTGACCACCACCCTGGTGCTGGGCATGGGCTTTGCCTGGCTGGCCAACTCAAATATCCAGATCACGGTGAACACCGCCACCGTGACCATCATCACCATCGCCTTCGCCTTGCTGGTGGACCTGTTCCTGCTGCCCATCCTGTTTCTGTTTATCGACAAACGCGACATGGCGCGGCAGCCCCTGGCGGACGCCGCCGCGTCCACCCCCCACCCCCTGGCAAAAGGAATTTCCCATGGATAAGCACAGCACACCGGCACAGTGGCCGGTCGAACAGGACCTGACCCAGGTCCGTCAACGGATCAGCCAGGCCCTGGGCCGCGACACCATCGCCGCCCTGCATCGCCCGCGGCCCTGGCTGGATGGCCTGGCCGTAATCACCGGGCTCGGTCTGTTCGGGCTCAACCTGCACGCACTGGCCAGCCTGCCCGTCGGCCCGCTCTGGGGCCTGCTGTTCGTCCTGCAGGGGTTTCTGCTGCAGCTGCTGGGGCTGGTCAGTCACGACCTGTTCGTCCACCGCCGGGTCTGGGGTGCACGCGGCTCCTGGCTGGGAAGCGTGCTGCTGACCCTGCCGCGCCTGTCCCTGCCCACCGGCTACGAGCAGGCCCACCTGGCCCATCACCGGTATATCGGTACCGCCCAGGACACCGAAGCCTACAAGCAGCAACTGGACAGCCGCGCCAAGCGTTGGCTGTTCGCCAGCCTGCTGGGGATCAAGCTGGCCCAGGCCGGCAAGCTCAAGGCGGGCGAATCGCTCAAGGGCTACCACGACGTCAGCGGCCAGGGCGCCCTGATCGAGCGCCACGCCCGGATCGAGAAGTGGCTATTGCGTGGCGGCCTGCTGGCCCTGCTGCCGCTGGCCTGGTACTTCCCGGCCCATACCCTGCTCGGCTACGCCCTGCCGGTGCTGGTCATGGGGCCTGTCGTCAACAGCCTGCGGATCGTCATCGAGCACGCCGAGGCCAATCCCGAAAACCCCTGGCACTGGTCCACCTGCTACCGCACCGGTCCCGTGACACGCCTGCTGTTCTTCTGGGATTCGGGGGACTGCCACGTGGTCCACCATATTTTTCCGCGCCTGCCGTTCTACCACATGGGCCGCGCCGTCGAGCTGATGCGCCCGCTGCTGCTGGCCCACGGCGTGGTCGAGCGGCGTAGCTACCTGGCGCTGCTCAAGGGCTGGTTTATCGACGGCCACGTCCACCGCAGCCTCTGGCCGCGCAACGGCTCCGCCACTGTTTCCCCGACTCCATCCATTTCCTAACAGGGATTGCCATGCACACCCACGCACTGAGTACCGCTTCACCCTTTGCCAGCCGTTTTTCCGCCTGGCTCAAGGAACGCTTTCCCTTCGCCAACGCCCTGCTGTTCTTCATCCTCTACCTGACCACCGCCGCCGTGGTGCGCGCGGGCCTGGGCGGCAGCGTGGACCTGAGCCTGCAGGACCTGGTCGGCTGCCTGATCACCTGGTCGTTCTTCCTGCTGCTGCGGGTGCTGGACGAGCACAAGGACTACGCCCAGGACTGCCAGAACCACCCCCAACGGGTGCTGCAAAGCGGGCTGATCACCCTCGGGCATCTGAAAACCGCCGGCCTGCTGGCCGTGCTCGCCCAGCTGATGTGGTCGCTCTGGCTGGACCGCGGCCTGGGCATGCTGCCAGGCCCGGTCACCCTGGCCTGGGCCGCGCTGATGCTCTGGACCGGGCTGATGGCCAAGGAGTTCTTTATCCATGACTGGCTCAACCGGCACCTGACCTGGTACGCCCTGTCGCACATGCTGGTCATGCCCCTGGTGGTCTGGTGGCTGGCCAACCTGGCCCTGCCCGGCGTCGCCCTGAGCCCGGCGCTGCTGAGCATGATGAGCCTGGCCTTCGTCAGCGGCTTCTGTTTCGAGATCACCCGCAAGACCAAGGGCCCGGAAGAAGAGCGCGATAGCATCGACTCCTACTCGCGGGTCTTCGGTACCCGCAGTTCGGCGCTGGTGGTCATGGCGCTGGTCACGGCCATGGTCGCCAACCAACTGTGGCTGCTCGACCTGCTGGTCGGACGCCTGCCGGTCTGGGCGGTGCTGGTGCTGCTGGCCTTCTACGGCCTGGCGGTGCGCCAGCTGCTGGCCTTTATCCGCGCGCCCTCTGCGGCCCTGCGCGGCAAGAACGAAGCCTTGGTCGCCCTGACCATGCTGGCCGGCTACGCCGTGTTGATCGCCGTGGTGGTGATCGAGCGCGGCCTGATTTTATCTTTGACCTGAGGAACAGAGCATGCGACTCACTACCCAAGACGACGCGCAGCGTATGTCCTTCAGCGAAAAGCACCAGGCCTGCCTGACCCTGTTGGTGCCCACGTCGCTCAGCCCCTTGACCCCCCTTGAAGTGTCCAAGGATCACCTCTGGGTCCGAGTGCCGCCCAGCAGCCTGCTGCCGGACCTGGGCAGTGCCCTGAAGGACCTGCAGCTGCATGCATTGGGCCAGGACTTCGTGCTGCCCAATATGCGCCTGGAGCATGTGCGCAAAACCGCCGAAGGCCCGCACCTGCTGCTGTCCAGCGACGATTGCGAGACCACTACCCAGCGCCTGTGGGAACTCAGCTACCGCATGCGCATGCAGCCCCAGCGCGGCGCCGAAATGCTCTACGACGAGCTGACCCTGCCCAAGGTGCCGGCCCGCGGCCTGTATACCGAGCAGGCCCGGCAGGAGCGCCTGGCCTTCGCCCGCGAGCAGACCGGCGCGCAGCTGCGCGAGGTGGAACAGACCCGCCTGGATCCGCGCAAACTGGTCAGCAATATCGAGGCCTTTATCGGCACGGTGGAAATCCCCGTGGGCCTGGCCGGCCCGCTGCATATCAAGGGCGAGCACGCCGTGGGGCTGTTCTACGCGCCCATGGCCACCTCCGAGGGCGCCCTGCTGGCATCGGCCACCCGCGGCGCCACCGCCCTGTCGCGCTCGGGCGGGGTGACCACCCGGGTGATCGGCCAGCGCATGATGCGCGTGCCGCTGTTCGCCTTCGGCTGCATGAAACAGGCGCTGTTCTTCGCTGACTGGGTGCAGGACCAGAGCCAGGACCTGGCCCTGGAGGTGCGCAAGTTCTCCAACTTCGCCAAGCTGGTGGAAGTCCAGGCCCAGGTCATGGGCCGCAATGTGCACGTGCATTTCATCTACGAAACCGGCGATGCCGCCGGGCAGAACATGACCACCACCTGCACCTGGCAGGCCTGCCAGTGGATCTTCAAGCAGCTGCAGCGCTTCGAGGGCCTCAAGGTGCTGGACTTCATGGTCGAGGCCAACCTGTCCAACGACAAGAAGGTCACCTACCAGACCTTCCTCAAGGGGCGCGGCGTGCGGGTCATGGCCGAATCGGTGCTGACCGACGAAACCTGCCAGCGGGTGCTCAAGGTCACCGCCAAGCAGCTGGTCACCGCCTACCAGAATTTCGTCACCGGCTCGCTGGCGGCCGGCATGATCGGCTTCAATATCAACGTCGCCAACGTGGTGGCGGCGATGTTCACCGCCCTGGGTCAGGACATCGCCTGCGTGCACGAGTCGGCCCTGGCGCAGCTGCACCTGGAACTCAACGAAGACGGCGACGTGTACTGCATCATGACCATGCCCTCGCTGGTCATCGGCACCGTCGGCGGTGGCACCAACCTGCCGCAACAGCGCGAATGCCTGGAGCTGATCGACTGCGCCGGTCCCGGCAAGGCGCACAAGCTGGCCGAGGTAATCGTCGGCTACTGCCTGGCCCTGGACCTGTCGACCCTGGCGGCCATCGCCGCCGACCAGTTCGCCCGCGCCCACGAGCGCCTCGGGCGCAACCGCCCGGTCAACTACCTCAAGTTGGTCGACCTGGACACCGTGTTCTTCGCCGAGGCCCTGGCCAACAGCGGCCTGAGCGACCTGCGGCCCTATGCCGTGGAACCCCTGGAGTTCGAGAACCAGGGGTCGAGCATCATCACCGAGCTGACCGCGCACAAGGTCAGCAAGCTGCTGGGGCACTTCCCCTTCACCTTCAAGAGCAACGCCGGCGACGTGCGGGTCATGGCCAAGGTCAAGCCCCTGGACGGCGAAGTCATCATCATGCTCAACAGCATGGCCAGCATGTGCGATGCGCGTCTGGCCCAGGTGTTCAACCAGTACCGCGAACAGATCGGCTTCAAGGGCTGCCATATCCGCGAACTGGCGGTGATGAGCCAGCGCGACCCGCGCTTCACCCGCAACGCGCCCACGGTCTACGGCGTGGTCGAGGACCCCGAGCGCGAAGCCTATGTGATCATCGAGGAACTGCTCGAAGGCCTGGAGTTGATGGACAGCGCCGACGACACCCGCGGCTGGGGCCCGGCGCACCTGGAGGCGGCCATCCGCGGCATCGCCGAGGTACACAGCATCTGGTACGGCCGCGAGGAGGAGCTCAAGCAGCAACCCTGGCTGGTGGACTATCCGACCGCCGCCGGCATGCTGGAAAAACGCCGCCTGTGGGAACTGCTCGGCACCCATGCCCGGGAGGAATTCCCGGTGTGGTTCAGCGAGGAGCACCTGAGCGTGTTCCGCAGCATCGTCAGCGGCATCGGCGACTGGTGGGCGGACATCGAGCGCATGCCGCGCACCCTGATTCACAACGACTTCAACCCGCGCAATATCGCCTTGCGCAACACCCCCGAAGGCCTGCGCCTGTGCGCCTACGACTGGGAGCTGGCGACCCTGCACCTGCCCCAGCACGACCTGGCCGAACTGCTGGGCTTCAGCCTGATCGCCCCGGTCGACCCGGCCACCGTGCAGCACTACCTGGAGCTGCACCGCCTGGAGCTGGAGCGGCACAGCGGCCAGGCCATCGACCCGGAAGAATGGCGCTACGGCTACAAGCTGGCGCTGCGCGACCTGATGGTCAATCGCCTGCCCATGTACCTGATGGCCCACACCTTCCGCCACTACCCATTTATGGAAAGGGTCTACCGCACCTTCCGTCACCTGCTTGAAATCGAAGGGGTTCGCCTGTCATGACTCAGTACTTCTATACCCAGGAACAGGCGCTGTTTCTGCCCCCCGAGCAGCTCGGTGGTAAAGCGGCCAACCTCGCCCGCCTCAGCCGCGAGGGCCTGCCCGTGCCGCGCTGGTGGGTGATGACCACCGAGGCCTTCCAGCTGCTGCTGGAGCGCAACCAGCTCAGCGCCTCCATCGAGGCGCGCCTGAAACTGGTCGGCCAGGACAGCGCCGCCATCGAACCCCTGGCCCGGGAGATCCAGGCCCAGGTGCTGGCCGCCACCCTGCCCGCCGAGCTGCGCGAGCAGCTGGCCGAGACCCTGGCCGGCCAGGAGGACGTGCTGTTCGCCGTGCGCTCCTCGGTGCTGGGCGAGGATGCCCAGGGCGCCTCGTTCGCCGGACAGATGGACAGCTACCTGTTCCAGCAGGGCCTGGAGGCCATCGAGCAGAGCCTGCTGCAGGTGGCGGCCTCGGCCTTCAACGCCCGGGCCCTGCAATACCGCCTGACCAAGGGCATCGCCCTGAGCGATATCCGCGCCGCGGTGATCGTCCAGGAAATGGTCGAGGGCGAGGTGTCCGGGGTGATGTTCACCGCCCACCCGATCACCGGCAGCCGGCGCCATGCCCTGATCTCCGCGGCCTGGGGCGTGGGCGAAGGCATCGTCTCGGGGCTGTGCAACACCGATGAATACAGCGTCGGCCTGTTCGACGACGGCATTGAGGTGCAGCTGGCGGACAAGGACGTCGCCGTGTGCTTCGACCGCGCCGGTGGACGCGGTACCCAGGAATGCGAGGTGGACGAGGCCCAGCGCCATGCCCGCGCCCTGAGCGACGCCCAGGTGCTCGCGCTGCGCGACCAGGGTCAGCGGATCGCCACCCTGCTGCGTTTTCCCCAGGACATCGAGTGGACCCTGCGCGGCGAGCAGTTCTATATCCTGCAGACCCGCCCCGTGACCCGCCTGCCGGCGCCCAGCCAGCCGACCGGGCAGCGCCTGGTGTTCGATAACTCGAATATCCAGGAGTCCTATTGCGGGGTGACCACGCCCCTGACCTTTTCCTTCGCCAACCGCGCCTACGCCACGGTGTACGAGCAGACCATGCGGGTGATCGGGGTGTCCGAGGGGCAGATCCAGGCCCACCGCGACATGCTGGACAATATGCTCGGGCTGATCCACGGCCGGGTCTACTACAACATCAACAACTGGTACCGCGGCCTGCTGTTGCTGCCCTCGTTCAAGACCAACAAGGCCGACCTGGAACGCATGATGGGCCTGACCGACCCGGTCGACCTGGTGCAGGACCAAGCGCTGGGCCTGGGCGCCAAGCTGGCCAAGCTGCCCCAGGTGCTGCGCGCGCTGTTCCTGTTGACCCGCGGCTTTCGCCGCATGGACGCCCTGGTCGGCGAATTCCGCGCCATGTTCGACCAGGCCTACCGCAGCATCGCCCGCGACCAGCTGCATTGCCTGAGCGTCGGCGAGCTGATCGACGAAGCCCGACGCCTGGACCGCGAACTGCTGCACCGCTGGACCTCGCCCATAGTCAACGATTTCTACGTGATGATGATGAACGGCCGCGTGCACCGCGCCCTGGTGGCCGCCGGTTTCGAGCAACCCGAGGTGCTGCAGAACAACCTGCTGTCCGGCGAGGACGGCATCGAAAGCACCGAGCCGACCAAGCTGCTGCTGCGCATGTGCGCCTACGTGCGCACCCAGCCCGAACTGCAGGCGCTGATCGAGCAGGCCGACAACGCCAGCCTGCTGGGCCGCGTGCAGGTCTGGGACCCGCACTTTTACGGGCAGTGCCTGCACTATATCGAGCAGTACGGCGACCGCACCATGGGCGAGCTCAAGCTCGAATCCATCACCCTGCGCCAGGACCCCAGCTTTCTCTTCGCCATCCTCAAGAACTACCTGAGCCGTCCGGACCTGACCCCGCAAACCCTCGCGGCCAACGAGGCGCGCTATCGCCAGCAGGCCGAGGAGCAGGCCTTCGGTGCCATCGGCCGCCAGGGCGCCCGCACCCTGCGCACCTTCAAGAAGCACCTGGGACAACTGCGTTCGGCCATCCGTAACCGCGAGAACATGCGTCTGGCGCGCACCCGCATGTTCGGCCTGTACCGCGACCTGTTCCTGGAAATCGGCCAGCAGCTGGCCATGGACGAGGTGCTGGACGCGCCGCGCGATGTCTTCTACCTGAGCCTGGACGAGCTCTATGCCCTGAACGACGGCCGCGCCGTGCAGACCGAGCTGAAAAGTCTGGTCACCGCCCGCCAGGTCGAGTTCGCCGGCTACGAGGACCACGACCTGCCACACCATTTCTGGACTTGGGGCATGGTCTACCGGCACAACGCCTATGCCTATCCGCACACCCCGGTCGTGCAAGTGGACGGCGATATCCGCGGCATCGGCTGCTACCCCGGCATAGTCGAGGAAAAAGTCCGGCTGATCTTCTCGCCCCAGGACGAACTCTCGCTCAACGGCCAGATCCTCTGCACCGTGCGCACCGACCCGGGCTGGGCGCCGCTGTTCCCCACCGCCGGCGGCATTCTGGTGGAGCGCGGCTCGACCCTCTCCCACTCCGCCGTGGTCGCCCGCGAGCTGGGGATCCCGGCCATAGTCGGGATCCCCGGGATCACCGCCCTGCTGCGCAACGGCGAGCGCGTGCGCATGGACGGCGCGGCCGGCACCATCGAGCGCCTGGACCTGCCCGAGGGCGACGTTGCCCAGGACACCGGCGAGGCGCCGGTCGAGCAGCCCGTGGCGGAGGTGGCCCATGGCTGAGACCTGGATGCAGGACCTGCAGATGGGCCCCTGGCAGCCGGACGCCGCGCTGCCCGACGCCTTCGTCGAGCTGCCTCGGCAGCTCTATGCCGAGGACCCGCACTGGCTGGGCGAAGACGCCCAGGCCCTGCAGCGGCAGTTTTCCCGCGCCAACCCCTGGTTCGTCAGCGGCAGCGCCTGGCTCGGGGCGATCCCCGGCCAGGCACGCCTGGCCGGCTTCGTCAGCGACCAGCTCATCGATGGCCAGCCGGCGGCCTTCTTCGGGTTCTGGGAAAGCGTCGAGGACCCGGCGCCGAGCCGGGCGCTGTTCCAGGGCCTGCGCGACTGGGCCCGCGGTCAGGGCGCCAGCCGCCTGTACGGGCCGATCAACTTCAGCACCTTCGGCGCCTACCGCCTGCGCCTGGACGCGTTCGAGGCCGGCTGCTTCGCCGGCGAGCCCTGGAACCCGCCCTACTACCCGGCCCTGCTCGAGTCCCTGGGCTTCGACCTGCGTCACCGTTACCTGTCGACCTTCAACGACCTGGCGGACACCGCCGCCTCGGTGCGCCCGGACTACCTGCGGGTCAAGCCACAGCTGGAGCGGGTGGTCAGCCTGGAGGCCATGACCGGCGAATTCTGGATGGAACACCTGGACGAGCTGTACGGCTTCGTAGACGCGGTGTTCGGCGCCAATTTCGCCTACACGCCGCTGTCGCGCGCGGCCTTCGGGCAGCACTGCGGCCAGGCCTTCGCCGACCGCCTGTGCCCGCGCAGTTCGGTGCTGGCGCGGGCCCATGACGGGCGCATTGCCGGTTTCTTCCTGACCTACCCGGACTTCGCCCCGCTGCTGCGCCAGGGCAATCCCCAACGCCTGGCGGCGGCGGACCTGAAACAGGCGGAACACTTCGACCGGCTGCCTGTGCCGAGGCGGATACTGGCCAAGACCGGCGGCGTACACCCGGATTTTCGCGAACACGGCTTGTTCACCGCCATGGGCTGCGAGCTGTCGTTGCGCGCCGAACCGCATTACCAGCAGGTGGTCGGCGCCATGGTGCGCGAGGACAACAATTCCCGGCAGTTCGCCCTGCGCCATGGCGGCGGCGACCTGCACCACTACGGCCTGTACCAGGGCACGCTATGAGCAACGGCAACTTCTGCAGCGACATCGTCGCGGTCGCGCGCCGCCATCCCCAGCGCCTGGCCCTGCGCGTGCCGCGCGCGCTGGACGGCTACCGCAGCGCGGACCACCTGAGCTATGCCGAATTGCTGGCCCGCGCCGCCCAGCTGCAACAGGGCTTGCAGCAAGCCGGGCTGCGCCGCGGCGATCGGGTGCTGCTGATCGCCCAACCGAACCTGGACCTCTACGCGGCCATCCTCGCCCTGCTGGGCCTGGCCATGGTCCCGGTGCTGCTGGACCGCGGCATGAGTCGCGCGCGGCTGGTGGCTTCGATCCGCTTCAGCGGCGCCCAGGCCCTGCTCGGCGAGCGCGAGCTGATCAAACGCTGGTGGCTACTGCCCAGCCTCTGGCGCCTCAAGCGCCTGGGCCTGGACGGTACCTGCCCGGGCGTGCGTGCCCTGCCCTGCGACTCGCAACCCACGGCCCAGGGTTTTCGCTGCGAGGCGGTGGCCGCCGACAGCCATGGCCTGATCAGCTTCACCTCCGGTAGCACCGGCCTGCCGAAGGGGGCCGACCGCACCCATGCCAGCCTCACGGCCCAGCACCTCGCCATCCGCGAACACTGGCCGGACCAGGACGACGACATCGACCTGCCCTGTTTTCCGGTGCTGGTGCTGCACAACCTCTGCTGTGGCATCAGCACCGTGCTGCCGGCCACCGACCTGGCCGTGCCTGGCCAGGTGCAACCGACGGCCGTGCTGCGGCAGATCCAGCTGGAGGGCATCACCCGCCTGGCCGGTGCCCCGGCCTACCTGCAACGCCTGGTAAGCCATGCCCAGGCGCGCGGGCTGCGCTACCGCGGCGTACGCTCGGTGGTGGTCGGCGGTTCGACCCTCACCGAGCAGCTGCTGCGCGATTGCCTGGAGGTATTTCCCAACGCCAAGGCCCTGGTGGTCTATGGCTCGACCGAGGCCGAGCCGATCGCCGAGGTGGAAATGGCGGAACTGTTGCGCGACTGGCATCGGCAGCCGGGTCATCTGGTCGGCCGGCCGGCACCCATGACCGAGGTGTGCATCGTCGATCCGCAGCAGCCCCTGAACAATGAAGCCTCGGTGCGTGACGCCCGCCTGCCGGCCGGGCAAATGGGCGAGATCCTGGTGGCCGGCCCCCATGTGCTCAAGGCCTACGTGGACAACCCGCTGGCCACCGCCGAGAGCAAGATTGCCCGTGGCGACGGGCTGGTCTGGCACCGCACCGGCGATGTCGGCTCGTTCGACGAGCAGGGCCGGCTCTGGCTCAGCGGTCGGCTCAAGGACGCCCTGGCGGTGGATGGCCAACAGCACTACAGCTTTCCCGTGGAAAAAGCCCTGGACGCCCTGCCCGGGGTGCGCCGCAGCGCCCTGATCAGCCGCGACGACCGGCAACCGGGCGAGCTGGTGCTGGTCATCGAAGGCCAGGTACCGACCGGGCTGGGCGCGCTGCTGGCGCGCTTCGGCTTTGCCCAGGCCCGCGTGGCGCGAACCGAATGCATGCCGGTGGACGGCCGGCACAACAGCAAGATCGACCGCCCGGCCCTGCGCGAAGCTTTGCGCAAGGGTCGCCTGGTCCTCGAGGGAAGCCCGCCATGAAGCCCACCGACGCCACCTCGCGCTATATCGTGCGCCTGAACCCCGCGGACATGCTGACCCTTACGGGTCTGGTGACCTCGGCCCTGGCCATTCTCTGCGCCCTGCATGGCCTGTTCGCCCTGGCCAGCGGCTGGCTGTTCATCAGCATGCTCGGCGATGCCCTGGACGGTAAGCTGGCGCGCCGACTGAAGATCGAGCGACCGTTCGGTCGCTACCTGGACGGTTTCATGGACATGCAGATCTACCTGGTGGCGCCGTCCCTGATCCTCTACTTGCAGGGTTTCGATGGCGCCTGGGGGCTGTTTTTGCTGCTGATGATCGGTTGTGGTTGTACCCGCCTGGCGGTATTCAACGACATCGGCAATATCCGCGAAGGCAACGAGCTGGCCTACCTGGGCATGCCGGTGTTCTGGAGCGTCTTCGGCCTCGGCGCCTACCAGGTGCTGGTGCTCTGGCTGCCGCCGCTCTGGTTGCACGCCCTGCTGGCGGTGGCCATAGTCGCGTTCGCCAATGCCATGCTGCTGCGTCGGCCCTTTTTCAAGTTCAAGCGGCTCTCGCACATCTTCGCCCTGACCCTGGGTGGCTTCGTGCTGCTGGCGCTGCTGCAATGGTTTCTGGAGAACGGCCTTGTCTGACGCCCTGTTGATTGCCCTGTATCTGCAGGTGCCGGTAGTGATCGGCGGCGTGCTGCATATGCTGGCGGTGACCCGCAACGTGTTGCCGGCCCTGCGCCTGCCGATTCACGCCGGCCTGTTCGGCGCCAACAAGACCTGGCGCGGCGTGCTGCTGGTGCCGCTGCTCACCGCCTTCGGCGCCCTGTGCCTGTGGCCCAGCGAACGGCTGCTGGGCGAGCAGGCGGTCTTCAGCCAACCGCTGTGGCTGGTCGGCGTTGTGGCCGGCCTGGCCTATGTGCTGGCCGAACTGCCCAACTCCTGGATCAAGCGCCGCCTGGGCATCGCTCCCGGCGTCGCCCCGTCACGCTGGGTGGTGCTGGGCGACCAGCTGGATTCCGGCCTGGGCGTCGCCCTGGCCTATTGGCTGCTGCTGGACCAGCCGGCCGCCGCCAGCCTGCTCTACGCCCTGACTTTTCCCATCACCGCCTTGCTGGTCAAGCGCCTGCTGTACTGGGGTCGGCTCAAACAGTCGGCGGTGTAGCCTGCAGTTGCGAGGGTGGATGAAAACGGCGTCATCCACCAACCTACCCGACTGGATACCCGCCGTCGCGGGCATGACGATGACGAGTGGGTGGATGAAAACGACATCATCCACCCTACCCGGGTTCAGGCGCTGTCGCGCAGCACCAGTTCGAAACCCACATCGATGCAATGCTCGGCCGGCTGTTCGCCGCGCATTAGGGTCAGCAGCATTTCCCCGGCCAACTGGCCGATGCGGCCACGGATGGTGCGGACCGTGGTCAGCGCCGGATGCACCCAGGCGGCGGCTGGCAGGTCGTTGAAGCCGGCGATGGCCAGGCGCTGCGGGACGGCCAGGCCAAGCTGACGGGCGCGGAACAGTGCCCCCAGGGCCAAGTCGTCGTTGTTGAAGAACACTGCGTCCGTCTGCGGATGCTGCAGCAGCAGGCGATCCAGCAACGTAGCACCCAGGCCGATGGACGAAAGCTCCGGGGTCAGCAACTCCAGGCTCGGATTGTAACGCCCGTGGGCCCGCATGCATTGCCGATACCCTTCGGCCCGCTGCAAGGTGCGCGGGTCGAGTTGGGCAGCGGCGAAGGCGATATGCCGATAACCACGGGCGACCAGGGCCTCGGTCATGGTCGCGCCGGCATCCAGTTGCGAAAAACCGACGCAGTACTCGTCCTCGGCATCGCTCAGCTCCATCATGGTCACGATGGGGCCGCGGCAGCCGCCGAGGATCTCCCGCGCGCTGTCGCTGCGTTCGAAACCGGTGAGCAACAGCCCCGCCGGCTGGTGCGCCAGGTAGGAGCGCAGCAGGCGCTCGTCTTCTTCGGGGCGGTAGTGGCTGACGCCGATCATCATCTCGAAACCGGCGGGCATCAGCACCCGCTGGATCGCCTCGACCGTGTCGACGAACACCGAGTTGGACAGCGAGGGAATCAGCACCGCCACCAGGTTGGATTTGGAGCTGGCCAGGGCCCGCGCCGCCGGATTGGCCACGTAGCCCAGGTCCTTGGCCGCCTGCATCACCTGCGCGCGCAGGGCCTCGGACACCCGCTCCGGTTGCGACAGGGCGCGCGAGGCGGACATCAGCGAGCAGCCGGCGGCCTTGGCCACATCGGACAGGGTGACGCGTTCGGCGGAGCGACGACGACGTGGGCTCATGGCTGTTCCATCGGCAGGAGGCGAGCGATTCTAGCAGGCACGACGGTCAGCCTGACATCGGCGTTGACCGCCAATGAGCCGCCTACTCGGCCTTGGCCAACTCGGCCTGCACCTGGTCGAACAGCGGCTGGCCGACGGTATCGATCACCCGCTGGATAGCCGGCTTGGCCTGCTCGCGCATGCGCTGCACTTCGGCTGCGCTGATCGTGTTGACCTGCATGCCTTTTTCCTCGAGCTGGGCCAGGGCCTTGACCGCTTCTTCGCGGGTGTCCCGGCGCTCGAAATCCCGGGCCTTGATCGCTGCGTCCATCAGGATGCCCTGCTCGGTCGGCGACAAACCGTCCCACCAACGCTTGGATACCGTGACTATCCAGGGGCTGTAGACGTGGTTGGTGACAGTCAGGTACTTCTGCACCTCGAAAAACTTCGAGGAGAGGATGGTATTGAAGGGGTTTTCCTGACCATCCACCGCCTTGGTCTCCAGGGCGGTGAACAGCTCGGAGAACGGCAGTGGCACCGCGTTGGCCCCCATCAGCTTGAAGGTCTCGAGGAACACCGGATTGGGCATAACCCGCAGCTTGATCCCGGAAAAGTCTTCCAGTCGGGTGATCGGCCGGGTGTTGTTGGTCATGTTGCGAAAGCCGTTTTCCCAGTAGACCAGACCCACCAGGCCCTTCTCTTCCAGCTTGTCCATGACCTGGCGACCGACCGGGCCGTCCAGTACGGCATCGGCCTGCTGCTCGCGGGTGAACAGGAACGGCGTATCCCACACCGCCATTGCCGGGGTGATGCCCACCAGGGTGGCGGTGGAGCCGACCATCATTTCCTGGGCGCCGCCAATCAAGGCGCTCTGCATCTGGTCGTCCGAACCCAGGCTGGCGGCGGCGTAGGTACGCATCTTCAATTTGCCTTCGGAGGCCTTGGCGACTTCCTCGGCGAACAGCTTGGCCGCCCGGCCCTGGTTGCTCTGTTCGTTAAGGCCGTAGCCGAAGCGGATCATCCGCGAACGGACCTCGTCGGCCTGGGCGGTGAGCGTGGCCAGCGGGCCGAGCAGCAGGGCCGCGGCCAATACGGTGAGCAATGGACGTTTCATCAGCGAGTACCTCTTATTGTTGTGGAAAAGGGATTAACGCAGCCAGATCAGCGGCACGGTCACGATGGCCGGAAAAGCGACCAGCAATGCGACGATGCACAGGTAAATCAGGAAGAATGGCATCACCCCGCGCACCAGGATTTCCATGCGCAACCTGCCGATACCGCCAACCACGTTGAGCACCGTGCCCACGGGCGGGGTGATCAGGCCGATAGAGCCGATCAGCACGAACATCACGCCGAAATACACCGGGTCGATGCCGGCCTTTATCGCGATGGGCGCCAGTACCGGGGCCAGGATCAGGATGGTCGGGGTCAGGTCCAGGACCATGCCCACCGCGACCATCAGCAGCATGATGGCGATCATCAGCAGGTACGGATGCCCGAGCAGCGGCCCGAGCATGACGCCGATCTCCTCGGGCAGCTGGGCCAGGGTCACCATATAGGCCGACACCGTGGCCGCGGCGCAGAGGAACATCACCGAGGCGGTGGTGCGGCTGGCGCGGGTCAGGGTCTCGGTGAAGCTGGCCCAGCTCAGCTCGCGGTACAGCAAGGTCGAGACGCCCAGGGCATAGATCGCCGCCACCACCGCCGCCTCGGTCGGGGTGAAGATGCCGAAGCGCAGTCCGCCGACGATGATCACCGGCAGCATCAGCGCCGCGGCGCCGTCCATCAGCACATGGCGGCGTTCGGCCTTGCTCGCCTTGGGCGGGCTCGGTTCGCTGAAACCGCGGGCGATCAGGGTCCAGGCGAAGACCAGCCCGAGGCCCATGATCAAACCGGGCACCAACCCGGCCATAAACAGCTGACTGATCGAGGTGTTGGTCACCACCCCGTAGATGACGAAGGGCATCGACGGTGGAATGATCGGCGCGATGATGCCGCCCGCTGCCACCAGCCCGGCAGAGGCGTGCAGCGGGTAGCCGCGCTGACGCATCATCGGCAGCAACAGGGTGGCCAGGGCCGCGGTATCGGCCAGTGCCGAGCCGGACATGCTGGCCAGCAGCACGGCCGCGGCGATCGCCACATAGCCGAGCCCGCCGCGCAGGTGGCCGAAATAGGCCTGGGCCATGGCAATGATGCGCTTGGAGATGCCCCCAGCATTCATCAACTCGCCGGCCAGGATAAAGAACGGTACGGCCAACAGCGGGAAGCTGTCGGCACCGGCGAGCAGGTTCTGCGCCAAGAGTTGCACGTCCCAGAATTGCAGGTACCACATCAGCACCGCGCCGGTGAGGATCAGGGCGAAGGCGATGGGCATGCCCAAGGCCATAAAGCCCAGAAGCGAAGTGAGAAAGACAGCGACGGTCATCAGCGGGACCTCGGTGGGCAGTGCCCGATCTTGTTAGGGGGTAAAGGTAAAAACGTGCTCAATCGGCCGCGATATTGGCCAGCGACTCAGGCCCCGGCGGTTTGCGCCAAAGATTGACCAGCTGCACCAGCGCCAGGACCGCGAGCACCGCCATAGAGGCCAGGACCGGGATCATCGCCAGCACCACCGGGTAGCCGACCACCGTGCTCTGATTGCCCCAGCCGTAGCGCACCTGGCTCCAGGCGCCCAGGGTCGACAGCACGCTGGCGGCTATCACCAGCAGCCAGCTAAGCGAATCGACCAGGCGCCGGGCCGCGAGGGGGAAGCGGTCACGCAGCATGCGAAAGCTCATCAGTTCGCCGCGACGCATGCTCGAGGCCACACCGACGAACACCAGCCAGACGAAGGCCAGGCGCGACAGCTCTTCGGCGCCGGCCCAACCGGTGCCGAAGGCATAGCGCAGCACCACGTTGGTGAACACCGCCACCACCATAAAGCCCATCAGCACGGCCATCAGGCCATCGGTCAGGCGGTCGAACAGCTGCGCCAGCCCGCCGCTGTAGATGGGCTCGGCACTCAGCCGAGACTCATGGTTAGCGCTATCAATCCGAGCCATGGAAGAAGCCGCCAGCGCCTCGGTTGAAGGGTCACGGCCCGCCCAGGCGCAAATCTGCGCGACCACCTCGGCGCGGCTCTGGGCGGCGTCGACGGTCAGTACATGGGCTTCGCCGCTGGGCGACTCGAGGGTGGCGAACTGGCTATCGACCAGGGAGATCGGCATGAAATGCCCGGGCCGTGCGCCCACCCGCTGCACCGCGGTGGCGTGGTCGATGGCCAGATGGGCGAACTGCAAACCCGGTACGGCGGCGCGCAGACGTTCGCGATAAGCCCCTTTGAGCGCTGAACAGGCGAGCACGAAACCTTCGCCCTTGGCCTGGACCGCCTGCATCTCGGCGATCAGCGCATCCAGCCAGTGGATACGGTCTTCATCGGTCAGGGGAATACCGGCACGCATGCGCTCGACGTTTTCCTCGGGGTGGAACCGGTCGGCCTCGATAGGCCGCCAGCCCAGTTCAGCGGCCACTACCTGGCTGATCTCGGTCTTGCCGGATCCGCTGACACCCATGACGACCAGGGTACGACGGGCCGCAACGGAGGGGGAAGAGACTGTCTGCATGGGTGCTCCAGGATGCGCTTTCGGGCAGAGCCGTTTTTTGTTTGAAACGATGTTAGCGCTAACTAGATTGTTCGACAAGGCTGTATTCCAGGCAATCGACCTAAACCCACCAGCCAGGGTGCGAATTTCGCAAGCGCTTTTATTTATGTATTTTATTAAAAAAACACTTCAAGTAATTGTATTTTAATAGATTAATACCAAAAAATAGAAAACGGTTAAGCTTCTGCCTAAGCGCTGCGAGGTTGACTAATTGGGCTTCCAGATTTACGTTTACGTAAAGGTAAATACGAGCTGCCACTATGTCCTCCACGTCCTATTCCATCTCCGAGCTGGCCCGCGAGCTGGATATCACCCCCCGCGCCATCCGCTTCTACGAGGAACAGCAGATGCTGGCCCCCGAGCGCCGCGGCCTGGAGCGGGTGTACAGCGCCAAGGACAAGGTCACCCTCAAGCTGATCCTGCGCGGCAAGCGGATCGGCTTTTCCCTGGCCGAATGCAAGGAGCTGATCGAGCTGTACGACCCGGTGCATGGCAATCGCAAGCAGCTGCAGACCTTTATGGACAAGATCGCCGAGCGCCGCGCCCAGCTCGAGCAGCAGCTACTGGACATCCAGCAAATGCAGCTGGAGCTGGATACGGCCGAAGAGCGCTGTTTGAGCGCCCTTGCAGAAACTGTTTAAAAACAAAATATTAACCACTAAAGCTAGAAACGAACTCACAGGTGGAACCATGAGCTATCCGTCACTCAACTTCGCCCATGGCGAAACCCTGGACATGCTGCGCGACCAGGTGCAGGGCTTTGCCCGCGCCGAGATCGCCCCGCGCGCGGCGGCCATCGACAGCGACAACCTGTTCCCCGCCGACCTCTGGCGCAAGCTGGGGGACATGGGCCTGCTGGGTATCACGGTGGAGGAAGAGTACGGCGGCTCGGGCCTGGGCTACCTGGCCCATGTGATCGCCATGGAGGAGATCAGCCGCGCCTCGGCCTCGGTCGCCCTCTCCTACGGCGCCCACTCCAACCTGTGCGTCAACCAGATCAAGCGCAACGGCAGCGTCGAGCAGAAGGCCCGCTACCTGCCCAAGCTGGTGTCCGGCGAGCATGTCGGCGCCCTGGCCATGAGCGAGCCGAATGCCGGCTCCGACGTGGTCTCCATGAAGTTGCGTGCCGACAAGCAAGGTGACCGCTATGTGCTCAACGGCAGCAAGACCTGGATCACCAACGGCCCGGATGCCGACACCTATGTGATCTACGCCAAGACCGACCTGGAAAAAGGCGCCCACGGCATCAGCGCCTTTATCGTCGAGCGCGACTGGAAGGGTTTTTCCCGCGGCAGCAAGTTCGACAAGCTGGGCATGCGCGGCTCCAACACCTGCGAGCTGTTCTTCGACAACGTCGAGGTGCCGCAAGAGAACGTCCTGGGCCAGCTCAACGGTGGCGTGCGGGTGCTGATGAGCGGGCTGGACTACGAGCGCGTGGTCCTGTCCGGCGGTCCGACCGGCATCATGCAGGCCTGTATGGATGTGATCGTGCCCTATATCCACGACCGCAAGCAGTTCGGCCAGAGCATCGGCGAGTTCCAGCTGATCCAGGGCAAGGTGGCCGACATGTACACCCAGCTCAACGCCAGCCGCGCCTACCTCTATGCCGTGGCCCAGGCCTGCGACCGTGGCGAGACCACCCGCAAGGACGCCGCCGGGGTGATCCTCTACACCGCCGAGCGCGCCACCCAGATGGCCCTGGACGCGATCCAGATCCTCGGCGGCAACGGCTATATCAACGAATACCCCACCGGCCGCCTGCTGCGCGACGCCAAGCTTTACGAGATCGGCGCCGGTACCAGCGAAATCCGCCGCATGCTGATCGGCCGCGAGCTGTTCAACGAGACCAAATAAGGCATTAGCCTCACGCAGGGTGAATGGCCACCCCGTGAATAACCGCGAAGCGTTTTCCACCCAAGCCGGTGGATGAAAAAGCGTCATCCACCCCAAGGTTTCGGAGTCGGTCCATGGCCATCCTGCACACCCAGCTCAACACCCGCTCCGCCGAGTTCGTCGCCAACCGCGCGGCCTTGCTCGGCCAGGTCGAGGACCTGCGCGCCCTGCTCGCCCAGGTGCATCAGGGCGGCGGCGCTAAGGCCCAGGAACGGCACAGCTCGCGCGGCAAACTGTTGCCCCGCGAGCGCATCAACCGCCTGCTCGACCCCGGCTCGCCTTTCCTCGAGATCGGCCAGCTGGCCGCCCATGGGGTGTATGGCGAAGACGTGCCGGCCGCCGGGGTGATCGCCGGCATCGGCCGGGTCGAGGGTATCGAGTGCATGATCCTGGCCAACGATGCCACGGTCAAAGGCGGCAGCTACTACCCGCTGACGGTGAAAAAGCACCTGCGCGCCCAGACCATCGCCCAGGAGAATCGCCTGCCCTGTCTCTACCTGGTGGACTCCGGCGGCGCCAACCTGCCGCGCCAGGACGAAGTGTTCCCCGACCGTGAACACTTCGGACGGATCTTCTTCAACCAGGCCACCATGTCGGCCATGGGCATCCCGCAGATCGCCGTGGTCATGGGCTCCTGCACCGCCGGCGGCGCCTATGTGCCGGCCATGTCCGACGAGACCATCATGGTGCGCAACCAGGCGACGATCTTTCTCGCCGGTCCGCCCCTGGTGCGCGCCGCCACAGGCGAGGTGGTCAGCGCCGAGGACCTGGGCGGCGCCGATGTGCACTGCAAGACATCGGGGGTGGCCGACCATTACGCCGAGAACGACGAGCACGCCCTGGCCCTGGCCCGGCGCTGCGTCGCCAACCTCAACTGGCGCAAGCTGGGCGAGCTCAATAGCCGCGCGCCGATCCAGCCGCTGTATCCCGCCGACGAGCTCTACGGGGTGATTCCGGCCGAGGCCAAGCAACCCTTCGATGTGCGCGAGGTGATCACGCGCCTGGTGGACGGCTCAGAATTCGATGAATTCAAGGCGCTGTTCGGCGCCACCCTGGTGTGCGGCTTCGCCCACCTGCACGGCTACCCCATCGCCATCCTCGCGAATAACGGCATCCTGTTCGCCGAGTCCGCGCAAAAGGGTGCGCATTTTATCGAGCTGGCCTGCCAGCGCGGCATCCCGCTGCTGTTCCTGCAGAACATCACCGGCTTTATGGTCGGGCAGAAATACGAGGCCGGTGGCATCGCCAAGCACGGCGCCAAGCTGGTGACCGCGGTGGCCTGCGCCAAGGTACCGAAATTCACCCTGATCATCGGCGGCAGCTTCGGCGCCGGCAATTACGGCATGTGCGGCCGCGCCTACGACCCGCGCTTCCTGTGGATGTGGCCCAACGCGCGGATCGGCGTGATGGGCGGCGAACAGGCCGCCGGCGTGCTGGTGCAGGTCAAGCGCGAACAGAGCGAACGCGCCGGCCAGGGCTTTTCCGCCGAGGACGAAGCGCGCATCAAGGCACCGATCCTCGAGCAGTACGAAACCCAGGGCCACCCCTACTACTCCAGCGCCCGACTCTGGGACGACGGGGTGATCGACCCGGCGCAGACCCGCGACATCCTGGGCCTGGCACTGTCCGCCAGCCTCAATGCGCCCATCGAACCAACCCGTTTCGGCGTGTTCCGGATGTGATTGTAGGGTGGATGACGCTTTACCCATCCACCAGCAGGATGGTCCAGGTGGAAGAAAAAAGCGTCTTCCACCCTACATGAGGACAGATTGATGACAACGTTCAGCACCATCGAACTGGAAACCGACCCCCGCGGCTTCGCCACCCTCTGGCTCGCCCGCCCGGACAAGCACAACGCCTTCGACGCCCAGATGATCCGCGAGCTGATCCTGGTCCTGGACGCGGTGCAGGCCGACCGTAGCCTGCGTTTCGTGCTGCTGCGCGGACGCGGCAAGCACTTCTGCGCCGGCGCGGACCTGGCCTGGATGGAGCATTCGGCGACCCTGGACTACAACGCCAACCTGACCGATGCCCGCGAGCTGGCCGAACTGATGCACAACCTCTACCAGCTGAAGATTCCGACCCTGGCCGTGGTCCAGGGCGCGGCGTTCGGCGGTGCCCTGGGGCTGATCAGCTGCTGCGACCTGGCCATCGGCACCACGGACGCGCAGTTCTGCCTGTCCGAAGTGCGCATCGGCCTGGCACCCGCGGTGATCAGCCCCTTCGTGGTGCAGGCCCTCGGCGAGCGCGCGGCGCGGCGTTATGCCCTGACCGCCGAGCGCTTCGATGGTCCGCGGGCCCGCGAGCTGGGCCTGCTCGCCGAGTGCTATGCCCCCGAGCAGCTGGAGCAGGCGGTCGCCGACTGGGTGGCCCGGCTGCTGCTCAACAGCCCCCAGGCCATGCAGGCCAGCAAGGACCTGCTCAAGGAAGTCGGCGCCGGCGTGCTGACCCCGGCCCTGCGCCGCTATACCGAAACCGCCATTGCCCGTATCCGCGTCAGCCCCGAGGGTCAGGAAGGCCTGCGAGCCTTTCTCGAGAAACGCCCACCCGCCTGGCAGGAGCACGACGCATGAGCATGCCAACCATCCCCAAAATCATCCCCAAACCCCTGGACACCCTGCTGATCGCCAACCGTGGCGAGATCGCCTGCCGGGTGATGCGCACCGCCAAGGCCCTGGGTATCACCACGGTGGCGGTGCACAGCGCCGTGGACCGCCACGCCCGCCATGTGCGCGAAGCCGACCTGAGCGTCGACCTGGGCGGCGCCAAGCCGGCCGAGAGCTACCTGCTGATCGACCAGCTGATCGCCGCGGCCCGGACCAGCGGCGCCCAGGCCATCCATCCGGGCTACGGGTTTCTCTCGGAAAACGCCGCCTTCGCCCGCGCCATCGAGGCCGCCGGCCTGCTGTTTCTCGGCCCGCCGGCCAGCGCCATCGACGCCATGGGCAGCAAGTCCGCGGCCAAGGCCCTGATGGAAATTGCCGGCGTGCCCCTGGTGCCCGGCTACCACGGCGAGGCCCAGGACCTGGCCAGCTTCCGCGACGCCGCCCAGCGCATCGGCTACCCGGTGCTGCTCAAGGCCACGGCCGGCGGCGGGGGCAAGGGCATGAAGGTGGTTGAACAAGAAAGCCAGCTGGCCGAGGCCCTGGCCAGCGCCCAGCGCGAGGCGCTGTCCTCCTTCGGCGATGCGCGCATGCTGGTGGAAAAATACGTGTTGCAACCCCGGCACGTGGAGATCCAGGTGTTCGCCGACCAGCACGGCCACTGCCTGTACCTGAACGAGCGCGACTGCTCGATCCAGCGCCGTCACCAGAAGGTGGTCGAGGAAGCCCCGGCGCCGGGCCTCTCGCCCGAACTGCGGCGCGCCATGGGCGAGGCCGCGGTCAAGGCCGCTCAGGCCATCGGCTATGTCGGTGCCGGCACCGTGGAATTTCTGCTGGATGCCCGCGGCGATTTCTTCTTCATGGAAATGAACACCCGCCTACAGGTCGAGCACCCGGTGACCGAGGCCATCACCGGCCTGGACCTGGTGGCCTGGCAGATCCGCGTCGCCCGCGGCGAGCCCTTGCCGATCAGCCAGGGGCAGGTGCCGCTCAACGGCCACGCCATTGAGGTGCGGCTCTATGCCGAAGACCCGGACAACGATTTCCTGCCCTCCACCGGCACCCTGACCCTTTATCGCGAAGCCGCCGCCGGCCCTGGTCGGCGGGTGGACAGCGGCGTGGCCCAGGGCGACGAGGTATCGCCCTTCTACGACCCCATGCTGGGCAAGTTGATCGCCTGGGGCACGAACCGCGAGGAGGCCCGTCAGCGCCTGCTGGCCATGCTTGACGAGACGGCGGTGGCCGGGGTGCGCACCAACCTGAAATTCCTGCGCCGGGTGCTGGCCCACCCAGCCTTCGCCGCCGCCGAGCTGGACACCGGCTTTATCCCACGCCACCAGGACGAACTGCTGCCCCTAGCGGGCGAGCTGCCCGAGGCCTTCTGGCAGCTGGCCGCCGAGGCCTTTACCCAGAGCGAGCCGGCCCGGCCACGGCATGACGATTTCTATTCGCCCTGGGCCGCCGGCAACGGCCTGCGTCTGGGATTGCCCGCCGAGACCGACCTGCACCTGGCCTGCAACGGCACGAGCCGCAAGGTGCGGCCCAACGGCAGCGCCACCCTGGTCGGCGAGACCCTGCTCTGCACCGCATCCGGCGCGGCGCCGATCCGGCAACGCCTCAGCGCCATCCGCCAGGGCGATACCCTGTACCTGGAATGGCACGGCGAGTTGCAGGCCGTCAGCCGTTTCGACCCCATCGCCGCCATTGAGGCCGGCCATGCCGGTCACGGCGGGCTGACGGCACCGATGAACGGCAGTATCGTGCGCGTGTTGGTCGAGGTCGGCCAGGCGGTCGAAGCCGGCACCGCCCTGGTGGTGCTGGAGGCGATGAAGATGGAACACAGCATCCGCGCGGCCCAGGCCGGCACCGTCAAGGCGCTGTACTGCAGTGAAGGCGAGATGGTCAAGGAAGGCACCGCGCTGGTGGAGCTGGAATAGGCTAGCGCGTAGGGTGGACATCGCTTTTATGTCCACCTGGGGATTCACGGCGTTTGGTCATGGTGGATGGTAAAGCGCCAGTTACGCGCCCCGATCCACCCTACGGAGTATAGGCATGAACCTACCCAAATCCGTCCGCCTGGTCGAAGTCGGCCCCCGCGACGGCCTGCAGAACGAGAAACAGCCCATCAGCGTGGCGGACAAGGTGCGCCTGGTCGATGCCCTGTCCGCCGCCGGCCTGGGCACCATCGAGGTCGGCAGCTTCGTCTCGCCCAAGTGGGTGCCGCAGATGGCCGGCAGCGCCGAGGTTTTCGCGCAGATCCGGCAGCGTCCCGGCGTTACTTACGCCGCCCTAACGCCCAACCTCCAGGGCTTCGAAGCCGCGCGCCAGGCCGGGGTCAGGGAGGTGGCGGTGTTCGCCGCCGCCTCCGAGGCGTTTTCGCAAAAGAACATCAACTGCTCCATTGCGGAAAGCCTCGAGCGCTTCGTGCCCCTGATGGCGGCCGCCGGGCAGCACGGCATCCGCGTGCGCGGCTATGTCTCCTGCGTGCTGGGTTGTCCTTACGAGGGCCAGGTGGCGCCCGAGCAGGTGGCCGTGGTGGCGCGGGAATTGTTTGCCATGGGTTGCTACGAAGTCTCCCTGGGCGACACCTTGGGCATCGGCACCGCGGGCGACACCCACCGGCTGTTCGAGATCGTCGGCCGCGACATTCCCCGCGAGCGACTGGCCGGGCACTTCCATGACACCTACGGCCAGGCCCTGGCCAATATCTACGCCGGCCTGCTGGAGGGCATCAGCGTATTCGACAGTTCGGTCGCCGGCCTCGGCGGCTGCCCCTACGCCAAGGGCGCCACCGGCAACGTGGCCAGCGAGGACGTGCTGTACCTGCTCAATGGCCTGGGCATCCAGACCGGCATCGACCTGGATCAGCTGATCGCCGCCGGCCAGGTCATCTGCGAGGTGCTGGGCAAACCCAATGGCTCGCGGGTGGCGCAGGCCCGTTTGAGTGCGCGTTAGTCCCCTGTTCAGCCGAAACCCCGGGACCCTTTGGCGAGTGAATCCTGCCCTCGTCTGCGGCACTGGTTTTAGGTTCCAGCGCCGCAAGCGAGGCTATCCAGCCGCCCGCGGCGGCCGCTAAGCTGCCGCAATCCTTTACGCGAGCCCCCTTTATGAACCCTGCCGACAGCCTCAAGGATTATCAGCAGGTGCGCCTGCTGGCGATCCGTTCGTTGTTCGAGATAGTCGAGCATTCCAGCGAAGGCACCATCATCGTCGACCGCGAGGCCTGTATCGTCTGGATGAACGAGCGCTACGCCCGTCGCTTCGGCCTGGCCAGCGCCGAGGAGGCGATCGGCAAGCCCTGTGAAAGCGTGATACCCGGCAGCCTGCTGCGCGAGGTGGTGCGCAGCGGCCAGCCGATCCTGCTGGACATGCTCGACACGCCCAAGGACCCGCTGGTGGTGATGCGCCTGCCGATCCACGACGCGGCCGGCGCGGTTATCGGCGCCATCGGCTTTGCCCTGTTCGATGAACTCAAGGCCCTGTCGCCGCTGCTGACCCGCTACCAGCAGATGCAGGCGGAACTGGCATCGACCCGCTCGCTGCTGCAGGCACGGCAGGCCAAATACAGCTTCGCGCACTTTATCGGTACCAGCGCCGCCAGCCTGGAGGTCAAGCGCCTGGCGCGGCGCAGCGCGGCCAGCGATTCCGCCGTGCTGCTGCTGGGTGAAACCGGTACCGGCAAGGAGCTGCTGGCCCACGCCATCCATCAAGCCTCGCCGCGGGCCGCCAAGGCGTTCGTCAGCATCAACAGCGCGGCGATTCCGGAAAGCCTGTTGGAGGCCGAGTTCTTCGGCACCGCACCCGGCGCCTTTACCGGCGCGGACCGCAAGGGCCGGATGGGCAAGCTGCAGCTGGCCCAGGGCGGCACCCTGTTCCTCGACGAAATCGGCGATATGCCGCTGCCCCTGCAAAGCAAGCTGCTGCGGGTGCTGCAGGAGAAAGAGTTCGAACCCCTCGGCTCCAACGAGGTGATCCGCAGCGATATCCGCCTGATCGCCGCCACCTCCACCGACCTGGAAAGCGCGGTGCGCGACGGCCGCTTCCGTGCCGACCTGTATTACCGGCTCAACGTGCTGCCGATCCGGGTGCCGCCGCTGCGCGAGCGCCTGGACGATTTGCCGGCCCTGTGCGAGTCCCTGCTCGACGAGGTGCAGGACGGCCGCCACAGCCACCATGAACTCGATGCCCAGGCCCTGGCCCTGCTCGCCCGGCATGCCTGGCCGGGCAATATCCGTGAACTGCGCAATGTGCTGGAACGCGCCGTGCTGGCCAGCGACGAGATGCGCCTGGACCTGACCGCCATCCGCAGCGCTATTGGCACCCTGCAACCGCTGGCGACAGGTGCCGCCACAGCGCCGGTCACGGCCCGCACGCCGGGGGGCGAAAATTTTCGTGACGCGCGCGAGGCGTTCGAGCGAGGGTTGATCGCCGGAGTCCTGGCCGAGCACGCCGGCAATGTCGGTGCGGCCGCCCAGCGGCTTGGGCTGGGCCGTTCCACCCTGTACAGAAAAATGCTGGCACTGGGACTGGCGGATTAAGCATCAATCCCACAAAAGAGAATTGTCTCGTTTTCGAGACAAAACGCCCGACCCCTTGAACAGTGGGTCCTGAGCGATGCTTAAGGAATACAGTCTCAAAAAAGAGAAAAGAGAGACGTCACACACACAATTTTTATAATAAATATCTTATAAATCAATTGGTTAATATTTTGGCACGGAACTCGCTAAAGGCCTTGCAAGCGGTCAAGCCGCTGCCGACAACAATAACAATCAGACCTGCGACCATGCCGCGAACACCGCCAGAGCGCCCCGGCCGCTTCCTGGCTCGCCATCGTCCAGGGCCAGGAGATTCCCGATGAGCGTATTCATCGCCCTTTGCGCCTTAGCCGTGCTGATGCTGGCCGCCTACCGCGGCTACAGCGTCATTCTGTTCGCCCCCCTCGCCGCCCTGGGCGCCGTGTTGTTCACCGACCCCTCCGCCGTGGCGCCGGCTTTCACCGGCGTCTTCATGGAGAAAATGGTCGGTTTCCTCAAGCTGTACTTCCCGGTGTTCCTGCTCGGCGCCGTCTTTGGCAAGCTGATCGAGCTGTCGGGCTTCTCGCGCGCCATAGTCGCCGCGGCAATCCGTCTGCTCGGCACCGGCCAGGCCATGTTGGTGATTGTGCTGGTGTGCGCCTTGCTGACCTACGGCGGTGTCTCGCTGTTCGTGGTGGTGTTCGCGGTCTACCCCTTCGCCGCCGAGATGTTCCGTCAGAGCGACATTCCCAAGCGCCTGATTCCGGCGACCATCGCCCTGGGCGCCTTCTCCTTCACCATGGACGCCCTGCCCGGTACCCCGCAGATCCAGAACATCATCCCCACCGCCTTCTTCAATACCACCGCCTGGGCCGCGCCCTGGCTGGGCCTGATCGGCAGCCTGTTCGTGCTGGGCGTCGGCATGCTCTACCTGCAGCGCCAGCGGCGCAAGGCCGCGCGCGCCCAGGAAGGCTATGGCAAGGAACTGCGCAACGAACCAGAAACCCCCGACGACATCACGCTGCCCAGTGCCTGGCTGGCCATTGCGCCGCTGGTGCTGGTGGGCGTGTCGAACCTGCTGTTTACCCGTTGGATTCCCGAGCTGTACGGCAAGACCCATAGCCTGCAACTGGCCGGCATGGCGGCACCGGTGCAGAGCGACGTGGCCAAGCTGACCGGTATCTGGTCGGTACAGGCGGCCTTGCTGCTGGGCATCCTGCTGGTGCTGGTCTGTGCGTTCCGCACCATCCGCAGCAAACTGGCCGAAGGCACCAAGACCGCGGTTGGCGGCTCCTTGCTGGCGGCGATGAACACCGCGTCGGAATACGGCTTCGGCGCGGTGATCGCCTCGCTGCCGGGCTTCCTGGTGCTGGCCGATGCCTTGAAAAGCATTCCCAACCCCCTGGTCAACGAGGCGGTTACCGTTACCCTGCTGGCCGGCATCACCGGTTCGGCGTCCGGCGGCATGAGCATCGCCCTGGCGGCCATGTCCGAGAATTTTATCGCGGCCGCCCATGCCGCCAATATCCCGCTGGACGTGCTGCACCGCGTGGCCGCCATGGCCAGCGGCGGCATGGACACCCTGCCGCACAACGGCGCGGTCATCACCCTGTTGGCGGTCACCGGCCTGACCCACCGCGAGGCCTACAAGGACATCTTCGGCATTACCCTGATCAAGACCCTGGCGGTCTTCGTGGTGATCGCCACCTTCTATGCCACCGGCATCGTCTGACCCAAGCTTTGATGGCCGACCCGGATACGCTCCGGGCCGGCAAGGAGAATTACATGAATCTGCAAGGCAAGATCGCCCTGGTCACCGGCTCCACCAGTGGTATTGGTCTAGGCATAGCGCAACGCCTGGCGGCGGCAGGCGCGGACGTGGTGCTCAATGGCTTCGGCGATGCGGCGGCAGCCGTGACGCAGGTCGCGCAGCATGGCGGCAGGGTTGGCCATCACCCGGCGGACGTGTCCAGGCCCGAGCAGATCGCCGAGATGATCGCCTACGTCCAGCGCGAATTCGGCGCCCTGGATATTCTGGTGAATAACGCCGGCATTCAGCATGTGGCGGCGGTGGAGGACTTTGCGCAGGAGCGCTGGGACGCGATCATCGCCGTCAACCTGTCTGCGGTCTTCCACGCCACCCGCCTGGCCCTGCCCGGCATGCGCCAGCGCGGCTGGGGGCGGATCGTCAATATCGCCTCGGTGCATGGCCTGGTGGCCTCCGTGCACAAGGCCGCGTATGTCGCGGCCAAGCATGGGGTGATCGGCCTGACCAAGGTGGTCGCGCTGGAAACGGCGCGCACCGCCATCACCTGCAACGCTATCTGCCCGGGCTGGGTGCTGACACCCCTGGTCCAGCAACAGATCGACGACCGCGCCGCCAGCGATGGCGATATCGACCGGGCCCGCCAGGAACTGCTGGCGGAAAAACAGCCGTCCCTGGCCTTCGTCACCCCTGACCAGCTCGGCGAGCTGACCCTGTTTCTCTGCAGCGAGGCCGCCAGCCAGGTCCGCGGCGCCGCCTGGAATATCGACGGTGGCTGGCTGGCGCAGTAGCCGGCAATAAAACCTGACAGCCTGTAAAGCCCGCGCCGCAAGCGGCGCGCAGGCTGGCTGGCCCAGGTGCTCCGCCGTCACGGCCAGGGCGGGGCAAAGGAAGACGCAAAGGCTTTTCCGTCAGCCCAGACGGCTATCGGACTAGGCTGCTGTGAGTCACGCTCTCGGCAGCACCGGACAGCAGCTCGACACTTATTGACACTGCCGAAGCAGTGAGAGGAACCGTTATGCAAGAACCCCTGTGGGCACCCAGCCCGGCACGCATCGCCGCCACCCGGATGGAGGCTTTCCGCCAATTCGTCAATCAGGCCCACGGTCTGCAGCTGGCCGACTACCCGGCCCTGCATGCCTGGAGCGTGGCCGAGCGCGAAGCCTTCTGGCAGGCCATCGTCAGCTTCTTCGAGGTGCGTTTCAGCACACGGCCCGAGGCCGTGCTCCGCGAAGGCCCGGCCATGCCCAGCGCCCAGTGGTTTCCCGGCGCCACCCTGAATTTCGCCGAGCACCTGCTGCGCCGCCGCGACGCGCATCCGGCGCTGGTGGCCGTCGGCGAGGACGGCTCGCGCGAGCAACTGAGCCATGCCGAGCTGGCCGCCCATGTCGCCGGTCTGCAGCGCAGCCTGCGGGCGGCGGGGGTCGGCCTGGGCGACCGGGTCGCGGCGCTGATGCCCAATACCTGGCAGACCCTGGTCGGCATGCTCGCCGCCACCAGCCTGGGCGCCACCTGGTCCAGCTGCTCGCCGGATTTCGGCACCCAGGGCGTGATCGACCGCTTCGGCCAGATCGAGCCCAAGGTACTGATCGTCTGCGCCGGCTACCGCTATGCCGGCAAGACACTGGACCTGACCGCCAAGCTCAACGAGATCCTGCAACGCCTACCGGCCCTCGAGCAACTGATCCTGGTGCCCTACGCACGCCCCGAGGCGCGCATCGAGGACTATCCCGGCACGGCCTGCGTCAGCCTGTGGCAGGACTTCTATCAGCCCGGCGGCGAGCCGCAGTTCACGGCCGTGCCCTTCGACCACCCGCTCTATATCCTCTACTCCAGCGGTACCACCGGCGTGCCCAAGTGCATCGTCCACGGTACCGGCGGCGTGCTGCTGCAGCACCTCAAGGAACTGGGCTTGCACAGCGACCTGGGCCGCGACGACACCCTGTTCTACTACAGCACCTGCGGCTGGATGATGTGGAACTGGCTGGTCTCGGGCCTGGCGTTGGGCGCCACCCTGGTGCTGTTCGACGGCTCGCCCTTCCACCCGGGTCCCGAGCGCCTGATCGACCTGATCGACGCCGAAAATATCAGCGTCTTCGGCACCAGCGCCAAGTACATCGCCGCCCTGGAAAAGGCCGGCATCCGGCCCCGCGCCAGCCACCGCCTGACGCACTTGAAAGGCCTGCTGTCCACCGGCTCGCCGCTGTCCCACGAGAGCTTCGAATACGTCTACCGGGAGATCAAGGCCGACCTGTGCCTGTCCTCGATTTCCGGCGGCACCGATATCGTCTCCTGCTTCGCCCTGGGCAATCCGGTGTTGCCAGTCTGGCGCGGCGAGCTGCAATGCAAGGGCCTGGGCATGGCCGTGGAGGTGTGGAACGACGCTGGCCAACCGGTGCAGGGCGAGAAAGGCGAGCTGGTCTGCACCCGACACTTCCCGTCCATGCCGGTGGGGTTCTGGAACGACCCCCAGGGCGAGAAATTCCGCGCCGCCTACTTCGAGACCTTCCCCGGTATCTGGGCCCACGGCGACTATGCCGAGCACACCGGCCACGGCGGCCTGGTGATCCATGGCCGCTCCGATGCCGTGCTCAATCCGGGCGGCGTGCGTATCGGCACCGCGGAGATCTACCGCCAGGTGGAGAAAATCGAAGAGGTGCTGGAAGCCATCGCCATCGGCCAGGAATGGGACGACGACGTGCGGGTGGTGCTGTTCGTGCGCTTGCGCGAGGGCGTTGCCCTGGACGAGACGCTGCAGACGCGCATCCGTCAGGTGATCCGCAGCAATACCACGCCCCGCCATGTCCCGGCCAAGGTACTCGCCGTGGCGGACATTCCCCGCACCCTCAGCGGCAAGATCGTCGAACTGGCGGTGCGCAATGTGGTGCATGGCCAGGCGGTCAAAAATACCGACGCCCTGGCCAACCCCCAGGCGCTGGAGTTGTTCCGCGATCTGCCGGAGTTGCAGTGCTGATGCATGGACTAACGGGCCGTCCTGGGTAAAAGCCGCAGCCTGCACATCTGGCCATCCAGGAGATCGCCGAGAACCGAGGCGTCCCGGGCATCCTCAGCGACGACGGGAAGTAAAGACAGGACCGGCAACGGCGGCCTCCACTCCAGCGCTGAGCGCCGGGGCTGCCGCGCTCACCCGGCCCTGTAAGTTTCCAGCCCATGAGGCGCGGCGCAAAATGCCGGCAGGGCTTCGGCCGCCTGGGAGAAGCGCTGCAAGGCGGGAAAGTCATCGCCCCTGACCACGTCCGGCACCATGGCCTGGGTAAAATACCAGGCCACGGCGGTGGTGATGCCGGCTTGGTCGATGCGAGCCTGTTCCACCGCCAGGGGTGCTTGCAGCAGTTCCGTTTCCAGGGCCTGGTAGGCCGCCAGCAGCTGTTCGCTGACCCGGTCCAGCCAAGGTTGGTGCCGTGTCTCTGCCGGGCGCAGTTCGCGCTCGTAGATGATCTGCACGCTTTTCTCGCAGGCCGCCAACGCCAGGCCGAGGATACGCAGTGCCCGTTGCCGCTCGCCCAGTGCGCTCGGCAGCAGCGATTTGGTCGGGTTTAGGTGTTCGGCGTAATCGAGGATCAGGCTCGAATCGATCAGGGTCGTGCCGTCGTCGCAGACCAGGGTCGGCGCCTTGACCAGGGGGTTGATGTCGCGAAATTGCGGGTAGGTCCTGAATACCGATAGCGCGCGGTGCTCGAACGGCAGGTCGAGCAGTTGCAACGACACCGCGACGCGGCGCACGTAGGGCGAGTCGAGCATTCCGATCAGTTGCATGGGGTTCTCCAGTTATCCGTAGGGGGACGCCGTTTGGCCAAGATGCCGGTGCGCCCAAGGTTGCCTGGACGTGCCCCCTGGAGTCCAGCCCTGGCGCCATTCAGGCTCGAGGCGCTTGGCGTCAGGCGGCGCGGGCGAAACTATCAAAGCCTCCCTATACTGACCCGACCCTCCTCTCGGCGTAGTGAATTTGTCAGCCAAATTCGTCCGGTCTCTACTATGGCTTCTTCTGTCGCTGCCCATGCTGGGTAGCGCCGATCCGTTATTGCTCTATACCCTGGATGCACCACCCCTCACCTATCTGAAAAAATCGCCGGGGCATGGCTCGGTCGGCGATGTCGTACTGGCTGCCATCGAGCGGGCCGGCGACAGTGTTCAGCTGCATGATGAGCCCTGGGCGCGGGCCCAGAAACGGGTCAGCGAGGGGCATCAGCTGTTGATCATGCCGCTGTCGCGTACGCCTCAACGGGAAAATCAGTACACCTGGATAGCACCGATCCAGCGTATGGACCGTGCCTTCTTCACCTTGGCGCAACGTGTCGAAAGCTTTGCCGATGCCAAGGCGCGCTTGCATAACATTGGTGTTGGCCATGGCAGCGCCCAGCATGAAATCCTGCTCGCCCAAGGTTTCAGTCCCGACCAGATCAACCCCCTGAAGATCGGTGACAGCCCCGCCCATCTGTTGATGCTGGGGCGTATCGACGCCTGGTTCAACGGGGTGCCGGAAAGTCTGAGCATCTGGCGCAAGCATTCGCCGCAACCGTTGCAGATGAGTCCGGTACTGGACTCGCTGGACCTCTACCTGGCCTGTTCAAAGCACTGCGACCGTGCATTGGTCGAGCGCTTGCGCCTGGCGGTCGAGGAACTGCAGCGCGACGGGACGGCCCAGCGCTTGCAGGATGCCTATCAGGATGCGCCTGAGGTTGCCCAATAGCGGCCGTCACTTTTTGCGGGCGCTACGCCTCCATGGGATAGTGCCGCATCGTTTTTGCCACGAGAAAACCGGGATGCACCCATGCGCCGCATAAAGGGACGAGGATGAAACACGTACTGCGCCTGGCAGGCATTAGCGGATTTTTACTCTTCGCTTTGGCCTGTTCCGCGACCTTCTTCTCGCCGCTGCGGATTGAGCAGGCCGCTCAGGCCTTTCTCCAGGATCAAGTGGTAGCGCAGGTCAATCACAAGGTCGACAACCTGCAGCATCCCAGGCTGAAAAAGTCCGCAGGCATGCTGTCCAGGCATTACCAGGGCGACATCGCGGGCCTGCAGCAACGGCTCAGGGACGGCCTGCCGGACAAGATCGCCGCGATAGTGGGGCAGATGCAGGACGCGCGTTGCCCGTGCCGCAACCAACTGAGCGACGGGAGCCGCGGCGCTCTCGAGTTTCGCATCCTGGCGCTCGGTCAACTCCAAGGTCAGTTGGTGGCGCTGATCCAGGGCACGTATGGGGAGGCGGTCGAGCAGCTGTTGGGCGATCTGCGGAGTTTTACCGGCACCAACGCGGCGGTATTCCTCTTCCTGCTGCTGCTCTCGCGGCTAAAGCCCCGGGCCATTGCTCAGCTGTCCGTACCCGCTGTGCTGCTGCTGGCGGCCACGCTGGTCAGCACCTATTTCTACCTGTTCCAGCAGAACTGGTTTTTCACCCTGCTGCATAACGATTACCTGGGCTACGGTTATACCGCCTACCTGGGCGTGGTATTCCTGCTTCTCTGCGATGTCTCGTTCAACCGCGCCAGGGTCACCACCCGGCTGATCAATGCGCTGCTCGATGCCCTGGGCAGCGCCACATCCGTGGTCCCATGCTAGGCAGCACGCCCCCTCCTCTTCAAGCTCGGACCCACCTATGGGAACGCTATGTTCCGGACATTTACCGTGGATAGCCTTGAATCGTTTTTTTACCGCAATGACATACCGGTACAGCCTGCACGTCAGCTATATCCAGCCCGCCGTACCCTGGTTCGCAGTGGCGTATTCGGGACAAGGCAACTTATAGCACTGCTCCTGAGCTGCATTGTTTGCCACAGCGCTTACCCATGCTACGTCCCAACCGGCGCACTGGAAAACGATCCTGCAGAATTGATTGCCAACACGCCTGAAATTCGGCTTGCGCTCGCGATTGCAGAACAGAAACTGCCCGAACAAAACTCAGCGACAGCGGGGTCGCCCGGTCGCTACTCATTCAGGGTTATCGAAACGCTCAAAGGCAGCGCCGCTTCTGAAATTGCCCTCACAGGGGATCTGGATAAAGCAGGACTCTGGGATACCAGCTTTAACGACCATCAGGACACCGAGTTCTGGATATCAAGGAGCGGACGCCTCGGCAATACAGGCGACTGCCGCACCACGCCCGCCCCCGAATTCGTGCTTGGCCAGCAGTACTTATTGTTTATAGGCGGTCCCGATGACAGCAAGAAATTCGAGCGCATCGACAATAGCCAGGACCAATGGCTGAAGTTTGTAGCCGCCCACCTACTCTATGAATTCAGGGGCGATCAATCAGGCTCGACACGCGAATAATAATTCCCTACCATGCCGCGTCGGCCATTTCCAGCCGATACCCCTGTGCCTTCAATGCAGGGCACTGTCACTGATGCGATCACCCTCGATCGCGCTTGTTCGTCGGCGATGGCCGACCTTCAAAATGAAACCTTATGATGCGTTGGAACCTGGTCGCAGCCATGCCTTTGGCGTGCTACTGGATGCTGTCTTGTATGAAACCCATAACGTTACAGGCTTGGTCAAGGCCGACCCCAGTATCCTGCGCGCCACGAACTGGACGGGTGAGAATGTCCTGCGCTGGCTGGCCGTGGAAAACCTCGTAGACGGCATCGGCCTACTGCGCAGTCTCGGCTCGCCGATCCCACCCGTGGCGCTGACCGAGGCGCTGGAGCTCGGTCATTGCGAGACGGTGATTCTCTTGCTGGAGCTGGGCGTGGAGGTGGACATCCTCAGCTGCCGTACTGGCTTCCTATGGGGTAGCCACGAAATGTCCCGCTTGAAAAGACGCTTGATGCGCAGCTACTTCAAGCAATTCGGCCATGACCTCGACTCCGAACTTCTCGCCAAGCCCGCGCGACTTGACTATGTCCCTCCTAGTCACCGGCTAAAGCCTCTTACCCGGCGCACCCCTCGGCCGATCGCCACACGACCCAATCGACGCAAACTGCAGCGCAGGGCCAAGAACCATGAGCGCGCCGCCATTCGAGTCGAGTCGCTGGTCCGTTAACAACCAGCGCCTCGCTTCAGCCGAGGCGCACGGACGAGAACAGCACTAGCCCCTCTCGCGCCCCCTCAAATCCCCTGCCGCCCGGGGTCTTCGGGTTTTTCCTCCTCGGCCATGTCTTCCAGGGTCAGCTCCAGGCCCCAGTTGGCGGCATCCACGGGGGCGCTCGGCGGGGGTGGCGGTGCGGCGACCGGGGCGCCACCCGGGGCCTCGCGATGAAGCTTGAGCTTGAGCCGCACGTTGTTCGCCGAATCGGCGTTCTTCACCGCTTCTTCTTCGTCGATCACCCCCTGATTGACCAGTTCGATCAGCGCCTGATCGAAGGTCTGCATGCCCAGGTTGCGGGACTTCTCCATGATTTCCTTGATATCGCCGAAATCGCTGCGCTTGATCAGGTCGCGGATGGTCGGCGTGCCCAGCAGCACTTCCACCGCCGCCCGGCGCTTGCCGTCGAGGGTCTTGACCAGGCGCTGGGAGACGAAGGCCTTGAGGTTGTTGCCCAGGTCGTTGAGCAGCTGCGGCCGACGCTCCTCGGGAAAGAAGTTGATGATGCGGTCCAGGGCCTGGTTGGCGTTGTTGGCGTGCAGGGTGGAGATGGCCAGGTGACCGGTGTCGGCGAAAGCCAGGGCATGCTCCATGGTTTCGCGGTCGCGGATCTCGCCGATCAGTATCACGTCCGGGGCCTGGCGCAGGGTGTTCTTCAAGGCGGCGTGGAAGCTGCGGGTGTCCACCCCGACCTCGCGCTGGTTGATGATGGACTTCTTGTGCCGGTGCACATACTCCACCGGATCCTCGATGGTGATGATATGCCCACCGCTATTGCGGTTGCGGTAATCGATCAGCGCGGCCAGGGAAGTGGACTTGCCCGAGCCGGTGCCACCGACGAAGAGCACCAAACCGCGTTTTTCCATCACGGTCTTGAGCAACACCTCGGGCAGGTTCAGGTCCTCGAACTTCGGAATTTCCATCTTGATATTGCGCGCCACGATGGACACTTCATTACGCTGCTTGAAGATATTGATGCGAAAACGCCCGATGCCGGCCAGGGAAATCGCCAGGTTCATCTCCAGCTCGCGCTCGAACTCGATGCGCTGCGCCGAGTCCATGATCGAATCGGCAATATCCGCGATCTCCCCGGACTTCAGCGGTTCGGCGCCCAGGGGCTTGAGCACGCCATTGAACTTGGCGCAGGGTGGCGCGCCGGTGGACAGGTACAGGTCGGAACCGTCCTGGGCGGCGAGGGTTTTCAGCAGGGGGTTGAGGTCCATGGGGGCTGCCAATCCAATCGAGTGAAGTGAATACGTTAGCAGGCTGTTGAAAAACTACCTGCGCTGCCCCTCTCCAGGAAAAGGATCGGGGGCGTTAAAAACACCCTCGGACGAACGCAGTGAGAACGTCTGCAAGACGGCCCGAAAGGCGAGCGCAGCGAGTCATGCTCATTTACACCTCGTAAAGCCGAATGCGACCCCAGTGCGCTTCCTCGGTTGTTTTTGTGGGGCCGCCTAGGTCGGGGGCGCCGAGCCTTGTCTCGACTGCCTCACCTATGTTTTTCAACGGCCCGTAGGTCAAGATCGGCAGCGCTTCCGCCCGCCCAAGCAAATAGAAAACTGCCGCCATTCTGTTGGCGCAAGCATTCCTGGCACAATACCCCACTGCCGAAATTGAGGAACCCATCATGGCCAAGGCAATGGCGCGTCATATCCTGGTCCAGACCGAAGCCGAAGCCGCGCAGCTGAAGAAGCGTATCGCCGCCGGCGAGGCCTTCGATCTGCTGGCGAAAAAACACTCGACCTGCCCCTCCGGCAAGCGCGGCGGCGACCTGGGCGAAGTACGTCCCGGGCAGATGGTGCGAGCCATCGACCAGGTGATCTTCAAGAAACCCTTGCGCGAGGTGCATGGACCCATCAAAAGCCAGTTCGGCTATCACCTGGTGCAGGTGTTCTACAGAGACTGATCCCGGCCCTGCCGTTCGAGAACGGTCGGAACCAGCGCCATTTTTCGCCGCGCGCCTCGTTCTAGGCCTCTGGCAAACCGCTGCAACATTTCTCGACTAGGGTTGCGTAGTCCACGCACTGCGCCGCTGGCGCCCACCCGAAAGGAAGCACCTATGCAAACACCCCTGACCCTCGCCCTTCTAGGCGCCCTGCTGCTGCCCCACGTCGCCTTGGCACAGGACAGCTATCCGGATGATTTCCAGCTGTTGACCTACAACGTGTTCTTGTTGCCCACCAGCCTGAAACCGACCTGGGGCCAGGAGCAACGGGCGCGGTTGATCGCGGCGGCGGATTTCCTGCAGGGTCGGGACGCGGTGGTGCTCAATGAACTGTTCGATAACCCGGCCGCCGATCTGCTGCTCGACGGCCTGAAGAACCAGTATCCGCACCAGACCCCGGTGCTGGGACGCAGCCGCCAGGGTTGGGACGACACCTTGGGCGCTTATTCGGCCAGCACCCCGGAAGACGGCGGCGTCTCCATCGTCAGCCGCTGGCCCATCGAGGAACGCGTCCAGTACGTCTATACCCAGGCCTGCGGCGCCGATTACTTCGCCAACAAGGGCTTCGTCTATGTCCGGTTGAACAAGAACGGCCGGCCTTACCATGTGATCGGCACCCACGCCCAGGCGGAAGACACCGGCTGCCCGGACCAGAAAGGCCGTGCGGTGCGCGCCAGTCAGTTCGATGAGCTGCAGGCCTTTATCGCCAGCAAAGGCATCGCCCAGGACCAGGTGCTGTTTATCGGCGGCGACTTCAACGTCAATAAGGCCAGCGCCGAATACGCCGACATGCTCGAGCGCCTGCAAGTCAGCGCACCGGACAGTTACGCCGGCGCCCAGTACTCCTTCGATACCCAGCGCAATGGCATCGCGCACTATCAATACCCCTCGGTGGCGCCCGAATACCTGGACTACGTGTTCGTCTCGCGCAATCACCAGCAACCGTCCTTCTGGCATAACCAGAGCCTGGATGTCCCATCGCCGCGCTGGAGCGTCGATCAACTGGGCGCCCTCTACCAATTCCAGGACTACTCCGACCACTACCCGGTCAGCGCCTTCAGTCGCGCCACCCCCAGCACCCCGGCCCGGGCCTACAAGCCCCGGGAAAACCGTTACGCCGAGGTCGTCCTGCAGAGCGCCAGTACCGGCAAGACCCTGCGCACCAGCGCCAGCCAGGCCAATGGCTGGGTCACGGTGACCGGCACCGGCGGCGAGCTGGAAAGCCTGTTCAGCCTGCGCAACTGGTATTACCCGATCAGCTTCTGCCTGCGCTCCGGCGATTACCTGGAAATCGAATCCCAGCGCCATAAAGGCTATTTGCTGAATTGGTGGCTGGGCGGCGGTGGCGGCAACTATGCCTACTACCCCAAGGCCGGCAACGGCTCGAACCAGCTGCGCCTGTTTCTGCCGAACGACCATGGCGGTTGCGTGAAGGATGGCGACGAAGTGATCTTCCTCGATCGCGACACCCTCAGCGGCCGCGACTACTACCTGCAACGCTGGCCCTCGGGCAATTGGCAGGACCATCTCTACCTCTGGGCCAGCGGATCCAGCGGCGCCGAGCGCTTCCGCGTCAGGCTGCTGCGCCCGGCGGTGCATGACGACTGGTCGGCCCTGCTGCGCTATTAGCAGGCTGTTGACCTGGGGTTGGCGGTTTGCGACCTTGGGCAATGGAGTTGCCGCGGGCGGCCATGGTGAGACCAGGCCGCCCGCCCGATCATTACGGAGCCCACGCATGACCGCAGAACAAATCGCCGCCTTCTGCCTCGACCTTCCCGGCGCCCGGGAAGACTTCAAATGGGGCGGTGTGCGGGTGTTTTCCGTGGCGCAAAGCAAGATGTTCGCCCTCCTGCACCTGAGCGGCCACGACGGCCTGGCCTTCAAGGTGGACGACGACCTGTTCCTCGGCTTCTGCGACCGTCCGGGTATTCGCCCGGCACCCTACCTGGCCCGCGCCCGCTGGATCAGCATGGCGGCGCCCTACCCCCTGGGCGACAACGAACTCCAGGCATTGCTGACTCGCTCCCACCAGTTGGTGGTCGGCAAGCTGCCCAAGCGCCTGAAAGTCGGCTTGTTGTTGTAGCCTTCAACCGCCTGACACGTAGCCAAGGACGACCCCACTCGTCCCAGGTGCTGCCCTTCGCGGCCGTAAACCGCTACAATCGCGACCCTTTCGCGCACGTGCGCCCGCTTTCTGGACAAAGATTCGTGATCTCCACCGCCAACATCACCATGCAATTCGGGGCCAAACCCCTGTTCGAGAACGTTTCCGTCAAGTTCGCCGGCGGCAACCGTTACGGCCTGATCGGCGCCAACGGCTGCGGCAAGTCGACCTTTATGAAAATCCTCGGTGGCGATCTGGAGTCGTCCGGTGGACAGGTGATGCTGGAGCCGAACGTGCGCCTGGGCAAGCTGCGCCAGGACCAGTTCGCCTACGAAGACACCAGCGTCATCGACACGGTGATCATGGGTCACGAGGAGCTGTGGAAGGTCAAGGCCGAGCGCGACCGCATCTACTCGCTGGCGGAGATGAGCGAAGAAGATGGCATGAAGGTCGGCGAGCTCGAAGGTGAGTTCGCCGAGATGGACGGCTACACCGCCGAATCCCGCGCCGGCGAGCTGCTGCTGGGCCTGGGCATTCCCCTGGAACAGCACTTCGGCCCGATGAGCGAAGTCGCCCCGGGTTGGAAGCTGCGGGTGTTGCTGGCCCAGGCGCTGTTCTCCGATCCGGAAGTGCTGCTGCTGGACGAGCCGACCAACCACCTGGACATCAACACTATCCGCTGGCTGGAAAACATCCTCACGGCGCGTAACAGCACCATGATCATCATTTCCCACGACCGGCACTTCCTCAACAGCGTCTGCACCCATATGGCCGACCTGGATTACGGCGAGCTGCGCCTGTTCCCGGGCAACTACGACGAGTACATGACCGCCGCGACCCAGTCGCGCGAGCAGCTGCTGTCGGATAACGCCAAGAAGAAGTCGCAGATCAACGAACTGCAGAACTTCGTCAGCCGCTTCTCGGCCAACGCCTCCAAGGCCAAGCAGGCCACCTCGCGGGCCAAGCAGATCGACAAGATCCAGCTGGCCGAGGTCAAGCCGTCCAGCCGGATCAGCCCGTTTATCCGCTTCGAACAGACCAAGAAACTGCACCGCCAGGCCGTGATGGTCGAGCATATGGCCAAGGGTTTCGACGGCAAGCCGCTGTTCAAGAACTTCAGCTTCACCGTCGAGGCCGGCGAGCGCGTGGCGATCATCGGCCCCAACGGCATCGGCAAGACCACCCTGCTGCGCACCCTGGTGGGTGAACTGACCCCCGACGCCGGCACCGTGAAATGGACCGAAAGCGCCGAGGTGGGTTATTACGCCCAGGACCACAGCGACGACTTCAAGGACGACTGCAACCTGTTCGACTGGATGGGCCAGTGGACCCAGGGCGGCGAGCAGCTGGTGCGCGGCACCCTGGGTCGCATGCTGTTCTCCAACGACGAGATCCTCAAGTCGGTCAAGGTGATCTCCGGTGGCGAACAGGGCCGCATGCTGTTCGGCAAGCTGATCCTGCAAAAGCCCAACGTGCTGGTGATGGACGAACCGACCAACCACCTGGACATGGAATCCATCGAATCGCTGAACCTGGCACTGGAAAACTACCCGGGCACCTTGATCTTCGTCAGCCACGACCGCGAGTTCGTCGGCTCCCTGGCCACGCGCATCATCGAACTGTCCGCCAGCGGCGTGATCGACTTCAGCGGTACCTACGACGATTACCTGCGCAGCCAGGGCGTCGCGGTCTAGTTCTACCCTCCGCCGCCCGGTTTGGTTTCCTGACCCGGTAAGGCTCGATAAAAAGCCCCGTCTCGACGGGGTTTTTTATTGCTCGGCAATCCTGAACGGCCGCTTAAACCGTGCGGGAAAAGCGCTGGCTCTGCTCGCCGCCCAGGTAGGCGTCAAACGCCATGGCCACACTGCGCATCATCAGCTGACCCTGGGGCAACAACTCCAGGGCATCGGCATGGATCGCCACCAGGTCGTCGGCGACCTGCTCCTGCAGCTGCGCCAGGGCATCGGCGAAATACGCGGTGAACCGGATACCGTGGCGCGCCTCGATGGGCGCGAATGCCACCCGGCCGTGGCACATCAGTTCGCCGATCACTTCACGGCGCAGGCGGTCGTCGGCGTTCAGGCGGTAGCCACGCTGCACCGGCAACTGGCCCTGGTCCAGGTGCGCGTAGTACTGGGACAGCGCCTTGACGCTCTGGCTGTAGCTGTCACCGACCTTGCCGATGGCCGACACCCCGAGCCCGATCAAGTCGCAATCGGCATGGGTGGAATAGCCCTGGAAGTTGCGCTGCAGGCTGCCGTTGGCCCGGGCCAGGGCCAGCTCATCGTCCGGCAGGGCGAAGTGGTCCATGCCGATATAGACATAACCGGCCGCGGTCAGGCGCGCGATGGTCAGCTCCAGCAGCTCCAGCTTGCGCTCCGGCGGCGGCATGTCCTCGCGGCGGATCAGGCGCTGGGCGCGCACCCGCTCGGGCAGGTGGGCATAGCTGTAGGCGGCGATGCGGTCCGGGCGCAGGGCGATGATCTTGCTCAGGGTCAGGTCGAAGCTGGCCACGGTCTGCAGCGGCAGGCCGTAGATCAGGTCGACGCTGACCGACTTGAACCGCGCCTGGCGCGCCGCGGCGACCAGGGCATGGATCTGCGCCTCGCTCTGCACGCGGTTGACCGCCGCCTGCACCTGGGGATCGAAGTCCTGCACGCCGAAGCTCAGGCGATTGAAGCCCAGTTGGCGCAGGTGCAAGATTTGTCCGGTGCTGAGGGTGCGCGGGTCGACCTCGATGGAAAACTCGTGAGCGTCGCTGTCGTCCATGTCGAAGGCCTGGTGCAGGCAGTCCATCAACTCGGCCAGCTGTTCGCCCGTCAGGTAGGTCGGCGTGCCGCCGCCCAGGTGCAGCTGGGTAACGGTGCGCGTGCCGTCGAACAGCGCCGCCTGCAGGGCGATTTCGCGCTTGAGGTAGTCCAGGTATTCGACGGCGCGGTGGGTCTTCTGGGTGATGATCTTGTTGCAGGCGCAGTAGTAACAGAGGCTCTTGCAGAACGGGATATGGATATACAGCGACAGTGGCTTGGGCGCGGCCAGGCGGTTACTGGCGTCGACGGCGCCGCGGTAGTCGTCCAGGGCGAACGCCGTGCTGAACTGCGGCGCCGTGGGATAGGAGGTGTAGCGCGGCCCGGGACGGTCGTATTTCTCGACCAGGGCGCGGTTGAAACTCAGCGGTTGGCCCATGGGACATCACCTCGTGGCAGGAACCGAACGGTGAACCGAACGGCGCGGCGTGACCTGGCGAAGCCCGGTAAAACGCCAGCGGGAACTGGACCGCCAGCATACGACCGGGGCCCACGGCGTTCATTGATCGAGGTCAAGCACCATGGTCGGCAAGAACCAGACTGCTCGCATCTACCGACAATGGCGTCTGGCGCGACCCGTTTAGATCCCCTCGTCCCCTTCATATTCCTCGGTGGCGCGGGCGACCATCTGCCGCCAGTTGCCAGCCTCCGCGGCCAGCACGCGCATGGCCTGCAGGCTGGTGGCGAAGGCGTCGCGGTAATGCCGCGGGTCGTTCTGGCTGACGGCCAGGTCAGCTTGGTGCTGCGCCTGGTTCAACAAGGTTTCGAATGCCTGGGTATCCATGCTGGTTTTCCTTCTGAGTGCCGATGGCTCGAAGCCCTTTGACCCGCAGGCGACTCGATCATTCACGAGGCGCGAACCGCGTGCTGCATCCGCTCCAGTTGGATTTCTGTTGCGACGGCCATCGCAGCCTGCGCCAGGCCGGCAGTCTGCCCGGGTGGCCGCCTACAGATGGCCCGCGGCCCTGAGCGCCGAAGGCCTGGACCAGTCAGACGGGTGCATGGCTGCGCCCGCGGCGCTGATCGAGCATTGCCTACAGCCTTTTCATGCCCGCCACCGGCAGCCGCCACCCGTTCGCGTAAACCCAGCCGCTTGGCTCGGCGCGAGGCCGTGGAGAGGCGGCATGCGCCAATGGCTGTATTGCCTCGATCGCGTGTCAGTCTTCGTCGCTGGGCGACGACAGCCGGGCCAGGCGCTCTTCCAGCAGCGCCACGCGAGCCTCCAGTTCGTCCAGGCGACTGTTGGTCGTCCCGCCGTCAACACGCTCGGCGGGGCGTGCGGCCAGGGCCGCCTGAAGATCGGCCGGATCGCCCAGCAGGTGCATGAAACGGTCCTCGCGCTGACCGGACTGACGCGGCACCTGGCATGCCAGGCCGCGGGTAATCAAACGCTCCAGCTGATGCTGCAGATCGGCGCTGTCCTCGAAGTCGTGCATGCGGCTGCTGCGGCTGAGCAGCTCGTTGAGGGTTTGCGGGCCGCGCAGCAGCAACAGGCCGATCAGAATCACCTGGGCGTGCACCAGCTCCAGGTGTTTTTCGCTGCGGTGTTCCCAGCGGTCCGCGCGGCTGCCCATGACCAGACGCGCCAGACCGCGTCCTTCGAGGCTGCGCAGGCTCTGGCCGATCTGTCCGGAGGTCAGGTTCATCACCGGCTCGCGGCTGGTCTTCTGGTTGCAGGCGGTGACCAGGGCGTTAAGGGTCAGGGGGTAGGTTTCCGGCGTGGTGGCCTGTTTCTCGATCAGGCATCCGAGGATGCGCGCCTCGGTGCTGTTGAGCGGCTCTGGAGTGGACGGGGTGGGCTCATTGGACATCGGTCTATCCCTCTACGGCTGAGGACGCCTAGCCTATGGGCTGGCCGGTATTTTATCCACGGTTGCGTACCGCCCTGGGCCGGCCCCGGCAAGGCGAAGGGCAATACGGGCAAACCGCCCGGCAAAGGGCGATTGCCGGGCGGCCTTGACGGCCGTCTTAGCGAACTGAAGAGTTTTCACAAAAATTTCACGAGCAGAGGTAGATAGTCTCAGCAGCTGAAGGACCAGCACCCATCAAAACCCGCTTAGGCGGGTTTTTTAATGGCCCGAATTAAGTGAGCGGCGCCAAATCTGGAGGGGCGCACCGGCAGCCCGACACTATCCATGGTTGCCGCTTCGGGTAGGGGTTCGCATGCCGCTCAGCCCGATCTGTGACCCGCCAACAACGCGGCGGGTCACGGAGCCGCCCCCTGCCCACCCATAAGATTTAGCGATAACCACCTTACTAATAGCCAACATCTACATATATAAATCAAGTAACGGTCGCACTCTCTCGCGTGCCGGCGACAATACTCATTAATGCATCACTCATAAGTCCTTATCTGACCACCAAGTTCCAGGCGTTCCGTTTTCTTGCAATGCCCGAACGGCAAGCCTGTTGTTTAAGAAATAGGCACTGCGTCTCACCGGCGAAGTGCTCCAGCCTCTACAGTTTGACTTTATAAAGCCGGTACACTGTGCAACTATGCCGGCCCGCAGCCGAGTCCAACAAAGCCCTCGAACACGCCTGGACGATCGAACCGCGAGCCGCTACAACCCAGGCCGGCACTGCCGCAGAGGACGTCAGCGGCCTCTTCTGCCGACGGCCGCCTGGCGACTGTCATATTTATTCCTAAAAAGGAATGTATTATTCAGGGAGGAATACCACACACTTTCCATAGTGCATCTCACGGTCTGCAATACAGCATTCGACCCGATTCATTTATTGAAAATGGCATTTATATGTATATAGGAAAAGCCGCCAAACTTTCTGGCACCACGATCAAGAGCATCCGTCACTACGAGCAAATCGGCCTGATCCCCCTGCCCCAACGCGAAGGCAAGTACCGGATCTACAGCCAGGAAAGCGTCGATATATTGGGCTTTATCAAGTGTGCCCAACAGCTCGGCTTCAAACTCAAGGAACTGCAGGAGATTCTCTGCGGGTACACCGGTCAGGAATTCCCCTGGGACCTGGCGCATCAGGCCATCGAAAAGAAAAAGACCGAATTGCTGACCCAGATAGAGGGCATGCAGCAGCTCCATGCCGGCCTGGTGGCCTTCGAAAAAAACCTCCAGCACGCCCAGGAGGAATGTCATCTGTCCCGCGGCGTTGACCTGCCCCAAAAAAAACCAGCCACACACAACTGAACCGGCTGTTGGCCCGGCTGAGCAGCAGCAGGCAAGGTACGGCGGCCCACAGCCTGCGCGATGGGCCCTCCGGCCGGGCCCCTCATACCCGCCCAGACGGCTCGGTGCACCTGGCTTCCCGCCTTCGCGGGAATGACGGTGAAATGACCAACCTGCATCACCGCCCACCCGATTGCATCCGACGACGACTGGCGCGCTGGATCTAAGCCGGCACAGCCTCGTCGCGCCCGGGGGCGTCCGCCAGGGATTCGACGCGCGCGAAGAACCAGGGCGAGACCAGGGTCACCACCAGGAGGGTCATCACCCCGCTGGTGAACAACGCCAGGGCCACCAGCGCGCCCAGGTCGACGATCGGCTTGTAGTCGGAGAACAGCAGCGCCAGAAAGCCCACCGAGAAGATCACCACATTGACCACGGTCGAGCGGCCGACGCTGTGCATGGCCTCTAGGATGGCCGTGTCGATGTGCACGCCCTGCTGCACGAAGCGCTTGATCCGCGACAACAGATGCACCGCGTAGTCGACCACCCCCACCACCAGGAAAGTGACCAGGGCCGTGCCGATATTCAGTTCGATCCCCAGCAGGTACATGCCGCCGTAGACGCTCACCGAGGTGGTCAGCAGGGTCAGCATACCGAGGATGCCCAGGCGCACCGATTTCAGCCAGGCCATCATCATCAAGGTCACCACCAACATGGCCAGGGAGAAGCTCAACACCTGGCCACGGGTGATTTCCTGCAGCACGCCGGTCCAGATAACCTGGGTGCCGGCATGGGTGATTTCCAGATGGGCCGGCTTGTTCAGCGCCAGCCAGGCGTCCAGGTTATTCAGCAGCGCCTGGTAGTCGCTGGCCACCGAGGAACTCATGGTGTAGAGCGTCACGGCCTTGGAATAGTCGGCATTGAGCACGTTGTTCAGGTCCGAGCCGCCGCCGTTTTCGAACAGCATCACATGCTGGTCGATCAGCGCATTACCCTCCACTTCGTAGTGCTCGACCTTGCCCTCCTCGTTCACCGAGCTGACCTGTTCCTTCGCCTGGGGCACCCGCAGGTAGCTGGGGTCCATGTCGTTGAGCACCAGGTTCATGCGCTTGACGTAGGTCGCCAGGGAATAGCCGTAGCTGACGTTCGGCTGCTCGCGCAGGAAACGGTCCAGCTTGTCGATAAATTGCACCGTTTCGGTGGTCAGCACGCCACGCGGCGCCTTGCTGTCGATGGCGATCCAGCCCGGCGCCGTGCCGGCGACATGGGCGTTGATGAACTCGTCGGAGATGCGGAACGGGCTGTCCGGCTTGAAGTAGGCGATGCCGGAATCCTCGATCTCGACCAGGGTGGTGAAGACCGCCATCAGCGCCATCAGCGGCAGCAGGAACAGCAGCACGGCCTTGCGGTAGGCGATCAGCCTGGCGCACAGGCGCACCAGCAGGCGCGAGATGATCGACTCCTTGCGCAGGGTCGGCCGCAGTTTTTCGTCCTTGCCCCAGAGCGCGATCCAGGCCGGAATCAGCAGCAACGAGATGATCAACGCGGCCGTCAGGCCGATCGACATGAAGATGCCGAAATTGCGGATGCTGACGATGTTGTTGGTGGTGGAAATCAGAAAGGTCGCCACCGTGGTCACAGTCGTCAGCACCACGGGGGTGACCATCAGGCGCATGGTTTCGCGGTTCGCCTCGCGGTTACTCTTGCCCTGGCGCTTCTGCTCATAGTACTCGGCCATGACATGGATGGCATCCGAGCAGCAGATGGTGAAGAGGAACACCGGCAGGACGCTGGTCAGCAGGTCGATGGGCACTTCCAGCAACGCCATCAGGCCCAGGGTCCAGATGGTGCAGAAGAGAATGTTGAACAGCGGCAGCAACACCCCCAGTGGTTTCCTGAAAAAGAACAGCAGCAACAGGGTGATCAGCAGGAAGACGATCGGAAACAGCAGCGCCAGGTCATGGTCGATGATCTCCTGCTGCGCCGCGATAAAGATCGGCATCCCGGCGATAAACACCTCGTCCTTGAACTCGGGGTGCTGCGCCTGGTAGTCGGCGACTATCTGGCGGACGATCTGGTAGGCGCGCAACTGCGCCTGGGCATCGTCCTGCTTGGTGCCCAGTTCGGCCACCAGCAGGGCCACCTTCTTGTCCCGGGAGACCACGCCATCGAGCATCAGCTCGTTGTCCATGATCTCGGCCTCGACCACCTTGGGGTCCATGTCGTAGGCATTCAGGGTCTTGTGGATCAGCAGCTCGCCGCTGTCGGTGAGGACGATATTCTCCAGATCGCCCATGGAGGCCATTTCGCGGATCGGGTTGATGCGCTCGGCCAGGAAATCGAGGAACTGCTGGTCGTGCTCGTTCCAGCCCTCGGCTCGGGCATGGTCGCGCAGGGCCTTGGCCTGGAGGTAGTCGTTCTGGCTGAAGCCGCCTTCGAGGATGTCTCCGAGCAGGGCCTGGGCGCGGCCGTCCTGGGCATGAGTGCCGAGGATGCGCTGCAACTCGAGCTGATCGGCCTCATTGCTCAGGATGATCTTGCGCGCCGACTGGGACATGGAAAACAGCGCGTTCAGGGTCTGGGTATTGAACACGCCCTGGGGGTTGTGCAGGGACACCATGACCGAATCGAAGGTGCCGGTGAACTCGTCCTGCAAGTCGATGATGGTCTTGCGCGCCGGGTGCGTGTCCTTGAGCAGGTAGGGGTTGGTGTCCGACAGCAGCCCGCCGAGGGCGTAGGTGAAATAGGCGGTGATCGCCACCAGCACCAGGATCAGGGCGCGGGCATGGCGTTCGACGAAATTCAGGTAGCGTTCCATAAGGGTCTGTACCGGGACTTAAAGGGCAGAAAGGGAAAACTGCGGCACATCGCCGGATTTCAGGCCGCGGCGAATGGCGGTTTGGGTGAACAGCCGGTCGTTGAGCTCCACGTTGTACTGCAGATGGTTGAAGCGCATTTCCGAGCGGGTGCCGTCGATAAAGTGCTCGGTCTCGCTGAGCATGATGCTGTCGATGCCATCGACCGTGGCCACCTCCTGGGTGCGCATCTGCTTGACCAGCACGCCCTTGACGTCATAGAAATCCTGGCGCATCACCAGGTGGTTCTGCTTGTCGATCCAGACCTTGAGCTTGTTGTAACCGGTCTTGACCAGTACCTCGGGCGAAGCCGGCTCGCGCTCGATCACGTAGCAGTCGCGCTCCAGCACTTTTTCCTCGCCCAGCAGGGTCTGGCGGTAATCGCCAACGCGGATCTTGTCCAGGTCGGCGTAGGAATACTCGCTGCCCATAAAGGAGCCACGCTTGTCGGTGGTGGAGATGCGCCGGGTCTGGCGGCTCACCGGCAGGTACATCCACTGGCTGTCTTCCTTGCCGAGTACCTCGTGGGGGTTCTCGATATGGAAGGCCACGTCGCGGACGTCCTGGGGTGCGGAGAAGTACATGCTGGACTTGTCGCTGTCGCCATAGTCCTTCTGCAGGAAGGTGAACTCCCGGACCCGGGCATTGCCCTTCTTGTCGTGGAGGATCAGCGAGACCTGGGACATAAAGCTGGTGCCATCGTCGCGGTCGCGGGTCTGGCGGATGATCTCATCGGCGCTCAGGCCCTCGGCGGCGCTTGCCGAGGCGGCGGCCATGATCAGTGCGGCGGCCGTCAGGCCCTTGAAAATCGGCAACATGTCACGCTCCTTGTAGTGTTGGGGGATGGTTCAGAACAGGTAGCCGGCGGACAGGCGCAGCTGATCGCGCTTGGCGTAGGCGCCGAACAGGCGGTCTGGCTGGCCGAAGAACAGGTCCACTTCCAGGCCCAGCTTCAGCCAGTCCACCGGCTTGTAGGTGAAGATGCCCTGGACCAGGGCGTCGTCCCGCGCCGGCGGGGAGACGGCCAGGACCAGGCGGCTTTTCAGCCGGTCCTGGAAATGGGTGCCCTCGGCCGACAGGGTGAACAGGTGCTCGCGCTCGTCCTGGAGCATCCCGGCCCGCCATTCCAGCAGCTGCTGTTGCTGCCATTGCAGGGAGATCATCCAGTCGCGCAGCAGGTAGTCGACCCCGACCAGCGACTTGACCAGCGGACTCTCGTCGCGGCCCCGGCTGCGCGTCGGATTGGTCAGCCGCCAGTTGTCGAAATAGGCGATTTCGCTGCGCACCACCAGGCTGTGCCCGGCGTCGAAGGCCAGGCCCGCGCCGCCCATGCTGTAGCGGGGAAACTGCCGTTCCAGGCGAATGCGCCCGTCGTCGGCCAGGCCTTCGATGGCATAGACCGGGTCCTGCTGGCGGGCATTGAGGGCCACGAAGCTGGCATCCAGCTCGCCGATCCGGCCATTGGCGCTCAGGCCGTAGGCAAAGCCCTGGCGGCCCTCGTAGTCCGGGGTCGAGTCCACCACGAAATAGTCCGGGTCGGGCTCGGCGAACAGCGCCGAATCGAATTCGCTGCCGCTGGCCGGCGCGCGGTTCTGGCGAAACTCGGTGATCCACAGGGCTTCGAGCTCCCATTCGCCCAGCGGCTGGGCGAAGCGCACCATGGGCAGGGCCATGCGGCTGTCCTCCAGCAGCGCGGTCACTCCCTCGCGGTAATCCAGCGGGTTGACCTGGTCGAGCACTCGCAGCTCGTCGGCGCGACCCCAGACCACCTGCTGCCAGCCCAGGGTCAGCTCGCCGTCGCCGAGGTAATGCCCCCAGTACAGGTGCCGCCAGTCCGCGCTGAAGCGGTAGGCGTCCCGCGCCTGCTCGCCGTAAGGGTTGCTGCCCTCGTAGCGGGCGTCGTAGCGCAGCCGCCCCTTGGCCTTGTAGTAGCCGCTGTCCCAGGCGTCCTCAAGGGTCGCCTTGAAATACACGGCTTTTTGAGTGATGCGGTCCTCGCCGTGCAAACGCAGCGCACTGGCCACGCCGAGTTCCGCGTCGGCATAGGCCGGCTGCAGGTCGGCCCGGGCAGTACCCAGACCGGATGCGACCAGCAGGGCCAGCAGGCCCCGCGGCAGTGGATGTCTGTGCATGGCCTACATCCCCAACCCGACGCCGCCGTCGATCACCAGGCTCTGGGCCGTGAAGCCCCCCGCCTCCGGGCTGGCCAGGTAGCGCGTCAGCGCGGCCACCTCCTCGCTCTGGATAAAGCGGCGCAGCGGCAGCTTTTTCTTCGCCGTGCGCAGGATCTGCTCCTGGGACTGGCCCGACATGCTGGCCTGCACCGCCAATTCCTGTTGCAGCATGGGCGTGTCGACCCAGGCCGGCAGGATCGCGTTGACCGTGATCTGCCGCGACGCCAGGTCCATGGCCAGGGCCTTGGTCATGCCAACAATGCCGTGCTTGGAGGCGCAATAGGCGCTGTTGCGTACCTTGCCGGCACGACCGAGGATCGAGGCCATGTTGATGATCCGCCCCTGCGTCGGCATCAGCGGCAGGCACAGCGAGGTGACGTAGAAGGTCCCGTTGAGGTTGACCGAAATGACCCGGTGCCAGTTGTCCAGGTCGTCGGGCTCGTTCTCGTTGCAGATGCCGGCGCTGTTGACCAGCACCTCCACATGGCCGAGGCGCTTGCCCAACTCGTCGAACAGTCGGCGCAGGCCAGCCAGGTCGGCGATATCCGCGGCATGGGTCTCGATGCTCGCCAGGCCCTGGAAATCCGCGACCCAGGCCTGCAGCTGCGCCAGGTCCAGGTCCAGCAGGACCAGGTGGTTGCCAGCATCGGCGGCGAAGTCCTCGGCCACGGCGCGGCCGATGCCCTTGGCCGCCCCGGTGATCAGTATGGTGCGCGGTGCAGTCATGGCATTTTCAATCCGCCGTTGACCGGCAGCACTTCACCGGTCAGGTAATGGGCGCGCTCGGCGATATACAGCACCGCTTCGGCGATTTCTTCGGGCTCGGCATAGCGCTTGATCAGCAGGCGCTCCTGGATCGCCTGCTCCAGGCTGCCGATCAGCGCCGCGCTCATCTCGGTATTGACGATGCCGGGGGCGACCGCGTTGACCCGGATATTGCGCGGCGCCAGCTCCACCGCCAGGGCCCGGGTCAGGGCCTCGACCCCGCCCTTGGCCGCGGCATAGTTGCTCTGGCCCTTGCCGGGCTTCTGCGCGGCCACGGAACTGAGGTTGACGATGCAGCCGCTGCGCTGGCGTAACATGCAGGGCAATGCGCCCTGGCAGCACAGCAAGGTGCCGATCAGGTTGGTCTGGATCACCTGGGTCATATCGCTCAGGGACATGCTGGCCAGCAGACCGTCGCGGGTGATGCCGGCGTTGTTGACCAGCAAGTCGATACGCCCGAACGCCCCTTCGATCTGTTCGAAGAAGGCGGCGATACTGCCCGCCTCGCCCACATCGCACTGCAGGGCCAGGCATTCGCGCCCTTGCTTGCGCAGCTCGTCGCGCAGGGCCAGGGCGGCGGCCTCGTCGCGCACATAACTGAAGGCCACCTGGTAGCCGGCGCCGGCCAGGGCCCGGACGATGGCTTTGCCGATACCCCGGCTGCCCCCGGTGACTACCGCTATCTTGTCGTGCATAGCGTGCTCCTTAGAGGGAATTGGCCGTCTTGAACTGGGCCAGGCTGAAGCCGTGGGTCGCGGCGATAGCGCGGATCTGCTGCACCTGCTGACGGCTGATGTCGCCGAACGAGTAATGCTGCTGCATGCCCGACAGGCCCATCAGCACCGACTCGGCCATGCAGGCATACAGCTGCCCCTCCTTGAGGTAGGCGCGCACGTTCGGTACCAGGCCGTCGCCCAGCGGGGTCTGCACGATGCCGCCATGCATGTAGAGCAGGTCCGCGCGCTGGCTGGGCAGGTCCTGGTCGACGTTCAGCGGCACCGCGATGTCGCAGATCACGCTGTGCTCGGCGAAGTGCTCGGCACCGAGAAAAGGCTGCGGGGCATTGGCCGCGCAGAGCACGATACGGGCACCCTTGAGCAGCTGCATGTCGTTGCTCAGGGTGATAAAGGCATTGGGGCCGGCCTTCTGCTCGACGAAACGCATCAGCCGCAGGCCCAGGTCCGGGGCTTCGCCATGTTCGTCCAGCAGGGCCGCCAGGCCGTCCAGGCGCTGCAGGCGCGAGGCCAGGCGATCATGCTCGACATTCCCGGCGAGGATCGCCCGGGCCGCATCCGCGTAGATCAATTGCGCAGTCTTTTCCAGGCGCCGCAGGGAGCCGTCGCGCCCGCTGCCGAGCAGCAGCAGGTGGTCGACCTTTTCCGAGAGCAGCGAGGCATAGGTCGAGGCGATATTGCCCGCGGCGCCGACCACCGCGGCGGTCTGCTCGGCCAGCACCAGCCCTTGCTGCAGGCAGCCCTGTTCGATGGCTTCCAGGCCCATGCCGATGGTCAGGGCATTGCCCGACGTCAGGGCCATGTCGGGGATCTTCAGGGCCTGGCAGTTATTGGTCACGATCGAGGTGTACATGCCCAGGCCGGCGACGCTGTAGCCGTCGGCGCGGGCATCGCGGATGCGCTCGCCGACTTCCTTGCGGATGACGTCCAGCTCGCCGCTGGCGATATAGTCGGCCATGGCGTCGGAGTCCATGCACAGCGGGTAGAGGGTGAACTCCACCGCCGTGCCCAGGCGCGAGCGTATCAGCACCGGGCCGATGGGCGCGGCGCGGCGCTCGGGGGCCATGCGCTGGATGAAGATGCGCTTCTGCTCGGCGCTCAGCGCCGCCAGGGAGGGGTCGACCTCGCTGAGCATGTCGGCGTCGATCAGGTGGTTGATAAAGGCCACCCGGGCCACCACCCGGGTGCCCGCGTCAGGCTTTGGGACGCTGTGCACCTTGAGGAAATCTTCCTCGCGCGGCGCCAGCTCGGGAATCAGATCGGCGCACACCCCGGCGGCCAGGGGAAAAGCATCGCGTCGGCGGAGCATGTCGCAGACCGTCTGCAACGCCGCGATCAGCCGGTCCATTTCGGCGAAGCCGATGCAGGCCGGCGGTTCCAGACGGATGACGTTGGCGTTGCTGCCGAAGAAGATCGGCA
>JAZKHB010000008.1:0-21269 GCA_040385585.1 Pseudomonadota bacterium | reverse complement strand
TTGCTGCCGGACGGCGCGACGCGCAGCGCCTGATGCTGCAACAGGTAGCCGGCGATGATATAGCCCAGGGCATCGTTGTACTGGGCCGAGGCCTGCACCAGGGAGCTGCTGCCTGTCAGGTCGTGCAGCTCGATGCCCAGCAACAGGCCGCGCCCGCGCACCTCGGCGATCACATCGGGGTAGGCGCTCTGCAGCTCCAGCAGCGAGGTCTTGAGGTACAGGCCCTTGTTCTGGATGTCCTTGAGCATCTCGCCGTCGTTGGCGTACAGACGCTCCAGCGCCGACAAGGCGATCCGGCAGGAAACGTCGTCCTCGGCGAAGGTAGAGCTGTGGATATAGCTGAATTCCGGGTCGTAGTGGCTGTCGCGGATCAGGGTCGCGGCGATCTTGGTCAGGCCGCCGCCCAGGGCCTTGGACAGGCAGTAGTAGTCGCCCTGCAGCTTGAAATGGCTGCTGGCCAATAAATGGCCGGTGCGGCCGAACCCCGACTGCACCTCATCGACGATCAGCGGGCATTGCTGCTCGTTGCAGAAACGCCGCACCGCCAGGTAGAACGCCTGGGGGAACTCGCGAATGCCGCCCTCGCCCTGAATCGGCTCCAGCAGCACCGCGGTAATGGCGCTGACGGGCTGGCGGCGCACCTGCAGGCGTTCGCCCTGCCAGGCCAGCCCCAGCCAGTCGGCGCTGTGCCGGCTGTGCAAGTCCTGCAGCTGCTCAGGCTGTTGCGGGTCGAGGAACTCGACCTTCAAGCCGAAGCGCGAGAACGGTTGCCGGTACTGCTTGCCGTAGGTCAGCTGCACGGTGTTGACCAGCTTGCCGTGGAAACTGCCGCGCATGGCGACGAACACCGGTTCCACGTGCAGCTGGGCCAGGTTGTGCTGACGCGCCGCCTCCACCACCTGGCGCAGGGTCACGTAGCGCAGGTGGGCGGGCAGCAGGCCCGCCGGCAGGTCGAGGTCGTCGACGTCCAGTTCGACATAGGCCTTGTCGCTGGCACTCAGTTGCGACAGCTCGAAATCCAGTGCGTCGAACGCTGTGGTCAGGGCTTTCTGCCGGCGGTATTCGGCATGCTTGACGGCGATTTCCACCGCCTCGGCGCCGCTGTTGGAAAAAGTCGAGATAAAGCGTTCGCTGTTGTTCAACTCGCGGTTGAAGGCCTCGCTGAGGGCCCTGCCCAGTTCGCCGGCGGCGCCGCGCACCGACATCTGTGCATTAAAGGGCACGCCGCCGCGCAGCAGGCCGCACAGCTGCTCGACCAGTTGCGGGTCGTTATGGCCGAACAGCGCCGCACCGTAGCCGCCAAGGAAATCGGTCACCGCTACCTCCGCGCCCTGGGGGTCGCGGTAGAACAGCTCGCTGCCACTGGCGCGGTGGAATTGACATTCCAGCCCCAGGGCCTGCATCAGTTCGACGTACTTGGGTCTTACGAAATCGTGGTAATCCATGACAGTCCTGTCCTTGAGATAAAGCTATCGGGTCGTTGTAAGCGGTGCTCAGCGGTGTTGCGTCGCCCGTCCGGTATCCCGGCGTTCGAGCTGGTAACAGGCGCTGAAGCCGTTGTCGTCGCGGTTGAGGATGCTGCAGCCTTGCAGCCGGGCCGCCCGGCTCTGGCCTTGGACGAAGGGCAGGTCCGGCTCGACCGGCCGCTGCAGGCCGATGATCGGCGGCACGCACTGGGCCTGCAGGGCGCAACGGGCCAGGATCAGGTCCACCAGGCTGGGCGCGCCGCTGAGCAGGCCGGTGACCGGCTGGATATTGGTGATAAGCGCCGCGCCCGTGCGGGCCAGGGTCCTGCTCAGGCATCGATCCGCTTCCGGCAGCGCCCGGGCACTGCTCAGCAGCAGGTCGGGCGCGACCTCTGGCAATGCCAGCTGCTCGAACTCGGCATGGGCCGAGAGTCCGACCAGGCAGGTCTGCGGCCCCGGCACATCCTCGGCCCGGCGCAGGATCAGCGCCGCGGCGCCTTCACCGGCCACCGCGCCGTTGCCGTCCTGGTCGAACGGGCGGAACGAATCCGAGCCGTTGGCGCTGATCGCCCCGGCCTGCACCAGGGCCGCCAGCCCCAGGGCATCCAGCTCGCTGCCGGCACCGACCACGATGGCCGCGTCGATCCGGTAGCTGAGCAGGGCCGCGCAGGCTTCACGCAGCGCCGCCTGGTTGCCGGCCACTCCCTGCATAAAGGCGTTGCATTCGGTCTGCAGCCTGAAGGCCAGGCTGACCACGCCGAGCAGACCGTTGCTCAGGCTCTGCAGCACCAGAAAAGGATCCAGGGCGCGCTCCTGCAGAACCCGGCGCGACAGTTTGCGCAGGTCCAGGCCCAGCTCGCCGCGGCATTCGTGCAGCAGTTCGGCATAGGCGTCCAGGGACGGATGGCTGTAGCCACCCTGACAGCAATACAGCCCGAAACGCAGCCCCTCCTGGTTCGGTTCGAGACCGGCCTGCTGCAAGGCCTGGCGCACCGCGTCGACGCCCCAGAGCACCGCGGGCGGGCAATAGCGCTGCAGGTTCGGGGCGACCTGTTGCCGGCACGCCTGATGGTCCGCCTCGCTCACATGGCCGAAGGCGCTGATCCGGCGGCTGTGAAAGTGGCGGGCGCGCAAGGGCACGATGCCGCTGACGCCGTCGCGGGCGGCCTGCCAGAGGCGCTCCTCGCCGACCCCGCTGGCCAGCACGCAGCCCACACCGGTCATGGCAATGGCTTGGCTCAGGCGCGTCATGCTGCAACCCCGCGGTATTTGCCCAGCACCAGGGAGGTGTTGAGGCCGCCGAAGCCGAAGGAGTTGCTCAAGGCGATGTCCACCACCCGGTCGACGGCCTGATGGGAGCAGTAATCCAGGTCGCAATCGGCATCGGGGTGGTGCAGGTTGACGGTCGGGGTGATGCGGTCGTCGCGGCAGGCCAGGGCCGTGACCATGCACTCCGGCGCGCCGGCAGCGGCGATCAGGTGGCCGAACTGGGACTTGTTGGCGCTGATCGCCAGGCGGCGAAAATGTTCGTCTTCAGCAAACACGCGCTTGATAGCCAGGGTTTCGGTGGCATCGTTGAGGGGCGTCGAGGTGCCGTGGGCATTGATCAGGTCCACCTGCTGCGGGGCCACGCCGGCATCGCGCAGGGCGGCCTGCATGGCCAGGGCCGCACCGCGACCCTCGGGATGGGGGGCGGTGACCTTGTAGCCGTCCAGGCTGCTGCCATAACCCAGCACTTCGGCATAGGGCGTCGCGCCGCGGGCCAGGGCCCGCTCCAGGGTTTCGAGCACCACGAAGCCTCCGCCCTCGCCGGCGATCAGACCGCTGCGATCGCGGTCGAAGGGCCGGCACAGATCAGCGCCCCAGCGCTGCTCGTTGCTCGCCGCGCCCAGCAGGTACAGCGCGCCCATGGTGTCCAGGTTCAGCACCGAGTCCGCGCCGCCGGCCAGGGCCACCTCGACCTCGCCGCGACGGATCATCTGGAAGGCATTGCCGATGGCCTGGGAGGCCCCGGCGCAGGCACTGCTGATATTGATCACCGGTCCCTCGCACCCCAGCTCCTCGGCGATGACCCGGGCCAGACGGTCATTGCTCTGGCGCAGCGAAGCATCGGCCTGCACCTGGCCGGCGCGACGCATCAGGTGCGCCCAATCGGCGCGGGCATCCGGCCCGTCGCCCAGGGCCAGGCGCATGTCCTCAAGCATATGCTGGGGCGCGCCGGAGGCGCAGAGCACCGCCGCTTCGCGCAGGTCCAGGGCACTCAGCCCGCTGTCGCTCACCGCCTGGCTGGCGGCGATCCAACCGTAGCGGCTGCGCGTCTCCAGGGCCTGCTCCCAGGCTGGATGATTCTGTAAATGCGGCGGCAGCAAGCTCAGGTCAACCGGCGCGGCGAAGCGCACGGGGAAACTGCCATCTTCCACGCCCGCCGGTTGCCAGGGGCGGATGCAGTGCCTGCCGAGCAGCATCTGCGCCCACATCTGTTGCCACTGGAAACCGAAACCGGTCACCGCGCCCATGCCGGTTATCACAATCCGTGTCGCACTCATGCGCCCTTCTCCGTGTTCTCGATCATCAGCAACAGCGCGCCGAGATGGCCCGCGCGGCTGCGGGTCATCAGCAGCACATGCCGAGCCCGGGGATCGTCGCAATGACGTTCGTTGCAGGTGGCGAAGATGATCTCGGTGAGCAAGGCGCTGGCGCCCAGCTCGCCGGTCATGGCGCGGCTGTTGCGCAGCGGCCGGGACGGCCCCAACAGCAGCTTGGCCAGCAACGGGTCCTGGGCATCGGCCATCACCAGGTCGATATCGCCCAGGGTGAATTTCTCGCCACTCAGCGCCTGCTCCAGCACGCGCCGGGCCACGGCCTCGACGCGCTCCTGCACCACGCAATAGCCCCGGGCGAAACCGGCAATGCGTACCGACAGCGGGGCCGAGGCCGAGGGCTCGGCGGCCAGCAGCAGCGCCGCCGCGCCTTCGCCGTAGCACGCCTCGGCTGCCTCCGGCCCTTCGCGCAGGTAGAGCGCCGGGGTGATGTTCGGGCTGCTGCTGACCACCAACGCCGCATCGGCGCGGTCCTCGCTGATCTGCACAACCGCCTCGATCAGGGCATCCAGGCCCGCATTGGTCTGCGAGCAGTAGCCGCCCATGGGCCCGTTGCACCGCAGGGCTTCGGCCACATAGGCCATGACGCTGCTGTTGAGCAGGGTCAGGGCATGCAGGGGCGGCGTATTGGCGAACAGCTGGCCGAGCAGCTTGTCGGGCTGGCGCGCGATGGCCTCCACCGCATCCCAGCAGGGGCTCGGCGCGTCCACCTCGGGAATCGCCGCGGTCAGGGCAATGCGCTCTGGGCGCAGTTGCAGGGCACCCAGGGTTGGCGCCAGACGGGCGACGCAATCGAGCAGGCGCAAGCCCTGGGGCTCGACGCTGCGCTGGATCTTGCGATCGAACAGCTCGCCGGCCAGGCGCGGCGGCGCGATGAAATGGGCCAGCCGGTCGGGGGCGAAAGGCACCGGCTGGGCCTCGGGCAACGCGCCATAGAGGTCGCCGCAAACGCGGCCGACGGCGTTGAGCATGGCGGCGTCGATCAGGTAGACCGGACGTGCGGGTGGCAGACTCATGGTCAGGCCCTCCCCAGTACGATGGAGCTGTTGACGCCTCCGAAGCCGAAGGAATTGGACAGCACCACATTCAGCGACTGACGCCTGGGCTCGGAGAAGAACCGCAATTCGGGAAATTCCGCCCCCGCCGGGTCGTAGTTCAGGGTCGGCAGCGCCAACCCCTGGCGCAGGCTGATCAGCGACAGCACCGCCTCGATGGCGCCGCTGCCGGCCAGGGAATGGCCGATGGCCGATTTGTTCGCGGTCAGGCTGACATTGTCCAGCATGCCGCCGAATACCCGCATCAAGGCATGGGCTTCGCAACTGTCGTTGGCCTGGGTGGAAGTGCCGTGGGTGTTCACATGCTGCACGGCGTAGCGCAACAGGCCGGCGTCTTCGATGGCCGCTTCCATGCAATGCTCGTACTTGCTGCCGTCACGGCTGCTCGAGGTCATCTTTTCCGCCTCACAAAAATTGGCATAGCCCAGCACCCGTCCGACGGGCTTGGCCTTGCGCCGCTCGGCATGCTGTTTCGATTCGAGCACCAGCAGCGCCGAGCCCTCGCTGATCACGAAGCCGCCACGCTCACGCATGAAGGGCCTGCTCTGACGCTCCGCCGGCAGCTCGGCCTTGTCGCACAGGGCGCCCAGGCCGTTGAACATGTAGTAGGGCAACTCGTTGGCCATCAGCTCGACCGCGCCGCAGAGGGCCAGGTCGATATCCCCGCGCTCGATGGCGCGGTAGGCGCTGCCGATCGCCACGGTGCCGGCGGCGCAGGCATCCGAATGGGTGGAGATGTGATCGCGGATACCCAGGCTCCGCGCCAGGTGCAAGGTCTGCTGGTCCACTCGACGGGCGAAGGGCTGCTGCGCCTGTTCTTGGCGTTGCAGGTAGCGGTCGAGGTCGACGCTGCCGGTCGCGTCCATATGCAGGCTGAGCCGATCGAGGTCGCCGCTGTCGGCGCAGAATTTGTTGGCGCCGAGAAACAGGCCGCTGGGTACTTGGGCAAACGCCGCGGCGGGCAGCCCGGCGTGCTGCAGGGCCTGCCTGGCCACGTAGTCGGCCAGCACCGCCTGGCGCGGCTGCGCCGCCGCGTCGCCGACGAACGCCTGGTTCAGCCGTTGCCACTGCTGCTCGTCGAGATAACCGGCGGCGGTATTGGGAAAACCCAGCTCGGCGAACAGGGGATGCGCGCGGATGCAGGACTGCTTGTCGCAGATACGCTGGAACAGGCTTTCGGCATCCAGCACGGTGGGCGCCACCAGGCCGTAGCCTGTGACGTAAACTTCACGCGCCCGCATAAGAACTCCTAGGCGGACGCTTTCAGACGGGTCGCAACGAATTGCTCAACCAGACCGCGAGAAATCTCGTCGCCGTCGGTAGGCGTGAGGCGCGCGCTGCAGGCACTGCAGACCACCTGTTGGCGCTCGTTGAGCATGGCCTGCTGACCGCCGCATTCCGGGCATGCCGCGGGCAGGTAATTGAATACCGTGCGGCATTGCTCGGCCCAGTTGCGCACCGTGGTGACGGCAAACACGTCGGCCGGCTTCATGCCCACCCGCAGTTGACCGGGCGCGTAGGCGCTCAGGCTGTCTTCCAGCAGGGCCTTGCCGGTGTCGGTCAAGCCGCTGCCGGCGACAAAGGCGCTCAGGTCGCCGCAGACCGCGACCGCATGGTCCAGCACATTGGTCTTGGGCAGGGTGCAGCCATAGAGACGACCGAGCTGGAAACTCAGGTCGACGATATCCAGCGAATCGGCGGACAGGTCCTCGACAATGCTGTGATCGGCCTCGATACCCTCGAGGTCGATGACCAGCAGCTGCGCCAGGATTTCACGTGTTGCGGCGATTACGGCATCCAATTCCAGCGGATTGTTCACAGTCCAACTCCTTATATGACCCTTGGCCTAACGTCGTGGTTATGCAGCGATAAGCGGCTTATTTGCTGCGGACGGCACTCTAAACTCTCCCCCTAAGGGCAGAGTCAACCGCCAGGCAGAGTTTTTTTAAGGATGCAGGGGCACAAACCGCCGAACGGGTTGTCGGCGCCCCTCAGAAAGCACGCAACCCTGACGAGGCACAGCCCCTGGGCGGAGAGAAGCAACGCCGCATCGGCGCCGTGGACTCAGGCAGCGGGCGAAACAGCTCCCTGGTGATGCGCTGAATACGCATGCCCAGATATCCCAGGAAGACATGAGGATGCAGGGATGTCTCGCGTAATTGGCGGCTGAGCGCCAAGCTGGGCACTGCCCTCTCGCTATCGGAATGCGCAGGTGTTACCAACAGCGATTCGAAGAGGAGGTTTCTACCGAGGCCCTAAGGTGCCTTGCGGCAGCCCCAGGCCACTTAAACGCCGCCGTAACACGCAGTGACCAGGATACCCAGCTGCAGGCGGAGGCCATATTGCTCGACCCGGCACCCCGCGAAGCGTGGGGCGGGCTTTTAAAGTCTCCGGTAAAAACTTGCCGATGCAATCGGACTGATGAACACTGGGATTTTAATCAGGCCGCTAACGGTTTGAGCAGCCTATCCACGAGCACTCCCAGCGATCTGGGATCTTTTTTCGAGCACATCAACAGGTAGCGACCCCTCTGAAAGCACCCAGCGTTGCACGCTGCATGATGGTGAAGCTTCACCATGCACACGCTGTGAGGCACGATTAAAAACCAGTCGCTGCAGCATGATCAAAAATATAATTTGTGACCATAACCTTGGGGGAATCATGAGCAAGATCAAGGGATGCATCGGGGCGTTGCTAGGCGCGCTGTTATTGCTGCCGAGCGCAACAGTCAACGCGGTTGAAATCGACTTACCCAGTATCGAGTTGAATGCTCAGGAAGAAGCGGAAGTCGGGTCCATGGTGTTGGCTGTGCCGGAGAACTGGATTGGCGATTTCGACGGAATGCGCGAGCACCGTCTGATACGGGTATTAGTGCCGTACAGCCGGACCTTTTTTTCGGTTGACCGTGGGCGCCAGCAGGGCATCAGCTACGAATTCGGCAAGGCATTGGAAGTCTGGCTGAACAAGAAACACCCCTACGAACGAAAGTCGCTTCAATGGAACGTGCTGTTCATCCCGGTGGCGCGCAACGAGCTTATGCCTAGCTTGTTGGAAGGTGCCGGCGATATTGCTGCTGGCGGCCTGACCATCACCGAAGGACGCCTGCAAACGGTGGACTTCGCCGATCCCTTTGCCACGGGTATTCGCGAGGCAGTGGTTACCGGCCCCAATAGCCCACCGCTGAGCAGGATCGAGGACCTTTCCGGGCGGGAGGTCATGGTGCGCGCCTCGAGCAGTTATTTCGAACACCTGATCAGCCTCAACAAGGTTTTCAAGGCTAAGGGCCTGGCACCCGTCATCGTCCAACCAGCGGACGAGAATCTGGAGTCCGAGGACCTGCTGGAGATGGTCAATGCCGGGCTGATCGAAACCACTGTAGTCGATCGCTATATCGCCGAGGCCTGGAGTCCGCTGTATACCGACTTGAAGATTCACGACGAATTCTACGTGCATGAAGGCGCCCAATTCGCCTGGGCCATTCGCAAAGGCAGTCCGCTACTTACCAAGGAATTGGCCGCCTTTGTCAAGGAACACAAGGTTGGCACATTGTTCGGCAACTCACTGCGCAACAAATATGTAAAAAACAGCAAGCGCATACTCAACGCCACGTCTGATGTGGAAATGAAGAAGTTTCAGGACATGGTCGGCCTGTTTCAAAAGCATGCCGGCACCTACTCCTTCGATTATCTGATGCTTATGGCGCAAGGCTTCCAGGAGTCTCAGCTTAACCAGGGCGCGCGCAGTTCCCGTGGAGCGGTAGGTGTCATGCAACTCTTACCCAGCACGGCTGCCGACCCCGCCGTGGGCATCGCAGGGGTCGATAAGAGCGCGGACAGGAATATAGAGGCCGGTAGCAAATACATGCGCCTTCTCGCGGATAAATACCTGAATGATCCCGAACTCACGCCGCGCAACAAGACGCTGATGACCTTCGCCGCTTACAACGCCGGCCCCGGAAACCTGCGCAAGTTCAGGCGCCTGGCGCAGGTGTCGGGGCTCGACCCGAATGTCTGGTTCGGCAATGTCGAACACGCCGCCGCCCGCGTGGTAGGACGCGAAACCGTGGATTACGTGAGCAATATTTACAAATATTACGTGGCGTACAAGCTGGCGGCGGAGAAAAGAAAGGCCCCCACCGAGCAACTCGTTCGCAGCCTTTGAGCCTTGTGGGGGGTGCCCTGGTGGCAGTCACCCAACAATGCCAAGCCCTACGAGATACCTAACGCCTGGCCAGGTGAGTGAAGGGAGCAAGGTTGTTCCTGCTCCAAGACCGCTTCGGCCGCTTGGGCCGCTCAGCAGTCAAGGCGCCGCTCTGGATCGAAGGCGCTGGCGGCTCAAGTGCGGCACGCTGGGTGTTGGAAACATGGTTGGGGTCCGACTTGCTGGCCTATATATTTCTGCTGAATCAGCACGCGAAGAGGAGCGATTTTAAAAAGACCGTGATAGCCTCCAATATGGATGTGCAAGTACCTCCCTATGCCTGTATCGCAACGGCCAAAAAGCACTGATCGTCGCGCTTTTATCCACATTTACACGCAACTAGTAGTTCCCAGCTCAAGTCCTGCATCGTTCCAACCGCATCAGAAGTGTACGTTCTTGCCTCGCAAAGAGACCCGTTGCGCGCCCCTTTTTTTTGAAATCGCTGACGAGTGAGTTCCATGGCGAATTGCGACGAATTGATCATCTGTGAGCACTGCGACTGTGTGTTTGAAAAGGTCACACTCGCCAGGCACCAGACATTGCTTTGCTCGCGTTGTGGGGGCGTGCTCCAGCGTTTTAACAGCCTGTCGATTCAGCAGCGGCTGGCGCTCACGGTTACGGCGAGCGTGCTGTGGCTTTTCGCCAATTTCTACCCAATCATGAGCATCAGCCTGCAAGGCCTGAAGAGCAGCGCCACTTTATGGGACTCGGTACTGGCGCTAAGTCTCGGGCCGATCACCTTTATCGCGCTAGTGGCGGCAATCTCCATCATCATCGCCCCGGTCTTCCAACTGCTGTTACTGGTTTGGGTGCTCAGCTTCGCCCTTTTCGGCCAGCGCGCCCCCGGCTTCAGGCTATGCATGCGCTCGCTGGAATCGCTCAGGCCCTGGAGCATGCTTGAGGTGTGCCTGTTGGGAGCGCTGGTGGCGGTGTTCAAACTTGCCGGCATGCTGGATGTGCTGCCTGGCATCGGCTTGTTCGCCTTGGCAGTACTCAGCTTGTTGCTGATTCGCATCGCTGGACGCGATGTGCGCGAACTCTGGGACATCCTATGAACACACCACCGGTAGCCAGCGACCTCAATCTTTGCCTCTGCCATGGCTGCGGCAAGACCTGCGACATGACCGATCAACCCTGTGTATGCGAGCGTTGCGGCGCTTCTCTGCATGCCCGGAAAGCCAATTCACTGACCCGCACCTGGGCGTTCTTGCTGACGTCGCTGGTGCTCTATATCCCAGCCAATCTGTTGCCGGTGATGAACACCCGCATGCTCGGCAGCGGCGCAGACAGCACCATCATGAGCGGGGTGCTGGATTTCTGGCAGCATGGCGCATGGGACATCGCACTGATTATTTTCATCGCCAGCATCGCAGTGCCGGGCGTCAAGTTCGTGGCCCTTTCGCTATTGCTGGTCACCGCTCAACGCAGCAGCCTTTGGGCCCGCAAAGAGCGCTCCAAGCTGTACCGTTTCGTCGAGCTGATCGGCTACTGGTCGATGCTCGACGTGATTGTGGTCGCGCTGGTGGCTGCGTTGGTGAAATTCCATGGCCTGGCCGATATCGAGCCGCGCCAGGGGATCCTGTTCTTTGGTTTGGTGGTGGTGTTTACGATGCTGTCGGCGATGAGTTTCGATCCGCGTCTGATCTGGGATAAACCAATAAACGAGGAGGACATGGATGAAGCCGCAATCCACTGAAGGAGCCCAGGCTCCCGGTCAGGCCGTTATCAAGACCCGCCGCTTCAGCGTGTCGCTGGTATGGATCGTACCCATAGTGGCCGTGTTGGTGGGTATTTCCCTGGTCGTGCACAGCGTGATGCAGGAAGGGCCGACCATCACCGTGACCTTCAAGACCGGGAGCGGCTTGACCGCTAACAAGACCCAAGTCAAATACCGCAATGTGGTGATCGGCCATGTTTCCGACGTGGCGCTGAGCAAGGATCAGAAGAGCGTCGACGCGACCATCAAACTGGCCAAAGAGGCAGAAAGCTTTACCCGCAAAGACTCGCAATTCTGGGTCGTACGGCCACGCATCGGTGCCGGCGGAGTGTCGGGCATCGATACCTTGCTCTCCGGCGACTATATCGGCGCCGATATCGGCCAGGCCGACGCCCGCGTCAAACGATTCGAAGGCCTGGAAAACCCGCCGCCCATTACCTATGGCGAACCGGGTAAGCGCTTCACGCTACACAGCAAGGACCTGGGTTCGCTGGATATAGGCTCGCCTATCTATTTCCGCAAGATTCCCGTCGGCCAGGTTGTGGCCTACGCCCTGGATGCAGATGGCAAAGGCATCAATATCGAAGTGTTCGTGCACGCACCCAATGATGCCTACGTCACCGAAAACACCCGCTTTTGGAACGCCAGTGGCATCGATATCAAAGTGGGCGCCAATGGCTTTGCGGTAAAGACCGAATCCTTGTCCTCCATTCTGGTGGGAGGCATCGCCTTCCGCGCGCCCGACTACAGCCCTGGCGATCAGCCGGCTGCAGAGAAAAAATCCTTTGAGCTGTTCGACGATCAGCAGACTGCCCTCGCCCCGCCCAACGGCAAGGCACAGTACCTGCGGCTGCGTTTCGAGCAGGCGTTACGCGGGCTTAGGGTCGATGCTCCGGTCGAGTTCCTGGGAGTGGAAATCGGCAAGGTGGTGACGGTCAATCTTGATTTCGACCCGATAAAACGCAATTTCCCGGTGGACGTCGGCATCGTGATTTACCCGCAACGCCTGGGCCAGGCCCACACCAAAATGCTCAAATCCTTGAACCATGACCCCGACGATGAAGCTGCGGGGGTCCGGCTCATGGGCTCCTTTATTGAAAACGGCCTGCGAGCCCAAGCCCGTACCGGCAATCTGTTGACCGGTCAGCTGTTGATCTCGCTCGATTTCTACCCGAAAGCGGCAAAAGTCGAGTTCGACCCCACTGCTCGCCCGGTCAGTATCCCGACCATTCCCGGCAGCTTCGAGCAGTTGCAGGAGCAATTGCAGGCCATGGTCGACAAGCTCAGCAAGCTACCCGTGGATCGTATCGCTCAGAACCTGGACAGTAATTTGGTCGAGCTGCGCAAAGTGCTGGCGCAATTCAATGCCAAGACCCTTCCTGGGGTCCAGACCACCCTGACCGATGTGAGCAAGACCCTGGAATCGGCCAGTTCGACCCTCGCCGAAGACTCACCGCAACGCGAACAGCTGACGCAAACGCTGGAAGAGCTCGGCCGGATGTCGCGATCCCTTCGTGAGCTGTCGGATTATCTAGGCCGACATCCGGAATCGCTGATTCGTGGAAGGCCAGAGAATGCCGAACCGCTGCAGGCGCCAGCCAAATGACTACAGGAGCAACACCCATGGCCTTTGGGCAAAAATGCATGCTGGCCACCGCCCTGCTGCTGCTCGCCGCATGCCGCAGTGAGCCCATCCAGTTCCACACCCTGATCCCGGTTCAGCCAGGCGGCTACACAGAGTCAGGCGGGACCGATATCCAGATCGAAGCCATTAGCGTACCGCCTCAGGTTGATCGGCAGCAGATCGTCATTCGTCAAAGCACCAGCAGCCTGGCTGTCTTGGAAACCCAATGGTGGGGTGCGAGCCTGATAGACGAAATGCGCAGCGCGCTGGTGGACCAACTGCTCACCAGCAGTACCGGGCGCAAAGTTTCCGTGCGTGTGGATGTTCAGCGTTTTGATTCGATTCCCGGTCAGCACGCGTTGATCGACGTCAAATGGCGCCTGCGTAATGTAGGCGCAGGCGATAATACGCTGCTCACGTGCCGAAGCATCTTGAAAACGCCAACGGGCGCAAGCATCGATGAGATCGTTATCGCTCATCAGAACAACCTGAAGCGCCTGGCCAGTGAAATCAATCAAGCGGCCGGCAGTACCGTTAGTGCATGTCCTTCAAAACCGTAAAAATCCAAGGGGCTCTTTTATGAAGAGCCGTATTGGATCGAAATCAGCCGTTTGAGAACCTGCGGTTTAAGCCAACTGCTAAGCTCAGCTTCGCCCCGACCATGACGAATAACCTATACAAAGGAAGGTAAGACCCATGACCACGGTACAGTCCCCAGCAGAGCCAAAATCCGCGAAATGGCGCTTTAAACTCGGCATCGCCCTACTCTGCTTAATACCTGCGCTGTGGTTGCTGGTGCCCTTGGCGGCGAGTGCGAATGTGCCCGGCTCCACCATCGCGGCGCTCTCCGGCGCCTTGTTCATCATCAACAAAGTGTTGTTACTGTTGGTGATAGCGGTGATGGGCAAGGCGGGTTTTCAAGAACTTAAACAGCATGTGTTCGGTTATGTGTCGGGCCTTGCGCCCAGCGCTGATCAGCAGGTGAGCGTCGCCCGCCACCGTATTGGCTTGGTGATGTTCTGCCTGCCCTTGCTGTGCTCCTTTCTCGAACCCTATGTGGATCACATTGCGCCCGGTCTACGCCCCCATAGCTGGGCATTGCAACTGCTCGGCGATGTGCTGTTGGTTGGCAGCTTCTTCGTATTGGGGGGCAACTTCTGGGAAAAATTTCGCGCGCTGTTTATTCGCACTGCACGCGTCACCACCGCCGACGCGGTCTGAGCCAACGTCCGGATCGCCTACAACCCGACGCGCTGTCGGGTTGTCTTGACTAGTATGCCTTGCAGGTGTCGATATGCCCGAAACACAGAATCCTCCCGTATCCACCGAGCCTGAGCTCAAGCCTGAACCCTCTCCTGAAAAGCCCGCGCCGGCCAATCCGCTGCGGCGCATAGCACTCGGGGTGGTGGTGTTGATCGCCGTGCTGTTTACCCTGTCCATTTTCATGGAACGGCGCACACCCTCGACGTCGCAAGCCGTGGTGCAAGCCTATGTGGTGCAGATGGCTGCCGAGGTGGGTGGCCGCGTGACAGAAATAGCGGTGCACGACAATGCACGGGTGAAGACCGGCCAGGTGCTGTTTCGTATCGACCCGCAACCTTACAAGCTTGTCGTCAGCGAGGCCGAGGCGCGGCTGGAAGAAGCCGGCCAGGCAATGGGCGCCAACACCGCCTCGGTGGATGCCGCCCAGGCACAGCTGGTGTCAGCGCGCGCCCAGCGCGATAACGTACGCGAGCAAGCCCGGCGGGTGAACCAGTTGGTCGAGCGCGGGGTGTACGCTCGCGCGCGCCAAGATGAAGCCAAAGCCTCGCTGAGCTCCGCCGAGGCGGCCGTGAACAAAGCCCAAGCCGACCTGGAACGCACGCGTCAACAGTTGGGCCCCAAAGGCAACGACAACCCGCAATTCAAACAGGCCCTGGCCGCGCTGGAAAAAGCCCGGCTCGACCTGGTACGTACCGAAGTCATCGCGCCCGCCGATGGCGTTATCACCAATCTTCAACTCGCCGTTGGCCAGGTGGTCAGCACTGGCCAACCGGCACTGACCTTTATCGACCGAGGCACCGTATGGGTGTCCGCCGCCTTCAAGGAAAACAGCCTGGAGCACGTGCAGGCCGACGACAGGGCGGAGCTGGTGTTCGACGTGCTGCCGGGCCGCGTGTTCAAGGGCCGTGTTGAAAGCGTCGGCTGGGGTGTCGCGCAGCAGGGCAACAGCAACGCCGCGCTGCCCTCGGTGCGTAACCAGAGTGGTTGGGTGCGCGACCCGCAGCGCTTCCCGGTACGCCTGATTGTCGAGGAACCTCACCCGGTCGGCCCGCGCTATGGCTCCCAGGTAACCGTGGTGATCTATACCGGGGAAAATCCCGTGACTAACGCCTTGGGGGCATTTATGGCACGCATGGGTGCCTGGTTGAACTATGTCAACTGACGGTCAACCGCGCTTGGAGCTGCTGCGGGCCAAACGCCAGGGATTGCGCGTCGCCCTGGCGGTGACCGTGGGCCTGTGCACGGGCCTGGTCATGGGCGACATCTTGCCGTTTCTCGCGCCTTTGTTCGCCACCCAGTTCCTCTTGACCAGCCGCCGCGCGCCGGCGTTGCGTCAGGGATTGATAACGGTGCTGGTGGTTATTCTGACCGGCGCGCTGCTGGTGGGTGCCACCGGCCTGCTCGGTGAACGGCCATGGGTGCTGCTGCCGCTGCTGTGGCTGTTTTATTTTATCTGCTTTACCGCGCAAGGCCGGCAACTGGGCGGCGCCGGGCCGGCGCTGATGCTGGTGATCGCCATCGCGGTACCGATGCTCGATATCGTGCAGCGCGATTTGGGCGAGTCCATTGTGCTGCTGCTGGCCAAGGCGATCTGCCTGGGCTTGCTGCTGACCTGGGGGGCGCATGCTTTGCTGCCCGACCCTGCCGGCGAACAGGCCGACGACCTGCTCGTACCCGCGCACGAGCCGGCTCTGGTGATTCGCCAGGCCATGGCCAGCGCGGCGATTCTACTGGCCATGGTTGCCCTGTGCCTGAGCGATCCACGGCTGGCCACGGCGATGGTCGTCCCCATCACGGTGGCCTCGTTGCTTAGCCAGTTTTCGCTGGGGATGAGCAGCCGCGCCGCCCTTGGCATGGTGATGGTCAACCTGCTGGGCGGGGTGGTGGCGTCCCTGGCATTTACCCTGTTCGAACTGCGCCCGACCCTGTGGATGGTGGCGCTGATTCTGCTGCTGGTAAGCCTGCTGTTTGCCGGCAAGGCCGCCATGGGCAACACCACGGGCAAGGTGTTCGGTGGCGGGCTTATCACCTTCCTGATTTTGTTCGGGCTCGGCGTATCGCCGCTGCCGACCGAAACCCCGGAGGTGTTTTCCACCCGTATCGCCTATGTGCTGTTTGCAATTGTCTACGCCATTGGCCTGGCGACTTTGCTGTGGCCCAGGCCGAAAGCGGTCGGGCGGGTAATGGCCGGCTAGGTTGCACATATTCAATGCCCTGGCTGAGCCGATGAGGAGCTTTCCATGAGCACGATGCATCTATGGTTGGCGCTACTGCTGTGTGCGATCGGCGGCTGCAGCCTGTTTAAAGTGAACAGTGAAATGCAGCAGGCCCGAAGAGACCTGGTGTTGACTGCCGGCCAGCTGCGCACCACAGCGTCTGGCCGCAGTGCGCTGGTGGCGCTGCTCGATGCGCAAGGAAAACTCGTCGCTTACCGAATTGCCTCGCCAGGTGAAAATTTCTATTTCACCGAATCACCGGACCAGTATCAACTGCTCGCCTTCGATGACCGCAACGGTAACTTCGCTCTCGACGCACAAGAGCCGCGCCACTGGTTGCCTAAGGCGCAGAGCACTTTACTGCATGTGCAGCCCGACGACGCCACACGGGCCCGCTTGAGTTTGGCCAATGTCATGCATTTGGCGGCCACTGACCTGGCGCCGGCCCCTGTTATCGATTTGAGCCTGGAGATACTGCACCGGGAGCAGCCGCGCTTTCAGCGCAACTACCTGCAACCGGTGACGTTAGCCGATCCACGCTTTGATCTGGAAAGTACCGAGCTCGGTGCCTGGCAGCCGCTGACCTTTATGCGCGATGTGGGTTATGGCCTGTACCTCCTCGCGCCTTGGGACGAGGCCAAGGTACCGATCTTCCTGGTGCATGGCATCAATTCCTCGCCGCTGGACTGGCGAGCGTTGGCGGCCGACATCGACACCCAGCGTTTTCAGTTGGTGCTGTTCCATTACCCCAGCGGCCTGCCGTTGAACAACAGCGCCTACTTGCTCAGTGTCGGCCTCCGCGATGTGCAACGCCGCTACGCGCCCTCGCACATCCATCTGATGGCGCACAGCATGGGTGGCCTGGTCGCACGCCGCGCGCTACAAATGTTGAGCGACAACGACAGCCAGGCGCTTTGCCTGTTTATCACCCTGTCGACGCCGTGGGACGGCCACCCCTCGGCCTCATCCGGGTTGAAGGTGCCGCTGGAAGTGCCTGCATGGAAGGACATGGCGCCGGGCAGCGCTTATTTGCAGCAGCTTTTTGCCAGCCCGTTGCCAGCGCACATCCGTCAATGGCTGTTGGTCAGCTATGCCGGTAATAGCCGGTTGTTGCCGGAGCCAAACGACGGTGTAGTGCCACTTGCCAGCGAACTGCTCAGCGCTGCCCAAGACGAAGCCGACCAGCTCTATCTATTGAACGAAGACCACACCAGCATCCTCAGTAGCCGGCGCACGACGGCACTGTTGACGCGGGCGCTGCAAAGTGTGCCGGTGCAGGGGTGCCGACTTTAAACGATATATGCACGGCTGTGAGCGAACTATCTGTCAGTAGCATTTCGCTGCTTCAGCAGGTCTCATATCACCCGTAATGAACACTTTGGTCTGGAGAGCGATAAGCCAGATAAGCCCTCACAATGCCGAACCCGCTATAAGTGACCCGCCTCAGGCCGATGACGGCTAGAGCCATCAATAAAAATGGAGAGGTTCATAGCATGAAATATTGAGGAAATTTCTGGTCGGCGTTGCATTTAGCAGCTGGCTGCTCGGTGGTTGTGTTTCCAAAGTCACCGAAGAAAACCAATACTCGGGCAAGGCCGTCTGAAAACGGCCTTATTTATCTGGCCGCGTTCCTTGCTTTATCGAATACTGTTGATGAATTACGGCACAGAGAATTTATTTCGAGGCAGGGCCAAATGCGAAAACTATGGAGTCAGTACCGAGCACTGCTTGAAGAAGACCTGACCAGGAAGGTCTTTGATAACGTCAAGAATCTTCTGGTTTGCGCCCTGCTCTTCGCGGCAGGCACAAACGCGGTGCAAGGCGACCATGAGGTTTTGCTGGGCTTGTTTGTGGTGAAATTAACCGGATGGGGACTGATCGCCGTGTCGGCGGTGTTGCTGTTTCTGAATGTCAGTGACGGACTGCATAACCTGGCCAAGCTGCGCTATCACAGGTTTTTTCAGATAATCTTGTTCCTCGTCTACCTTATCTTTTCCATCCGGGCAGTGGAAATAATGTGGAGCTTCCGTGCCGCGTAATCGCCTTGGGCGATTCCGCCTAACCTGCAAGGATTCAGTGCAATCCCCGCCCTCCTTTTCCATTAGCAAGGACGTAAAGCGCCATGCAGATATACCGCTCGATACTGCTGTTGATACTGAGTGCCTTGCTACTGGTAAGCGGCTGCAGCGCCCCCGGCTACTTCGAACCTCAACAACCCGATAAAGACTCGGGCATGCTCTATCTGTATAGGCCCAAGGCCGACAACCCAGGCATGCAGCCACTTCGCCTGTCGTATCCAGACATTCAAATCGATGGGCGCAGCGTCGGCCCGTTGAAGTTCAACACCCACCTTGCCGTCGGGCTCAGCCCCGGCAAACATAGCATTCGCATTACCGGCTTGAGCAAGGCAGCCAGTTGGGAGCCACGCGATATTGAGAAAGCCTTCATGGTGGAGCCTGGCGAGGTCAAGTACCTGAAGCTCGATGTCCGCTTCAACCTGAGAGAAATGAACCTCGGCCAACCCAAACCCAGCTATTTGATTTACCTCACGCCAATGCGAAGTGAGGACGCTGTTTATGAGATCAGAGAGACGGATCCGGTCAAATAAATGAAAGCGGGACACTGCTAGTTAAATGCCTGGGATGCCGAGACAGGGCGCTGAGTCATAGCCTGCCTGGGCGTGGAGCAGCACTCAGCCTCAGGCGTCATGCCCCCAATAGGCGAATCAATCTGGCCTTAGAGGCCACTGGCAAGGCGTTGGAAAAATCCAGGCGAGGCAGTGCCGGTCGCTTTCGACAGGCTGCCAGGATCGGTTTTATGCGATAGAGCATGACTCGTCGCTCGTTCTGAAGCCCCCGACGGCGCGGCCCATGCCGGGTCTGGGTTTAACGGCGCGACCGTGCGGCTAGTCTCAACAGGCCCTAAAGCCCCATCTGCTTGGCGATGATCTCGTTCATGATTTCCCGCGAGCCGCCGCCGATGGAGAGGATGCGGTTGTCGCGGTACAGGCGCTCCACCAGGCTTTCGCGCATATAGCCCATGCCACCGAGTAATTGCACGGCGTCGTAGGTGATGCGGTCGGCGGTGTCGGTGGCGAAGTTCTTGGCCATGGAGATTTCCTTGATCACGCTCTTGCCGGCGGCCATCTTCGCCGCCTGGCGGTAGGTGAATTCCCGGGAGACCTCCAGCTGGGTGGCCATCTCGGCCAGGCGGTGCTTGAGCACCTGGAACTTGCCGATGGGTTTGCCGAACGCCTCCCGCGCCCTGGCCCATTTCAGCGCCTCGTCCAGGGCCAGCTCGGCGGTCATGTTGGCCATAAGCGCCAGGGAAAGCCGCTCGCTCTGGAAGTTCGCCATGATCCCGGCAAAGCCCATGTTCTCGGCGCCGATCAGGTTGTCCAGCGGCACCCGGCAATCGTCGAAGAACAGCTCGGCGGTGTCCGAGGCCCACCAGCCCATTTTCTTCAGGGTCCGCCCGACCGTGAAACCCGGGGTGCCCTTCTCGATCAGCAGCAGGCTGACCCCGCCGAAGCCCGCGCCACCGGTGCGCACCGCCACCGTGTAGTAATCGGCTCGCACCCCGCTGGTGATAAAGGTCTTGCTGCCCGTCACCCGGTAACAGTCGCCGTCGCGCACCGCCCGGGTCTTCAGGTTGGCCACGTCCGAGCCGCCGGAAGGCTCGGTCACCGCCAGGGCCATGATCTTCTCGCCGCTCAACACCTGGGGCACCAGCACGTCGCGGATCGCCGGCTTGGCCCATTTGACGATGGGCGGCAAGCCGATATCCAGGGAACCGAGCCCGGCCACCAGACCGCCGGAGCCGCAGCGCATCAGCTCCTCGCTGGCCGCGACCTTGGCGAACAGATCGCCCTCGTGGCTGCCACCGAATCGCTCGGGATATCCGATACCGAGTATCCCCGCCGCCCCGGCTTTCTGGTACAGCTCGCGAGGAAAGGCTTCGGCCTCCTCCCAGGCATCGACCCCGGGCAGGATCTCGCGCTCGACGAAACGCCTTACGGAATCGCGCACCAGCTGGTGAGAAGCGTCGAAATAGTCCTGAAAAGCAGCCATGGCCAAGCTCCGTACGAGAAGTCGGAAAACCTTACCGAGCGCTTGCTTGGTTTACAAGGCGAGGATAGCGCCATCGGCCAGGGCGAAAGAGCCGCCGGGGTCGCAGTAGCACGCAACTCCGGTGGTCCAGATAAACGCAGCCCACTCCGGATACCCGGAGGGCAGGCGCGCCTGTCATACCCACAAGACACGCTCGTCATATCCGCAAGACACGCCCGTCATACCCGCGAAGGCGGGTATCCAGCCGACCACCGATGCGCCCTGCTGTCCGCACCCACATCCAGGTCAGGTCAGGTCAGGGTTAGACCTGGATCGGCCGCCGTCCGGACAGGGCATGGGCCAGGGTACCGCCGTCGACCAGTTCCAGCTCGCCGCCCAGGGGCATGCCGTGGGCAATGCGCGAGGCGACCAGGCTTTTGCCGGCCAGCAACTGAGCGATGTAGTGGGCCGTGGCCTCGCCTTCCACCGTCGGGTTGGTCGCCAGTATGACCTCGGCGAACGCCCCCTGCTCGATACGCGCCAGCAGTTCGGGAATGCCGATGGCTTCCGGGCCCAGGCCGTCGAGGGGCGAGAGGTGGCCCTTGAGCACGAAATAGCGGCCGCGGTAACCGGTCTGGTCCACCGCATGCACATCCATAGGCCCCTCGACCACGCACAGCACGCTGTCGTCGCGACGCGGGTCCAGGCATTGCTGGCAGATGTCGTCCTCGCTGAGGGTGCGGCATTGCCGGCAGTGCCCCACCCCTTCCATGGCCTGGGTCAAGGCCTGGGCCAGGCGCAACGCACCGCTGCGGTCGCGCTCGAGCAGCTGCAGCGCCATGCGCTGGGCAGTCTTCTGCCCCACGCCGGGCAGAATACGCAGGGAGTCGATCAGGTGGCGGATCAGCGGGCTAAAGCTCATGGAGGGTTACCGTGAAAGATGGAGATGCAACGCAGCGCTAGCGATCGGCCGCAAGGGGGAAACGTCTTTGCTTCCACCACCGGCAGCGCCCTGGTGGATGGGTGAAGCGACATCCACCCTATCGCTTATGTACCCAGCTCATGGCAAGGGGCGTCCA
>JAZKHB010000007.1:0-2626 GCA_040385585.1 Pseudomonadota bacterium | reverse complement strand
GCCGCCGGTGGCTTCGGCGTAGGCACGGTAAGCGATGGTTTGAATCGACATGGGGTAGTCCTCTATTGGGTTTGGTTGGGTGATGCGTGTGCTATGAAACCTGATGCGTTGGGTCCGGAATCAGCCCCGATCGGTCAGCCAGTTCGGGTTGGGTCTCGGGACTTTTCCGCCTTGCCTGCCGGACGGGCTGTGGTCAGCCCATAGCGGGTCCAAAACGAGCAGGGTAGCTGCTGCGATCAGAATGTTCATCGGGACTCTCCTGGCTTAACGGACCGTCGCGTCTGCGGCTTCGATGATCAGCGCCGCGACCTTGTCCGGGTTGGACGTCATCACCACATGGGAGGCGCCCTGGACCGTGACGGTCTTCTTCGACCCCGCGCGTTCGGCCATGAATTTCAGCGCGGCTTCGGGGATGTTCTTGTCCGCCGAGCCGTAAATGAACCAGGACGGCAGGGTCTTCCAGGCGGGAGCACCGGCCGGTTCGTGCAAAGCGCGCTCGGTAATCGGCCGCTGGGTCGCCGCCATCAGGGCCGCTTCAGCTGGCGCGACGTCCGCGGCAAATTGTGGCCCGAACTTGTCCTGCTGGATATACAGGTCCTTGTTGCCGTCTTCCAGGGTCACCGGGGCCGCCAGGGTCGGGCCCAGGGTGCCGCCGGGATAGCGGCCGGAAAGTTCGGCAGCGTTCTCGTTCTGGTCGGGGGCGAAGGCTGCGACATAGACCAGGGCCTTGACCTGGGGATTGCCCTGCACGGCGTTGGAGATCACGACACCGCCGTAGGAGTGCCCGACAAGGATCACCGGGCCGGCGGTGTGCTCGACGATGTCGGCGACATAGTCAGCGTCGTGCTTGACCCCGCGCAGCGGGTTGGCCGCGGCGATGACTGGATAACCCTGCTTGAGCAGTTGGGCAGCCACCCCGTTCCAACTGGACGATTCGGCAAAGGCGCCATGTACCAGGACCACGGTCGGTTTCCCGCGGGCATCGGATGCGGCAAAGGCAGGGCCCAGGGCGCCAAGCATGAGGCTGGCGGTGGCGATGGCGGCGGCGGTCTTGAGGAGTTTGAAAGTGCGCATGGGGGTGTCCTGGAGAAAAGTGTTCGGGTTCGTAGGGTTAAAGCAGGGGACCGTGGGTCTGGCGATCAACCGTTGTGATTGATCAGCCACTCGGGGTACAGGCCTTTGCCGTCCTGCTGCTTGGGCTGGCTGTTGTCAGCCGATACCGGGGCCGAAAGGACAAACAAGGTGGCGAAAGCGATCAGGGTTTTCATAACGGTTCTCCATAAATGCAAGAGGGTCGGAGGTAGAGAAACAAGCGAGCCGAAGATATCGCGCTAAAATCTTTTGCGCTAAGCAGTTCGATGAAGCGAACTGTAGTGCAGCTTTATTTTGCGCGCAACATATATTTTCAAATTTTTTTCAGGCTCGCCGCCTTATCCCCGCCATCCAGGGGTGGGCAGTGCCCGCTTCGCATCGAGGGCCGGTAACGGCGCGGGCCTTGTGTTATCCGCGGCGCAACGTGCCGCGCTGGACGCGCTGGCAATATCAACAGGCCCTGAAGCGTTGGAACACAGGCCCCGAGGTGGTAATTTCCGCCCCAAACAAAGCCCTGAGAACGACCCATGCACCCGATCGGCAAACGCCGTGCGTCGCGGCTTTTACTGGCCTCTGCCCTTTCCCTCGGCACCCTTGCCCTCGGTCACGGGGCAATGGCCGATACCGGCGAGCCGGCCACCGAGATTCTGATCGATAGCGCCGCCCGGGAGCTGATGCAACAGCACGGCATCCCGGGCCTGGCGATTGCCGTGACCGCCAATGGCACGCAGCGTTTCTACAGCTACGGCGTGACATCTCGGGAAACTCGGCAGCCGGTCAATCGCGATACGCTGTTTGAAATCGGTTCGATCAGCAAAACCTTTACCGCCACCCTGGCGACCTACGCCCAGGCCAACGGCAAACTATCCCTCGGCGAAAGCCCGAGCCTGTACCTGCCTCGGCTGCGGGGCAGCGCCCTGGACCAGGTGACGCTGGTCAACCTGGCCACCCATACGGCGGGCGGCTTCCCCCTGCAGGTGCCCGAGGCGCTAGGCAACACCGAGCAGCTGATGGAGTACTTCAGCACCTGGCAACCCGAATACGCGCCAGGTACGCACAGAACCTACGCCAATCCCAGCATCGGCCTGCTCGGCATGGTCGCCGCCAAGAGCCTGGGCTTGCCCTTCGAAGAGGCCCTGGAGCAACAGCTGTTCCCCGCGCTGGGCCTGTCCAACAGTTACATCGAGGTGCCGACGAGCAAGCTGCCCCTGTATGCCCAGGGCTACAGCAAAGACGATGCGCCAATCAGGTTGAACCCCGGTCTACTGGCCGCCGAAGCATACGGCGTGAAGACCAGCGCCCAGGACCTGATTCGCTTCGTCGATATCAACCTGGGCCTGGTACCGGCAAACCCGCTGCTCCAGCGCGCGATCGAGCAAGGCCGGGGAGAATCTTCCCGCGGCGGTCGCCATACGGCCGTGGTGCAGTTCAGTGTTGCGGCTCAAGCCCGAGGCCAGTCGGCTGGAGGCGTGATCCAGCCGCTGCTGGGCCAGGGCGACCAGGTCCTCGGGCCGGGCGGGCAGGCCGCGGGCGA
>JAZKHB010000006.1:96381-118543 GCA_040385585.1 Pseudomonadota bacterium | reverse complement strand
CGCTGGAGCCGATGATGCTGATGACATCGCCGGCCTTGGCGGCCAGGGAGACGCCTTTGAGCACTTCGTGGCTGCCGTAGCGCTTGTGCAGGTCTTGGACTTCCAGTTTGTACATGCTGTCGATTCTCGAATGCAGTGGAGTTCAGTCGCTGAGTAGGCGGCCGTGACGAATCGGGGTACGCCCCGCCACCTTGGCCAGCCAGAGCCCCGGCTGGGCAAAACGCAGGCGCTCGCGCACATAGAGCACACCGTCGGTCGAGGCACAGACGGTGGTGTAACGATCTTCCAGCGGATCCATCACCTCGAACAGGGGATCACCGTTCCTGACCCGCGCCCCGACCGGCTGGAGAAAACTCACCACCCCGGCATGGGGCGCATAAACGTATTCCGCGCCCTCGAAGGGCGTGGCCTCGCAGCAAGCCTGGGGCGCCGCCGGCCAGTCACCGGCAATCAGCCCTTGCTCGGCTAAGAAGGCCAGAATGGACTCGGCACTGGCCTGGGCACGCGCCTTTTCGGTGTCGGCCATGCCGCCCAACTCGAGGGTTGCCGCCAAACAGGCCAGTGGAATACGGGCCTCGGGGAAACGCCGGGACAGGCGAACCCAGGGCATCGAACAGGCCTCATCGAATGAGCTGCCACCGGAGTCCTCGGTCAGCAGCACAGCACCCGCTTCTAGCCGCGCCGCCAGGGAGCGCCACTGCGGCCATTGCTGGGGGATGGGATAGAAATGCACCACGGCGTCGAAATCGCAGTGCAGGTCGAGCACCACGTCGGCATCGCAGGCATGGGTCAACAACAGACGCTGCAAGCCTTGCAACTCGGAGCCGGCTGCCGGTAACCGATTCAAGGCCTCCAGCATCGCGGCTCGGATCAGCCGCACGTTGGTCGGTCCATCAGACCCCAGACGACCTTCGAGCACGGGCCCGACGGCAGCATCCAGGTCGAGGAAATCGCGGTTGAAATTCTTGCCGCTGCCCAGCTCGAAACGCCCCTGGTGACAACCCTGCACCATTTGACCCAGGCCGATCGGATTGGCCACCGGCACCAGCTCAATCACACCGGTCAGCCGGCCCTGGGCCTCCAATTCGAGCAGGCGCCGCTTGAGCTCCACCGCCACGCGCATGCCGGGCAATTCGTCGGCGTGCAGGGAGGCCTGGATATAGGCCTTGCACGGGCCGCTGCCGAAACGAAAGACCGTCAGTCGCCGCTCGGTGCCGAGGCTGCCCCAGGGCAAGGGATGTTCGATGCGCTGCATGGGAGTTCCTCAGGCCTTGCGGGGTGCCAGATACGCCAGCCAGCGGCGTTCGGCCCGCTTGAACAGGCGCACCAGGACGAAGGTCAGGCACAGGTAGAACAGACCCGCGGTGACATAGGCCTCGAACGGCAGGTAGTACTGCGAGCTGACCGTCTTGGCCGCGCCGGTGATATCGATCAGCGTGACGATGGACGCCAGACTGGTGGTATGCAGCATCATGATCACTTCGTTGCTGTACTGCGGCAGCGCCCGGCGCAGGGCCGAGGGCAGCAGGATGCGCCGGTACAGGGTGGCGCGGGACATGCCCATGGCCCGGGCGGCCTCGATCTCGCCGTGGGGCGTGGCCCTCATGCTGCCGGCGAGGATTTCCGCGCTGTAGGCGCTGGTGTTGATGGCGAAGGCCAGGCAGGCGCAAAAGGTGGCGCTGGAGAAATACGGCCACAGCGCGCTGTCGCGCACCGCCTCGAACTGGGCCAGGCCGTAATAGATCAGGAACAACTGCACCAGCATCGGCGTGCCGCGGATCACGTAGGTGTAGAGCCAGGCCGGGAAATTGACCAGCGGCGAGCGCGACACGCGCATCAAGCCCAGGGGCACGGCCAGGGCCAGCCCCAGCGCCAGGGCGATCAGCAGCAGCTTGAGGGTTACCAGCACCCCGCCGAAATACAGCGGCAGGCTGTCCCAGATAACGCTGTAGTCGAAGATCATAATTCGGCCGCCTTGGTGCCTACCGAGTAGCGTTTCTCCAGCTGGCGCAGCACCAGCAGGGAGACGCTGGTGAGTACCAGGTAAAGCCCGCCCACGGCCAGGTAGAAGGTGAAGGGTTGGTGGGTGGCGTCCGCCGCGCTCTTGGCCTTGAACATCATGTCCTGCAGGCCGACCACCGAGATCAACGCGGTGGCCTTGGTCAACACCAGCCAGTTGTTGGTGAACCCGGGAATGGCGAAGCGGATCATCTGCGGCACCAGCACGCGGAAGAACACCTGCAGCCCGCTCATGCCATAGGCCGCGCCGGCTTCGCCCTGGCCCTTGGGGATGGCCATAAAGGCCCCGCGAAAGGTCTCCGACAGGTAGGCGCCGAAGATAAAGCCCAGGGTGCCCACGCCGGCCACGAAGGGGTTGAGGTCGATGTAATCGTCGTAGCCCACCAGGGGGGCGATGCGGTTCACCAGGTCCTGGCCGCCATAGAAGATCAACAGGATCAGCACCAGGTCGGGAATCCCGCGGATCACCGTCGCATAGGTCTCACCCAGCAGCGCCAGCCAGCGGATGGGCGACAGCCGAAAGGCCGCGCCCATCAGCCCCAGCACGACGGCCAGGGCCATGGAAGTCAGCGCCAGCTGCAGCGTGAGCCCGGCACCGTCGAGAATGCTTGCCCCATATCCGTTCAGCATGTTTGCCAATCCTTATACGGCCGGCACCCCTGACAAGCGTGCCGGCAGCAGCGGTAGTACCTAGAAAGCGACAGACCCGCAGGCCGGGCCTGCGCCGCCTTCAGCGAAGGCGACTGTTATTCGCCGTAGACGTTGAAGTCGAAGTACTTGTCCTGCACTTTCTGGTAGGTGCCGTCGGCGCGGATGGCGGCGATGGCCGCGCTGATCTTGTCGGCCAGGGCCTTGTCGCCCTTGCGTACCGCGATGCCGGCGCCGTCGCCGAAGTATTTATGCTGGTTGAAATCAGGCCCTACCAGGGCGAAGCCCTTGCCGGCGTCGGTCTTGATAAAGCCGTCGTCGATATTCACGACGTCGGCCAGGGTGGCATCCAGGCGGCCGGAGGCCATGTCCAGAAAGGCTTCGTTCTGCGAGGCATAACGCACCACTTCGATACCGGCCGGGGCGAAGTTGTCGGTGGCGTAGCGGTCGAAGGTGGACGCGCGCTGCACGCCGACCCTCTTGCCCTTGAGGTCCACCAGCGGGTCGTTGATCACGCTGCCGGCCTTCATCGCCAGCTTGCCGGGGGTGTGGTAGTACTTGGCGCTGAAGTCCACGGACTTGAGGCGGTCCTCGGTGATCGACATGGACGACAGCACGGCGTCGACCTTGCGCACTTTCAGCGAGGGGATCAGGCCGTCGAACTCCTGCTCGACCCAGGTGCACTCGACCTTCATCTCGGCGCACAAGGCATTGCCGATGTCGTAGTCGAAGCCGGTGATGGCGCCGTCCGGAGTCTTGAAGGCGAAGGGCGGATAGGCCGCTTCGATACCAATACGCAGGGGCTTGGCGGCCTCGGCCATGGCCAGCGGCGACAACAGGGAAAGCGCCATGGCGCCGAGCAATGCGACCTTGTTCATCGTGTGACTCCTGATAGGAAGGGACAGCGGTTGCCGAGTATCGAAGGGTGTTCAGGCCGCCTATGACAGTAAAGAACATCATCAGGCGGACGCGCCATGCAGCGCATGCGAACCGGACCCCTAGCGGGTACCGGCCGGGTGGTGGGCATTCTAGCGACAGCTCTTCGGTCGATATTTCTTCAATGCGACAACAACTTACAAAGAGGCCGAAGACGCCCAAGACGAGTCTTGACAAAACACAAAAAAACCGGATAGGCGACTATCAAGATCAACCCATAGAACAAGCAAGGATCGCGCCCATCTCGTAAAACCCTCGTCGATACTGGGCTCTACCAGGCAAGTGGTTTATTTGAAAGCCTGCAACGACCTCGATAAACCGCTTGTCCGTTTCCCGATGCCCCACCAGCGAGCATTTGCGCTACCCCGGGTATCACCGAAGTGCACAGCGCCTTAATATCGATATTTATCCAACTACGAATATCCCATACGCCGGCAAGTCCGGCCGACCGCGACAGGCTTTCCAGGCGGGCGATGCAGGGGCCGGGACGCGCACCGAAAATCCCGCGGCATAAAAAACCCCGCCCGGGGCGCAAGACCGGGGCGGGGTCGGATGCGGCGTGCCCGTCAGGCGGTCTGCATGCCACGGTGCGTGTCGACCAGCTGTTCAACCACGCCAGGATCGGCCAGGGTGGAGATATCGCCCAGGGCACCGTATTCGGCGGTGGCGATCTTGCGCAGGATACGCCGCATGATCTTGCCCGAGCGGGTCTTGGGCAGGCCCGGCGCCCACTGGATGACGTCCGGCGAGGCGATGGGGCCGATCTCCTTGCGCACCCAGCTCTTCAGTTCCTGACGCAGGGTTTCGCTGGGCTCCACCCCGCCGTTCAGGGTCACGTAGACATAGATGCCCTGGCCCTTGATATCGTGGGGCATGCCGACCACGGCCGCCTCGGCGACTTTCGGGTGGGCGACCATGGCGCTCTCGATCTCGGCGGTGCCCATGCGGTGACCGGAAACGTTGAGCACGTCATCCACCCGGCCGGTGATCCAGTAGTAGCCGTCCTCGTCGCGTCGAGCGCCGTCGCCGGTGAAGTACATGCCCTTGAAGGTCTTGAAATAGGTGTCGACGAAACGGTCATGGTCGCCGTACAGGGTGCGCGCCTGGCCCGGCCAGGAATCGATGATCACCAGATTGCCTTCGGCGGCGCCCTCGACCAGGTTGCCCAGGTTGTCCACCAGGGCCGGCTGCACGCCGAAGAACGGACGGGTCGCCGAGCCCGGCTTGAGCGCCGTGGCGCCCGGCAGCGGACTGATCATGATGCCGCCGGTTTCGGTCTGCCACCAGGTATCGACTATGGGGCAACGTTGCTGGCCGACGGTGTTGTAATACCAGTTCCAGGCTTCCGGGTTGATCGGCTCGCCGACCGAGCCGAGCAGCCGCAGGCTGGCGCCATCGGCGCCGGCAACCGCCGCCTCGCCCTGGGCCATCATAGCGCGGATCGCGGTCGGCGCGGTGTAAAGGATATTGACCTGGTGCTTGTCGATGATCTTCGCCACCCGGGTGATGTCCGGGTAGTTGGGAACGCCCTCGAACAGCAGGGTGGTCGCGCCGTTGGCCAGGGGGCCGTAGACGATATAGCTGTGGCCGGTGACCCAGCCGACATCGGCGGTGCACCAGTAGATATCGCCCGGCTGGTAATCGAATACCCGCTCGTGGGTCAGTGCCGCGTACAGCAGATAACCCGCGGTGGTGTGCTGCACGCCCTTGGGTTTGCCGGTGCTGCCCGAGGTGTAGAGGATAAACAGCGCTTCTTCCGCACCCATTTCCTTGGGCGCGCAAACGCTGCCGGCCACGGCCATCAGGTCTTCGTACCAGATGTCGCGGTGCGGGTGCCACTTGATCTCGCCACCGGTGCGTTTGCACACGATGATCTTCTGCACGCTGGCGGTTTCCGGATTGGCCAGGGCGTCGTCGACGTTGGCTTTCAGCGGCGTACGCTTGCCGCCGCGCAAGCCCTCGTCAGCGGTGATCACCACCTTGGATTTGCAGTCGATGATGCGCCCGGCCAGGGCCTCCGGCGAGAAGCCGCCAAACACCACCGAGTGAATGGCGCCGATGCGGGTACAGGCGAGCATGGCCACCACCGCTTCCGGAATCATCGGCATATAGATGGTCACCACATCGCCGCGGTGCACGTCCTGACCACGCAAGGCATTGGCGAACTTGCAGACCTGCTCGTGCAGCTCACGGTAAGTGATGTGTTTGTGCTCGGATGGGTCGTCGCCCTCCCAGATGATCGCCAGCTGATCGCCGCGCGCGTCCAGGTGACGGTCCAGGCAGTTATAGGAGACGTTGAGGGTGCCGTCGGCAAACCACTTGATGTCGACATGGTGATCGTCGAAGGAGGTCTGCTTGACCTTGGTAAAGGGCTTGATCCAGTCCAGACGCTGAGCCTGTTCACGCCAGAAGCCATCGGGATTGATTACCGACTGCTGGTACATGGCCTTGTAGGTCGCCTCGTCGGTCAGCGACTGAGCCGCCGCTTCGGGACGCACGGGATACAGGGGAGCAGCACTCATCGCAAAACACCTCGGGGGTCGTTGTCGTGTTATGCGGGCATTTGTAGCCCTGCCCCGGCCTCGGGGCCATTCGACCATGGTCTTACCGCTCTACGGCCCGGGTCTCGACGCTTTATACCGCGGGAAAGACAGCGTCCCTGCCGAGCCACCACGCCCGGAAAAAGAGCCTGAGCACAGGCGCTTGCGCAGCGCCCGTCAGTCCTTGCCCAGGCCGTGCTGGCGCAGCTTGTTGGCAATGGTGGTATGGGAGACGCCCAGGCGCTTGCCCAGTTGCCGGCTGCTGGGGTGCTCGTGGTAGAGGCGCTCGAGCACGGCCTTTTCGAAACGCCCGAGAATGTTGTCCAGGCCGCCCTCCAGGGAAAAATCCCCCAGGGGCTGCGGCGCGCCGTAATCCGGCAGGCGGATATGCTCGGCCTTCACCGTGCCGCCTTCGCAGAGGGAAACCGCCTGGAACAGGACGTTCTCCAGCTGGCGCACATTGCCCGGCCAGTGGTAATGCGCCAGCCGCTCCAGGGCCACGGGCGCCAGCGTGGGCAAGGGGCAGCCGATCTGCCGGCTGGCCTGGTCGAGAAAATGCTCGACCAGGGGCGCCAGGCCGTCCAGGCATTCGCGCAGCGGCGGGATATGCAGGCTGAGCACATTGAGGCGGTGATAGAGGTCCTGGCGAAACACCCCCCGCGCGCACAGCTCGGACAGGTCGACTTGGGTGGCGCAGATGACCCGCACATCCAGGTAGACCTCCTCGTCGCTGCCGACCCGGCGGAACCCGCCATCCTGCAGAAAGCGCAACAGCTTGGCCTGCAGACGCGGACTCATCTCGCCGACTCCGTCGAGAAACAGGCTGCCGCCAGCGGTCAGTTCCAGCAGGCCCAGCTTGCCTTCCGGCCGCGCGCCCTCGAAGGCACCGGGGCCGTAGCCGAACAACTCGGTCTCGGCCATGGACTCGGGCAGGCCCGCGCAATTGAGCGCCATAAAGGGCGACTGCCCGCGCGGACTGGCCAGGTGGCAGGCCCGGGCCAGCAGCTCCTTGCCAGTGCCGGTCTCGCCCTGGATCAGCAGCGGCGCGTTCAAGGGCGCCATGCGCCGCGCCTCGCGCACCACCGCGGCCATGGTCCTGGAACTCTGGAAGATGCTGTCGAAGCCGCGCAGCTCCTGTTTGCGCACCTGGTAGATGCGCTCGCCCACGCGGTCGGCGCGGTGCAGGCTGAGTACCGCGCCGGCCAAGGCTTCGTTCTCATCGGGGGCGGATTGCAGCGGCGCGATATCGGCCAGAAACACATCGCCACGCACGGTAAGCCGCAGGCCGTTGATCCGCGACGGGTTGGCACGCACCAGCGCCGGCAGGTCGAAATCCTCGGTGTAGCGCGACAGCGCGATGCCCGGCACCTCATCCACCCGCACGCCCAGGAGCTGCGCCGCGGCGCGGTTGGCCGCGACGATGGAGCCGGCCATGTCGATGGACAGCACCGGAAACTCCAGTGCGCCGAGCAGGGCATTGAGTTCCAAGTGGCGGCGTTCGCTGGGCATCAGGCCCACGCGCTTGACCCCGAACACCCCGGCTATGGCCTCGAACTTGGCGCGCAGGGCCTGGAACTGCAGGTTGATCAGGTTCGGGCAGTGCAGGTAGATGGCATTGCCCTGCTCGCCGCCGACCTCGCCGCGGGCCACGTTGATGCCGTACTCCACCAGCAGGTTGAGGATGTCGCGCAGGATGCCGACGCGGTTCTGGCAGTGGACCTTGATTCGCATGGCAGGCTCGCAGCAAGGGCCGCGAAGCGCGGCAGACGGCGCTCCAGGCCGGATTACCTGCCAGCGAACGTCGATTTTCGTCAAGAATATGTGACAGATCACGCCTTGAGCAAGGCGAAGATCGGGCCATCCGTCCGTCTCGTAATTATTTCTTTACGAAATAGCCCGCTAAGGGATGTTTCGCGCGCTAAGCCAGGCTGCAACCTCCGCGCATTTCACGCTATCTCTAGGGCAGACAACAACAAGGTGCTCGGCGCCACGACCGGCCCAACAGCGCGTACCAGGAGCGCAATGCGATGAAAACCACCCAGTACCAGGCTCGGCAACCGGACGAAAGCGGTTTTATCCAGTACCCCGAAGACGAGCATGCCATCTGGAAACGGCTGATCAGCCGCCAGCTGGCGGTGATCGAAAACCGTGCCTGCCAGGATTACCTGGACGGCATCGAGCGCCTGGCTCTGCCACTGGACCGTATCCCGCAGCTGAGCGAAGTCAACGCCGTGCTCGAGACAGCCACGGGCTGGCGCGTGGCCCGGGTACCGGCGCTGATTCCCTTCCAGACTTTTTTCGAGCTGCTGGCCAGCAAGCAATTCCCGGTAGCCACTTTTATCCGCACCGAACAGGAGCTGGACTACCTGCAGGAGCCGGATATCTTCCACGAACTCTTCGGCCATTGCCCGTTGCTGACCAACCCCTGGTTCGCCGCCTTTACCCACGCCTACGGCCAGCTCGGCCTGCGGGCCAGCAAGGAGCAGCGGGTCTGGCTGGCACGCCTGTATTGGCTGACCATCGAGTTCGGTCTGGTGGAAACGCCCCAGGGCCGGCGCATCTACGGTGGCGGTATTCTTTCCTCACCCAGGGAAACCCTTTACAGCCTTTCCGATACGCCCGAGCACCTGGCATTCGACCCGGTCGAGGCCATGCGCACGCCCTACCGCATCGATATTCTGCAACCGCTGTATTTTGTTCTGCCGCGGCTCGAGCAGCTGTTCGATCTGGCCCAGCAGGACATCATGGCCATGGTGCAGCAGGCCATGCAGCTGGGGCTGCATCCACCGAAATTTGCGCCCAAGGCGGCGTAACGAATGTGAACGCCCAACGCCAGCCTCCCTCCAAACAGTTCTCTTACGAAGGAAACCGCTCATGACTGCGCTTAATCAAGCCCACTGCGAAGCCTGCCAGGCCGATGCGCCGAAAGTCAGTGACGCCGAACTGGCCGAATTGATTCGCGAGATCCCGGACTGGAACATCGAAGTGCGCAATGGCGTGATGCAGCTGGAAAAACTCTTCCTGTTCAGGAATTTCAAGCAGGCGCTGGCCTTTACCAATGCCGTCGGCGAAATTGCTGAGGCCGAAGGTCATCACCCCGGTCTGCTCACCGAATGGGGCAAGGTCACCGTCACCTGGTGGAGCCACTCGGTGAAGGGCCTGCACCGCAACGATTTCATCATGGCCGCGCGCACCGATGACGTCGCCAAAGCCGCCGAAGGGCGCAAGTAATGCCACAGTTCGCCGGGGTTCCCCAGGTACCGGGCGACCCGATACTCGGGTTGATGGACGCCTTTCGCGCCGACCCCAACCCGGCCAAGCTGGACCTCGGCGTCGGGGTGTACAAGGACCCCCAGGGCTTGACGCCGATCCTGCACGCGGTCAAGGAGGCCGAGCGGCGCCTGCTGGAAACCGAAACCAGCAAGAGCTATATCGGCGGCCATGGCGACGCGGCCTTCTGTCAGCTGCTCAGCCAACTGGTCCTGGGCGCCGACTCGGCCTTGCTGGCCGATCAACGCGCCGCGGCCACCCAGACCCCGGGCGGCACCGGCGCCCTGCGCCTGGTGGCGGACTTCATCGGCCATTGCCTGCCCGGACGTGGTATCTGGCTGAGCGATCCCACCTGGCCGATCCATGAAACGATTTTCGCCGAGGCGGGCCTCGCCGTCGGTCACTATCCCTATGTGGACGACGATAACCGCCTGGCCGTCGAGGCCATGCTCGAAGCCCTGGCCCGGATCCCGGTTGGCGACGTGGTGCTGCTGCATGCCTGCTGCCACAACCCCACCGGCTTCGACCTCTCCCAAGCGGACTGGCAACGCGTGCTGGAGGTGGTGCGCGACCGGGAGTTGCTGCCGCTGATCGACTTCGCCTACCAGGGCTTCGGCGACGGCCTGGAAGAGGACGCCTGGGCCGTGCGCCTGTTCGCCAGCGAGCTGCCCGAAGTACTGATCACCAGTTCCTGCTCGAAAAATTTCGGCCTGTACCGCGAGCGCACCGGGGCGCTGATCGTCTGTGCGGCACGGCCCGAGCCATTGATCGCGGTACGCAGCCAGCTGGCCCTGATCGCCCGTAACCTCTGGTCGACGCCACCGGCCCACGGCGCCGCGGTAGTCGCGCAGATACTCGGCGAGCCGCTGCTCAGGCGCCAGTGGACCGAGGAAGTACAAGGCATGCGCGAGCGGATCGCGGCCTTGCGTCAGGGTCTGATCCAGGCACTGCGGCCCCACGGTCTGGCCGAACGCTTCGCCCACCTGGGCGTGCAGCGCGGCATGTTTTCCTACACCGGCCTGACCCCGGGACAGGTGCAGCAGCTGCGCGATAGCTACAGCCTGTACCTGGTCGGTTCCGGCCGCGCCAATGTGGCAGGACTGGATGCCAGGCGCCTGGACGAAGTGGCCCGCGCCATTGCCCAAGTCTGCCAGGCCTGACGAAACGCCTTTACGTCGGACACGGCTTTCTCTTCGCCCGATGGCACTTCGGTCCTTACGCGAGCCTCCGCCGGACCAGCTCCCGCTGCAGGTATTGGGTCCGCACGCCTCTAGAACTCTACCTTGCCGCGCCCGGCCTTGATCGAGCCGCGCTGGCTCTTGCCTTCCAGGCGGCGTGTCTTCGAGCCCAGGGTAGGCTTGGTCGGGCGTCGGGCCTTTTCCACCTTGCTCGCCTCCAGGATCAGCTCTTTGAGGCGCTCCAGCGCATCGGCGCGGTTCTGCTCCTGGGTCCGGTACTGCTGGGCCTTGATCACCACCACACCCTCGCGGGTGATGCGGTTGTCGCGCCAGGCCAACAGCCGCGCCTTGTGGAACGGCGGCAACGACGAGGCCTGGATATCGAAACGCAGGTGCACCGCGCTGGAGACCTTGTTGACGTTCTGCCCTCCGGCGCCCTGGGCGCGGATGGCGGTCAATTCGACCTCATCGTCGGGCAGGTGGATGCTATTGGAAATCACCAGCATGGCAAGGACACGGGGTAGCTCAGGGACGTCCAGAATAACCCGAGCACCGGCCCTGCACCCGTCCTTGTGCCGTATAACCGGCCGCCGCCACCCGTAGAGGCCAGAGCAGCAGCATCGCGGCGCGTGCGCGGTGGCTGCACCGGCGCGGAAGCTGCGACGGATGAGGCTGTCCAGGCTCGCGCCGATGCCCAAAACGCCTAGAATGGTGCTGCACGGCCGACCCTGGATGCGGCCCGTCTCTACCGGACACTGACTGCCCGATGCCCACTCGCCCTGCTCTGCCGGCCTATGCCCGCCTCCCCTTGCGCTTCGACACCCTGGCTCTGCGCGAGGCCCTGGGGCAATTGCCCGCGTCAGCCTGGACCGCGCATTTCAATGCCGACTATTACAGCGGCGATTGGAGCGGCGTCCCCCTGCTCAGTCCGCTCCAGGCTCACGACCGGCTGAATGCCGCCCATGGCGGCGCGTCGAGCGCAGGCTTGCCTACCGCCTGGTACGCGCCGGCCTGGCATCAACTGCTGACGCAGATCCCCATGCAGATCAGCAGCGCCCGCCTGTTGCGCCTGGGTGCCGGCGCGCAGATTCGCGAGCACCAGGACCCGGACCTGGGCGATCCCCTCGGCGATGTACGCCTGCATATCCCGATTATCAGCCACCCCGAGGTGGAGTTCCTGCTGGAGGGCCAGGTGGTGCCGATGGCTGAGGGCGACTGCTGGTTTCTAGACTTGGCGCGGCCGCACAGGGTGGATAACCGCAGCCTCTCAGCGCGCATCCACCTGGTGATCGATGCACGACGCAACGAGTGGCTTCGGATGCAGATAGCCGCCGGCCTGCCCAATACCCCGCACGCCCATATGGCCCGCTCCACATGGGCTTTCGCCGTTTTCCGCCAACGGGTTCAGAACGATCCGCGACTGGCGTGCCAGCTCAACACCCTGCAGGACGCGCGCACGTTCAGCGCACGGGCAGTGGAACTCGGCGCCGGACTCGCACTGCATTTCAGCATCGACGATGTCCAGGCAGCCATGCGCCTGGGGCGTCGCGCCTGGTTCGAACAATGGAGGGTATGACCTACAGGGAAACGCCACTGGACCCTGACTTTCGGCAGTGGCTGCCGATTCGCATCTACCTCGCCGAGGGTCAATGGCGTGTGGACTGGTGTTGGTTTGGCGACTCGGCGCTGGACCAACCCTTTTACCGCGACAGCGTGCAACAGGCCATGCGGCTGCCTTTCAACCAGGCCATGCGCCTGGACACGCCCATCGCGGCCTTGCTCGACTGGCAGCGGATCAGCCCGGGCCTCGCGCCACGGGTCTTTATCCAGCACGCCTCGCGTTGCGGCTCGACCCTGTTCGCGCAGCTGCTCGCCAGTCTCGACCGGCATATCGTGCTTTCCGAACCCCCGCCACTGGACAGCCTATTACGGGCGCATTTGTTCGACAACGCGGCGGCGGCGCAGCAGGCCGCCTGGGTACGCGCCTTGCTGTCGGCCTTCGGCCAGCGCAGACGCGGCATGGAGGAGGCACTGGTGATCAAACTGGACGCCTGGAACATTTTCGAGGCGGATTTTCTTTATCGTCTCTACCCCGCGACGCCCTGGCTGTTCCTCTACCGCGATCCGGTGGAAATCGTCGTTTCGCAACTGCGTCAGCCCGGTGTGCATATGGTGCCCGGCATGCTCGGCCCTTCGCTGCTGGCCTTCACGGCGCAAGAAAGCCTGCAGATGTCCAGGTTGGAATTCACCGCCCGCAGCATCGGCAGGATCCTGCAGCAGGGCCTGGAATGCTGCCTGCGCAACGGCGGCATAGCGGCCAACTATCAGGAATTGCCGGGCGCGGTCTGGGGCCGACTGGGCCCGTTGCTCGGGCTGCGCGAAACGGATCTGCCCGGCTTGCAGGAAACCGCCGCCTTCGATGCCAAGCAGCCTGGCATGCAGTTCGAGCCGGACAGCAGGCTCAAGCGCGAATCCGCCAGCAGCGAGGTTCGCGAAGCCGTCGAGCGCTGGGCAGCAGAACCCTATCAAGCCCTGGAGCGATTGCGCTTGTCGACCGCTGCGCCTTGCAAGGCATGAGTAAACACCCTGGTGGGCGCCGCCGCAGGCGAACCGACCCGTTGCTGACCACCTCGAGCACCGAAAACCCGCAGATTCGCCTGCCATCGAGCGAGGCCGAGCAGATGGCGACCACTGCCAACGAAGTGGGCGGCCAGCGCCACCGGCACGGCAAGGATCGAAATCTTTGCTCGAACTTTAGCCGCAGCCAAGCCGCGCTCGCTCGGCTAGATTAGCCATCTGTTTTCAGCACGAGTGTTCACCATGGATTCGATTACCCAGGCCGTGCTCGGCGCCAGTATTCAGGGGGCGCTGCTGGGGCGCTGGCAGGGACGCAAGGCACTGGCCTACGGCGCCCTGCTCGGCACCCTGCCCGACCTGGACGTGGTGATCGACTACGGCGACGCGGTCGCGGCCATGACCTACCACCGGGGCTTCAGCCACTCGCTGTTCGTGCTCACCGGCCTGGCCCTGTTGCTGACCTGGCTGACCCGACGGTTCCAGCACCATCCCGGCTACTCGTCCCAACGCCTGTTTCTCACCCTCTGGCTGGCGTTGATCACCCACCCCCTGCTGGATGCCTTTACCAGCTACGGCACCCAATTGTTCTGGCCGCTGACGCCGACGCCCACCGCCTGGTCCAGCATCTTTATCATCGACCCGCTCTATACCCTGCCCTTGCTCGGCGCCGTGGTCGCCGGCCTGCTGTTCGGCCTGCAGGGCAAATCCGCCAAGGGGCCCGCCTGGGCCCTTGCCCTGTCGACCCTGTACCTGAGCTTTACCCTGGCCGGCAAATACATGGCCGAGCAGCGGGTGGAAGACGAACTGGCGCGTCAGGGCATCCAGGCCGAAGCGCTGTTCAGCACCCCGACGCCCTTCAATAGCCTGCTCTGGCGGGTCATAGTGCTGGACGGCGAAAGCTACCACGAGGCCCTGGTCGGCTGGTTCGACCGCGACGCTCCGCAGCTCAGCCACATGCCACGCGGCACGGCGCTGGCCGGGGCCCTGACGGGCTCGCCAGCGCACCGGCGGCTAGCCTGGTTTACCGACGGTTTCCTGCGCTACGACCAGATCGGCGAGCACCTTGTGGTCACCGACCTGCGCCTGGGCATGACAGGCTTTCACCCCTTCCGTTTCGACTTCGCCACCCGCCGCGACGGCCAATGGCAGATCCCCGCCGAGATCGAGCGCTGGCCGGTACAGCGCGGCGACTTGAGCCGCCTGGGGCTGCTCTGGACACGAATCTGGCAACCGCAGGTGGACGTCCCGCTGCTGGCCTGGGCCAGCGAGCTGGGCAAGCCGGTGGAGCCGATGGCAACAACCGCGCCCTGACAGGGCAATCAAGGTGCAAGGCCGTACCCGGATTGCGCTGCACTTATCCGGGCTACAGGCTAATGGCTATTGCACAACAGCACGTCGCAACAAATGAGCCTTGTCCGGTGTGCCTGCGGATCAGGTACGAAACTGGCTGACCAGGCCCTGCAGATCCACACCCAGGCGCGCCACGTCGGCGCTGGAACTGGCGCTCTGCTGGATGGCGCCGGCGTTCTGCTCGCCGATATCGCGCACCCGGGTGATGCTTTCGCTGATGGTTTCGGCCACCGCGCTTTGCTGCTCGGCGGCCGCGGCGATCTGCTGGTTCATCTGCTCGATGGTGCTCACGGCCTGGGTGATGCGGCCCAGGGCCGCACCCGCCTGGCCGGCCAGGTCGACGGTGTCCTGGGTCAGGTTGCGGCTGCTGTCCATCTGCGCCACCGCGTCCTTAGCCATGCGCTGCAAGCCGGCGATCAGGCGTTCAATTTCCTGGGTGGAGTCCTGGGCGCGGCGCGCCAGTGCGCGCACCTCATCGGCCACCACGGCGAACCCGCGTCCCTGCTCCCCAGCACGCGCGGCCTCGATGGCGGCATTCAGGGCCAGCAGGTTGGTCTGCTCGGCGACGCTGCGGATCACGTCCAGCACGCTGCCTATGCGCGCGCTTTCCTGGTTCAGCGCCTGGATGGCGGCGGCCGACTGCTCGACGCCTACGGCCAGGCGCCCGATCTGGCCAATGGCCTGCTGCACCACCTGATTGCCCTGCTGGGCCTGGTAATCGGCGTCGCGCGCGGCCTGGGAGGCCTGCTCGGCATTGTGCGCCACCTCCTGCACCGTGGCCGCCATCTGGTGCATGGCGGTGGCGGTCTGTTCGGTTTCCAGCTTCTGGGTCTGTACCCCGGCGCTGGTCTGGGCGGTGATGGCCGAGAGTTGGCCGGCCGCCATGGCGATCTGCCCGACGCCGCTGCCGATACGTACAACCAGGGTACGCAGACTGCCGGTCATGCGCTGCATGGCCTCCAGCAACTGGCCCAATTCATCGCGCCGACCCAGGGGCAGGTCCTGGCTGAGGTCGCCCTCGGCGATGCGCTGGGCAAAGGCCACGGTCTGCTGCAAGGGCCGGACGATGGAACGCGAAATCAGCAGCGCGGCCAGCAAGCCGAGCACAACCGCCGTCGCGCCCATGGCGCCGAGCATCAGCAGCGCCTGGCGGCTGTCGTCGGCCATGACCCGCTCCTCGTCGGTTTTCACTTCTTCGGCCAGGGCCAGCACCACGCGCGCCTGCTCGACCATCGCCGTTTCGCTGGCCTGGCTCAGGGCACGCACTTCCTGGTAATTGGCGAAGGCCTTCTGGTAAAGCGTCAAGGCCTGCAAGGCGGCCTCGATGGAGCGCTTCTGCTCCTCGTTCAGCCAGACCAGCAGGCTGCGGCCGACGGTTTGCAGGTCGTCGCTGATATAGGCCCACTCCTTCAAGGCCTCGGCCGAGCCGTCGATGATGTACAGGCTCTCGTAGCCCCGCAGATCGAGCATGCGCTTGCTCAACCCCGAGGTGGTTTCGGCCAGGGTCAGCGGATCGCTGCCGCGCAGCTTGTCACCCTGCAGGCGCAACTCGCGCACCGCGTCGTACATGTCCAGTTCAATCACATCGAACTGATCCCGGGCCTCGGCCGCCGCCTCGCGCATCTGCACGCGGGCGACGCCGGCATTGGTTTGCTGCTGCACGAAATTCTCGAACTGCGCCAGGTAACCCACCGTGGCCTGGTCCATGGCCTGCAAGCGGCCCCTTTCCGCCTGGGAGCCGCCCTGGATCTGTTCGGTCAACAGCGTCCGTACCCTGGCCAACTGGTCACGCAGGTTGTCGGCCGCTTCAGGCGTCTGGCGCAGGGCAAAATCACGCTCGGAACGCCGCGCCTGCAGAACATGCCCATCGATGACCGACAGCCGGCTGAGCTGGGCATGGCCCCCGAGTACCGCCTGCACCGCGACGAAACCGCTGGCGGTGACCGCGACCGTCAGCAGCAGCACCAGGCCAAAACCACAGAGCAGCTTCTGGCCCACGGCAAGGTCGGCGAATAGACGGGAGACTGGCGACATAAGGGCACTCCGTTTTCTTATTGTTCTGCTGTTCGGCGCCCACCCCGGCAACGGGTGAGTCGAGACGGTTGCTGGGCAACCACGCAGAGCTGTTCGCAACCCTTGTGCCAGTTTGCCCGGGGTGGGTTTTTATGGATTATCGACCATTGGTGTACAGCCTCGAGGCCAAGCGTCGCGGGCCATTGACGGGCAGGCCGACTCGTTTCCAGACTAGACCCGGCGTATGCGAAGCCCAGCCGCCCGCTCGATCGGCGGCTTTACGCCGTCGGCGCCATGAAGAAGGGCGGTTATTCGCCACGAAAGACAGGGCCCAGCAGTGGTGCGCAGCCCGTGCCGGCACCTAGCACGCGTCGGGCTGGGCCTCGGGCGCTGCGCTGCGAAAGGCCTCGAGGGTCTCGCAGGCCGAGGTCATCGCCAGGATGCGCGGAAAGGCCTCGAGGTCGCAGTCGAAGCGTCGCGCGTTGTAAACCTGAGGAATCAGGCAGGCCTCCAGGTAGCCTGGCTGCCGGCCCAGGGACAAGGCGCCGTTGAACACCGCCAACCCCTGTTCCACCGCCGCCAGGCCGGTGTGCAGCCAATGGCGGTACCAGGCGTCTTTCGCCGGCTGCTCCAACCCCAGTTCGGCGGACAGGTACTGCAGGACCCGCAGGTTGTTCAGTGGGTGGATCTCGCAGGCGATATGCAGCGCCAAGGCCCGGACCTGGGCGCGCCGTGCGGGATCAACGGGCAGCAGCGCCGGCACCGGATGGACCTCCTCCAGGTACTCGAGTATCGCCAGGGACTGGGCGATTGTCGTCTGGCCGTGCACCAGCAGCGGCAACAGCTCCTGGGGGTTGAGCGCGCGGTAAGCCGGCGCGTGTTGCTGGCCACCGTCCCGCACCAGGTGCACCGCTTCCTGCCGATAGGCCAGGCCCTTGAGATTCAGCGCGATGCGCACCCGGTAGGCTGCGCTGGAGCGCCAGTAGGAGTAGAGCGTCAGCTCAGGGCTCATAGCGCTCCACCGACTGGTCGATGGCGCCGAACAGGCTGGCGCCCGCGGCATCGAACATCTCGATGCGCACCCGGTCGCCGAACCGCAGGTAAGGGGTTTTTGCCTCGCCGCATTCGAGGATCTCCAGCATGCGTTTTTCCGCCAGGCAGGACGAGCCAGCGCTGCGGTCGTAGTTCGACACGGTGCCCGAACCGATGATGGTTCCGGCGCCCAGGGCGCGGGTCTTGGCCGCGTGGGCCAGCAGGGTCGGGAAGTCGAAGGTCATGTCCACCCCCGCATCGGGCTGGCCGAACAGTTCACCGTTGAGATGGGACACCAGGGGCCGGCACAGCTTGCCGGCCTTCCAGCTGTCACCCAGTTCGTCGGGAGTCAGGGCCACCGGCGAGAAGCTCGACGAGGGCTTGCTCTGGTAGAAGCCGAAACCTTTGGCCAGCTCGCCGGGAATCAGGTTGCGCAGCGACACATCGTTGACCAGCATCAGCAGTTGGATATGCCCCGCCGCCTCGGCCGGCGTGACGCCCATGGGCACGTCGTCGCTGATCACCGCGATCTCCGCTTCCAGGTCGATGCCCCAGGCCTCGTCGGCCATGCGGATCGGCCCGTGGGGCGGGATAAAGGTGTCGGCGCCACCCTGGTACATCAGCGGGTCGTGCCAGAAGGACTCGGGCATTTCGGCGCCGCGGGCCTTGCGCACCAGCTCCACGTGATTGACATAGGCGCTGCCGTCGGCCCAGTGGTAGGCCCGCGGCAAGGGGCTGTGGCAGGCCTCCTGGTCGAAGGCGAAAGCGTCTTCGCACAGGCCGTCGTTCAGGCGCTGGTACACCGCCTCCAGGCGCGGGCGGGCCGTGGCCCAGTGGTCCAGCGCGCCCTGCAGGGTAGCGGCGATGGTGGGGACCTGGACGGCGCGCATCAGGTCGCGGGAGACCACAATCAGCAGGCCGTCGCGGCCCCGGTTCAGCGAAGCGAGTTTCATCGGGAATCCTTGCCTGGAGACTTCCAGGAATTGACGTAGTCGAGCACTTCCACCGCAGCCGCCGCCTCGTCGATCGCCAGGCCATGGCGGGTGTCTATCATCACGGCCACCTCGTCGGCAAAGGTCCCGGGGCTTTCCTGGCTTTTCTTCAGGGCCTTGGGGTGCGGCCCGTGGGGGAAGCCGCAGGGGTGCAGCGTGAGCATGCCGGCCTCGATATTGTCGCGGCTGAAGAAGTCGCCGCGGTGATAGAACAGCACTTCGTCGTAGTCGTCGTTGTTGTGGAAGAACGGCACCTTGAGCGCGCCGGGATCGGATTCGATCGGCCGCGGGCAAAAGGTGCAGACCACGAAACCCCTGGCCACGAAGGTGGTATGGGCAGAGGGTGGCAGGTGGTAGCGGTGGCTGACCAGGGGGCGGATATCGCGCCAGTTCAGCCGCACCACGCAGTTGTCGCCATGCCAGCCGACCACGTCCAGGGGATTGTAGGGGTAGGTCACGGTGCTGATCTGGTTGCGCCGCTTGATGCGGATCTGCCAGGTGTTTTCGTCCTGCTGGGCCTTGAAGGCCTCATCGATATGCGGGTGCTCCAGCACCGCCGGGTCGAACAGCGCATGGGGCCCGACCAGGCCCTTGTCCGGCAGCTGGTAGGCGCCGTCGGTATTCTCGATCAGCAGCATAAAAGTCGGCGCGCTGGGCTCGATGCGCCAGGCCGTGCCGCGCGGCACCACCAGGTAGTCGCCGTCGCGGTATTCGAGGTGACCGAAGTCGCAGAAGAAATGCCCGGCGCCCTCGTGGATAAACAGCAAGTCGTCGCCGTCGCCATTGCGCACCAGATGGGTCATGGCCACCTGGGTTTTCCACACCCGCATGCGCACATCCGCGTTGTGCAGGGTCACGGGGGCGGCGAACGGGCAGTCCTGCTCGCTGGGCACCCGGTTCAGATTGAAGGCATGGGGGCGCAACGGCCCCTGCCAGTCGATCCAGCCGGTGGGGGGGTGCTTGTGGTGCAGGTGCGTGGCCGGGCCAAAGAAGCCTTCGCGGCCCATTTCGCGCTCGAAGGTGCCGGCCGGCAGGTCGCAGTGGGCCTGGCGTGAACACTCGCCTTCGCGTAGGGGAAAGCCGATCCATTTGCCGCTCATGTCGTTGCTCCACCTGGTGTCATGACTGGGCCTGATCTCATGACTGGGCCTGATCCTGACCGGCATCCAGCACGCCGCGGCGCACCTGGTCTTCTTCGATGGACTCGAACAGGGCCTTGAAATTGCCCTCGCCAAAACCCTGATTGCCCTTGCGCTGGATGATCTCGAAGAAAATCGGGCCGATTACCGTATGGGTGAATATCTGCAGCAGAACCCCATCATCTGCCGGCGCGCCGTCGATCAGGATGCTCAGCTCGCGCAACAGCGCAGTCGATTCCTGGTGCCCGGCCACGCGCTGGTCGACTTTCTCGTAATAGGTGTCGGGCGTGGCGAGAAACTCCACGCCGTTGGCCCGCAGCTGGCGCACGGTCTGGTAGATGTCCTCGCTGGCCAGGGCGATATGCTGGATGCCCTCGCCGTGGTACTCGCGGATGAATTCCTCGATCTGCGACTTGTCGTCCGAGGACTCGTTGATCGGGATGCGGATCTTGCCGCAGGGCGCTGTCATGGCCCGGGACACCAGGCCGGTGAGCTTGCCCTCGATGTCGAAGTAGCGGATCTCGCGGAAGTTGGCGATGCGCTCGTAGAAGCCGGACCAGGTGTCCATCTGCCCGCGCTTGACGTTATGGGTCAGGTGGTCAAGCTCGACCAGCCCGACCGCGTTGTCCTGGGGTGTGCGACCCTCGATGTATTCGAAGTCCACGTCGTAGATGCTCTTGTCGCTGCTCTCGTTGGCATAGCGGTCCACCAGGTAGAGCAAGGAGCCGCCGATGCCTTCGACGCAGGGGATATTCAGCTCGCCGAAATTGGCATGGCTGCCCACCAGGGTTGCGCCCTGGGCCTCGACATAGGCGGCGGCCTGGGCCGCGTTCTTCACCCGGAAGGCCATGGCGCAGGCGCTGGGACCGTGCTTTTCGCCGAAGGCGCGCACATGCCCGGTGGGGCTGCCGTTGAGCACGAAGTTGATGCCGTTCTGCTGGAACAGCCAGACTTGCTTGGAGCGGTGCTTGGCGGTTTCGGTAAAGCCCATGGCGTTGAATAGGCCACGCAGCTGCTGGATGCCCTCGGCGGTGGGCGCGGTGTATTCGACGAACTCGAAGCCGTCGGTGCCGATGGGATTGTGCGATTGGAGCGGCGTGTTCAGGGCGTTCATGGCGCTTCCGTCTTGTCAGGGCTGTGCGGGGACCGCCACCGCGTCGGTGGCGCTTTGAGGTTCATCTCAGCCCAGGCCGGACCACACCACAAGCGCTGTAAGGCCCCCCTGCAGCAGGCCTGCCGATGCAGCTGGAAGTTTTTCCTTACAGTCGGCGAAAACGGCCAATCCCCTGCCCGAACGACCGGCCATTCGTAACGATTTATTGACAAGGCGGTTCGCCAACCTGCCACACGACAGATCCGTGATCAGCGGCAATTACCCTCGAAGCCTTGTTCCCCGAAGGTTTCAGGCCGGAACGGCGCTCCCTGGATACACGCCTTCTTCCCGCCTTCTCAGGAATGACGGGGTATGACGGACAAACAGCGTTGGGCTCCTTTGGGGCCGGACAGCCCCCCAGCCACCCTCAATGCTGCTGCAGATGCCCGTAGAGCTTGGCGTACAGCCCACCCTCGGCGATCAGTTGCTGATGGTCGCCGTCCTCGGCGATGCGCCCGCCGTCGAACACCAGGACCCGGTCGGCCTGTTTAACCGCGGACAGGCGATGAGCGATGATCAGGGTGGTACGGCCCTGGAGGAATTCGCCCAGGGCCTGGTGCAGGGCGTATTCGGTGGCGGCGTCCAGGGCCGAAGTGGCCTCGTCGAGTATCACCACCTTGGGCTCGGCCAGGACCATGCGGGCAATCGCCAGGCGCTGGCGCTGGCCGCCGGACAGGCGCACGCCGGAGCGCCCGACCATGCTGTCCAGGCCCAGCGGCAGCACGGCGATGGTGTCGGCCAGCTGGGCGATCTCCAGGGCCTGCCAGCAGGCCTGGTCGCTGCGCTCGCGGCCCATGCACAGGTTGGCGCGTACCGTGTCGTTGAACAGCGCCGGGTGCTGCAGCACCACGGCGACGTGTTCGCGCACCCCGGCCAGGCCGATCTCCTCCTGGCTGCTGCCGCCGAAGCGGATGCTGCCGGCCTGGGGCGTGTAGAGCCCCAGCAGCAGCTGCACCAGGGTGCTCTTGCCGCCGCCGCTCGCGCCGACTATGGCGACCTTCTCACCGGGAGCGATGCTCAGGTTCAGGCCGTCCAGCACCGGCTCGTCGGCATAGGCGAAGCTCAGCCCCTGCACCTCGATCCCCACGGTGCCACGTCCCTGGAAGGGGTCGGCGCCGCCGGGGTATTGCGGCTCGTCCCGGCGGGCGAGCAACTCGTTGATCCGCGTCAGGGCGCCGCCGGCGGCATAGAAGGCATATTGCAGGTTCAGCAGTTGCTCGACCGGCCCGATCATAAACCAGAGGTAGCTGAACACCGCGAGCATCTGGCCGATGGACAGGTCGGAGAACAGCACCGTGAGCATGGCCGCGGCGCG
>JAZKHB010000006.1:65646-96371 GCA_040385585.1 Pseudomonadota bacterium | reverse complement strand
GGCGCGGAAGATATCGATGCCGAACTGGAACAGCAGGCCGCTGGCCCGGCTGGAGGCATCGGTCTTCCACTGGGAAGCCACGGCATAGTCGCGCACCTCCCTGGCCCGCATGCCCAGGCGGCCGAGAAAGAAGCCCTGGCGGTTGCCGGCGCGGATTTCCTGGATGGCCTCCAGGGTTTCGGTCAGCGCCTGGGTGAAGCGCGAGGTGCTGTCGTTCTCCAGCTTCTTCAGGTGCTTGACCCGCTTGCCCAGCTGCACCGTGGCGTAGATCACCAGGGGGTTGAACAGCAAAATAAGCAGCGCAAGCTGCCAGTGCATCCACACCAGAATGGCCGCGGTGCCGACCAGGCTGAGCATGGCCACCAGAAAACGGCTGAGGGTCTCGCCGACGAACTTGTCCAGGGTGTCCAGGTCGGTCACCAGGTGGGTGGCCACCGTGCCGCCGCCCAGGCTTTCGTATTCGCCCAGGGAAATGCGCTTGAGGCGCTCGATCAGGCGGAGGCGGATGCGGTAGACGATGTCCTTGGACAGCCCGGCGAACAGCCGCGCCTGCAGCACGTTGAACACCAGGGACGAGCAGCGCAGCAGCAGGGTCAGCACCAGCATCAGGCCGATATAACCGGCCGCCTGCTCCCAGGCAGTGGGCAGGAAACGGTCCATTACTTTCAGGGCGGTATTGCCGTCCCGCAGCAGCACCTCATCCACCAGCAGCGGCAGCAGCAGCGGAATCGGCACGCTGCACAGGGTGGCCAGCACCGCCACACCGTTGGCCCACCACAGGGCCTTCTTGTGCTGCAGGGCCAGGCGGCGGATTTCCGCCCAGCTCAGGCGATCAGTCATGGCTGGCGCGCTCCAGCCAGCGCCCGAGCAGCGGCGCCAGGACATCCAGGGGTTGATAGCCGTTGGTCAGCAGCGCCAACTGGCCGTTGCGCTCGGCCAGCAGGGTGGGAAAACCGGCGATGCCCAGGTCCTGGACCCAGGCGAAATCCGCCGCGGTGGCCGCCAGTTGGGCGGCGCTGTCGAAGGCCTCGGCGAATTCGATGCGCGGAATCCCCGCCTGCTCGGCCAGGGCCACCAGCACCGGTGCCTGGGTCACGTCCTGGCCCTCTGTGTAGAAGGCCCGCTGGATCAGCTGGGCCAGGGGCCAGGCGCTCTGCGGGTCCAGGTAGCGGGCGGTGACCAGGGCCCGGCAGGCCGGCTCGGTGTCGTATACCAGGCCCTCGGGCAGGCCCTCGCCGAAATTGAACAACTGCCCGGTGGCGGCATTGACCGCCTGCCAGTAGGCCAGAATCCGCACTCGCCCGGCCGGGTCCAGGGCCGCGCGCTCGCGGCGCAAACCGCCGGCCACCAGGTGCAGGGACACGCCCGCCGCCCCGGCCTGCTCGGCGAGAGCCTCGAGCACCGGGGCAAAGCCCCAGCACCAGGAGCACATGGGGTCCATCACATAGAGCAGGCGGGCGTTCATGGCTCAGGTCTCGCTGGGCTGGCGTGGGTTGTAACCGAGCGGGTGCGGCTGATTGCGCGCCTTGGCCAGCTCGATCTGCTTCTGCCGTTCGCGGGCGCTGTTACGGGTTTTGTCGCTCAAGGAGTCCCAGCAGTGCGGGCAGCTGATGCCCAGCACGTAATGCGGCGACTGCCGGTCGGCCACCGAGATGGGGATGCGGCAGGCATGGCATTGCTCGTAATCGCCCTCGCTGAGGTCGTGACGCACCGTGACCCGGTTGTCAAAGACGAAGCAGTCGCCGCGCCAGCGGGTCTGCTGTTGGGGCACCTCCTCCAGGTATTTGAGGATACCTCCCTTGAGGTGAAAAACCTCCTCGAAGCCCTGGCCCAGCATATAGCTGGAGGCCTTTTCGCAGCGGATACCGCCGGTGCAGAACATGGCCACCTTCTTGTGCCTGGCCGGATCGAAATGCGCCTGGATATAGGCCGGAAAATCGCGAAAGCTCTTGGTCTGGGGGTCCACCGCGCCCTCGAAGGTGCCAATGGCCACCTCGTAGTCGTTGCGCGTGTCGATCAGCAGCACCTCGGGGTCCTCGATCAGCGCGTTCCAGTCCCGGGGCTCAACATAGGTGCCGACCTGGCGATTGGGGTCCACGCCGGGCACGCCCAGGGTGACGATTTCCTTCTTCAGCTTGACCTTGGTGCGGTAGAAGGGCTGTTCGTCGCAGTAGGATTCCTTGTGGTCGATGTCATCGAACCGCGGGTCACGTTTAAGCCAGGCGAGCAGGCCGTCGATGCCTTCGCGGCTGCCGGAAACGGTGCCATTCAGGCCTTCCTGGGCGATCAGCAGGGTACCCTTGATGCCATTGGCGAGCATGGCGTCGAGCAAGGGTTCGCGCAGCGCCACGTAGTCCGTCAGGCTGACGAACTTGTACAGCGCCGCCACGACGATGGTGGGGGTCATGGCAATTCTCCTGGTGGTCGCCCACGTAAAGGGCGGACCGGGTCATGGGCCAGTTGCCGAGCTTCGGCAACCGGCAGAAACAAGCGCGCCGGCGAGGGCCGGCGCAGGGTAGAGTTTACGGTTGTTGCGGGACGGGGTGTAGCGCTCAATCGCCGCACCCGGCGCCAGGCGGGCGATCAGCCGAGCTTGCTGCCGCCCTTGCAGGTTGGCGAAGCTGGCGCACCACCCTGCTCTGCCCATTCGTCCTGGGTATAGGTGTGCAGCGCCAGGGCATGCAGCTGCCCCATCAGCTCGCCCAGGGTGGCGTAGACCCGCTGATGCCGCTTGACCGCCGTGAGGCCGGCGAACAGCGGGCTGACGATCACCGCCTTGTAATGGGTTTCCAGGCCGCGGCTGTGCAGATGACTTTCATCCAGCACCTCCAGGTGCTGGGGCTCGAGGTCGGCCAGAGCCGCCTGCAGACGGTCACGCATACTCATAAACGGCTCCGTTTCAACGGGAAAGAACAGCTGTGGGCCGCCGATCAAGGGGCTTTCTTGACTTCCGGCTTGCCGCTCTGCTCGCCATTCGGCTTGGGCTGCAGCTCGGCGGTCATATCAGCCAGCAGCTTGTTGACTTCCGGCACCGCGGCTTCGAGTTTGGCCTGGGTCAGTTTGGCGGATTGCTCGGTCAGGGCTGGCATCTTTTCCAGCACTTTCTTGCCCAGGGGCGACTGGTAGAAAGCGATCAGGTCCTTGACCTCCTGTTCGCTGAAATTGCTGGTGTACAGCTTGACCATGTCCGGCTGCAGCTTGTCCCAACCCACGGCCTTGTCCAGTGAGGCGTTGGCCTTGGCCTGATAGCTTTCCAGCAGCGCCTGCTTGTCCGGTGAACCCTGGGCCTGGGCGAAGCGCTGGGCGAACATCTGCTGCACCTGGGCATACACCGGCACCGCCAGCTTGTCCGCGTGGGCCAGCTTGAGGAAGCGTTCGGCATCGGCTGCATGGCTACCGGCATCGGCCAGGGCCTGGCCGGCGGCGCAGGCCAGTAAAACTGCGGCACTGAGGGTTTTGATACGGCGCATCGAGAATTCCTGAAGCTGAGAATGAAGGGGGTAGACTGCACAATTGGCTATTTTGCTCCCAAGCCCGCACTGGGCTCAAGGAAATGGCACTGTCTGACCGGACGCCGCCGACGCAGCGCATCGACAGACCAAGGAACTGCCTGTGCCCAGCGCAGCCTAAACTGCGCCAATACACCTGGAGAGCCGTCATGAGCCGTACCGAAACCGACAGTCTGGGCAACATCGAAGTGGCCGACGAGGCCTACTGGGGCGCCCAAACCCAGCGCTCGCTGATCAACTTCGCCATTGGCGAGGAACGCATGCCCCTGGCCGTGGTGCATGCCCTGGCGCTGATCAAGAAGGCCGCGGCGCGGGTCAACGACCGCATCGGCGAGCTGCCCGCGGATATCGCCCGATTGATCGAACAAGCCGCCGACGAAGTGCTCGACGGCCAGCACGACGCGCAGTTCCCCCTGGTGGTCTGGCAGACCGGCAGCGGCACCCAGAGCAACATGAACGTCAACGAGGTGATTGCCGGGCGGGCCAATGAACTGGCCGGCCAGGGCCGCGGCGGCAAGGCGCCAGTACACCCCAACGACCATGTCAACCATGCCCAGAGCTCCAACGACAGCTTTCCCACGGCCATGCATATCGCCGCGGCCCATGCCGTGCTGGACGACCTGCTCCCCGCCCTATCCGAATTGTCCGGCGGCCTGGCCGAGCAGGCGGCGCGCCATGGCAAGCTGGTCAAGACCGGGCGCACCCACCTGATGGACGCCACGCCCATCACCTTCGGCCAGGAGCTGTCGGCCTTCGTCGCCCAGCTGGACTATGCCGATCGTGCCCTGCGCGCGGCCCTGCCGGCGGTCTGCGAACTGGCCCAGGGCGGCACGGCCGTGGGTACGGGACTGAATGCGCCCAAGGGCTTCGGCGAGGCCATGGCGGCCGAGCTGGCCGCCCTGTCCGGCCTGCCGCTGGCCAGCGCGCCGAACAAGTTCGCCGCCCTGTCCGGCCACGAACCCCTGGTTACCCTGTCCGGCGCCCTGAAGACCCTGGCGGTGGCGCTGATGAAGCTGGCCAATGACCTGCGCCTGCTCGGCTCCGGCCCCCGCGCCGGCTTTGCCGAGGTCCGCCTGCCGGCCAACGAGCCCGGCAGTTCGATCATGCCGGGCAAGGTCAACCCGACCCAGTGCGAGGCCCTGTCCATGCTGGCCTGCCAGGTGCTGGGCAACGATGTGACCCTGGGCTTCGCCGCGAGCCAGGGGCAGCTGCAGCTGAACGTGTACAAACCGGTGATCATCCATAACCTGCTGCAGTCGATCCGGCTGCTGGCCGATGGCTGTCGCAACTTCCAGCGCCACTGCATCGCCGGGCTCGAACCCGACGCCGCGCAAATGGCCGCGCACCTGGAACGCGGCCTGATGCTGGTGACGGCACTGAACCCGCATATCGGCTACGACCAGGCCGCGCAAATCGCCAAACAGGCCTATGCCCAGGGCACCACCTTGCGCGAAGCCGCCCTGGCCCTGGGGTACCTCAGCGCCGAACAGTTCGATGCCTGGGTACGCCCCGAAACCATGCTGGAGAGCGGCACCCATGACTGATGCGAGCAAAAGCGGCGCCACCCCCCTGGAAGGCGACGGCAAGCGCATTCTGCTGGTGCTCGGCACCCCCAAGCCGGGCAGCCTCTGCCATGCCCTGAGCGAGGCCTTCAGCCAGGGCGCCCGAAGCCAGGGTCATGTGGTGCGCCAGTTGAAACTGGGCGATATGCAGTTCGATCCGGTGCTGCGTGAAGGTTACGACCAGAGCCAGCCCCTGGAGCCCGACCTGCTGGAGGCTCAGCGGCAGATTCATTGGGCCGAACACCTGGTGTTCGTCTATCCGGTCTGGTGGGGCGGCCTGCCGGCCCTGCTCAAGGGCTTTTTTGACCGAGTCTTGCTGCCCGGCTTCGCCTTTAAGTACCGCGACCGCTCATCGGCCTGGGACAAGCTGTTGAACGGGCGCACGGCCGACCTGCTGGTCACCCTGGACCTGGCGCCCTGGTATTTCCGCTGGGTGCAAGGCGCACCCGCGCACCGTCAGATGACCCGTGCCACCCTGGGCGCCTGCGGCATCAAGACCCGACGCCTGGCCGAGTTCGCCCCCGTGCGCCCTTCCTCCGAGGAACAGCGCCAAACCTGGCTGCGCCGTGCCGAACAGCTGGGGCTGCGCGTCTAGTCGCGATGGTGGATGAACAAGACGTCATCCACCCTACACAGCTCGGGGCAGCCCGGATCAGCGCAGCGCAACCCGGGAAGCGGCGTCAGGGTAACGCCGCCAGGCGCGCGCGACGGGCGCGCAGGCCGGCCATCACCGAGGGGCCCAGGGCGGTCAGCGCCGAACCCAGCACCACCAGCAGGGCACCGCCGTAGGCGATCCAGTTGATCTCCTCGGGCTGTACGAAGGCCGGCCACAGCGTGGCCGCCAGTGCCACCGAGCCAAAAGTCACCAGGGGTGTGATCGCCAGGGTGGCGCTGACCCGCGACGCCTCCCAATGCGCCAGTGCCTCGGCAAAGGCGCCGTAGGCCACCAGGGTATTCAGGCAGCAGGCCAGCAGCAGCCAGCCCTGCAAGGGACTCAGGTCAAGCAGTTGCTGAGGCTGTGCCCAGGGGGTCAGCAACAGTGCGCAGGCCAGGTAGATCACCATCATCACCTGCACCGAATTCCACAGGGTCAGCAGCTGCTTCTGCGCCAGGCCGTAGAAGGTCCAGACAACGGCCGCCAGCAGCACGATCAGCACCCCGGTCGTATAGCTGCTCAGGGAGGTCAACAACTCCCCCAGGCGCTGGTTGAAGAACAGCACGAAGCCCGCCAGCAGCACCAGCAACCCCATGACCTGACCCAGGCTGAAGCGCTCGCGAAATACGAACAGGCTGCTGAGCAGCAGCAGGATAGGCGCCACCTGAATCACCAGCTGGGTGGTGCCGGGGCTGAGCAGCTTGAGCCCGATCAGGTACAGGACGTAGTTGCCGATCAGTCCGGCGACGGCCACCACCAGCAGCCAGACGCCCTTGCGACCCAGCGGGCGAAAGCGCGGCAGGCGCCCGAGGGCGGTCAGATAAGCCAGCAGCAACAGGCCCGAGACGATCAGGCGATACCAGGTGACGGTGATGGGATCCATCACCTGCAGCACCTGTTTGAGTTTGATCGGCAGAATGCCCCAGAGCACGGCGGTGAGCAGGGCGAGCAGCAGGCCGTAAAGCCAGCGGCCGGAAGAGATATGCATGACAGCCTCGAAAATGCGCGACGGCTGCAAGACCGTCCGACAACACGAACGGCAGCCGCCGGCCATTCTAGGCCGCGCCCAGTCAGCCGCACAGTGACAGTTTGCGCCGGGGCTTGGAGCAACTGTACCGTTTCGATGGCAAAACCTGCCATCACATTGACGTCAAATAAATATTTTATCTTTTTATCTCAGCAACTTAACCCTCAAAATCAACCATTTGTCGCTAACCGCTGCAGCGCCGCCCCAGCCGATTAGACTGCCGAGACATCAGCTATTAGGAGTTTCATTGCCATGCAGGTACAACGCAGCCTCGACGCCAAACCCGGCACGCACTTTCGCAGCGAGCGGGTCAGTGCCGTCAATGGCCAATACTTCTTTTCCACCCGCGAAGGCACGCTGCAAGGCCCCTATTTCACCCGCGAAGCCGCGGAGCGGGAAATCGATTCGTATATCCGGCGCCAGCGGCAGGGCGACGCCATTATCCAAAGCCGGGGCTAGGCCTGTCGCCGTTTCATCGCGAGCCGCGTTGCCGTGACTGAAATGACTGCAGGGCCTGTCACCTTGACCATAAAAAACCCGCGCCAGGCGCGGGTTTTTTACAGGTATCGAACCCCTGGATAGGCGCATTGAAGCACCGCTTAGCGATAGGCCTCGAACAGACCGCTGGCCCCCATCCCGCCACCCACGCACATGGTGACGATGCCGTAGCGCAGGTTGCGCCGCTGCAGCTCGCGCACCAGATGGCCCACCTGACGCGAGCCGGTCATGCCGAACGGATGACCGATAGAGATCGAGCCGCCATTGACGTTGTACTTGGCGTTATCGATGCCCAAGCGATCGCGGGCATACAGGCACTGGGAAGCGAACGCCTCGTTGAGTTCCCACAGGTCGATATCGGCCACTTGCAGGCCCTTGGCCGTGAGCAGCTTGGGTACCGAAAACACCGGACCTATGCCCATTTCGTCCGGCTCGCAGCCGGCCACGGTAAAGCCGCGGAAGTAGGCGCGGGGTTTCAGGCCCAGCTCCAGAGCCTTGTCCAGGCTCATGACCAGGGTCATGGAGGCGCCGTCGGACAGCTGCGAGGCGTTGCCGGCGGTGACCGAACCGTCATCGGCGAACACCGGCTTGAGCGCCGCCAGGCTCTCCAGGCTCGTATCGGCGCGATTGCAATCGTCGCGATCGACCACGGCCTCGACCAAGCTCTTCTCGCCAGTGGCCTTGTCTTCGACCTGATAACGCACCGCCATGGGCACGATCTCGTCGTCGAACAGGCCCTGGGCCTGAGCCTGGGCGGTGCGCTGCTGGCTCTGCAGGGCGTAAGCGTCCTGTGCCTGGCGGCTGACGTTGTAGCGCCGCGCGACGATCTCCGCGGTCTGGCCCATGGGGTAGTAGATGCCCGGCACATGCTCCTTCAGCCAGGGATTGAACAGGTGGTCGGTGTTCATGCTTTTCAGGGTCAGGCTGATGGACTCCACCCCGCCGGCGACTATCACGTCGCTGCAGCCGGAGGCGATCTGGTTGGCGGCGATGGCGATGGCCTGCAAGCCCGAGGAGCAGAAGCGGTTGAGGGTCATGCCGGCCACCTGGGTACCCAGGCCCGAGAGCACCGCCACGTTGCGGCCGATATTCATGCCCTGGGCGCCTTCGTTGGAGCCGGCACCGACGATGCAGTCCTCCACCAGCGCCGGATCCAGGCCGTTGCGCTTGAGCAGCGCGTTGACGCAATGAGCGGCCATGTCGTCCGGACGGGTCTGATTGAACTTGCCGCGAAAGGACTTGGCCAGGCCCGTGCGCACGCTGTCGACTATCACCACTTCACGCATACCGCACCTCTTGTCGTTGGATGGTCAATGCAAAAGGGAAAAGCATAGAACCGTCACACTCCGGCCGCGACCATCATAGGCCGGCTGTATGGGGCCCTATCCCAGGGCTTTCCCACGTCAATCCCGGGCGAAGGCCGCCTCCAGCGCCTCGTTGAGTGTACGCAGCACCTTGACCCTGGCGAAGCGCTTGTCGTTGGCCTCCACCAGGGTCCAGGGCGCGATGCGGTTGCTGGTACGGTCGACCATATCGCCCACGGCATCGCGGTAGGCGGGCCATTTCTCGCGGTTGCGCCAGTCGTCCTCGGTGATCTTGAAACGCTTGAAGGGGATCTGCTCGCGCGCCTGGAAACGCTCGAGCTGGGTCTGCTGGTCGATGGCCAGCCAGAACTTCACCAGGACCACGCCGGCCTCGACCAGCTGCTCCTCGAAATCGTTGATCTCGCCATAGGCGCGCAGCCAGTCGGCCGGGCTGCAAAAGCCTTCGACCCGCTCCACCAGCACCCGGCCGTACCAGGAGCGGTCGAACACCGTAAACTGACCGCGCGCCGGTATGTGCCGCCAGAAACGCCACAGATAGGGTTGCGCCCGCTCCTCCTCGGTGGGCGCGGCGATCGGCACGATGCGGTACTGGCGCGGGTCCAGGGCCGCCGCCACCCGGCGAATGGCGCCGCCCTTGCCGGCGGCGTCATTGCCCTCGAACACCGCCACCAGGGCATGTTGGCGCATGCGCTTGTCGCGCATCAGCCCGGACAGGCGCGCCTGCTCGGCCGCCAGTTGGGTTTCGTACTGGTCCTTGCTCAGTGCTTGCTGCATGTCCAGGCTGTCCAGCAGCGCGCGGTTGTCCAGGCTGGCGGTCAGGGGCGCGGCATGGGGATGCCCGGCCGGGGCCGACTGACTGGCCAGCGCCGCCTGCAAACCATCCAGCAAGATGCGACCGACCGTCAGGCTGCGGTAGTGGGGATCCACCCCCTCCACCACGTACCAGGGCGCGTAGTCGCGGTTGGAACGATGCAGCACCCGCTCGCCGAAGCGCACAAACTTGTCGTAGGTCTTGCTCTGCTGCCAGTCCAGCGGGCTGAGCCGCCAGCTGTGCAAGGGGTCGTCCTGCAGGGTGTCCAGGCGTTTGTTCATCTGCTGCTTGGACAGGTGGAACCAGAACTTGAAGATCAGAGTGCCTTCATCGCTGAGCATGCGCTCCAGGCTCTTGGCGCCATCGATGGCCTGGTCCAGCACCGCATCCTTGATCCGACCATCTACCCTGGCCTGGATCATCTGGCTGTACCAGTTGCCGAAGAACACCCCCATGCGCCCCTTGGGCGGCAGCTGGCGCCAGTAGCGCCAGGCCGGCGGCCGGGCCAGCTCCTCGTCGGTCTGCCGGTCGAAGGTGCTGACCTGGATCAGCCGCGGGTCCATCCACTCGTTGAGCAGCTTGACCGTCTCGCCCTTGCCGGCGCCCTCGATGCCGCAGATCAGCACCAGCACCGCGAAACGGCCTTGCTGTTGCAGCTCGTACTGGGCCTCCAGCAGGGCCTCGCGCAGGGCTGGCTCCTCGGCTTCGTAGGTCTTCTTGTCGATACGGTGGCCGATCTCGGCGGATTCGAACATGGGCTGCTCCCGGGTTGATTCCCCCAGACTAGCGGATCGACCGCGCGCTTGTCTGGCATGCGCTGCAAGCACGGCGTGGCCGATCGGCTAGAATGCGCGCCTGCCTCGACCGAAGCCGCCCATGCCCACGCCCCCGCACACCCCGTTCGACACCCCTGCCCAGCTGGACTGGGACGCAGAAGGACAGCCGCGCTCGCGTTTGTTCGACGACGTGTATTTTTCCCGGGCCGATGCCCTGGCGGAAACCCGCTACGTGTTCCTGGCCAACAACGATCTGCCGGCGCGCTTTGCGGCCCTGGGCCCTGGTGAGCACCTTGTGATCGGCGAAACCGGGTTCGGCACCGGGCTGAATTTTCTCTGCGCCTGGCAGTTGTTCGAACAGCAGGCACCGGCCGGTGCGCGGCTGCATTTCGTCAGCGTGGAAAAACACCCCCTGAGCCGCGCGGACCTGCAGCGCGCCCTGGCGCTATGGCCTGAACTGGCGCCCTACGCCCAGGCCCTGCTGGGACAATACCTCGCCCTGCACGGTGGTTTTCAGCGCCTGCTGTTTGTCGGCGGCCGGGTGACCCTGACCCTGCTGATCGGCGATGCCCTGGACCTGCTGGCCCAGCTGGACGCGCGGGTCGACAGCTGGTTTCTCGACGGCTTCGCCCCGGCCAGGAACCCCGACATGTGGAGCCCCGCACTCTTCGCCGAACTGGCCCGCTGCTCCGGCCCCGGCACCACGCTGGGCACCTTTACCAGCACCGGCCATGTGCGCCGTGGACTGAATGCCGCCGGTTTCAAAATGAAGCGCGTACCGGGCCTGGGCCATAAATGGGAGGTGCTCCGGGGAGCCTTTGTCGGCGCACCTGCCGCCGAAGCCCCTGCCACTGCCGCCGGTGCACCCTGGTTCGCCCGCCCGGGCGAAACCCCGACCCTGCGTCAGGCCCTGGTCATAGGGGCGGGCCTGGCCGGTTGCGCCACTGCCGCGAGCCTGGCGGCCCGGGGCTGGCAGGTGACCCTGCTGGAGCGCCACGCCGAAATCGCCCAGGAAGCCTCGGGCAACCCCCAGGGCGTGCTCTACCTCAAGCTCTCAGCCCATGGCACGGCCCTGTCGCGTCTGATCGTCAGTGGTTTCGGTCATACCCGGCGCCTGCTCGAACGGCTGCACAAAGGCCGGGACTGGGACGACTGCGGCGTGCTGCAACTGGCCTTCGACGATAAGGAAGCCGCGCGGCAGGCGCAGCTGGCGCAAGCCTTTCCCAAGGACCTGCTGGTCGAGCTCGACCGCGAAGCCGCCCAGGCCAGGGCCGGCATCGCCCTGGGCAGCGGCGGTCTGTTCTACCCCGAGGCCGGCTGGGTGCATCCCCCGGCGCTGTGCCGCCTGCTGGCCGAGCACCCGGGCATCCGCCTGCTGAGCCATCGGCAGGCTCTGGAACTGCGCCGGGTCGACGGTCAGTGGCAAGCCTGGAACGCCGATCGCCTGCTGGCCAGCGCGCCGGTGGCGGTACTGGCCGGCGCCGCGGAGATCCACCAGTTCGCTCCCGCCGCCGGGCTGCCGCTCAAGCGCATCCGCGGGCAGATCAGCAGCCTGACCGCCACCGCACGCAGCGCCGCCCTGGGGTGCGTGGTCTGCGCCGAGGGCTATGTGGCTCCCGCGCGCCTGGGCGAGCACACCCTGGGGGCCAGCTTCGATTTCCACAGCGAAGACCTGACGCCGAGCGCCGCCGACCACGCCGGCAACCTCGCGCTGCTACGGGAGATCTCCACGGATCTGGCCGAGCGCCTGCAAGCCGAGCAACTGAACCCTGCCGACCTGGCCGGACGCGCCGCCTTTCGCTGCACCAGTCCGGACTACCTGCCCATGGTCGGGCCGCTGGCCGATGCGCAGGCGTTCGCCGCCGCCTATGCCGTACTGGGCAAGGACGCCCGCCAAGTGCCGGATAGCCCCTGCCCCTGGCTCGAAGGCCTGTATATCAACAGCGGCCATGGCTCGCGCGGGCTCATCACCGCGCCGCTGTCCGGCGAACTGATCGCCGCCTGGCTCGACAACGAACCGCTGCCGCTGCCCCGGGCCGTGGCCGAAGCCTGCCACCCCAACCGCTTCGCCCTGCGCGCCCTGGTGCGAGGCAAGCGCCCCTAGGGTGGATGACGTCCTGTTTATCCACCCTCGCGACAGCTGCGTAGGGTGGATGAGGTCTTGTTCATCCACCCTAGCGATAGGGTAGAGGGGTGAATAGGATGGGCTGAGCGAAACGACACCCATCGAGCATCCGCCCGGACGGCGCCCTACTCCATCTCCCCACACAGCTCGGCGGCGCGCAGCAGCGCGGCGGTCAGGCCGTGGCGCTCCCAGTCGCTGAGCGCGGCGAAGCGCTGGCGGAACTCTGGAGGTAGCAGACTCGGGGCCTGTTGCACCAGTTCACGCCCAGACTCGCTGAGCAGCAGCCACTGACGGCGACGGTCCTGGTCGTCGCGCTGGCGCTGCAACAGGCCGCGCTCTTCCAGGCGGTCAAGCAGCCCCGAGAGGGTCGCCGCGGTGAGGCTGACCCGTCCGCTCAGAGCACTGGCGGTCAGCCGCGCCTCACCGGCCAGCACCTGCAGGATCATCAGCTGCATGGGGGTCAGGCCGCCGAAGCGGGCCAGCCGCTTGGCATGCACTTCACCGGCCTGCTGCAGGCGCCGCAAGGACTGGAACAGCGGCAATTCGAAGGCCAACAGCGACGGCACATCGCTTTCAGTTGGAACTATTTTTTCGGCCATAGGGTCATTTTTAGCTGCCACAGAACTTTGATATCAAATCATCTTTTTGTTGTGGTGTAAAAAGTCGGCGCAGCCCGAGCGGCCGCGCGCGACCACTCCCCAACGGATAACCGGTAAGGATTATGTGCGGAATAGCTGGAGAATTGCGTTTTGATCAACGACCGGCCGACCTGGCCGCGGTCGAGCGAATCACCCATCACCTGGCCGCTCGCGGCCCCGATGCCCACGGCTTCCACAGCCAGGGACCCATCGCCCTCGGACACCGTCGCCTGAAGATCATGGACCTGGCCGAAGCCTCGGGCCAGCCGATGATCGACAGCGACCTGGGCCTGTCCCTGGTCTTTAACGGCGCCATCTACAACTACTCCGAACTACGCGACGAGTTGGAGGGCCTGGGCTACCGGTTCTTCTCCGGTGGCGACACCGAGGTGCTGCTCAAGGGCTATCACGCCTGGGGCGTCGACCTGCTGCCCAGGCTCAACGGCATGTTCGCTTTCGCGGTCTGGGAGCGCGACAGCCAGCAGCTGTTTATCGCCCGCGACCGCCTGGGGGTCAAACCCCTGTACCTGTCGCGCACCGGCGAGCGCCTGCGTTTCGCCTCCAGCCTGCCGGCGTTGCTGGCCGGCGGCGATATCGGCAAGACCCTGGACCCCGTTGCGCTCAATTACTACCTGAACTTCCATGCCGTGGTCCCCGCGCCGCGCACCCTACTGGCCGGCGTCGAAAAGCTGCCACCGGCCAGCTGGATGCGCATCGACGCCCAGGGTCACTGCCAGCAGCAGACCTGGTGGCACCTGACCTTCGCCCCCGCGGCCGATGAAGCGAACCACGGCTTCGAGGATTGGCGCGACTTGGTGTTGGACGGCATGCGCGAAGCGGTGTCGATCCGCCAGCGGGCGGCCGTGGAGGTCGGCGTGCTGCTGTCCGGCGGGGTCGATTCCAGCCTGCTGGTGGGCCTGCTGCGCGAGGCCGGGGTACAGGAACTGTCGACCTTTTCCATCGGTTTTCAGGATACCGGCGGCGAACGCGGCGACGAGTTCCAATATTCGGACCTGATCGCCGAGCGCTTCGACACCCGCCATTACCAGCTGCGCATCGGCGAGCATGAGATTCTCGGCCAGCTGCCGGCGGCCTTTCGTGCCATGAGCGAGCCCATGGTCAGCCACGACTGTATCGCCTTCTACCTGCTGTCGCGGGAAGTGGCCAGGCACTGCAAGGTGGTGCAGAGCGGCCAGGGCGCCGACGAGCTGTTCGCCGGCTACCACTGGTACCCCCTGGTGGACGGCGCCGAGGATGCCTTCGGCGCCTACCGCCAGGCCTTCTTCGACCGCGACCATGGGGAGTACACTGCCTGCGTGCAACCGGCCTGGCTGACCGGCGATATGGCCGGCGACTTCGTCCGCGCGCATTTCGCCCGACCCGGCGCCGAGGCCGCGGTGGACAAGGCCCTGCGCCTGGACAGCACGGTGATGCTGGTCGACGACCCGGTCAAGCGGGTCGACAACATGACCATGGCCTGGGGCCTGGAGGCGCGCACGCCCTTCCTCGATTACCGCCTGGCGGAGCTGTCGGCGCGCATTCCCGCGCGCTTCAAGCTGCCCGAGGGTGGCAAGTACGTGCTCAAGGAAGCGGCGCGCCAAGTGATTCCGGCGGCGGTGATCGACCGGCCCAAGGGTTACTTTCCGGTGCCCGGGCTCAAGCACCTGGAGGGCGCGACCCTGGGCTGGGTGCGCGAGCTGCTGACCGACCCGAGCCAGGACCGCGGCCTGTTCAACCCGGCGATGGTCGACCGCCTGCTGAGCAATCCCCAGGGCCAGTTGACCCCCCTGCGCGGATCGAAACTTTGGCAGCTGGCCGCACTCAACCTATGGCTGAGCGAACACGGACTCTGACACGCCAGGCCTTCGCGCATCCGGCCGATGCATTAAGGCCCTGAGGGACGAAGCCGTGACAGGACGAGGCGAATGCGCCGGTCCACGGAATGGCGCTATCAAGGAGACGTTATGCAGAAATCCCAAGCCTATGGTCAGCGCCTGTTGCGCGGCCAGGCACCGACCTATCAGCGCCTGCAGGCACGCTTCGCCGAGGACGGCCATCAGCCCGCCAGCCAGCCCCTGGCCCTGCATTGCGGCTGGGGGCGATTATTGCTCGGCCACACCTACCCCACACCACAGGCCCTGGCCGACGAGCTGCTCAACGAGCGACCCGGCGAGCGCGATATCGCCCTGTACGTAGCGGCCCCCCACCAGGTCCTGGCCCAGGCGCCGCAACAGCTGTTTCTCGACCCTTCCGATACCCTGCGCCTGTGGTTCAGCGACTACCGACCGGCGCGCCGACCGTTTCGCGGCTTCAGTATCCGTCGGGTGCAGAGCGACGCTGACTGGGCCGCGGTCAATTGCCTCTACCAGGCCCGTGGCATGCTCCAGGTCGACCCCAAGCAGCTGACGCCCCGGGAAGACGGCGGGCCCGACTACTGGCTGGCCGAGGACGAGGCCAGTGCCGTGGTGGTCGGCAGCGTCATGGGCCTGAACCACTTCAAGGCCTACCGCGACCCGGACAACGGCAGCAGCCTCTGGTGCCTGGCGGTGGCCGCCCAATGCAGCCGGCCCGGTGTGGGCGAGGCGCTGGTGCGCCACCTGATCGAACATTATCAGTCCCGCGGGCTGTCCTACCTCGACCTCTCGGTGCTGCACGACAACCGCCAGGCCAAGAGCCTCTATGCCAAGCTGGGGTTTCGCGACCTGGCGACCTTTACCCTCAAGCGCAAGAACAGCATCAACCAGCCGCTGTTCCTCGGCCCGGGGCCGGAAGCGGACCTGAACCCCTACGCCCGGATCATAGTCAACGAGGCCCAGCGTCGCGGCATCGAAGTGCAGGTGGACGACGCCGAGGCCGGGCTCTTCACCCTCAGCCAGGGCGGCCGCCGGGTGCGCTGCCGCGAGTCCCTGAGCGACCTGACCAGCGCGGTGAGCATGACCCTGTGCCAGGACAAGCGCCTGACCCACCGCGCCCTGACCCGTGCCGGCCTGCGCCTGCCGGCCCAGCAACTGGCGGGTAGCCCAACGGCCAACGCGGCCTTTCTCACCGAGCATGGCGCCCTGGTGGTCAAGCCGGTGGACGGCGAGCAGGGCCAGGGCGTGGCGGTGGATCTGCGCAGCGAGGCAGAACTGGCCGCAGCCATCGAGCAGGCCCGGGTATTCGACAGCCGGGTCCTGCTCGAAAGCTATCACCCCGGCCTGGACCTGCGCATCCTGGTCATCGGCTACGCGGTGGTGGCGGCCGCCATTCGCCGTCCCGCCAGCGTGGTGGGCGATGGCCGGCACAGCATCGGCGCGCTGATCGAGACCCAGAGCCGGCGCCGCCAGGCCGCCACCGGCGGCGAGAGCAAGATCCCCCTGGACACCGAAACCCAACGCACCCTGCACGCCGCCGGTTACGACTACGACAGCGTGCTACCCGAGGGCGTGCAGCTGGCCGTGCGGCGCACCGCCAACCTGCACACCGGCGGCGTTCTCGAGGATGTCACCGCCCAGCTGCACCCCAGCCTGATTGATGCCGCGGTACGCGCGGCAAAAGCCCTGGATATCCCGGTGGTGGGCCTGGACCTTCTCGTGGAAGCCGCCGATCGGCCCGAGCATGTGTTTATCGAGGCCAACGAGCGCGCCGGCCTGGCCAACCACGAACCCCAGCCCACGGCCGAACGCTTTATCGACCTGCTGTTTCCCCTCAGTCAGCCCCCCGGCTGATTTCTCCACGGAATGCGCGCCGCGGCGCGCAGGCGTTCCCTGCAGCTGCCATGACGGCGGCGTCCAGTCTTATCCACAGGAGCTTGCATGAACCCTCCATTGCCCGAGCCCGACCTGATCTACCTGCAAAAGGTGCTGCTGGAGATGCTCGCCATCCCCAGCCCCACCGGCTTTACCGACACCATCGTGCGCTATGTCGCCGAACGCCTGGACGAACTGGGCATTCCCTTCGAACTGACCCGTCGCGGCACCATCCGCGCCACGCTCAAGGGCAGGCAGAACAGCCCGGACCGGGCAGTGTCCGCGCACCTGGACACCATCGGCGCCATCGTGCGCGAGCTCAAGCCCAACGGCCGGCTCGGCCTGGCCGCCGTGGGTCACTGGTCCAGCCGCTTCGCCGAAGGCAGCCGGGTCAGCGTGTTCACCGAGACCGGGGTGATCCGCGGCAGCGTGTTGCCGCTGTTGGCCTCCGGACATGCCTTCAACACCGAGGTAGACCAGATGCCCATCAGCTGGGATCACGTCGAACTGCGCCTGGACGCCTACAGCAGCACCTATGCCGACTGCGAAGCCCTGGGGATCGCCATCGGCGATTTCGTCGCCTTCGATCCGCTACCCGAGTTCACCGAAAGCGGCCATATCAGCGCACGACACCTGGACGACAAGGCCGGGGTGGCCGCTTTGCTGACCGCGCTCAAGGGCCTGGTGGAAAGCGGCGCCGAGCCGCCGATCGACTGCCACCCGCTCTTTACCATCACCGAGGAAGTCGGCTCCGGGGCCGCCGCTGCCCTGCCCTGGGACGTCAGCGAGTTCGTCGGCATCGACATCGCCCCGGTAGCGCCCGGCCAGCAATCGAGCGAGCATCAGGTCAGCGTGGCCATGCAGGATTCCGGCGGGCCCTACGACTATCACCTGTCACGCCATTTGCTGCGCCTGGCCGGGCAGCACGATATCCCGGTCAAGCGCGACCTGTTCCGCTATTACCACAGCGATGCCCAGTCGGCGGTAACCGCCGGCCATGACATCCGCGCCGCCCTGCTGGCCTTCGGCTGCGATGCGACCCACGGCTATGAACGCACCCATATCGACAGCCTGGCGAGCCTGAGCCGCCTGTTGGGCGCTTATATGCTCAGCCCCCCGGTGTTCGCCAGCGACGCGCAGCCGGCACAGGGATCCCTGGAGCGCTTCAGCCACCAGATCGAATACGACGCGCAGATGGAAAGCGAAACCCGCGTACCCGCGATCGACAGCCTGCTCGGTATGCGGGATGAGCCCATCCAGGCGCAGCTGCCTGCAAAACAGGAGACTTGAAGGCCACCGCGCATCCGGGCACAGTGCCGAATCGGGCACGAACAGTATCCTCGCGCCGCAGTCGAGTCACTCTGACTAGGGTTCGCCTATGCGCCGTTTCTGCCTGGCTTTGCTGCTGCTCTGCTCCGGCACGACCTGGGCCCTAGCCGCTGAGGCCCTGGCCCCGGTTGTCCTGAAAAGCGACGACCTGCGGCTGCCCCTCGGTGGCCATACCGGTTACCTGGAAGATCCGAACGGCAGCCTGACGGTCGAACAAGTGGCGGCCCTGGACGACGAGCACTATCAGCAGGTGCGGGCCGATCACGCCAACCTGGGCAAAAGCGCCTCGGTCTGGTGGTTCAAGATCCGTCTGGACAATGCCCTGGGGCACGAGCTGGATGGCTACCTGGAGGTCAACTACCCGCTGCTCGACCACCTGCAGCTCTATTTGCGCGGCCCCGACGGCCAGTGGCGGATGCAGGAAAGCGGCGACCGCTATGCCTTTTCCCAGCGCCCGGTCAAGGTCAGCAACTTCTGGTTTCCGCTCAAACTGCAACCCGCCCCGCACACCGTGCTGCTCAGGGTCGAGAGTTCGAGCACGCTTTTCCTGCCGCTGTTCTTCAGCACCCACGCCGCCAGCGCCGCCTCCCAGGAAAACCTCATGGGGGTCAGCGGCGCCTTCTACGGCGTGCTGTTCGCCATGTTCTGCTACAACCTGTTCCTGTTTCTCTCGCTGCGCGAGTCAGCCTACGGCTGGTACCTGGTCTACAACCTGAATATCGGCCTGTTCACCGCCAGCTTCGACGGCATGCTGTTCAAGCTGATGCCCGATCACCTGGGCCTGCAGTCGGTCAGCGTGTATATCCTGATGTTCCTGCATTGCCTGAGCGCCCTGCAGTTCAGCCGGCACTTTCTGCACACCCGGCAGCATTTCCCGCGCCTGGACATGGGCCTGCGGCTGTTTATGCTGAGCAGCCTGGTCGGTCTGATCTCGGTACCGCTGATCGGCCTCGCGGCCTGGACAGTCCTGGCCAGCCTGACGGTACTGGCGGTGTCCCTGGTGCTGCTGCTGTCCGGCGCCTATGTGTGGCGCAAGGGCCTGCGCTACGGCTCCTATTACATTTTCGCCTGGGGCGCCTTGCTGGTGTCCTTTATCATCGCCACCTCGGGCTCACTGGGCATCGAGCTTTACGGACTGTACGGCGCGAGCGTGGTGAAAGTGGGGGTCACCGTGGAGCTGCTCACCCTGTCCATCGGCCTGGCCGACCGCATCAACCGGCTCAAGGAAGAAGGTTTCCAATCGCGCCGCGCCGCTGAACAGGCCGGGATGGAGAACAAGGCCAAGAGCCGTTTTCTGGCCACCATGAGCCACGAGATCCGCACCCCGCTCAACGGCGTGCTGGGCATGCTGGAGTTGCTGCGCGAAACGCCGCTGGACCGCAGCCAGCGCTTCTATGTGGACACCATCGCCAGTTCCGGCAGCTCGCTGATGGCGGTGATCAACGACATCCTCGACTACGCGCGCATCGAGTCCGGCAAGCTGAGCCTGGAACGGATCGAGTTCGACCTGGAGGAACTGATCTCCGACACCCTGCGGCTGTTTACCGCCCTGGCCCTGGAAAAGCACCTGTGCCTGTACGTCAGCCTCGAGGCCGGGGTACCGCAGCGCATCCAGGGCGATCCGACGCGGCTCAAGCAGGTGTTGATGAACCTGCTGAGCAACGCCCTGAAATTCACCGCCGAGGGCCATGTCGCCCTGCATGTAAGCTGCAGCCGCGATGCCCAGGCCGCTCCGCATCTGCGTTTCGCCATCAGCGACAGCGGTATCGGCATCCCCCAACCGGCCCTGGAGCAGCTGTTCGACTCCTTCTCCCAGGGCGACTCCAGCACCACACGCCGTTACGGCGGCAGCGGCCTGGGACTGGCCATCAGCAAGGAACTGGTGGAAATGATGCACGGGCATATCGAGGTGCAGAGCACCCCGGGCCAGGGCACGCGCTTCGTCTTCGATACCCCCTTGCTGAGGACCAACGAGAATCCGGACCCCCTGAACCTGCTGCTGAGCGGACGCACCGCACTCCTGACCTCCCTCGATGGCCTGGGCCTGGAGGCCCTGAGTCACTTGCTGGGCCGCTGGGGCATGCGCACCGAACGCTGCCAGAGCCCCGAGCGCCTGCAGGAGGCCTACCAGGGTTATGCCATGGCGCCGCTACTGGTGTTGATGGCGCCCTGGCCCGGCAGCGTGGACCACTGGCTGGACGGCTTGCGGGCCCAGCTGCAACCCGGTCAGCCGGTGCTGATGCTCTACCCCCCGGATAAGGCTTTGCCCGTACCCGCCCATGGCGTGCGCCTGCAGAGCCTGACCCAGCCCCTGGTCGTGACTCCGTTGCGCGAGGCGTTGATTGCGCTGTACGGCAAACCGGCGACGATGGTCAGTCCGATGCCGCTGGAAAATCCCTGGCCAGACGAGGTGGCGCCCTGCATTTTGGTGGCGGAAGACAACCCGGTGAACCAGCTGGTGGTGCAGGGTTTTCTGCAGCGGCGCGGCTACAGCGTGCGCCTGGTCACCACCGGACTCGCCGCGCTGGAGGCCTACAGCCTGGAACCGGCGGCCGTGCAGTTGATCTTGATGGACTGCGAGATGCCGGAAATGGACGGTTTCGAGGCCACCCGGCAGATCCGACGCCTGGAACGCCACCGGCGCCTGCCGGCCGTGCCCATCGTCGCCCTGACCGCGCATATCCTCGACGAGCACCGCCAATGCGGTGCCGAAGCCGGCATGGACGATTTTCTCGGCAAGCCCCTGGACAGCGCCCTGCTCTACAGCACCCTGGAGCACTGGCTACAGTTCGAGCATTAGGGCTCGACAAGCCATGGCTCGCTCGACCCGTTGGTGGTAGCGCTCGTCCTGGTCAGCGGACCTGCGCGGCGTTAGCATCGCCCGCGTTCTGGAGAAACCTATGCTGATTCCGCCCGATATGCTGCATCCCGATACCCTCACCGGCCTGATCGAGGACTTCGTCACCCGCGAGGGCACCGACAATGGCGATGAAACCCCGCTGCAGACCCGCGTGCTGCGCGTGCGCTTGGCCCTGGACAAGGGCCAGGCGGTGATCGTCTTCGAACCCGACAGTCAGCAATGCCAATTGATGCTCAAGCGCGATGTGCCCAAGGCCTGGCTGCAGGACGATTAGGCAGGGATTCGCGCACAGGCTCGCGCCTAGTAAAACGGCCCACGCCTGAAAGGCCCAGCAGGCTGTTAAAAACAGGCTCGGACGAACGAAGTGAGAAGGTCTGCAAGACGGCCCGAAGGGCGAGCGGAGCGGCTACTGCTCGTTTACCCCTTCGTAACCTGCGCTTGCTCGCCTGTTTTTGTCGGGGGCGCCTAGCCTGGGTCTCGGCTGCCTTGCCAACATGCTGTACCGGCCTGCTAGGGCCTGTTGGCATTGACCTCGCGAGTCGCGTTGCCGCGAAGAGGGGTCCCAGGCAAGGCGCGGAACGCGGGCAATGGTCATTCCCTTGCCAAGTTGCGCAACGCAGTATGGGGCTCTTATTCGCGCAACCCGTAGGGCCGGATCTGTTTTGATGCGATAAGAAATTACTCGCCGCTCGCTTTGAAGCATCCAACGGCCCGTCCCATGCCGGGTCTGGTTTCAAAACCGGTACCGGTTCCGGTTCCGGCGCGGCCGTGCGGGTAGTGTCAACAGGCCCTAAGGCCCGGAAAACCGCGGCCCCAGCAAAATGACCCCCGCCCCCAACACGCAGAGCGTGGCGCCCAGCCAGTCGCTCGGCAAGGGGCGCGCGCGCTCGACCAGACCCAGCCAGAGCAGGGAAGCGACGATATAGATACCCCCGTAAGCGGCGTAGGCGCGCCCGGCATAGCTGGCCTCGACGCGCGTCAGCAGCAGGGCGAAGAGCATCAGGCAAAGCAGCCCCGGAGCGATCCACCAGGCGCTTTTCCCCAGGCGCAGCCACAACCAAAAGGCATAGCAGCCGCCGATCTCGAACAACGCCGCGAGCAGGAACCACAGGTAATTGAGCATGGCTGCCCCTCCTCGAGAAGCCGACCCGCGGAGCGGCCGGCACGACAACCGATCAACCGCGGCCCACGCCTTCGCGCTCCCAGGCACAGCGCACCCGCAGACCCTCTTCCTGGGGACTGTGAAAACCCTGTTCGGACTCCCAGCGAAAGGTGTGGATGCCGGTCAGCTCGGTTTCCAGGTGCACCACCGCGCCGGCCCAGTAGAGGCGCTTGAGCAGGGCCTCGAACGCCTCGATCCACAGGCGCCATTCGTATTCCACCGCGCGGTAGCTGGCGCCGAAGTGAATGACCTGGGTCTGGTACAGACCCTCGCCCGCCGCGGCGCAGCAGGAGAACATCTGCCGCCCGAGAAAGGGCCAGTCTTCGCCGGACGGCAAAGACTGCAGGACCTGCATATTGCTTGCACGGTGCAGGCGACGCTCGTCGGGGTTATCCGACGGCCAATCGCGGATGCAGCCATAGACGATGGATTCTGACTCCACGGGCGCTCCAGAAAAATTACAGACGACCTTGTCTTGCCGGATCAGTCCCCTCCAGGGTGGACCCGACCCCGAGCCTTATACCGCGATTTGTGCGTAACCTGGCGAGCCTTTCTCGATTCGGAGACCCAGGTCTCCGAATCAGCCCCTGACGGGCGCGGGGCGCAGCAGCCAGGCCAGCCAGCTCATCAGCAGCGCCATGCCCGTGAGCACCATGAAGGGCAGTCGGTAGTCGCCGGCCAGGTCACGGGCCAGGCCGGTCAGGATGGGCGTCAGGCAGGCCATGCAATAGCCGGCGCAGAGCATCATCGCGGTCCAGCGACTGACCGCCAGCGGGGTCTCGGCCTCGTACAGCGGCAATACCAGGCACAGGGCGAAGGAACCGCCCAGGCCGAAGCCGCACAGCGCGGCCCAGAGTTCCGGTACCACCAACGGCATGAAGGTGACCATCCCCAGGCCCAGTGCCGTGAGCAGCCCGCAGATCAACAACAGCGGGTACCGGATATCGAAACGCTGGGCCAGCCAGGGCAGGACGAAAGCGCTGGGCACCCCCAGCAGCATCGACAGGCTGAACAGGGCATTGCTGCGCAACAGGGTCAGGCCCGCCTCGTGGTAACGCGCCACCACCCAGGTCGCCAACGCGTAAAACAGCCCGGCCTGCAGTGCGAAGTAGCAGCTGATCAACCAGGCCCTGGGCTCGCGCCAGGGCAGTGCGCCGTCCGTTCCGGCCTCGGTCATAGGCTCCTGGCGGGTCTGCAGAGACAGCCAGAGCAGCATGGCGATCAGCGCCGGCAACGCCCAGAGGGCCAGGCCGAAGCTCCAGCCACCTCCCAGCAGCTGACTCGCCGGGGCTGTCAGAACGGCCCCGGCGGCGCCGCCGATCCCCATGCTCAAGGAATACCAGGCCACCACCCGGCCCATGTGCTCGACGAAATGCCGCTTGATAAAACCCGAAAGCAGGGGCCCGGCGATGGCGATGCCCACCCCCAGCAGCACCGCGCTGCCGATCAGCACCGCACTGGATTGAGCGGCCAGGCGCAGCAGCAGCGCGCAGCCGATGGCGCCCAGGCACAGGGCCACGGTGCGCTCGAGCCCCAGGCGCACGGCCAGGCGCGGCGCCAAGGGCGCCAGCAGGCCCATGCACAACACGGGCAAGGCGGTGGTCAGGCTGATAAGGCCGCGCCCCAGGGACAGTTCGGTGGCAATGCGCTCGATCAGCGGCGCCAGGGAGGTGATGCCAGGGCGCAGATTGAACGCCGCCAGCATCAGCGCAAAAAACAACAGGCCGCGGGAGGCGAAGGTCACGGGGTATCCAGGCAGGCAGTAGAGTCGGGCCGCAACCCTACGCCGCGCGCTTGCAGGGAGCAAGCCTGCCCCCGGGAAAACCTGTCCATCCGGACAGACCAGATCGGTCCCCGTGCAAGGCTGCTCAGGTCAGGCCTGTTTGGCCTTGCTGCGCATGCGCTCAGCCATGGCGATCATTTCATCGTACAGCGCGTGCGGGTCTGTCTGCTTCTGGGCCCAGGCCAGGCGGCCCTGCTCGTGGGGCAGGATCATGAACCGGCCCTGGGCGATGTCCTCGTAGATATAGTCGGCAATCTGCGCGGCGGTGATCGGCGAGCCTTCCAGCAGCTTGCCGACCTGGGCCTTCATCGCTGGCGTCGGGCCCCGGAAGGAGTCCAGCAGGTTGGTCTGGAAAAACGAGGGACAGACCACATGCACGCTGATTTCGTGGTGCTTGAGCTCAATCAGCAGGCTCTCGGACAAGGCCACCACGCCGGCCTTGGCCACGTTGTAGTTGCTCATGGCCGGGCCCTGCATCAGCGCCGCCATGGAGGCGACATTGACGATCTTGCCCTTGCTGCGCTCCAGCAACGGCAGGAAGGCCTTGCAGCCCTTGACCACGCCCATCAGGTTGATCGAGATCTGCCAGTCCCAGTCTTCCAGCGACAGTTCGTTGAAAAAGCCCCCAGAGGCCACACCCGCGTTGTTGACTATCACGTCTATGCCACCCAGTTTCACCTCGCAGGCCTGGGCCAGGGCGGTGAGCTGGCTGTAGTCGCGCACGTCGCAGCGCTGGGTAAAGCCGTCGCCGCCCGCCGCCTTCACCAGGCTCAGGGTTTCAGCCAGACCCGGCTCATTGACATCCGACAGTGCCAGCTGCCAGCCCTCGCGTGCCCAGCGCAGGGCCAGTTCGCGGCCCAGGCCGGAGCCGGCGCCGGTAATCATCATGCGATTTTGCATAGGGAAGGTGCCTTGCTGTTCAGTGGAGACAGGCTCCAGTGTAGCGAAGGACATAATCACCCCCACATACCATCAGGCTGCTGAATGCCCCAGGCAAACCCCGACCATGGCACCCCTCTACGGCGCAACGCCGCGCTCAACCGCGCCGCGCTTCTCGCAAACGCCGCAGCAGGACGGCATAGACCACCAGGTTCAGTACCAGTACCAGAGCGCCCATGGCCAATTGGATCTGCGGGGTCAGGCCGCTGGGGTAGATCAGCGGAATCAGGTACTGCTCGATAAAGCCGCCTTCGTAACCGGCCTCGCCGGAAGCCCGGCGCAGCTGATTTTCCAGGGGCGTCAGCGGGCAATACAACTGCAGGACCTCCACCGTAACGCCCCAGGCGGCGGCGGGCAGGTGCAGCCAGGCAACTGCCCGCCAGCGCAGCACCAGCAGCCCGCCGAACAGCACGAAAAGAATAAACAGCAAGTGAACGACCACCAGTGCATCGGCGGCCAGACGGAAATGCATGGCAAGTCCTCGAGGGTGAACGTTGTCAGGTAACGGATCGGCAAATGAGGGTTGTTAATAACTCTGAATCATTACTGGCCACTACAGTCCTAAGTGGGTGGCCATCATCCGCAGCTTGCGAGATGGCCCGAACACGCTTTATCAAAGGTTCTGTAAAGGAGTTCGACATGGGCCTCAGCACTATTCTGATCGTTGTATTGATTCTTCTGCTGGTGGGCGGCTTGCCGGTGTTCCCTCACTCCCGCAGCTGGGGTTACGGGCCCTCGGGTATTCTGGGTACCATCCTGGTGATAATCCTGGTGCTGGCCCTGCTCGGCAGAATCTAGGCGAACCTCGCAAAGACCGGCCCCGACTCGTGCGGGGCTTTTTTATGCGGGGCCTCCCAGCGGAGCGCGAGCCGGATAATCGAGGCGTTTCATAAAAACCTGACGCCGTCCCTTATGCTTGCCCTGGGCTCGGCCGATACCGATAGACCAAGCAAAGGGTCAGCCCGGACGTGGCCCACCACGCGCAGATAGCCGGGACTCCAGCCCGGCGCAAGACACACCCGCATCGCGGCGCCGCGGCCTGAAATATCCTACTGCCAGCCTTATGGCTGGCCCTGTACAATCACTTCACCCCTTCCTTCGGATCGAGACGCCATGAAAAGACTTGTATTACTCGGCTGTGCTTTATGGCTGCCTCTCCTCGCGCAGGCCGACAGCCTCGACGCCCTCGATGCGGCGGTTCTCCAGGAAGACAGCGCACCGGTCGCAAGACAGAAAAGCACGCTTTTGACGCCCGAGGCTTTTCCTGTACGGCTCGAACCCCTGACCGCGCAAAAGAAGCAAAGCACCGAAGCACTGAGCGAGGCTCCCGAGCTACCCGGTGTTCCCGTCCAAGTGGGCATGCGGCGGGACATTCCCCAGCTGGACAGTCAGTCGCTGACCGCTGAAGCCTTTGATTGGATTCCTACCGCCAATGGCGGTCATGTCGCCGCGATCAGCATCACCTCGCCCCAGGCGGTCGGATTAAGGGTCGGCCTGTACGTGACGAACCTGCCGACTTCCGCCACCCTGAGGTTTTACGCCCAAGAAGCCAAGGTGCCGCTCGAGATTCATGCCACCGAGGTCTTGCAGACCCTGGCGAACAACCTCGCGGCCGGGGACCGCAGCGAACAGGCCCGGTATTTCTGGTCGCCACCCATAGCCGGGGAGGAAATCACCCTGGAAATCGAGCTGCCGGCCGGCACCTCCACCGACCAGGTCCAGATCAAGATCCCGGCCCTGTCCCACTTGTTCCGCGACCCCGCCGCTAACCTTGAGAAAACCACCGCGAAAGGCATCGGTGATGCCGGCAGCTGCAACATCAACTACCAGTGTGTCGCGACCGAAGCCCCGTCCCTCGACATGCAAAGCAGAGCGGTCGCTAAAATGAGCTTTGTCATGAAAGGGAACAGTTATAACTGTACTGGCACCTTGCTGAATAACACCAACCAGGACAAGACACCCTATTTCCTCACCGCCCGCCACTGCATTCCCACCCAGACCGAAGCCTCGACCCTGGTGACCTACTGGTTGTACCGTGCCAAGTCATGTTTCAGCACCCAGCTCGACAGCGAAAATTCCACGCTGACCGGTGGCGCGCAACTGCTGTACACCAATACCGCCCAGGACACCACCTTCCTCAAACTGAACAAGCCCGCCCCGAGCAACGCCGTATTTGCCGGCTGGAACACCGAATTCACGCTGTACAACAAGAACCAGGGTATCTACGGTCTCCACAACCCGGCCGGAGACATGCAGAAAGTCAGCGCAGGCACTGTCACCGACTTTGTTAGCTGCACTGACATCAAGTGCGGCCCGAGCTCTCAAACGGATGCCAACGCCATCGAGGTCGTGTGGGACGCCGGCGTGACCGAAGGCGGCAGCAGCGGTTCGGCACTGTTCACAAACGCCCAGGTGATCGCTCAGCTGTTTGGAGGCGCCGCCTCTTGCAGCAACAAATTCGCCCCAGATCAGTACAGCCTGCTCGCTCCGGCGTATGCCGCGGGTATCAAGTTTTGGCTGAGCCCGGAGACCGCATCCGTGGGTGACCGCACCGTGGTGGAGTACTACAACCCCGAACTGGATCATTACTTCATCACCGCCGAGCCGGCCGAGCAGGCCTCCGTGGACAGCGGCGCAGTCGGTCGCTGGGTGAGAACCGGCCAGAGCTTCAAGGCTGGCGGAGCCACCGCTGCCTGCCGCTTTTTCGGCAACACCGCCGTCAATCCGAAAACCGGTATCATCTATGGGCCTAACTCCCACTTCTATACCGTGGATCAGACAGGCTGCAACGAACTGATCAGCATCTTCAAGGCCGATGCACCCAGCTGGAAATTCGAAAGCAACGATTTTCTCAGCACTCGACCCGACACGGCGGGCAATTGCCCTACCGGCACCCAGCCCGTCCACCGGCTCTACAACAATGGCTTTCCCAAGGGCAAGGACTCCAACCACCGCTTCGTGACCGACCTCAACCTGATCAACGCGATGACCGTTGAAGGATGGCTGCACGAAGGCGTGGATATGTGCGCCCCGCTCTGATCGTTCCCCACGCGCCGCTGCAAGCCTGTGCAAACCGCGGGCTTGCAGCGCGATAGGGCTACAGGCAGGAAGCCCCGAGTAAAAACGCCGTTCACCCGATACCGGATGAGCGGCGTTTTTGCGAGGTGTCCCTATCGCACCCTGCCCTTGAGCGGATAAGCCGAAGCATATCGATATGCTCGTAAGGCATGAAATGGCCGAAGCGGACCGACGGCGACACGTTCAGATCGCATGCACCTCGACACTGCGTTAGACGGGGCGCCGCAGTCAGAGCGAATCCGCTAAGATGCGCACCTTCGCTTCCAGACGCCGCCTCCCATGCCCGCCACCTCCCGCTTCCCCCTGTTGCCCTATGCCCTCGCCAGCCTGCTGGCGCTGATCGCCCTCTGCGGCCTTTGGTACGGCCTGGGTCGCCCGGTCGTGCTGGCCGAAGAAGCCAGCGCGCCTGCCCACAAGTTGCAGTGCGCCTCCTATACCCCCTTCGGCAAGCACCAGTCGCCCTTCGACCAGCCCTTTTCCCTGAGTCCGGTGCTGATGGACAGCGACCTGGCGCTCTTGGCCACGCGCTTTCGCTGCCTGCGCACCTATTCGGTGACCGGCCTGGAGGCCCTGCCGGACCTGGCCCGTAAACACGGACTGAAGCTGATGATCGGCGCCTGGGTCAGCCGCAACCCCGAGGACACGGCGCTGGAAATCGCCGGTCTGATCGAGACCGCCAATGCCCACCCGGACGTGGTGGAGGCGGTGATAGTCGGCAACGAAGCCTTGCTGCGCAAGGAAGTCACCGGCGCCCAGCTGGTCGAGCTGATCGACCGGGTCAAGGCCGGCGTCGAGCAACCGGTGACCTATGCCGATGTCTGGGAATACTGGCTGGAACACCCGGAAGTGGTGCCGGCGGTGGACTTCCTGACCATCCACCTGCTGCCTTACTGGGAAGACGATCCGACCGGCATCGACGCGGCCCTGGCCCAGGTGGTTCGGGTACGCCAGCTGTTCGGTAAGCAGTTCGCGCCCAAGGACATCCTGATCGGCGAGACCGGTTGGCCCAGCGAGGGCCGGCAGCGGGAAACCGCCCTGCCCAGCCGGGTCAATCAGGCGCGTTTTATTCGCGGTTTCGTCACCATCGCCGAACAGAACGGCTGGCGCTACAACCTGATCGAAGCCTTCGACCAGCCCTGGAAACGCGTCAGCGAAGGCGCCGTGGGCGGCTACTGGGGCCTGTTCGACGCCGATCGCCAAGACAAGCAGGTCCTGGCCGGGCCGGTCTCAAACCTGCCGCACTGGCGACTCTGGTTGGGCATGGGCGTCGGGCTCGCACTGGCCACCCTGCTACTGGCCGGACGTCCCGCGTCGGTGCGCGCCGCTCTGCTGCTGCCGCCGCTGGCGGCCCTTGGCGCGGCCTGCATCGGCCTATGGGCAGAACAGGCCTGGATCACCAGCCGCTTTACCGGCGAATGGCTATGGGCCACGGCACTGTTGGCATTGAACCTGGTGGTGCTGGCCCACGCCGCCTTGGCCCTGTCGGCCGGAACAGGCTGGCGCGCCAGGCTGTTCGCCTGGCTGCAGGCGCGCGGCGGATGGTGGCTGGCCGCGGCCGGTTTCGCGTGTACCGTGCTGATGCTCGGCCTGGTGGTGGATGCCCGCTACCGCAGCTTTCCCAGCGCGGCCTTGCTGCTGCCGGCCCTGGTGTACCTCTGTCGTCCCGTCGCAGGACCACGCCGGGAAATGGCCCTGCTGATCCTGCTGATCGGTGCCGGCATTCCCCTGCAGCTGTACCAGGAAACTCTGGTCAACACCCAGGCCCTGGGCTGGGCCGCCGTCAGCCTGCTGCTGCTCGCCGCCCTGTGGCGCAGCCTGCGCCAGTCGCCACGCTGATCAACCAACGGCAAGGACCCCGGGCGCCGATCAGCGCGCCTCGGCGAGCCGTGCCGGCGCGCGAACCAGGCGCAGTCCGGCGATAACCAGGGCGAAGGACGCCAGGCTGGCGCTGTAGAGCACCAGGGCCAGCGCCGCGAACAGCAGCGCCAGCGCCGCCAGACCCTGGCCCCAGCGCCCGGGCAGCACGAACGCCAGCAGCGCGCCCACCAGGCCGGCCCAGCCCAGCACGCCGAAATGCACCAGCAGGCCCACGTCCGCCCGTAAGCGGCATTCCCAACGCAGCGGATCGGAAAGGCAATCGGCAACCCAGCGGCCATCCTCCATCAGCGCGAAACGCAGGCCATAGGCGGCGGCCAGCACCAGGGCCAGGACGACCAACAGCAATACAGACAGACGAGGCGACATGCCGCGCTCCTTGGTGGTTTGAAAAGGCGCCCAGCATAGTCGTCCACGCCCGGCATGCAAGGCAAAATCCTTGCGGCGCCGCAGTCGTCCTTGGCGCTGCCAAGCCAGACAGCACCGATTGGCGCGAGACCGTGTATTGTCACAACGTCCGAGTAGAGCCCGGCGGCCTACAAAGTTAGTGGCACTTTGCCGATTCCCGCAGGTCATAGTTGCCGCGCACCCTCAGCGCACTTTTTTCGAAGGATCCCGAAATGCCCGTTTATTCTCGTCTTGCTGCCCTGTGTGGCGGCCTGGTCCTGAGTGTGTCGCTGCAGGCGGCAGACATCGATGCCGCGAGCTATGGCTTCCCGCTGAGCAATCCGTTCGAAGCCACCATAGCCACCACCCCTCTGGAATTGCGGCCCGAGCTGCCCCTGGATGAGGATATCGATCAGGCCGACTATGCAGTCAAGTTGCGTCCCGAGCGCGAATTCGCCTTGCCGGATAATTTCTGGCCGGTGACCAACATGCGCTATCGCCTGGCGCAGCAGGACGGCCCGGCGCCGCTGATGTTTATCATCGCGGGCACCGGGGCGCCCTACTCCAGCAGCATCGCCGAGTACCTCAAGCGCCTGTTCTACGGCGCCGGCTACCATGTGGTGCAGCTGTCGTCACCGACCAGCTACGACTTCATGAC
>JAZKHB010000006.1:0-65636 GCA_040385585.1 Pseudomonadota bacterium | reverse complement strand
CCGGGAATTTCCAGCGAGGATGCCGATGACCTGTACCGGGCCATGCAGGCGGTCCGCGCACAGCACCCGAAATTACCGGTGACCGAGTACCACCTTGCCGGCTACAGCATGGGCGGCCTGCACGCGGCTTTCGTCAGCCAGTTGGACGAAACGCGCCGCAGCTTCAATTTCAAGCGCGTGCTGATGCTCAATCCGCCGGTCAACCTCTACACCTCCATCAGCAACCTGGACCGCCTGGCACAGACCCGGGTCGAGGGGATCGACAACAACACCACCTTTTACGAGCTGGTATTGGGCAAGCTGACCCGTTATTTCCAGCAAAAAGGCTATATCGATATCAACGATGCCCTGCTGGTCGACTTCCAGCAGTCCAAGCAGCAGCTCTCGGACGAGCAAATGGCCATGCTGATCGGCACCTCGTTCCGCTTTTCCGCCGCCGATATCGCCTTCACCTCCGACCTGATCAACCGCCGTGGCCTGATTACCCCCCAGGGCTACCCGATCAGCGAGGGCACCAGCTTGACGCGCTTCTTCAAGCGCGCCCTGCTCTGCGACTTCGACTGCTATATCGGCGAGCAACTGCTGCCCATGTGGCGCGCCCGCACCGACGGCGGCAGCCTGTTGCAGATGGTCGACCAGATCAGCCTCTACGCGGTGGAGGACTATCTCAAGAACAGCACGAAGATTGCCGTCATGCACAACGCCGACGATCTGATCCTGGGGCCGGGCGATCTCGGTTTTCTGCGCCGCACCCTGGGTGATCGCCTGACCGTCTACCCCTTGGGCGGACATTGCGGCAACCTCAATTACCGCGTCAACAGCGACGCCATACTGGAGTTTTTCCGTGGTTAAGCGCGCCTTCCCGCTCGTCCTGCTGCTCGCCTGTCTACCGGCCCTGGCCGAAGAAACCGCCGAATCGGATGGTTTCACCCAGCCCCTCAAGACCCTGAACTTCAATCCGGGACTTGACCAACGCGAGTTCGAGCGTTCCACCCTGAACGCCCTGAACGTCTACGACCCGCTCGAGTCGTGGAACCGCCGGGTCTATCACTTCAATTACCGCGTCGACGAGTGGGTCTTCCTGCCGGTGGTGCGCGGCTATAAATACGTCACCCCGCGCTTTGTGCGCAGCGGTGTCAGCAACTTCTTCAGCAACCTGGGCGAGATCCCCAGCTTGGCCAACAGCCTGCTGCAGCTCAAGGGCAAGCGCTCCCTGACCACCACCGGGCGGCTGCTGGTCAACACCACCCTCGGGGTGGTCGGCCTCTGGGATCCGGCGACCCATTTCGGCTGGCTCAAGCAGCGCGAAGACTTCGGCCAGACCCTGGGCTTCTATGGCGTACCGGAAGGCCCTTACCTGATGCTGCCGCTGCTCGGCCCCTCGAACGCACGAGACACCGGCGGGCTGGTGGCCGACTTTAGCCTCGAGAGCCAGGTCAACTACCTCAACGTGGCCGATTACAGCAGCGATCACCCGGAAGTCACGGGGCTGAAAGTGCTGGACCAGCGCGCCAGCACCGCCTTCCGCTACGGCCAGCTGAACTCACCGTTCGAATACGACAAGATCCGCTACGTCTACACCGAAGCCCGCAAGCTGCAGATCGCCGACTGACAGCCGCAGGCTATGCAACAGCCGCTCCGGGTCATGCCGCGGCGGCTTTTTTTTGCCATCGTGTTGGTGCGTCGAAGACTGCCTTCCCAAGACTTCCCGGAGGATGTTGGCGCTTGTCCTTGGGCACTGATGGGGCATATCCCCACACCCGTCATACCCTGTCATTCCTGCGAAGGCGTGAAGAAGGCGGGTACCCAGGCACGTCGGCGAAACGGGGTTCCCGCTTTCGCGGGAACGACGTTGAAATGTTCATTTAGCCTTCCCGTCCCCTGAGTGAATCGGCTGCTAGCCCTCAGCCAGGCCTGCTACGGGAGCCTGCGGGGCCGCTTCGGTCTTGTGCGACAGGCCGAGAAAGGCGCTCAGGGCCTCCTTCCGGGCCATGGCGTCCTGATAACCCAGTTCGATCAGTTCGTTGCAATAGCCGGGCTCGAACAGCAGGTAGCTGAGCACCCCGGCGCCGCTGGCCTTGGTCGCCCCGGGTCCGCGCAGGAACATGCGCAGCGGCTTGGGCAGCTCGTGGCGGTGGCGGGCGGCGATCAAGTCCAGGGGCTGGCTGGGGGAAATCACCAGCACATCCACCGGCTTGAGCCCCAGCCCCCGCGACTGGGGCCCCGACGGCACCAAATGAGTCATCTGGTTGAGCCGCTCGAGCAGTTCGAGGTCGCCCTCCAGGCTGTCGACGAAGGTGCTGTTGAGCATATGCCCGCTGATCTGCGCCAGGCTCGGTGGGTATCCGGTCTGGACACGGGGCGGGATGACCTGCGCGCCCGTGCCCTGGAGATTGCCGCTGACACCCACCACCAGTACCCGCGTGGCACCCAGGTGCAGGGCCGGGCTGATGGGCGCCGACTGGCGAAGCGCACCGTCGCCGAAGTACTCGCGCTGCAACTTGACCGGAGGGAAGATCAGGGGAATCGCGGCACTGGCCAGCAGATGGTCCACCGCCAGGCGGGTCGGCACCCCGACGCGGCGGTGACGAAACCAGGGGTCGATGGCCGCGCGGCCCTGGTAGAAAGTCACGGCCTGGCCGGAGTCGTAACCGAAGGCCGTCACCGCCACCGCGCGCAACCGACGCTGACGCACTGCGGCGGCGATCCCACCGAAGTCCAGCTCGGCCTCCAGCAGCTCGCGCAGCGGCGCGCTGTCGAGCAGCGCGACCGGCAGCTCGCCGCCCATCCCCAGCAGGCTGTGACCAACGAAGCGCCCGGCCTGGCGCAACACCCCGGACCAATCGCTGCGGTATACCTGATGGGTATGAAAGCCTTGCCAGACGGCAGTGAGCCGGTGGATCGCCTCGGTAAAATGCAGTGCCCCGCAGGCCAGGCCCACGGCATTGATGGCGCCGGCGGAGGTACCGACTATCACCGGAAACGGATTGTCCGCCGCATTGGGCAGCAGGTCGGCGATGGCGGCAAGTACCCCCACCTGATAAGCCGCACGCGCCCCGCCACCGGAGAGGATCAGGCCCGTGACGGGCTGGACGGAGCTGACCGCTTGATTCATAAAACCGGCTCCGGGGTTTTGGCTACTTCGCCCAGTATAGAGGCGCGCCCGCCCAACCGTGGGCACACGGGTGGATCAGGGCTTCTTGGGATACAGTTTCGGCTCGCCGGGCGGGCGGGTCTTGAAGCGCCGATGCGCCCACAGGTACTGCTCCGGGCATTGGCGTACCGCCTGCTCGATCCACTGGTTGATCCGCAAACAATCGGCAGCTTCGCTCTCGCCCGGAAAATCGTTCAAGGCCGGAAAGACCTGCAGCCGGTAACCGGCACCCTCCGGCAGACGCACCTGGATAAAGGGCAGCACCTTGGCCCGCCCCAGACGCGCGAAGGCGGTGGTGGCGCTGACGGTGGCCGCCTGAATGCCGAACAAGGGCGCGAACAGGCTCTGCTTGGGGCCGTAGTCCTGGTCCGGCGCGTACCAGATGGCACCGCCGCCCCGCAGCACCTTGACCATGGCGCGCACGTCCTCGCGCTCGACCGTGCCCACCAGGCGCTGCTCGCGCCCGCGGCGCTGCACGTAGTCGAATACCGGGTTCTTGTGCGCGCGGTACATGCCGTACATGCCGTGCTGCATGCCGAGCAGGCCACCGCCCATTTCCAGGGTGGTGAAATGCAGGGCCATCAGGATTACCCCCTGGCCCTCGTCCTGCGCCTGGCGCAGGTGTTCCAGGCCCTCGAGGGTGCCGAGTCGGGCCAGACGGGCCGGCGGCCACCACCAGGCGATGGCCATCTCGAAAAACGTCATGCCCATGGAGGCGAAGTTGTCGCGCAGCAGCCGCTCGCGCGCCGCAGCCGACAACGCGGGCAGGCACAGCTCCAGGTTGCGCGCGGCAATCCGCCGGCGCGAGCCGGCCAACCGATAGAGCACCGCTCCCAGCCCTTGGCCCAGGCGCAGCAAGACCCGGTAAGGCAACTGCACGATCAGCCAGAGCAGGCCCAAGCCCAGCCATAACGGCCAGAAGCGCGGGTGCAGGAATGAACGGCGAAAGTGCGGACGATCCATTGAAGATTCCGGTCTGCGACAGTGGCCGGGCATTCTACAGGACTGCACCGACTTGCGGCCCAACGGCGTTCTCGCTATAAGTCCCGGCTACTTTACGACGCGCCCACCCCGTGGCACTTCAGGCCAATCAGGCGAACCATGAGCCAAGCTGACCTTCTCGAGCAAGATCCGGTATTCCAACTCAAGGGCAGCATGCTGGCCATCACCGTGCTGGAGCTGAGCCACAACGACCTGCCGCGCCTGGCCTTGCAGCTGGCGGCCAAAGTCGCCCAGGCCCCGAACTTCTTCAGCAACACCCCCCTGGTGCTGGCTTTGGACAAGCTGCCGGAGGGCGAAGGCAGCGTGGACCTGGGCGCGCTTATGGCCTTGTGCCGGCAGCATGGTCTGCGCACCCTGGCCATTCGTGCCAGCCGCGAGCAGGATATCCAGGCCGCCACCGCACTGGACCTGCCGGTACTGCCGCCGTCCGGCGCCCGTGAGCGGCCGGTTGACCCGATCTCTGACCCGGTCAAGCCGGCGAAGATCGAGAAAGCCCCCGAACCCGAGCTGCGCCCGAGTAAAATCATCACCAGTCCGATCCGCGGTGGCCAACAGGTCTATGCCCAGGGCTGCGACCTGATCGTGCTGGCGCCGGTCAGTGCCGGTGCGGAACTTCTGGCCGATGGCAATATCCATGTGTACGGTCCCATGCGGGGCCGCGCACTGGCTGGCGTCAAAGGCAATCTTCAGGCCCGCATTTTCTGCCAGCAACTGGGCGCCGAGCTGCTGTCCATCGGTGGACATTACAAGGTCGCCGAAGACCTGCGCCGCGACCCTTTGTGGGGCCAGGCCGTGCAGGTCAGCCTGTCGGGCGATGTGTTGAACATCACCGACCTTTAACGGATACTGCCGCCATTTTTAAGGACTAAAAATCCTTTTTCCTTTCAGGGGTGATACACCTTGTCCAAGATTCTCGTAGTCACATCCGGCAAGGGTGGCGTGGGTAAAACGACTACCAGCGCCGCCATCGGTACCGGCCTCGCCTTGCGCGGGCACAAGACCGTGATCGTCGACTTCGACGTCGGTCTGCGTAACCTGGACCTGATCATGGGCTGCGAACGCCGCGTGGTGTACGACTTCGTGAACGTGGTCAACGGCGAAGCCACCCTCACCCAGGCCCTGATCAAGGATAAACGCCTGGAAAACCTCTACGTGCTGGCTGCAAGCCAGACCCGCGACAAGGACGCGCTGACCGTCGAAGGCGTGGAAAAAATCCTCACCGAACTCAAGGCGACCTTCGAGTACGTGGTCTGCGACTCGCCGGCCGGTATCGAAAAAGGCGCGCACCTGGCCATGTATTTCGCCGACGAGGCGATTGTCGTGACCAACCCGGAAGTGTCTTCGGTGCGCGACTCCGACCGTATGCTGGGCCTGCTGGCAAGCAAGTCTCGACGCGCCGAGAAAGGCGAAGAGCCGATCAAGGAGCACTTGCTGTTGACCCGTTACAACCCCGAGCGCGTCACCCGCGGCGAGATGCTGGGCGTGGAAGACGTCGAGGAAATCCTCGCCATCCGCCTGCTCGGCGTGATCCCCGAATCCCAGGCGGTGCTCAAGGCCTCCAACCAGGGCGTGCCGGTGATACTCGACGACCAGAGCGACGCCGGCCAGGCCTACAGCGACGCGGTCGACCGTTTGCTGGGCAAGGAAGTAGCCCATCGCTTCCTCGATGTGAAGAAGCAGGGCTTCCTGCAACGCCTGTTCGGAGGCCGTGAATGAATCTTTTCGAGTTCTTCCGCGACCGCAAGAAGGAATCCACCGCCTCCATCGCCAAGGAGCGCCTGCAGATTATCGTCGCCCACGAGCGCGGCCAACGCAGCAAGCCGGACTACCTGCCGGCCCTGCAGCAGGAGCTGGTGGAAGTCATCCGCAAGTACGTGAATATCGAGTCGGACCAGGTGCACGTGGCCCTGGAAAACCAGGGCAGCTGCTCGATCCTGGAGCTCAATATCACCCTGCCGGATCGTTGAAAACGACTGCGTTCGCTCGGTTTTCACTGCACTGATATTGAACAATGGCGGCCTTGAAGGCCGCCATTTTATTTCTGGATCCACCCATGCCGCTGTCGACTATCCAAATCGTTCACCAGGACGACGCCCTGCTGGTGATCAATAAGCCCACCTTGCTGCTTTCGGTGCCCGGTCGCGCCGAGGACAACAAGGATTGCCTAGTCACGCGCCTGCAGGACAACGGCTTTCCCGAGGCGCGCATCGTCCATCGCCTGGACTGGGAAACCTCGGGCCTGATCGTGCTGGCCCGCGACGCCGACAGCCACCGCGAGCTGTCGCGCCAGTTCCACGACCGCGAAACCGAAAAGGCCTACACCGCCTTGTGCTGGGGCGAACCGGCCCTGGACAGCGGCAGCATCGACCTGCCCCTGCGTTACGACCCGCCGACCAAGCCACGGCATGTGGTCGACCACGCGCAGGGCAAGCACGCCCTGACCTTCTGGCGGGTGCTGGGGCGCCACGGGCACTACAGCCGGGTCGAGCTGACGCCCATCACCGGTCGCTCCCACCAGTTGCGCGTGCATATGCTGTCCATCGGCCATCCGCTGCTGGGCGACGGCCTCTATGCCCACGAACAGGCCCTCGCCGCCTGGCCGCGCCTGTGCCTGCACGCCAGCATGCTCTGCCTGACCCAGCCGCAGAGCGGTGAACGCCTGCGCTTCGACTGCCCGGCGCCGTTCTAGCGCCTGCCCTCCCTGCAAATCCGCTAGACTCCGGCCATTACCGCCAGGAGCCCCCCATGCGTGACGAATTGAATTCAGGCCTGATCGATTTTCTCAAAGCCTCGCCCACCCCCTTTCACGCCACCGCCAGCCTGGCCCAGCGCCTGGCCGCTGCCGGCTATCAGCCCCTGGACGAACGCGAGACCTGGAGCCCCGAGCCGGGCGGACGCTACTACGTCACCCGCAACGACTCCTCGATCATCGCCGTGCAGCTGGGCAAGCGCCCAGCCCTGGAGGGCGGCTTGCGCCTGGTCGGCGCGCACACCGACAGCCCCTGCCTGCGGGTCAAGCCGCAACCGGAACTGCAGCGCCAGGGCTTTCTGCAACTGGGAGTGGAAGTCTATGGCGGCGCTCTGCTGGCGCCCTGGTTCGACCGCGACCTGTCACTGGCCGGACGGGTCACCTTTCGCCGCGACGGCAAGGTGGAGAGCCAGCTCATCAATTTCCAGCGGCCCATCGCGGTGATCCCCAACCTGGCGATCCACCTGAATCGCGAGGCCAACCAGGGCTGGGCGATCAATGCGCAGAACGAACTGCCGCCGATCCTGGCCCAGGTGGTGGGCGACGAGCCCTACGATTTCCGCGCCCTGCTGGCCGAGCAGTTGAACCGCGAACACGACCTGAATGCCGACACGGTACTGGACTACGAACTGAGCTTCTACGACACCCAGGCCGCGGCGGTGATCGGCCTCAATGGCGATTTCATCGCCGGCGCGCGCCTGGACAACCTGCTGTCCTGCTACGCCGGCCTGCAGGCGCTGCTCGGGACCTCGGCGGCGGAAAGCTGCGTGCTGGTGTGCACCGACCACGAGGAAGTCGGCTCCTCCTCGGCTTGTGGCGCTGACGGCCCGATGCTCGAACAGGTGCTGCAGCGCCTGCTGCCCGGCGGCGATACCCTGGTGCGCATTCTGCAGAAATCCCTCTTGATCTCGGCCGACAACGCCCACGGCATCCACCCCAACTACGCCGAGCGTCACGATGCCAACCACGGCCCCAAGCTCAACGCCGGTCCAGTGATCAAGGTCAACAGCAACCAGCGCTATGCCACCAACAGCGAAACCGCCGGATTTTTCCGCCACCTGTGCCTGGCCGAGGAAGTGCCGGTGCAGAGTTTCGTGGTGCGCAGCGACATGGGCTGCGGCTCGACCATCGGCCCCATTACCGCCAGCCGCCTGGGTGTGCCCACCGTGGATATCGGCGTACCGACCTTTGCCATGCACTCGATCCGCGAACTGGCCGGCAGCCATGACCTGGCCCATCTGGTGAAAGTGCTGACGGCGTTCTATGCCAGCCCGACGTTGGCCTGATGCTCACCGGCAGTTGACTGTGCGGCGCAGTGGCCTACCCAGTCGAGCAACTGGACATGCCGATCGGGCATTGCCATTGCCTGTCCTGTCAAAAAGTCCATTCGCGCTTTTCACCAGCACCGCCGGGGTGATGCGCGAGCCTTTCCGCTGGAGCCGCGGCGAAGAACGGTTATCTCCCGTGGCAAACGGCGTTGGTTCTGCTCGGTCTGCGGCTCGCAGCTGATCGCCGAACGGCCGGCCCAGGTCAATGTGATCGTGCGGGGCGCCCCCCTCGATCAGTATCCCGGCACGCGACCGGTCCGGCATATCGAGGTCAGCCATGACCGTCCCTGGCTGGTGAATGACGGCATCCCGACTCACCCCGAGTGGCCGACGGAGCGCTGAGGGTTCACCGCACGTCTTCAGAACCTGTACTGCTGCCTGTAGGCCACCGGTGTCAGTCCGGTGACCCGCTTGAAGGTCCGGCGAAAGCTGGATTCATCGCCGAACCCCAGGGCATCGCTGATCAGCGCGACCGGTTCTCGAGTCAGTATCAGCCGCTCGCTGGCCTGGTTGAGCTTGATCAGCCCGGCATAGTCCGCCACCCCCTGCCCCGTCAGCGCCTTGACCTTGCGCGCCAGGGTGCGAGCCGACAGGCATAGCTCGGCGGCCAGCTGCGGCACATTGAGCTGTCGAGCCGGCAGCCGTTCCACCAACCGATACAAGTCGCGCAGCCAGGGATCGGCCTGCTCCAGCAGTCCCAGGGCGCGAAACACCGGTGCCGTCGTTTCGGGGCGGGGCAGCACCATCGCTCGCGCGATATCGCGGTAAACCGCCTCGCCCAACTCGCGTTCGAGCAGCGCCCTGGCGATGGGTAAATGGCCGCTGACGCCCGAGGCGGTGGCATTCAGGCGGTTGATCACCTGGGTTTTCTGGAACTGCCACTCCACCCGTGGAAAACGCTGGTGCAGGCTGTCCGCCAGCCACCAGGTGGCAGTCGCCTGCTCGCCGTCCAGACGGCCGCTTTCGGCCAACAGGCAGACGCCCGTGCAATAGCTCCACAGCTGCAGGGTAGGGTCCAGCCGGGCCAAGGCGCCGATCAACCCTCGGTGCCGCTCCAGCGCCTGGGCGATCCCGCTCGCCGAGTCGGCCCACAGGCCCGGAATCAGCAAGGCCGTGCACTCGCTGTCCGCCAGCGCCCTGTCCGGCTGAAGGCGCATGCCAGAGGCACAGTCGACGGGTTCAAGGTTCGAACCGACCCAGCAGAGCTGGAAACGCCGCTCGCCGATCCGGCGGTTGGCGGCCCGCACCAGGTCCGCGAATGCGAACAGGCCGGCCGGCATGCAACCGGGATAGAGCAGCAGCCCGATGGTTTGAATTGGCATGAAATGTCCGCCTTATGGCAATACAAGCCATTTTTCCCAAGCTAGCGGTTTTTTACAATGGCTTATCCCCAGAGGAAGCCACCCATGAAAATAACCCAAGTGCGCAACGCCACCCTTATCGTCGAATTCGGCGCTGTCCATCTGTTGGTCGACCCCATGCTCGCCGCCCGGGGTCAACTGCCCTCCCTCAAGTTCCTCACCCGCAGCCGTCGACGCAATCCGCTGGTCGAGTTGCCGGACGACACCGCGCAACGCCTGGAACAGGTCACGCACTGCCTGATCACTCATTGCCAGAAAGGTCATTTCGATCACCTGGACCGTGCGGGCATCCGCTGGCTGCGTGAGCGCCAGATCCCGGTGTTGTGCATGCCCGAGGATGCCGACTACCTGCGCAAGCGCCGGCTTAATGTGCAGGCACTGGCCGCCGAGCCCAGTGGTCCGTTTCTGGGCGGCACGGTGCGCGCCATTCCCTGCGTGCATGGCGAGGGCTTTGTCGGCCGCCTGATGGCCCACGGGTACGGCTATTTCATCCAGATGCCGGGCGAGCCCAGCCTGTATATCGCCGGCGATACCCTGCTCACGGATACGGTGCGTCATTGCCTGAGCGTGCTGCAACCCCAGGTCAGCGTGCTACCGGCCGGCGGGGCACGCTTCGATGTCGGCGGCCTAATCATTATGGACCAGGCAGATATCCTCACGGCGCTGACCCTGAACCACGGCCTGATCGTGGCGAACCACCTGGAAGCCCTCGACCATTGTCCGGTTACCCGTGCGCAGCTGCACCAGGAGGCAATCCGGCGGCACCTGGCGGATCGCCTGCACATCCCGCTGGATGGCGAAACCCTGTCCTTTCCTGCGCTGCCTGCAGAACCGCAGCGCAGCGCGCTCACCGCGGCGTCAGCTAGCTAAGCGAAAGACTCGGCGCTACCCAGGGCGGCCCTGCGCTCACTGCGGCACTTCGACCCCGACCCGGATGGCGTCGTGGCGCCAGTACTCGATGTCGCAGTCGATCAGTCGGTCGTGCTGGTCGCGGTTGACTCGGGTGATGCGCAACGCCGGACCGCCCTGGGCCACCTTGAGCGCGGCGGCGGCCACCGCAGGCAGGGCCGTGGGCAGGATATCGAAGCGCACCCGCCCGTAGACGATCTCGTACTCGCCGGCATACAGGTCGGTGAGCGAGCGGGTCAGGTCGAAATCCAGCAGGCCGGGAAAATACTGCGGATTGAGGTAATGCTCGACATAGAGCACCAGCCGCCCGTCTATGCGCCGCGCCCGGCGGATCTGCAGCACCTGGGAGCAGGCCGCCAGCTCCAGCAGTTCGCAGATGGCCGCCGAGGCCGGTAGCAAGCGAGCGGACAGCACCTCGGTAGCCGGTAACCGGCCCTGTTCGCCGACCATGGCGTGGAAATGGCTGCGCACCAGGGGGTTGTACGCCAACCGGGGCGGCGAGACGAACCAGCCACGGCGCTCCTCGCGGTAGATCAGGCCCTGGGCCTCCAACTGACCCAAGGCCTCGCGCAGGGTGATGCGGGTGGTATCGAACAATTCGCTGAGCTTGCGTTCGGCCGGCAGCTTGCTGCCGGGCGGCAACAGAGCGTGTTCGATCTGCTCCTGCAGCGCCTGGCAGATGGCTGTTACGGCTCGGGGTGCTTCATCGCGCATCGGCGTGATCCTTACTTGGACTAGTCCAGCCTTGTTATGGGGCAGAATCGGCCGCCTAGTGACGACCCCTAAAGGCTCTAAACCGTGCCGATCAGTCTAGTCAGACTAGATGACTGTGCGGTGACAAGTATCTTTTCGGCATACCGCCCTTCTGAAACCCCCGCTTGCGCACAATGAAATCAAATACTTGATCATGGTCTACGCTCAGTGAGCACAGAACCGGCCCTGGGCGCCCGGAGGGGGATTTCAGTCGCCGACATTAAACTGTCATCCGTCCGGCCTACATTGGCCTGGCGTTTGCTGATCTAGACCAATGCCAGACCTTATCACCGTGACACCCGCGATCACCGCGAAACCAAGGAGCTTCGAATGAAACGCTTACTGCTTGCTTCACTGCTTGGATCGACCATTGCCCTGGCGAATGCGGCCATGGCCGCCGACACGGACCTCAAGGCGCTGGAAGCCGCCGCCCGTGCCGAGGGCACGGTGAACAGCGTCGGCATGCCGGACACCTGGGCCAACTGGAAGGACACCTGGACCGACCTGAACAGCCTGTACGGCTTGAAGCACATGGACACCGACATGAGCTCGGCCCAGGAAATCGCCCAGTTCGCCGCCGAGAAGGACAATGCCAGCGCCGATATCGGCGACGTCGGTGCCGCCTTCGGCCCCATCGCGGTGCAGCAGGGCGTGACCCAGGCCTACAAACCCAGCACCTGGGAGCAGATTCCGGCCTGGGCCAAGGACGCCGACGGCCACTGGATGCTGGCCTACACCGGCTCCATCGCCTTTATCGTCAACAAGCAGCTGGTCAAGGACATCCCCACCAGCTGGGCGGATCTGCGCACCGGCAAATACAAGGTCTCGGCCGGCGACGTAAGCACCGCGGCCCAGGCGGTCAACGGCGTGCTGGCGGCCTCGATCGCCAATGGCGGTGACGAAAGCAATATCCAGCCGGGCCTGGACCTGTTCGCCGAGCTGGCCAAGCAAGGCCGCCTGTCCCTGGCCAACCCGACCATCCAGACCCTGGAAAAAGGCGAAGTGGAAGTCGGCGTGGTGTGGGACTTCAACGGCCTGAGCTACCGCGACCAGATCGACCCGACCCGCTTCGAAGTGCTGATTCCCTCCGACGGTTCGGTGATCTCCGGTTACACCACCATCATCAACAAGTTCGCCAAGCACCCCAACGCGGCCAAGCTGGCCCGCGAATACATCCTCTCCGATGCCGGTCAGATCAACCTGGCCAAGGGTAATGCCCGGCCGATCCGCGCCGAGCACCTGACCCTGCCGGCCGAGGTGCAGGCCAAACTGCTGCCCCAAGCCCAGTACGCCAAGGTTCAACCGATCAAGGATGCCGCCGCCTGGGAGGCCACTTCCAAGGCCCTGCCGCAGCTCTGGCAGGAACATGTGATCATCAATATGGAGTAACAACGCCTGCAACCGTAGCCCGGGTCGAGCATAGCGACACCCGGGAACCCTGCCCTGGGTATCGCTGCACTCAACCCAGGCTACAACTCACACAGGACTACCCATGGCGTCCAACGTCATCCTCGTCATTCTTGATGGCCTGAATTTCCAGGTGGCCCGGCATGCCCTGGGTCATCTGCAGGCCTATTGCGGCGCCGGGCGCGCCGCGCTGTACAAGCTCGACTGCGCCCTGCCCGCCCTGTCCCGCCCGCTCTACGAGTGCATCCTGACCGGCGTGGCGCCGATCGACAGCGGCATCGTGCACAACGACGTGGTGCGCCTGAGCACGCAGCGCAGCATCTTCCATCATGCCCGCGACGCCGGCCTGGTGACCGCCGCCGCGGCCTACCACTGGTTCAGCGAGTTGTATAACCGTGCGCCCTTCCAGGCCGCTCGCGACCGCCATACCGCGGCGCCGGAACTGCCGATTCAATACGGGCATTTCTACTATGCCGATCACTACCCCGACTCCCACCTGTTCGCCGACGCGGAACACCTGCGCCTGCGCCACAGCCCGAATTTTCTCCTGGTACACCCCATGAACATCGACGACGCCGGCCACAAGCACGGCCTCGACTCGTCGCAATACCGCAACAGCGCGCGACGGGCCGATATCCTGCTGGCCGAGTACCTGCAGGGTTGGCTGGAGGCCGGCTACCAGGTGCTGGTCACCGCCGACCACGGCATGAACAACGACCGCTCGCACAACGGCCTGTTGCCGGAGGAGCGCGAGGTGCCGCTGTTCGTGCTGGGCGATGCCTTCAGCCTGGACGGCGCGGCGCGGCCGCTGCAGACCGAACTGTGCGGCACCGTCTGCGAACTGCTGGGGGTACCCCACGACAAGCCCCTGTGCCGGGCCTTGCTCGCATGAGCCGGCACCTGGAGCCCCCATCCAAGGCGGCCGCCGTCAGCAACCCGGCGCCCGTCGCGGCGCGAGCCGCGCGCGCATTCCCCGGCAAGTGGCTGGCGCTGCTCTGGCTGCTGCCCTTCGCCCTGTTCTTTATCGCCTTTCAGATCGCTCCGCTGGTCTGGGTGGCGGTGCACAGCGTCAGCTTCGGCGAGGGCTGGGGCCTGGAGAATTTCCAGAAGATCTTCGCCTCCAAGTTCCACCTGCAGGCCATCAAGCACAGCCTGCAGGTCGCGTTCTGGTCCAGCCTGATCGGCATTGTGATCGCGTTGCTGGGCAGCTACTCCCTGCGCCAGGTCGACTCGCGGCTGCGCGACTTCGTCATGGCGTTTTCCACCATGACCAGCAATTTCTCCGGAGTGCCCCTGGCCTTCGCCTTTATCATTCTGCTGGGCTTCAACGGCGCCCTGACCCTGATGCTCAAGCAGATGGGCCTGATCGAGGACTTCAATCTCTATTCCAAGACCGGCCTGATCATCCTCTACACCTATTTCCAGATCCCCCTGGGCGTGCTGCTGCTTTACCCGGCCTTCGACGCCCTGCGCGAGGACTGGCGCGAGTCGGCCGAGCTGCTGGGTGCCGGACGCTGGCAGTTCTGGCGGCACATCGGCCTGCCGGTGCTGACCCCGGCGCTGCTCGGCACCTTCGTCATCCTGCTGGCCAATGCCCTGGGCGCCTATGCCACGGTCTACGCCCTGACCACCGGCAACTTCAATATCCTGCCGATCCGCATCGCCGCCCTGGTGGCCGGCGATATTTCCCTGGACCCGAACCTGGCCAGCGCCCTGGCGATGATCCTGGTGGGGCTGATGCTGCTGATCACCCTGGTCCATCAATGGCTGCTGAGGAGGAGCTACCATGTCGCGCGCTGAAGCCTCGGGCCCGGTCAGCCTGTACCACCGCGTCGTGGTCTACGGCCTGTTTGCCCTGTTGGTACTGCCCCTGGCCGGCACCCTGCTGTACTCGCTGTCCACCAGCTGGTCGGCGAGCATTTTGCCCAGCGGTCTGACCCTGGACTGGTATGCCAAGCTCTGGGGCGACCCGCGTTTTCTCGCCGCCTTCGGCCGCTCGCTGCTGGTCTGCCTCGGCGCCCTGTTGCTGGCGGTGGTCCTTATCCTGCCGCTGCTGTTCGTGGTGCACTACCACTTTCCCAAGCTCGACGGCCTGATGAATATCCTGATCCTGCTGCCCTTCGCGGTGCCGCCGGTGGTCTCCTCGGTGGGGCTGCTGCAGCTCTATGCCGGAGGGCCACTGGCGCTGACCGGCACGCCCTGGATCCTGATCGCTTGCTACTTCACCATCGCCCTGCCCTTCATGTACCGGGCCATCACCAACAACCTGCAGGCCATCAACCTGCCGGACCTGATGGACGCCGCCCACCTGCTCGGCGCCAGCACCTGGCGCGCGGCCTTTCTGGTGGTGCTGCCGAACCTGCGCAAGGGCTTGATGGTGTCGCTGTTCCTGTCGTTCTCCTTCCTGTTCGGCGAATTCGTCTTCGCCAACCTGCTGGTCGGTACCCGCTACGAAACCCTGCAGGTGTACCTGAACAACATGCGCAACAGCAGCGGCCATTTCAGCAGCGCCCTGGTGATGTCCTATTTCTTCTTCGTACTGCTGATGACCTGGGCCGCCAACCGGCTCAGCAAGGACCCTTCATGAGCTATCTCTCCATCCAGGGGCTGCATAAAAGCTACGGCGCCACCCCGATCTTCAGCGACATCGAATGCGAGATCGCCCAGGGCGAGTTCGTCACCCTGCTCGGCCCCTCCGGCTGTGGCAAGTCCACCCTGCTGCGCTGCATTGCCGGGCTGACGCCGGTAAACGGCGGGCGCATCCTGTTGGACGGTCAGGACCTGGTGCCGCAGCCGCCGCAAAAGCGTGGCATCGGCATGGTGTTCCAGAGCTATGCGCTGTTTCCCAACATGAGCGTGCAGCAGAATGTCGCCTTCGGCCTGCGCATGCAGAAGGTCGAGGGGGCCGCGGCGCGCCAGCGGGTCGACGAGGTCCTGGCCCTGGTGGAGCTGGGCGAGTTCGCCCAGCGCTACCCCCATCAGCTCTCCGGCGGCCAGTGCCAGCGGGTGGCCCTGGCCCGCTCGCTGGTGACCCGTCCGCGCCTGCTGCTGCTGGACGAGCCGCTGTCGGCCCTGGACGCGCGCATCCGCAAGCACCTGCGCGAGCAGATCCGGCAGATCCAGCGCGAGCTGGGCCTGACCACGGTATTCGTCACCCACGACCAGGAGGAGGCACTGGTGATGTCCGACCGTATCGTGCTGATGGACAAGGGCCGCATCGTCCAGAGCGGCGACGCCGAAACCCTCTACACCGCGCCGGTGAACGCCTTCGCCGCCGGCTTTATCGGCAACTACAACCTGTTGGAGGCCGATGCCGCCAGCCGGCTGCTGTTGCGCCCGGTCCATGGCCGCATCGCAATCCGCCCGGAAGCCATCCGCATCGACGCCCAGGGCGCGATCCCGGCCCAGATCCGCGATCACAGCCTGCTGGGCAACGTGATCCGCTACAAGGTCGAGGCGCGGGGGGTCGAGTTGGTGGTGGATGTACTGAACCGCTCGGCAGAGGATCTGCACGCCGCCGGCGCGCAGCTTAGCCTGTCCATCGACGCCAGCGCTTTGTGCGAGGTGGCCTGATGGCCCTGGCGATCTTCGACCTGGACGACACCCTGATCGACGGCGATTGCGCCAGCCTCTGGAGTCGACAGATGGCCAAGCTGGGCTGGGTCGACGGCGAAAGCTTTATGCGCCGCGATGCCGAGCTGATGGCCGCCTACGCCGAAGGCAAGCTGGCCATGGAAGACTATATGGCCTTCAGCCTGTCGCCCCTGGTCGGCCGCACCCCCGAAGAAGTGGCCTTCGAACTCGAGCCCTTCGTCGAGGACGTGATCGAGCCACTGATCCACGGCGATGCCTGTACCTGCCTGGCGCAACACCGGGCGGCCGGCGACCGGCTGCTGCTGATCTCCGCCTCCGGCAGCCACCTGGTCACCCCGATCGCCGCGCGGTTGGGTATCGAGGAAGTGCTGGCCATCGACCTGGAACTGCAGCACGGTTTCTACAGCGGCCGCACCCAGGGCGTGCTGACCTACCGCGAAGGCAAGGTGACCCGCCTGCTGGACTGGCTGCAGGCCGAGGGCGAAAACCTCGAGGGCGCGTATTTCTATTCCGATTCGCGCAACGACCTGCCGCTGCTGCAACGGGTCGACCGCCCCCACGCGGTCAACCCCGACCCGCTGCTGCGCCAGCATGCCGAGCAGGCCGGCTGGCCGATTCTGCACTGGCGCTAGAAGGCGCCTGCCTGTCCAGAGGGCGGCAGACTCTGTTTATCCGCAAGGCCTGCGATAGTGCGGCGCGCACCGCTGGCGCTTTATCCATCCACCCCATCGCGATGGTGGATAAGCAAGGCGTCATCCACCCTACAAGACTAGGCCGTCACGGGTAGCTCCTCTGTACATCGCGAGGGTAGATAAACCAGACGTCAGCTACGCGCCCCGATCCACCCTACACAGCTCGTACCTGGACCACGCGATTGCGCCCCGAGTCCTTGGCCTGGTAGAGCGCCCGGTCGGCCTGTTCGTACAGTTGGGTGAGCTCCGTCAGCTCGGTCGGGCGCAGGCAGGCCAGGCCGATGGACAGGGTGACCATGGCCGCGGTGGTCGAGTCCTGGTGGGCGATATCCAGGCGCGCCAGGGCTTCGCGCAGCTCTTCAGCGCGCTGGCGGGCCTGGGTCTCGTCGATGTCGTAGAGCAGGACGGCGAATTCCTCGCCGCCCAGGCGCACGGCCATGTCCAGGGGCCGGCGCGCCGCCTGTTCGAGCAGCGGGCCGATGCGCTGCAGCACGCTGTCGCCGGCCTGGTGGCCGTAACGATCGTTATAGGCCTTGAAATGGTCGACATCGCCGATCAGCAGGGCCACGCAGCGCTGCTCGCGCTGGGCCTGGCGCCACAGGCGAGCGAGGTGGCGGTTGAAGCTGCGACGGTTGTTCAGCCCGGTCAGGCCGTCCCGGTCGGCCAGCACGCGCATCAGCCGGCTGATCAGAAAATGCTCGCGGGATTTGGACTCCAGCAGGTAGCAGCCCACGGCCCCGATCAGGTTGCCGAACAGCAGGAACATCAGGTTGTTGATCAGCCGCTGCGCGTCGGTACCGACCAGCCACTCGCCCAGGCCATAGCCGAACAGAATCACCAGCGAAGTCGACAGGGCTTCGGCGAAGCGCAGGCCGATCAGGCAATAGGTGATCATGCAGATCAGCAGCAGGCCTTCGTAGGGGTAACTCGGGTCGACCCGATGGGCGATGCACACCACCGCCGCCGCTCCCAGGCCCAGGGCCAGGATGCACAACAGGCTCAGCGGCGCCAGCAGCCGCGGGTGCCGCCCCTGCAAGACCAGGGCGCCACAGCCCAGTAGTCCCAGAAACACCGCGACCCGCACCGCCAGCATGGCCCAGCGTTCGTCGCTGGCGATCAGGTAGAAATCCAGCGCGGCAAATATCGGCCAGACCGCCAGGGCCATGCACAGCGCGATACGTTTATGAGCGAAGCTGTCCTGGTTCAGGTGGCTGCGGTATTCCCGCTCCAGCGACCGACTGAAACGCAACAGGCGAAAGCCTTGCGTCAACTGATCGGCATAGGGGTTGGAGCTTACCTCGTCCAGCCATGCATTTTGGTTGTGCACCCGCACCTCGACCGCCCAAGACCTGCAGTGATTCTAGCCCTTTGAGCAGATGCCATCACCTTGTCATCTCTGGGCGCGAATAGCTCGAACGTCGCCGGCCTTCGGCATCAGGCCTCCAGCTCCGCCTGCAGGGCCGCGCGTACGCACTGCAGCACGCCGTCCGGCACCCGCCCGACGAACTGCTCGGCCAGGGCGGCCACCGGCGGCAGCTCGGCCTCGCCATCCAGGAAGGCATCCTGGATTTCCCCCAGCAGGTCCTCGGGCAGGTCCAGGGCCTGCTCCAGGGACAACTCCTGGCGGCCGATGGCTTCGGCCAGCAGCACATAGACATTCTTCTCGCTGCAATCGAGCTGACCGGCGATTTGCGCCGGGGTCATGCCGGCGCGGGCCAGGCTGACCAGCTCATGACGGATATCCGCCACCACTCGGGGCGCCTCGGTCTGACCGGCCAGCACCGCGAGAAAAGCCGCGCCGTAGCGTTCCAGCTTGCGCGCACCGACGCCGCCGACCTGGGCCATCTCGGCCAAGGAGCCGGGCCGGCTGCGCAGCATTTCCAGCAGGGTCGAATCCGGAAAGATCACATAGGGCGGCACGCCATGCTCCTCGGCCAGCTTGCGCCGCAGCGCGCGCAAGGCTTCCCACTGTTCGCGCTCCTCGCCACGCACCAGCTGGCTGGCGGCGCTAGCCGAGCCCTTCGCGCTCTGCTGGGGCTTGAGCTCGCGACGCAGTTGCAGGCTGACTTCGCCGCGCAACAGGGGCCGGCAACGGTCGGACAGGCGCAGGCCGCCGAAGCCTTCCAGGTCGACATCCACCAAACCGCGGGCCACCAGCTGGCGAAACAGCGAGCGCCATTCGCCCTCGCTGAAGGCTTTGCCGACACCGAACACCGACAGGTGCTGATGACCCAGGCCACGTACCTTCTCGTTGTCGCGGCCCAGCAGCAGGTCAACCAGGTGGCCCACGCCGTAGCGCTGGCCGCTGCGGTAGATCGCCGACAAGGCCTGACGCGCCGGCTCGGTGGCATCCCAGGTCTGCACGCCATCGATGCAGTTGTCGCAGTGCCCGCAGGGCTGGGGCATATCCTCGTCGAAGTAGGCCAGCAACACCTGGCGCCGGCAGCGGGTCTCCTCGCAGAGGGCGAGCATGGCATCGAGCTTGTGCTGTTCCAGGCGTTTGTGGCGCTCGTCGCCCTCGGAGTTGTTGAGCATCTGCTTGAGGAAGATCACATCCTGCAGCCCGTAGGCCATCCAGGCATCGGCCGGCAGACCGTCGCGCCCGGCCCGGCCGGTTTCCTGGTAATAGGCTTCCAGGGACTTGGGCAGGTCCAGGTGGGCGACGAAGCGCACGTTGGGCTTGTCGATGCCCATGCCGAAGGCGATGGTCGCCACCATGATCAGCCCTTCCTCGTTGAGGAAGCGTTTCTGGTGGTAGGCGCGCAGCTCGTGGGGCAATCCGGCGTGGTAGGGCAAGGCCGGATGGCCCTGAGTGGCAAGGAAGGCGGCCACCTCCTCGACCTTCTTGCGCGACAGGCAGTAGACGATGCCGGCGTCGCCCTTGCGGTCGCTCAGAAAAGTCAGCAGCTGCTTGCGTGGCTGCTCCTTGGGCACGATGCGGTAGAAAATATTCGGCCGGTCGAAACTGGAGAGAAAGCGCTCGGCCTGCTGCAGGTGCAGGCGCGTGACGATTTCCTCGCGGGTGCGCATGTCCGCGGTGGCGGTGAGGGCGATGCGCGGCACGGCCGGGAACAGCTCGGCGAGCTGGCCCAACTGCAGGTATTCGGGGCGGAAATCGTGGCCCCACTGGGACACGCAATGGGCCTCGTCTATGGCGAACAGGGCGATCTCCAGGCCCTGGAGGAAATTCAGCATGCGTGGCTGCACCAGGCGCTCGGGGGCCAGATAAAGCATCTTGATCTCGCCGCGCTGGATCCGCGCGGCGATGTCGCGCTGGGCCTCGGGCGTCAGGGTGGAGTTCAGCGCCACGGCCGCCACCCCCAGTTCCTCGAGCGTCGCGACCTGGTCTTCCATCAGCGCGATCAGCGGCGACACCACCACCGCCAGGCCGTCGCGCAGCAGCGCCGGCACCTGGAAACACAGCGACTTGCCGCCACCGGTGGGCATCAGCACCAAGGCATCGCCGCCGCCGGCCACGCGCTCGATGATCGCACCCTGACGGCCACGAAAACTGTCGTAGCCGAAGATATCCTTGAGGATGCGCAGCGCCGGTTCGAGCATAAAAACTCCAAGCTGTTGCAAAATGGACGCCCGAACCGCCGGACCAGGCGGGTCGACCGGGTGGAACGGCGCCGCTGCCGGCCCGCCCACAGCCCTGCGCCGTCACGAAGGGTCGCATTATACGCGAGGGACCCGCCGCGCAGGTCGACGCCTATCCGCCGACGTCCGCAATGCGTCCCGAACCGGGCCAATCCGCGGCTGGTAACGCCGCTTGCGAAGGCGAAAGACCGATATGGACGCTCGTTTATCCGCCAGTGGAAAAAAAATCCCCGATGCAAGGCCCCTGATGCGCTATCCGGGCTAAAATCCATCCTCGTTCAATCCCAAGGTAGTGCCACGATGTCCTTCGCCGAGCAATTGTCCCGCCTGCAAGCCTTCCTCGACGCTGACGAGCTGCACGACGAAGCCTTGGACTACGTCGCCGCCCACGGCTACCTGACTGCCCTGTCCATCTGCCCCGAGCAGGCGCCCGAGCGCGAATGGATCGACGCCCTGTTTTCCGAACCGCCGCATTACCGCGGCGACGCCGAGCGTGAGGAGATCGAAGCGACCCTGATCCACCTCAAGGCCCATATCACCCGCCAGCTGGCCGCCGACGAAGACCCGGAGCTGCCCTGCGACCTGGAGCTGGGCGAAGTACCGGACGATTCGGACATCCGCGGCTGGTGCATCGGCTTCATGGAAGGGGTGTTTCTGCGCGAAGCCGCCTGGTTCGACGACGCCGAAGACGAAGTCAGCGAGCTCCTGCTGCCGATCATGGTGGGCTCGGGCCTGTTCGACGAGCAGCCGGAGTTCGTCGAGATCGCCGCGGACCACGACCTGATGCAGGACATGGTCGCGCAGATCCCCGAGTTGCTGACCGCCCTGTTTCTGCTGTGCAACGCCCCGGACGAAAAACCCGCCCTGCTCAAGCCGCTCCATCACTAACGGCCAAGCCGTGCCCGGCGTCAGCCGCCATCGTGCCGTACGCTACGCCCTGCTGGCCCTGGGTTGGCTGAGCGTGGTGCTGGGCGTGGTCGGCATCTTCCTCCCGGTGCTGCCCACCACGCCCTTCCTGCTGCTGGCCGCCGCCTGTTTCGCGCGCAGCTCCCGGCGCTTCTACCACTGGCTGGTCGGCCATCCCCGGCTCGGCCCCTGGATACGCGACTACCTGGACGGCCAGGGCATTCCGCTGAAGGCCAAGGTCTACGCCATTGGCCTGATGTGGGCCAGCATCGCCCTTTCCTGCTACCTGGTGCCCCTGCCCTGGGCCCGCGCCTTTATGCTGACCAGCGCGGTGCTGGTCAGCCTCTATATCCTCAAGCAGAAAACCCTGCCCACGCGCTGAGCCTCGCCTGGCGCCCAGCACCGGCCCCAACCAGTCCTAGATGGGCAACTGACCCAGGCTCCAGCGCAGCAGGAAAAACACCAGCAGCCCGCCGCCGATGGTCGCCAGCAGATGCCGACTCAAGGCGGCGATCAGCAGCGTCGCCAGGCCGGCCAACAGGTAGGCATTGTCCAGGTTCAGCGCCCATTGCCCCTGGGGCAACAGCATGCCGGGCACGACAATGGCGGTCAGCACCGCGGTCGGCACGAACTGCAGGGCCTGGCGCAGCAGCGGCGGGAAACGCAGTTGGGGGAAGGCGAACAGGCTGTAGCGCAGCACGAAGGTGATCAGCGCCATGCCGATGATCACGGACCAGAGCTCCATTACTGCGCCTCCTTGGTCCGGACGGCGCGCAAGCTCAGGCCCAGGCCCGCCGCGATACCCGCAAACGCCGCCGCCAGCAGCCCCAGCTTGTAGGGCCAGGCCTGGGTCAGCAGCGCCACGCCCGCGGCCACCAGGGCCGCGGCGATCTGCGGGCGGTTACGCAGTGCCGGCACCACGATGCCGATAAAGGTCGCCAACATGGCGAAGTCCAGGCCCCAGTCGGCCAGGTTTGGCACCCGCTGGCCGAACAGCACGCCAGCCAGGGAGCTGCCGACCCAGGACAGGTACAGCGCCAGCGCCACGCCGGCGTGGTACCAGCGCCCATGATCGGCGCTGCCGCGCGCCAGGTAACGACGTTGCACCACGGCAAAAGTCTCGTCGGTCAGGCCGAATGCCAGGAGCAGCCGCCAGCGCTGGGCCAGTGGCCCGACATAGGGCTGCAGGGCCGCGCTGTAGAGTACGTGGCGCAGGTTGACGATCAGGGTGGTCAGCAGTATCACCGCGGCACCGCTGCCGGCCGTCAACAGACTCAGGGCGATAAACTGCGCGGAGCCGGCGTACACCAGCAGCGACATGCCCACCGCCGCCCACAGGCCGAGCCCGGCCAGGCTGGCGAGGGCGCCATAGATCAGGCCGAACGGCAGGATGCCGACGATCATCGGGATGCTGTCGCGGATGCCGTGTAAGAAAACATGCGAGCGGGTCATGAGGGCTCCTCCGGTTGGCAAGCCTAACGCCTCGCAACCGGACGGTCTTGCACGATCTTGCGCACCTCTGCCTGGTGCCCGCCAGGCGCACGCCCCGGTGTGCAGGTTCAGGCGCCGAAACGCGCCTCCAGCTGCGCCTTGATCCGGGGCCAGTCCTGATCGGTGATGCTGTACAGCAGGCTGTCGTCCAGGCGCCCGTCGGCCAGGCGGCGGTGGTTGCGCAATTGACCCTCGCGCAGGGCGCCGAGGTTTTCGATGGCGCGCTGGCTGCGCAGGTTGCTGGCCGCAGTCTTCAGTTGCACGCGCACCATGCGCCAGTTCTCGAAGGCATGGCGCAGCATCAGGTACTTGAGCATGGCATTCAGCCCGCTGCCATGCTGGCTGCGGTCCAGCCAGGTCCAACCGATTTCGGCGGCCGGCAGGGTCGACTGGAAATCGCCGAAGCGCGTGGTGCCGACCAGCTGATCGGCGAGGCGAATGGCGAAGGGCAGCGCCTTGCCTTCGCGCTGCTCGCTCAGGGCACTGCGGTACCAGTCCAGTCGCAGGGGGCCGCTCATAAAGACCAGCTCGTCGCGATTGGCCTCGGCCAGCGCCACCAGGGCCGGGATATCGCCGTCCAGCAACGGCTCAAGACGCAGGGCGCCACGCTGCAGGGTCGTCAGTTGCGGCTTGAACATGGGATTGCATCCTCGACATCGGCGCGGGGCGCCACGCTAACAGGCACGGATCAGGGGGGCTCAAGGTGCGACCATGGTCGCCCTGACGGCACAGCACTTTGATGCGACACTGCAAAGGGCCACAGGTTGCATAGCCCCTGCGCAACCTCGTACGCCGATCCGGCGCAGGCACCTGCCACCGGAGCGTTTTTTCCGATTACCCGTGCTGTCGTGTTTGGGAGTGTGCATGCCGCTGTCCAGCGGGCTGATCGCCGCGGTCGCCCTGACTTACATGGCCGTGCTGTTCGCCATCGCCTTCTACGGCGACCGGCGCCGCACGCCGCTGTCGCCGCGCCTGCGCGCCTGGGTCTACAGCCTGTCCCTGGCGGTGTACTGCACCAGCTGGACCTTCTTCGGCGCGGTCGGCCAGGCCGCCGAACAGCTCTGGGCCTTTATCCCCATTTACCTGGGGCCGGTGCTGCTGATGCTGTTCGCGCCCTGGGCGCAGCAGAAGATGGTGATGATCAGCAAGCAGGAGAACATCACCTCCATCGCCGACTTCATCGCCGCGCGCTACGGCAAGTCCCAGACCCTGGCGGTGGTGGTGGCGCTGATCTGCCTGGTCGGCGTGCTGCCCTATATCGCCCTGCAGCTCAAGGGCATAGTGCTGGGGGTCAACCTGCTGGTGGGCGCCGGTGCCGAGTCGGCGAGCGTGCGCGCCCAGGACACCGCGCTCATCGTGTCCCTGGTGCTCGCGCTGTTCACCATCCTGTTCGGCACCCGCACCCTGGATGTCACCGAGCACCACCGCGGCATGGTACTGGCGATCGCCTTCGAGTCCCTGGTCAAGCTGCTGGCCTTTCTCGCGGTGGGCGCCTTCGTCACCTTTGGTCTGTACGACGGCTTCGGCGACCTCATCGCCCAGGCCCAGACGGCCCCGCAATTGGAGGCCTTCTGGGCCGAGGCGGTGAACTGGCCGGCCATGCTGGTGCAGACCGGCATGGCGATGATCGCCATCCTCTGCCTGCCGCGGCAGTTCCATGTCACGGTGGTGGAGAACATCGAGCCGCGCGACCTGCGCCTGGCGCGCTGGGTGTTTCCCGCCTACTTGCTGCTGGCCGCGCTGTTCGTGGTGCCCATCGCCCTGGCCGGACAATTGCTGCTGCCGGCCGGGGTGATGCCCGACTCCTTCGTCATCAGCCTGCCCCTGGCTCAGGCCCATCCGGCCCTGGCCATGCTGGCCTTTATCGGTGGCGCCTCGGCCGCCACCGGCATGGTGATCGTCGCCTCCGTGGCCCTGTCGACCATGATCTCCAACGACATGCTGCTGCCTTGGCTGCTGCGCCGGCAAAAGACCGAGCGACCCTTCGAGGCCTTTCGCCTGTGGATGCTCAGCGCCCGGCGCATCAGCATCGTGCTGATCCTGCTGCTGGCCTATGTCTGCTACCGCCTGCTGGGCAGCAACGCCAGCCTGGCGACCATCGGGCAGATCTCCTTCGCCGCGGTGGGCCAGCTGGCCCCGGCCATGTTCGGCGCTTTGGTGTGGAAGCAGGCCAACCGTCGCGGGGTATTCGCCGGGCTGGGCGCCGGCGCGTTGATCTGGGCCTACACCCTGGTACTGCCGGTGGTGGCGCGCAGCCTGGGCGCATCGCTCGACGGCTTTCCCGGCCTGCACGCCCTGCTCTACCAGCCGATCGGCATCGAGGTCGATCCCCTGACCCGCGGCGTGCTGCTGTCCCTGGCCGGCAATGTGCTGCTGTTCGTCTGGGTCTCGTACTTTTCCCGCACCCGGGTCTCCGAGCACTGGCAGGCCGGGCGCTTTATCGGCCAGGCCTTCGACGACAACCCCAGCAGCCGCAGCCTGCTGGCCGTTCAGCTGCAGGACCTGATGGCCCTGGCCACCCGCTTCGTCGGCGCGGAGCGGACGCAACAGAGTTTCGAGCGTTTCGCCGCACGCTTGGGCAAGGACTTCAACCCCACGCACCCGGCCACCAGCGACTGGATCGCTCACACCGAACGCCTACTGGCCGGGGTACTCGGTGCTTCCTCGACCCGTGCGGTGGTCAAGGCGGCCATCGAAGGCCGCGAAATGCAAGTCGAGGATGTGGTGCGCATCGTCGGCGAAGCCAGCGAGGTGCTGCAGTTCAATCGCGCCCTGCTGCAAGGCGCCATCGAAAACATCACCCAGGGCATCAGCGTTGTCGACCAGGCCCTGCGCCTGGTGGCCTGGAACCACCGCTACCTGGAGCTGTTCGACTACCCCGAGGGGCTGATCCAAGTCGGCCGGCCGATCGCCGACATTATCCGCTACAACGCCGAGCGCAATCTCTGCGGCCCCGGCGATGCCGAGGCCCATGTGCAGCGGCGTCTGCACTGGATGCGTCAGGGCCGCGCGCACACCTCCGAACGGCTGTTTCCCAATGGCCGGGTGATCGAGCTGATCGGCAACCCCATGCCTGGCGGCGGCTTCGTCATGAGCTTTACCGACATCACCCCCTTTCGCAGCGCCGAGCAGGCCCTCAAGGAGGCCAACGAAGGACTGGAGCAGCGGGTCGACGCACGCACCCAGGAGCTGTCGCAACTGAACCAGGCGCTGGGCGAGGCCAAGCACGTCGCCGAGGCCGCCAACCAGTCCAAAACCCGCTTTCTCGCCGCTGTCAGCCACGACCTGATGCAGCCGCTCAATGCCGCGCGGCTGTTCTCCGCGGCCCTGGGCCATCAACAGCAGGTTCTGCCCGAGGATGCCCGGCAGCTGGTGCAGCACCTGGATAGTTCGCTGCGCTCGGCCGAAGACCTGATCAGCGACCTGCTGGACATCTCACGCCTGGAAAACGGTCGGATCACCCCCACGCGCGCGGCCTTCGCCCTCGATGAACTGTTCGTCACCCTGGGCGCCGAATTCAAGGCCCTCGCCCAGGAGCAGGGCCTGGACTTTCGCTTGCGCAGCAGCCGGCTCTGGGTGGACAGCGACAGCAAACTGCTACGCCGGGTGCTGCAGAACTTCCTGACCAATGCCCTGCGCTACACCAAGGGTCCGGTACTGCTGGGCGTGCGTCGCCAACCGGGGCAGCTGCGTCTGGAGGTCTGGGACCGTGGTCCGGGCATTCCGGACAACAAGCGCCAGGAGATCTTCGAGGAGTTCAAGCGCCTGGACAGTCACCAGACCCGCGCCGAAAAGGGCCTGGGCCTGGGCCTGGCGATCGCCGACGGCTTGTGTCGGGTGCTCGGGCACCCGCTGGCGGTGCGCTCCTGGCCGGGCCGGGGCAGTGTCTTCAGCGTGACCCTACCGCTGGCCCCCAGCGCTCCGGCACCGTTTGTCGCCCCCCTGGAGACGGCTCCGCTAAGCGGCGGCCGGGTGCTGTGCATCGACAACGAGGACAGCATCCTCACCGGCATGCACAGCCTGTTGTCGCGCTGGGGCTGCCAGGTCTGGACCGCGCGCAACCGTCAGGAGTGCCAGCAACTGCTAGACGCGCAGGTGTGCCCGGACCTGGTGCTGGTCGACTATCACCTGGACGCGGGCGAGACCGGTACCGGGCTGATGACCTGGCTGCGCGAGGTCCTGGGCGCTTCCCTGCCGGGCGTGGTGATCAGCGCCGACGGCCGTCCGGAGCTGGTTGCCGAGGTGCAGGGCGCGGGGCTGGATTACCTGCCCAAGCCGCTCAAGCCGGCGGCGCTACGGGCCCTGCTGAGCCGGCACCTGACCCTGGGTTGATAGATAGCAAGGTCGCGCTGGGTGTTTGGATTAAACTCAATCCTTGCCCTGAGTACGATCAGCCCAATGCCCAGCGTTTGGACCTGTTTCTGGTGGAAGGCGGTCGGCAGGGGCTCAGCCACAGCCTGATCAAGGCGGTCCTGACCGGCCTTCTCGGCGGCCCCGCGCTGGCGTCGCGGGCAGTCCCGGTCATTGCCGCCGCCCTGCTCGCCGGTTGACGGGTGTTGTGACTGACCTTCGATGGCCTTGCGGCAGCGGCTATTCGCGGCCTTCGTCGAAGGGTGCCGGACCGGCCGCCCGTTCCAGCAGGTCGGTGGCCAGGCTCTTGCTGGCGCGCGCGCCCAACAGCTTGAGGTTCTCCACCCGACCGATGATATTGCCGCGCCCGTCGGTGAGTTTGTTGCGCGCCGCGGCATAGGCCTTGTCCAGCTGCTGCAGCCGACTGCCCACCTCGTCCAGGTCCTGGATAAAGGCGACGAACTTGTCGTACAGCGCCCCGGCCCGCTCGGCGATCTCCAGGGCGTTCTGGTTCTGCCGCTCCTGACGCCAGAGGCTGTCGATCACCCGCAGGGTCGCCAGCAGGGTGGTCGGGCTGACGATCACGATATGCTGGTCGAAGGCCTCCTGGAACAAGCCGGGGTCGGCCTGCAGGGCCGCGGCGAAAGCCGCCTCGATGGGCACGAACAGCAGGATGAAGTCCAGGCTGTGCAAGCCCTCCAGGCGCTGGTAATCCTTGAGCGAAAGCCCCCTGAGGTGGTTGCGCAGGGACAGCACATGCTGCTTGAGGGCCAGCTGGCGGATCGGTTCGTCGTCGCCGGCCACATACTGCTGGTAGGCGGTCAGGCTGACCTTGGCGTCCACCACGATCTGCCGCGAGCCCGGCAGCTGAATCAGCACGTCCGGCTGGAAGCGCTCGCCCTCGGCGCTTCTGAGGTTGATCTGGGTGTGGTATTCGCGGCCCTTCTCCAGGCCAGCGTTTTCCAGCACCCGTTCCAGCACCAGCTCGCCCCAGTTGCCCTGAACCTTCTGGCCTTTGAGGGCACGGGTCAAGTTATGCGCCTCGTCACTCAGCCGCAGGTTGAGCAGCTGCAGGCGCTCGAGCTCCTTGCCCAGGGAAAAGCGCTCGCGGGCCTCCTGCTGGTAGCTGTCGTCCACGCGCTTTTCGAAGGACTGGATGCGTTCCTTGAGGGGGTCGAGCAGCTGACCCAGGCGCTGCTGGCTGGTCTCGGCGAAGCGCTGCTCACGCTCGTCGAAGATCTTCCCGGCCAGCTCGGCGAACTGCGCGCGTAACTCGTCGCGCGCGCCTTGCAGGTCGTTCAGGCGCTGCTGGTGGCTGTCCCGCTGTTCACGCAATTCAGCGACCAGGGCGGCGCGCTCGGCATCCAGGCGGCGCAACTCGGCGTCCTTGCCGACGCGCTCGGCGGCCCAGGCCTGCGCCGCTTCACGCGCGCCGGTGCACTCGAGCTGCAGCAGTTCGGCCTCGCGGCGCAACACCGCCAGTTCGGCGCGCTGGACGCCATGGCGGGCGACCAGATCGGCCGCTTCGCCGCGGTAAGCCTCTAGTTGCACACTCAGACCATCCTGCGCCAACAGTGCAGTCGTCAGGCGCTCATCCAGCAATGCACCCTGGCCCCGGGCCTGAAGCAACCGGCGGTACAGTTGCCAGGCCAGGACCAACAGGGCGATGACGACAATGGCGGCGGCGTAAAGGCCCAGGGGCAAGGTGGGCAGATCGATAGGCATGGGCGGCTCCGCGCAAGAATGCCGGGCAGTATACCCAGCCGCGCTCAGGCCTGGACGGGGCTCTCGAGCAATTGCCGGGCCTGGTCGCAGCCCTGGCCCGCCGCCAGTTCCAACCAGTGACGGGCCTGCTGCGGCTCATCCACCCAGGACTGGTTGCACAGCTGGCCGAGCGCCAGTTGGGCCGGCCGGCTGCCGGCCTTGGAGGCCTGACGCAGCAGTTCTAGGCCGATGCGTCGGTCGCGGGCATTGCCGCACTCGCAGCAGAGCAATTGCCCGAGCCGGCTCTGCGCCATGACCACCCCCTGGCGCGCCGGTTGCTTGAGCAGACGTCCGGCGAACTGCTTGATGCGGCGCGCCTGCCCCAGGTGCGGACGGTCCAGGAGCCAGAGGGCAATACGCAGTGGCAAACGCTGAGCGAGGGCAACAGGGGCAGGCGAGACGGATAATGAGGGCAAGGCAAAAGGCTTCATTTAGGGAAGGAGCTGGCCGTAAGGCGCGCCACTCTACTCTTTTTTTCGCCAGGGTAAAGTCTGCGGCGCAACGCACATCCGCAGGCTAGAGCCGGTGCCGCGGACAATCCACAGAAGCTGTGGATAACTCAGTGGACAACTTGGGAGCAAGCCTCGCCATCGCCTGTCTCCCGGGGCCTCAAGTCAAACTGACGTTTTTTTCACCAGCAAAAAAAATCCATACTTTTCATTGACTTAAAAAATCAATAAACAGATTCAAGGACTTACTGAAGAAAGTGAGAGGAGCTTGACAAGAGATGCGCCCATTGTGCACAAGTTGTTTCGTCGCCCCCCGCCCGTGCCCTTTTTCAGGGCTCTCTCGCCCTGCATAACAGCCATCGCCAGCAGGGCCGCGGGTGCGCCTCACCAGCCGGAGCGTGCAGGTGCTCGAAGAGACAGTAACCAGGTCCGGTCCTTGATCTTGAACGAGCATCACGCCACCCTGGCGCATGAACCCCACCCATGCCCTGTACGGAGCGCACTCGAGCATGACCGGCCGACGTACCGGGCTGCGTGCAGCCGGCTTGCTGTTGATACTGACGCTGGTCCTGATGCTCTATGCCGGGCAGCGCTGGCAAACCCTGTTGGCGCAACAAGGCATCAGCCAGCTGGACTGGCAGGGCCTGCATCTGTCCTTCGCGAGCGCCGGGCTGCGGCGACTCGCCCTGCAACAACGCAGCCCGAGCGGTGTGTTGCATATAGAAGCTGAAGGGCTGAGCGTCGACTGGCGTCGCGCGGGCGCCACGCTCGGGCGCCTGCATCTGGACTGGCAACCGGTTGACGCGCCCGTGCAGCAGTCCGGTACGCCCTTGCAGGCGGATACGCTGTTCGCGGTGTTGGCCGCGCTGCCGCGCCGGGTGCAGATCGAACGACTGTCGGCCGAGTTGCCCTGCGCCGCCGGTCGCTGCCGTCTGGTGGGCGCGCTGGTTCTGCAGCATGCCGGCGACCCGGTGCTGCCGGCCGAGCTGACCCTGAACCTGCACCGCCAGACACAACAAGCCGAGGTGCGCCTGCAGCTGCTCGGCAGCCAGCAGGATACCCAGCTGACCCTGCAGCTGCTGTTCGACCAGCAAGCGCGCGCGACCCTCGCCAGCCGGCTGCAACAGAACGCCGTGGGCGCCCTCTGGAGCGGCAGTATTCAGATCCCCAGCCTGCCGAGCGAACCATGGCCCACGGACTGGTTGGCCGAATGGCTGGCCATGCCGCAGCAACACTGGAGTGCGCCCCCCGGCGGCCCGCACCTGAAGGGCGACTGGCATTTGCAGCTGCCCCCCGGCCCCCTGACTTCGGCACTGCTGAGCGAGGCCGAAGGCAGCCTGCAACTATCCGCGCATTTACCGGCCCCCTGGCCCCTGCCCGCGCTCGGCTCGCTGAACGGCGAGCCTTACGGCAAGCCTTACGGCGAGCTTCGCGGCCACCTGTCTGGGCAGCTGAACGCGCAACGGGGTCACTGGTTCGTGCAAGGGCTGAGGGCCGATCTGCAATTCAGCCAACTCCAGGGCGACTGGCTGGCGGCCGTGCCCGAAGCGCTGCGACCCACCGATCTGGCCCTGCGTATAGAGTCGGGCGGGGTCACGGCGGACGCCCCCAAGACGCTGCCCCTGCGCCTCGAATTCAGCAGTGAAGGTCCTGTCGCCCTCAAGACCCAGGCCGACCTGACGGTCGCCAGCGCACCGCCCTGGGTCGTCCAGCTGCACAGCGCCGAGGTGCAAGCCAAGGCCCCCCGAGCACAACTGGAGCAATGGGACCTGCGCGACGTGATGGCCAACCTGCAACTGAGCGGACGCCTGGACGACAGCAGTCTGGAGCTGGTCCTGGGCGAAGGGTCGCGGCTGCGGGTGGGCCAGGCGTCTTCTGCCGATATACGCCTGGAACAGCTGGAGGCTGGGCTCGCCGGTCTGCAGTTGCAGGCCCGGTTCGCCGAGGCACTGCTGCAGGAAATCCACCTGCACGGCCCCAATGCGCTGCAGATCAAGAACCTGCAACAGCCTCTATTGAAGCCCCAAGGCTGGGGCTGGACAGGTCAACTGGATGCCAGCCTGGAACGCACCTCGCTGCAAGGCACACTGATCGGCGACAGTGGCCTGAGCCTTGAGCTGCAACTGCTTAAACCCGTCGAGGGACCGCTGACGCTCGAGGCTGGGCTGCAGGAGGTTTTCCTGCGCACCGGCAACCCCCTGAGCAAGACCCTGAACGACTGGCCGGCCCTGCTCACCTTGAGCAATGGTCGCCTGCGCGGCGACGCGAACCTGCGCCTGCCCCGCTCAGGTGCCCTGCAGCTCGGCATGAGCCTGAGCCTTCAAGGCCTGGCTGGCATCTATGACCGTACCGAACTGAGCGGCCTGGACGCCCAACTGCAGCTGCTGCTGCGTGAAAATCGCCTGGAAGTGAAGATCCCGGCCATGAACCTGCAACAGGCCAATCCCGGCGTGCCCATCGGTCCGCTGCAGTTGCAAGGGGACTACAGCGCCAATCTTGAGGCCCCCCTGGCGGGCCAGCTGGTGCTGCAGCAGGCGCAGACCGCGCTGCTGGGCGGCCACCTGAGGCTGGACCCTGTCACCCTCGATCTGACGCAGCGCCCGTTGCGTTTGCCCCTGCACCTGCAGGGCCTGGAACTGGAACAGCTGTTTGCTGCTTACCCCGCCGAAGGCCTTGCCGGTACCGGTACCCTGGACGGCCGGTTGCCGCTGGTGATCGCCTCCAGCGGCATCAGCATCGAGCAGGGTGACCTGGCCGCTCGCCCCGCCGGGGGCATCCTACAGTTTCACTCCGAACGCATCCGCGCCCTGGGTCGGTCCAATCCGGCGATGAAGCTGGTGGCCGATGCCCTGGAGGATTTTCATTACCGTCAGCTGTCCAGCGACGTCAGCTACGACGAGCAAGGCTTGTTACGTCTGGCCCTGCGTCTGGAAGGGCAGAACCCGGCCATCGAGAACGGACGGCCCATCCACTTCTCCATTAATTTGCAGGAAGACATCCCGACCCTGCTGGCCAGCCTGCAGCTGAGCGACAAGGTCAGCGAACTGATCAAGCAACGCGTGCAAGATCGCTTGCGGCAACGCAAAAAAGCCACAGCCCCTGAGGGTTAATTGCGCCACACCGGCGCAAAAGCGAGTAATGTTTTGCCGGCAACAGGGAATACGGGCCTCCCCGCAGAAAGGGAGCGTGCACCGGGCTTCGGTCCTTCTGCCTTAACCTTTGGAGACTCAGCCATGTGCTTGCGCAACCCGCTGGCGGCCCTGTTTCTGCTCCTACTGAGCGCGGCCTGCACCCCGACTGTCCAATTGGCAATTCCCAACGAGCCGATCAATATCAACCTTAACGTCAAGATCGAACATGAGATCTATATCAAAGTGGACAAAGAACTGGACAGCCTGATCGACCCTTCCAGCGGCCTCTTTTAAGGAAAACCCCATGATCTCCACACGATTGAGCTGCCTGCTTTTAGCCCTGTGCTTGTGTCTGCCGGCCTGGGCCATGAGCCTCAACGACGCCATGTCCGCGCTGGGCGCCGCCAAAGCCAGCGGCCAGCTGGGCGAACAGCCCACCGGCTACCTCGGCGTCATAGCAGGCGGTGATAGGAGCGAAGAAATTGCCCAGATCATCAACCAGGCGCGCCTGACCGAGTACCAGCGACTGGCCCAGGAAAACGGCATTCAACTGGGCGACGTGGAAGCCATAGCCGGCAAGAAAGCCCTGGAAAAGACCCCGCCCGGACAATTCATCCAACAGAACGGCAGCTGGGTGCGCAAATAACGCGTCATCCCTCCAGACGCTCAAAAACACGAAACAGCCGTCCTTGAGCGTCTAGACTACCTGACCCACCCCACGCCACAGTCCCGCACCGAGAAACCACGAGGCTGTGGTCTGGACAGATGCTCGACAAAGGCGCACTGTATCCCGCTGAGTACACCGGTTGCCTCAATGGTTACCAGGTAAAAGCCTTCCGCCCGCCTTGCCTCGTCAAGCGACAGCCACGAAGACCCCGCCCGATTTGCAGCATGCTCAACCCTGGAGACTCCGGTCTTTGCAGGGCTGTCGCACTGCCTTCCCTGTACCTGACTGCCAGCCTTACCGACGCTCTGCGGAACTTAAGTCTGCCAGTACGCTCCGATCACTATCGGCCTGCGCACGCCTCTTGGCTGCCTCATCCAATGGCCCAGTGTTTTTTCGCGGCTCAACACCGCATTTTTTTTAGGAATACCTCGACTCAACATGTCCACACATCAACAACTCCAGGCCGCAATTCGCACCCTGGCAAGCGCCTTTGCACCTCTGGATTGCCATATCCAGGCGGCCCGCAAAGGGTGCTTCAGCTTTACCCTCGTCAACGAACAGGGCATTGCCCGCCACAGCCAGCGCCTATACCCAGGCCAGTACAGCTCGGAACCCCTGCAAGGGGTGATCGAACGCACTCGCCAGGCCTTGGCCGCCTAGCCGATGAGCGCCGACACGCTCATTAAAATGCACCCCACCGGAGCGTCGTCATGGAAGCCATCACTCTCGATCTGATCGAAAAAGCCTTTCACCCTCTGCGCGTCTCGTTCGGCCAACGCCGTCCTGATGGCGGCACCGTACTGACCCTGGCCGACGAAGCCGACGTCACGGCCTACAGCCGCGTCATTAGTTCGGCCGAGCAGAACGACCCGTTGCTGTTCGGCACGGTCGTGGAGGATGTACGCCGCGAGTTGTCGGTACGTTCCGGGACGCTCTCGGCCGAGATGCGCAAGGTATTGAAGGAACAGGACGGCATACTCCCCTATATACCGGTGTGAATACCGGGCGGGGAAAGCCGCATAAAAAAGCCCCGCACTTGGCGGGGCTTTTTTATGCGAAGGATTTACTGCGACGCCGCCACTGAAGAGCGCAAACTTCGCGGCCACTCAGCTGGCAAAAGGCCAGAATTCGCCGCTGCACACCCTGCCTTACCGGGCCAGTGCAGGCCTGGCTGAGCCGACTTCACTCGATCCACCCATGCCTCTGGCAATCGACTCAAGCCAAACAGCATAAAACGCAACAGACAGTCGCACTTAGCGGCGACACCAAGTATAGTGGGTCGACTGTGCTGCATGTGTCACTGAGAATCGCAACCTGATGTTAGATCTCGATCCAACCATCTACACGACTCCTCTTACTCTTTGCACTCAGTCTCGGCTTGGGCTCTTCCAATGCTGGTGTTAACTTTGTTCAAGGAGACAATCCATGGCTAATCGCGAAACTGGTACCGTTAAGTGGTTCAACGATGAAAAAGGCTTCGGCTTCATTACCCCACAATCCGGCGGTGCTGATCTGTTCGTGCACTTCAAGGCGATTCAGAGCGACGGCTTCAAGAGCCTGAAAGAAGGTCAGACTGTTTCTTTCGTGGCCGCCAAAGGCCAGAAAGGTATGCAAGCTGAAGAAGTTCAGGTGGTTTAAACCCCCCCTGTTCTGATCAAAGAAGCCCCGCCTCGTCGGGGCTTTTTTGTGCCCGGCGTTTGCCTGGGAGTCATTCACCTTGTGGGCAAGCGCTTGTCGTAGCCTGGAAAGCCTTGGCGCAGTCCGAAGCCGCGGCGCACCGGTAGGCCCTGCACCCGCTCACCCACGCATTCTGAAGGGTTACGCGACGGCCCAGGTCGTTAGCATCGGTTAAACCGTGACAGACGCCGCTAACCTAGGCAGCCCCACCCACCCTATCCGGCTTCCGCGCGTGGCTTTCGTCCTGTGGCGATCAGGCAGGCAGGTTGTTGCTGAACATGCTCCAGGCGCAAACGCGAAGCCATTGCCAGGACCGCAACGCGGCCCGGGCGCGTCACCTCTGGCTCAAACCAGTTCGGGCACCTTGGCGATAACCGGCAGCTTCAGGTAGCGCCGCACCTCGAAATCCGATTTGAGGCTGTCGTCCAGAAACTCGATGACGAAGGCCAGCCCGATGCCACCGAACAGCCCGACTACCAGCACCCCGATCAGCACCAGCCAGAGCTTAGGGCTGATGGGCCGGTTATTCACCGTTGCCCAGTTGACCACCGAAACGTTGCCGATCTTGGCCGCGGCCTGCGCTGAAACGAAACGGGTTTCCTCGGTCTTTTCCAGGTACAGCTGGCGTGTATCGCGCAGCACGCTCAGTTGCTGCACAAGGCGCTTGTACTCGGCTTCATGTTCGTTCAACTCGAGCATTCGCGCCTGGGTCTCGCGCTCCAGCCCGATCCAGTTGTCCAGGGCCTGACGGTAACCGGCCAACAGGGCTTCGTGTTGCAGCAGGTCGTCGCGCAGGCGGGCGTGCAGCGGATTGATCCCCCGCTCCGAAGAGGAATAGCGCTGCTTCTCCTGCTGCTTGAGCAAACGGTCGACCACGGCCATTTCTTCACGCACCGAACGCAGGCGCGGGTCGCTGTCGGAAAAGCGCTGGACGATATCGGCCTCCTGACGCTGCAGATCGGCCATTTGCTTGCTCATCTCGCTGATGGCGAAGCCATTGGATACCTCGGCACCGCTCAACTGCGTGGTAGACGGCACCGCGGAAAATTGCGCCTTGATCACCTCGATCTGGCGCTCCGATTGGCTGACCGAAACCTTGAACCCATCGATGCTCTTGCGCACCTCGTCGAGCCGATCGATCTGCTGGCTGCGCTGCTTGTCCACATCGACGATCTGCCGCTCGGAGCGGAAGTGGTTCACCGCACGCTCGGTTTCCTGCAGCTGGGTGTCCAGCTGCGTCAATTGATCGGTGAAGAAGCCGGCCTGCTCGCGCTGATAGATGCGCACCCGCTCGGACAAGTATTCCTTGACCAGGGCGTTGACCCCGAGCATGGCGGATTCCGGCACCTTGCTGCGCAGCGTGACCTCGATGATATTCGAACTCTTGAGGGCCTGGGCGCTGAGGTCCTTGCTGAAGCGATTGATCGCCTGTCCCTCCAGGGTCCGATCGGAAGACAGGGGAAAGAAATAGTCCTCCAGCCACTTGTAGCTGTTGTTGGCCATCTGCATCACGCCGCGCAGGCTGTACCAGGGATGCTGGATATCGATCCCGGGAAACAGGCGCTGCGGCGTCACCTCTGTCACCACGCGCCGGGCCAGGTCGTTGCTGGTGAGGATGCTTGACTCGGAATGCAGCTGTTCCTCGCGCACCACTGACATCATCGGCGTACGGAACTGGCTGGTCGCCAGGACGGGCATATAAATGTCTTCCTGACCGATGCGCACCAGCAAACGGGCCGTGGCCTCGTAGGTCGGCGAGATCAGCTTGAGCCCGGCAAAACCACCGACCAGCGCGGCGAGAAAAAAACAGCCGACCACCAGCTTGCGCTTGAACAGGATGTTGAGAATATCTCGAATATTCATTGCGCGTTCACCTGTTGGGTGGTGGAACGAAAGAGCTCGGCCGCAGGGCGACGGCTGCCATCGGCGCGGAACAGGCCGAAGGACCCCAGGCCTTCGGGCGAGGGGTAATCTTCCAGGGCGAACCAATAGATACGCTGCACATTGGCCGCCAGATCGCCGCGCACACCCTTGCCATAAGGCTGGGTGGTCAAGCGCTGCTTGATAAAGTCCAGGGTCTTGCCCAGGCGCCGCTTCAACTCCGTGTCGCTGACACCCAAACGGTGGTCGGCGACGAAATAGCCTATCTCGGTGATCCAGATCGGCTTACCGGGGTAACCCTTGAGCGTCATCAGCAACTGCAGGTTGAATATCTTGCCCAGGTAACCCGGGTCGTCATGGCTGCCGACCACGCCCAGGGCGGCATACTCATTGTCATCGCCGTCCATGTCCTCGGGCTCGCGAATCCCGTCCCACCAGTGGAACAGGTAAGGGTGCACGGCCATGATGTCGAAGGTATCGCCGTATTTCGGATCGGCTTCCCACAGTTGCCAGAAATAGATCAGATCGGATTTCGACAGACCGGCATGCACCAATTTGACCCGATCGCGCAGCCCGGCGGTTTCCTTGTGCACTGCGCGCATCAGCTTGACGAAGGCCTGAGCATCGGGTTCAGGACCCCAGAACTGCTTGATGTTCGGTTCGTTCCACACCTGCCAATAGCGAATGGGGTTAAAGGCCACAGGCGCATTGCCTTTGGGCCCGTAGCGCAGAATCGACGCCTTGAGAAACCTCGCATAATCGCCGAAAGCGGCATCCTTTGGCGCGATCTGGTAGACGTCGTCCGGCTTCAGTTCGGGGCGCAAGGCCCAGGCCGGCGCATAGTGCACGATGGGAAACAGGCCGATGCCCTCTTCATGGGCCACCCGTACCAGGGTGTCGAGCTTGGTCCAGTCGTAACGGCCACGGGTGCCTTCCACCTGGCGCCACTCCCAATCCAGGCGTACTTCCTTCACCCCCAGAGACTTGGCCTTTTGAAAGCGCGCCCGCAGGCTGGCCTCGTCGCCGGGCATCCACAGGGCATTGATGCCGATGGACAGTGGACCGGCCTGAACCTGGGGCAGTACCAGCAGACACAGCAGCAACAGGCCGCGCCGCAATAGATTGAATGAGAAGAACCTGTTCATCAGTTGTCATCGTTCCCGTCGCGTTCGATCACATAACTCACCCCGAAGCCCAGCTGGACGCCTTTGAACAGCAGCAAGTCGGTGATGTACTGCTGGACCCAGAGGTTGGCATTGGCAATCGGCGAGCGCGGAATATGGATGACGTCGGAAGGGGTCAACGCCACCATCATGTCCGGCTTGCCTTCGGCAATGCTGGCCTCGCTCAGATCCAGGTGATAGGGCAGCGGCTCACCCTTGGGGCCTTTGCGGATCAGCACCACCGACTCCATATCGGCGGTCGGCAGGGTACCGCCGACACTGTAGATCGCCTGCATCACCGACAGCCCGCCCTCCAGCGGCAGCACCTGGGGCACGGCCACCTCGCCACCGACATAGGCGCGAAAACCCTTGAACGAGCGCACGATCACCGAGACCGAGGGCTTGGTGATAAAGGCGGCATACTTTTCGGTCAACAGATCGTCCAGCTGCTGCGGACTCATTCCGGCGACCTTCAGGTCGTCGACCAACTGCAAGCTGATAAAGCCGTCCGGCCGCACCTTGGCCGTGTCGTTGAGTTCCTGGGTGTAGAAAAACTTGATATCCAGATCGTCGCCTGGGCGGATGCGGTACTCCAACTCCGGCACCACGCCATCCGCTCCCACCAGGGGCAGACCGTCGGCCCCGGGCATATGCTCGACCTTGATCGAGCTGCACCCTCCCACCAGCAAGGCCATCACCAACGCCCCGGCATGCCGCCAGCCCAGTGCCCACATATATACAGCTCCTCTTGTCACGGATTACGCCCCTGCGCCGGCTCAGAGCCAGCGGTAAAGCCATTCGGGAATAAAATTCAGGGTGCGGTTGAGCACCAGTCCCAGCAGTTGCCCGCCGCTCTCTTCCAGACGCTGGCTGACGTACTGAGCCACTTGCCGCCGGGTCTTGTTGGCCTGGGCAACCAGTACGATGCCATCCATGCATTTGGCCGCGATCATCGACACCGGAGTGATCGAGGGCGGCGGCATATCCCAGAGCACCAGGGCGAACGCTGCGTGCAAACGGGCAAACAGTACCTGGGTGTCGTCCCCCCCCAACCCGAACAGCCGCAGACAGGTGGCCGGTGACAGCCTGACCTTGGCCACGGCCTGACCGGGGATGCGCAGTCGCTCGAGGTCGCCCTCCAGCAGCTCCTGATCGCCGGCATCGTCGCAGACTTCAACCACCAGAATCTGGCCGAAAGCCGAAGCCAGTTCCTGGGCCGCCTGCTCGGCGATAAAGGTCGCGCCGACCCGGCGAGTCACGCCGACGACCATCATTTGAGTGAAGCGCCGTTGACGGGCCTCGCGCAGGACGCGGGCCATCAGCTCCTGCATCGGCAGGGCCAGGCGCCGGTCCTCGGGCGAAACCTGCAAGGGCGCAAGTGGATTCAGTGCATTCATAGGTAGGTTCCAGAGTTGGCCCTAAGCCCGCGTTAAACGCTTGCCTACTTCGATAATGGGTTTTTCGATCAAGAAGTGAGTCAGCAGCCCCACCAGCAGAATGACCATGCCAGCGCCCACCACGACGACGGTGGCCGAGACCTGGCTCAGCGTCAGATAAGGAAACAGCTTGCCGAAACAGCCCAAGGCGAAGGGATGGGACAGGTAGATCGAATACGACGCATCGCCTATCCACACCAGGCCATCGCGCTTGAGCGGCATCTTTCCGGCCGCACGCACACGCTTCTCGCGGTTGAGCAGGGTCAACAGCAGCATTGCGTAGGCACCGCCGAAGGCCAGCACGCGAACAGGCTGCTCCTGGTTGATGCTGCCCGACTCGGCGAACAGCACCGCCACCAGCAGCAGGACCAGACCGATCAGACTCGGCAGCAGCCAGCCGTCGTAGGTGCTGGTGGACCAGAAGCGGTAGAGGCAGGCGCCCATGGCGAACTGCGCCATATACAGTGAAAAAACATGAAAGTCCCAGAAGTCCAGCCCCGTGCTTTGGCGCAGCAGCCATTTGCCAAAGGCCAGGATCGCCAAGAGCACCATGACCGGCACCAGCCAGTCGCGGGTTAGAAAGCGCGCCACCAGAAAGACCGTGGCATAGAAAACTATTTCATGCTCCAGGGTCCAGCCGACGAAGAGAATCGGTAAGCCTACCTGGGGCAGCATCAGCAGAGACTTGATCACCGAGCCGGCGTCCTGTTCGCCCGAGCCCATGGTCATGGCCGGGTTGTACAGCCAGAGCATGACCGCCAGGCTGACAAAGAAGACATAGAGCGGCACGATGCGCACGAAGCGGCTGACCAGCCAGCGCCGTGGCTGGAACGGCGTGGTCAGCGTGATATAGGTCATGATGAAGCCGCTGATCACGAAAAACAGATCAGGCGCCGAATAGCCTATGTGGCGCGCATAGAAACTGGTCGCCGTGCCCCAGCCCGGCAGCTTGTGAGCGATGTCCTCGACATGCACGATCAACACCATCAACACCGCCAGGCCGCGCAGGCGCTGCACGCTGAGCAGCTCGCCGATATTGACCCGCGGCTTGACCAGCACCTTGCCGTAGAAACCGGTAATGTCCTTGAGTATCGCAGTCATGGGTGCCCCCGTCGCAGCGATTGGGCCTTGGGCTGTCCAAGCCGTCCTTTGCTCATAAGCTTCCTGCCTTGGCCGCTTGGCCGGTTGTGCCTGTCGCCAACTGGGCGTACAGCTGTTGCAATTGATCGATATGTTGGTGACGGCTGTGGTACTGCGCCACCTGGGCGCGCGCCGCCTGGCCGAGTGCCGGCAAGCGTTCGGCCTGCTCCATCGCCCGTTGCAGGGCCTGAGCCAGGGCGGCCACCGAGACTGCGTCGGCGAGAAAACCGGTGCGGTCATCGAGCACGTAATCCGGAATCCCGCCCACGGCGAACGCCAGCACCGGGGTCTCGAAAGACATGGCCTCGATGCCAACCAGCGGGCCGGGATCGTCCCACACCGAGGGCAGCACGAACAAATCGGCGCGCCGGTAATAACCGGCCAGGGCTTCCTGGGGCAGCCACTCGATAAACTCGATACGCCCGGCAATTCCGTAACGCTCGGCCAGGGCCTTGGCCACTGGCAGGCGCGGCCCGGAAGCAATGGCGGTCAAGTGCCAGTCGCCGGTCAATCGGGTCAGGGCCTTGATCAACACTTCCAAACCCTTGCCCTTGACGGCCTGACCGGTGAACAGCAGACGCAGGGCACGCTCGCGACCGGGAACGCCGGGCGCCTTGGGCTCGCCCATGGCTTGAAGGCCCTGGGCCTGTTGATCGAAGCGACTGAAGTAAGGCACCACCTGCACGCGCCGCGCGTCGAAGCCGTTGATCCCCAGCACCCGACTCATGTGCCGGCTGCCAACCACGGCGGCGGCGAAGCCCTGGTAGGCCGTGCGCTCGGCCAGCTTGCCCGGCAGGTCCTGCCATCCCGGCAAGCGACTGCCCGCTTTAGGAGCACCGAGCAAGCAGCCCTGCAAGGCACAGGACCAGCCCAATGGCCGGTCGCAACGGTCACCGGGGAAACGTCGCCGACCGCGGCGCAGGCACATCGAGGTGTAGTCGTGGAACGAGCGCACCAGCGGCACGCCGAGCGTTGGCAGGGCCTGCAGCAAGGGCAATACGCTGCACAGGTGCAGGTGCAGCAAGTCCGGTTGCCAGGCGCGCAGCACCTGCAACGCCTGGCTCAGCGCGGCCGGCCGGTCGAAGCCGTCCTGGGTCAATGCCAGCAGTTCGATGCCCTGGGTATCCAGGTAATCCGGTACCGTCCCGCCGCCATGGGCCAGCGCCACACTGTCTCCACGTGCGCTCAGCGCCCTGGCCAACTCCAGCACGTAATTGGGAAGACCGCCGATGGACAGGGTCTCGACCAGCAGGAGAATCCTCATGGGGTGCTCTCCCCGACCGGCGCCTTGAGTCCGACCGCATCGGCGCGGCTGTCGCTCAGCCCCAGCGACAGCACCAGCACCAGCAACAGGTGCATGTTCTGCAGAAGCAGCATGTCCACCATGGCGAACACCATATAGGCCGCCAGGGTACCGAGGGCGGCCAGGGTAAAGACCGCGGCCTCATCCCCACGCCGACTGCGCCAGCGCCGCAGCAGCTCGCGAGCCACCAGCAACAGAAAACCCAAATAGCCCAGCAGCCCCAGCAGCCCGGTACCCGCGAGGATCTCCAGGTAAGTGTTATGGGCATGCAGCGAGGGATAGCCCAGCTCGACATTCAGCAAGACATCGCGGGCGAAAAAGGCATCGCGAAAGTTGCCCAGACCGACGCCAAACAGCGGATTTTCCTGGAACACCTCGAACACCACGCCCCAGATGATCAGGCGATCGAGTACCGCTTCCGGGCGTCCGGGCACCAGATCGGCCAGGGTGCCGTCCCAGTTGGGCAGCAGGGTCAGGGTCAGCACCCCCGCCAGGACACCGAAGACAGCGAGCAACACCAGCCAGCGCAACAGACCCGGGCGCAGCATCACCAGCATCACGCACAGCAGCGCCAGCGCGCCGAGCAGCCCTCCGCGCGATTGGGCGGCGGCCAAACCACCCAGACAGACCAGAAGGCACAGGCCGGCCAACAGACGCAGCCAGGATTGCCGGGAGTGGAACAGATGGGCGATGGCCACGCTCATGGTCATCACCAAGTACATGGCCAGGCCTTGAGCGCCGCCGAAGGTGCTGCCGGCCCGTCCGGAAATATCGAAGGTATGGCGGATTTGCGCATCGCCGCCTTCCGGGATCGGCACCGGAATACCCAGCATGCCGGTGAGCCGGCTGCCTCGAGTCGCCAATTCATAAAGACCGTCCAGGGCGAATAGACAGGGCACCAGCAGCATGCTCAGGGCGGCGAAGCGCCAGAAGCGCGGATCGGGACGAAACACCAGCAGCAGCACCGGCAGCAGCACGAACCATTCAACCAGGCGCAACAACTGCTTGAGGCTGCTGCCCTGGGCAATGGAGCCGACCTGGGCCAGTGAAGTGGCGGCCAGGAACGGCAGGATGGCCCAGACCACGATGGGCACCCGGCGCCGCTCCAGGCTCGGCGCCTGATCGCGCTGCAGCATAAAGGGCCAGAGCAGGCAGCCGAGTACCAGCAGGCCGTCCGCGGCATTGAGCGGCAGGCCGCCCAGGCTTTTCTGGATTGGAATGGCCAGGCTGAAAATAAAGGCCAGTATCAGCAGGTGAGGCTGCTTGCTCAACAGCAGCACACCGCCCAGGCCGCAGCCCAGCAGCATGCCCGGCAGGGGATAGAGCACCGTGATCAGCGCCAGCAAAAAACCCAGCGGCAAGGCCAGCAGCGCGCCACGCCAGCTGACCGGCTGCTGCGTGGCCCCCAGGTGCAGGCTAGACGCCATGCTTGCCCGCCTCCCGCTGGAAGGGGTTGAAGGTGATCACCTTGAAGTTCGAGCGCAGCAGCGCCAGGGCCGCGACGCGGCGCTGGGGATTCAGGCACTGCAGCGCCGGGCGCACGCTGGCGGCCAGCAGCGCCAGGTCGGTCAGCAGCTTGAGCAGGCACAGTTCCCAAAATGCGCGGTGCTTGCGGTACAGCCGATAGCGGCTGCGGCGCAGCTCGAAACGCATGCGCAGCGAGGTGGCGCTTGGCGCCGGCGCGCTGCGCTGGCCACTGGGCGCACGCCCCGAAGACTTGCCGCCGTGGTGCAGCACCCGCTGCTGGGGCAACAGCCACAGCAGCCAACCCTGCTGGCGGGCACGCACGCACCAGTCGACATCCTCGTCGTACATGAAGAAGCCGTCGTCGAGCAGGCCGACACTGGTCAGCAGCTCGCCGCGCAGCAGCATGCAGGCGCCATGCAGGCGCTCCAGTGGCACCGGCCCATGCTGGCCGGCGGCGGGAAACTGCGGCCCATGCAACGCGCGGCGAACCATTTCCAACAAGGTCGGAAAGCGGCAGGGATAGTCCTGGTCGGCGCCGTCGCTGGCATTGACCACCCGCCCACTGACCGCGCCGACCTGGGGATTGTCTTCCAGGCTTTGCAGCAGCCCGTCCAGGGTGCCGGCCTCCACCTGGGCGTCGCTGTTGAGCAACAGCACGAAATCGCTCTGGCAGCCCTGCAGTACCAGGTTGTTGCCGCCGGCAAACCCCAGGTTGCCACCGGCATCGATCAGCCGCACATCCGGATGGGCGGCGGCGATCTGCATCAGGCTGTCGTCGCCGGAGGCGTTGTCCACCACCACCACCTCGAGGGCAGCACGGCTGGGGGTGAAACGCTTGAGCGAGTCGATGCACTCGACCACCAGTTGCGGTGTCTTGTAATTGACTATGGATACGGTCAGGGTCTTCATCGGTCGTGCTCCTTGGCGACGCGCAGCTGTGCGCCCAGTGCCCGGCAGTAGTCACGCAATTGCGCCGGGGCGACACCGGAAATGTCGAAGGCCTGGGCGGCGGCCTGAATATCCAACCAGAACGGGTCGTGCTCGCGCAGGTTGCCGACCCGCAGCTCGCCGTCGCCGAAGCCTTCGATCAGCCACTGGGCGATCCGCCCGCAAGGTATGCCCCGACCAGCGCCCAGGTTGAACAGCCCGGGCAACGGACGGGCGGCGATGCGCAGCAGCCAGTCGGCCAGGATTTCCACCGGCAGGAAGTCACGTTCGACGAAGGGACTCATGTCCAGTTCGATACGCCCCAGCTCGCTGAGCGCGCGCGAGGCCATGGCGAAGAAACTGCGACGCCCGGTCTCCAGTTCGTTACCGCAGACATTGCTCAGGCGCAGCACCGTCAGACGCGGTCCGAGCAGCGCCTGCAGGGCCTGCTCGCTCTGCCATTTGGCGGCGCCGTAGAGATTGATCGGTTGCGGCGACAGGTCTTCGTGCAGGCGCCCGCCCTCGGGCGCCGGGCCATAGACCATGCGCGAGCTGAGCATCAGGTAGTGCGCCTGGGGATGCGCCTGCAGACGGGTGGCCAGCCGCAGGTCGATGTCCCGCTCGGTGCTGTAGGGCTCATCCTTCAAGCGGGGATCGAAGGCACAGTTGATCAGGCAGTCCACACCGTCCAGCCAGGCATCACCGGCCAAGGCCTCACGTCCGCCGATAAAGCGCCACGCGCTCGCTTCGGGTCGCCCAGCCAGGGCCCGGCCGATAAAACTGCCGCCCCCCACCACCGCCACACTCACGGCTGGCTCCAGAAGAAGGCATGCATGCTCAGGCGTCGGCGCCAGCTCACCGGCAGGCGTCGATAGCGCATCCCGAGGGCGAAGCCTGCGTATTTCCCCAGGGTGCGCAGCCCGATGCCGAACACTTCGCCCAGGCGGCTCTGCTGCCAGGCCGCCGCCAGCTCGCCGCGAACGAAACGCAAGCCTTCCCCGGACGCGGCCAGGCGCACCTTGCGCAGTTCATCGTCCATGGCCATTAGCGTGCCGATGTCGAAGTACCGCTTGAGCTCCTGCACCACGCTGTAGTCATGGCTGTGCACCGCGCAGGCATGCGGCTGGTAGACCCGCGCATGCCCCTGCTGCAAGAGGCGCAGGGCCACAGCCATGTCCTCGCCCAAGGGCAGGCGCTCGGGAAAGCCGCCGACCGCCTGCAAGGCCTGGCGCCGGTAGGCGGCAAAGGAATTGGAGCAATACACGGCCTTGATGCCACGGCTGGGCAGGTCGGCCAGCTGGGTCCGGTCGGGTTGCGCCGGGTAGTTGAATTCGCGGGCGAAGCGCTCGGACAGACTGGCCTCGGCCCGCGGCAGTTGCCGGCCGTACACCAGCGCCACCTGGGAATCGGCGAAGGGCTGCAGTAATTGTTCCAGCCAGTCGGCTCCCCGGGGGCAGGCGTCCTGGGTCAGATAGACCAGGAAGTCGCTGTCGGCGCACAGCTGCAGTGCCAGGTTGCGGGTCTTGCCGTGACCGAATTCGCTGCGCGCGATGCCATGCACCGAATGCCCGGCGGCCAGGGCCAGGGCCACGGTGTCGTCGCGGGAAGCCGAGTCGATAAACAGCACGCGCTTGGGCCGTACCGGCAATGCTGCGATGGCACCCAGCAGGGCCGGCATATAGGCCTGGGCATCGAGGGTCAGGATCACCAGGCTGGCGCTTTCAGAAGGCATTCTTGCCTCCCAGGCCGCCGAACAGGGTCTTCAACACGATCCACAGATCCAGCTCCACGGACCAGTTCTGGATGTACTGGATGTCATAGGAAAAGCGCTCGGTCAGGTGCTCTTCGGTAAAGGTGTTGCCGCGCAGGCCATTGACCTGAGCCCAGCCGGTAATCCCGGGACGCACCTTGTAACGCTCGACGAAATCGACCACCACCGCCTCGTAGATCCGGTCGCCGGCCTTGACTCCGGGCGGATGGGGGCGCGGCCCGACCACCGACATGTGCCCGAGCAGGACATTGAGAAACTGCGGAAATTCGTCGAGGCTGGTGCGCCGCAGAAAGTCGCCGACCCGGGTGACCCGACTGTCGCCTCGCTCGGTCAGACGGATTTCCTTGCTGGCGCCGTCCTTGTCGAAGGTCATGCTGCGGAACTTATAGATGCCGAACAGCTGATTGCGCAGACCGAAACGCTGCTGTTTGAACAGCACCGGCCCTGGCGATTCGAGCTTGATCAGCAGGGCGATTATTAACCCCAGCGGCAGGAAGGCCAATAGCGCACAGGCGGAAAAGAAAATGTCGAACAGACGCTTGAGCAGTCGACCCTCCACCGGCAGACGGTTCATGCCCAGCAGCATCATCTTGTGCGGACCCTGCTTGGGCCAGCGGGCAAAGGCATGGCGCAGTACCGGTACCTCGGGCGCCAAGTACACACTCCCCAGACGTGCGCGCAATTGCGAGGCCAGTTCGTTGACCCGCTCGCCGGCGCTGTTGGGCAGCGCAATCACCACGCCGTCGATATCCCGCGGCAGCCGTTCCAACTGGGCGGTACTGGCCAGTAACGGCACCGGCAGGATGGACGGATCGATACGCGATTGGCGATCTTCGATAAAACCCACCACCTCGATGCCCGGCTCGTTCAACGCCATATGCTGGGCGATGGCAACGCCCTGCTCGCCCGCGCCGACTATCACCAGGCGGGTCTTGTGATCCCAGCGTCGAGCCAGGCGCTCGACCAGCAAGCGGCCATACAGCGCGAAGCCCACGAGCAGCATGAACAGGCCCGCCAGACCGAACAACAGCGGTGGCGCCATCAGGCGCATGCCCGCCAACCACAGCAGCGCCTGAAGGGCCAGGATCACCACGGCGGCGTTGAGCAGGGCACTGACCACCTTGAGCGTACGGGCCACACGCGGTTGAGCGAGTCCGGCATAGGTGCGTACCGGCATGGCGGCGGCGAACACCGCCAGGAACACCGCCCAGATCCGCAAATCGGCCTCGGCGTCGAGCGCCGCCAGGCGCGCGCAGGCATAGAAGACCGCAACTGCGAGCAGGGCGCTGGCGCCGTGTACCAGGCGTACCAGCAGCAACTCGACCCTGGCCAGGGCCGCCGCATCGAATCGCCTGGTTTTCACCCCTACCTCCGACTCACTCGCCGACACTCGCTCCAGACGCCTTGGTGGTGCGCCGTCGATTGCCTCACTTGAACCCATCATGACCTTCTCCCCGCCCGTCATCCCTGACCGACCACCCGCTGTCGACTCGCCGCACTCTACCGCTCGCACTCAGACGGCAGGATTGAGTTCCCGTGCCTCGCATGCGCCTTCCAGCAGCTGCAACGGCAGCGCAACCTCAGCCGCCGAGGGCTCGGTCTCACCAAACAGCTCGGTGTAGCGTTCGAGGTTGCTGGCATACCACTCCACCAGCATGCCAAGGTCCTCGCGCAAGCTGTGCTGCGGTTTCCAGCCCATGGCCTGCAACTTCGCCCAGGAGATGGAGTAGCGCGCATCGTTGAACGGGCGATCGGGAACGAAATCTACCAGATCGTCGATGTTGCGCCCGAAATGCTCGCAAATCAGCTCGGCCATCTCCAGGTTGGTGTATTCCTCGGTGGTACCGATGTTGTAGGTCTCGCCGATGACACCCTGCTCGGCAACGAACAGCACGGCACGGGCGAAGTCCCGGGTGCTCAGGTAGTGTCGGCGATTCGTGCCATTGCCATGCAGAGGCAGGCGGCGGCCTGTGAGCAGGTGGCAGATAAAGCGCGGAATGATTTTTTCCGGGAACTGCCGCAAGCCATAGAGGTTATTAGCCCGGATGATCACGATGGGCTCGTTGTAGGACTGGATATAACCGCGCAGGATCATCTCGGCCGCGGCCTTGGAGGAGGAGTAAGGATTGGTCGGACGCAGCACGTCGTCCTCGGACGCTGCCCCGTTGAGCACCTCGCCATACACCTCGTCGGTGCTGACATGCACCACCTTGGGTACGCGCTCCTGCCGGCAGGCTTCCATCAGGCTATGAGTACCCAGCACGTTGGTGCGGGTGAACTCCAGGGAGTTACCGAAAGAATTATCCACATGGCTCTCGGCCGCGGCATGGATCACCAGGCACGCGCCCTTGACCGCACGACGACAGAAGTCCAGGTCGGCTACATCGCCCACCAGCAACTGCACGCGGTTGGAGAACAAATGGTGAGAGATATTTCGCACATCCCCCGCATAAGTCATCTTGTCCAGCACCACGACGCGCGCGTCGGGATACTGCAGACAGGCCTCATCGACAATGTGCGAACCCGCAAATCCAGCACCACCGGTAATCACTATTTTACGCATACAAATATCCCCCTCCCCTTCAGTGACGAAGCAACTTCGGCACATGAAGCGACCAACTTGCAATTTAAGATGGCGAAACAATCGAGAACAGCAGACAACTCCCGGGACCGCCCCGCCCCTCGCGCTTACTTGACGCCAATTTACTTTCTTACCACGACACCTGGACCGAAACACCCAGCTAAACCGCGCTTCAGCAGGCCAATCTGAACAGCAAGATTCACGCCATTCGCATAACAAGCCCATGCACCCGGACTTAATCGAATGCCAGGAAACAGCGACACCTGTATTGCGCAGGCACTGCCTTAGCCTGGATAACGCAAATATGTGACAACTCTGGTGCAACCCGCGCCAGCCTGGTGCGCACGCCCATGCTGCATGCCTCGCCCACCGCCCAGAGCTGAACGGCCATGGTCGAAACGACCTGGCATCCACTGCGACAGAGAGCTGCGTGGGGTTCAACTGCTGAGGGCCTTGCAAGAGCCGGATGAGCCAAGGGCCCAGCGGCTGCACGTCCACTCACATCATGTACCCGCGGTTATTGCATTACCGCTTCGGATACAACCCAATCAAGAGATGGGAAACCAATGTGCGAGCGATAAAATACGACGCGATTTCGGGCAACGTCAAAAGAGCGCGAAGATTACCTCAAGGCTTGCAAATATGGAAAGCTAATCAACACTCAAACAAATGCCAATTTTCAAGCGGCATAAAAATGACAGCATATAAAACCGTTACATCGGCAACTGCAGAGCAAGTTCTGAAATGCTCGACACTTGACTCAGCAGTCAACTAATCCACGGCCAAGCGTCGCGAATGCCTGCAACCTTGCAGCGAAGTTTTCCAGGCCTGAATAGCTATTCACGAAAATCGGAAACTATCAAAGCCACCAAGCGCGCAAAAACTGATAACCACGCATTACAACTGCCGGCACTCCCAAAAAATATGAAACCTCACTCCGAGTAGCATAAGATGAAAACCGAATCAAGGCAATATGCCATCAACGAAGAATCCTGCCGTCAGTCGCACGCCCAGGCATCGACGCCCCAGGAGGGGCTACCCTTTATCGCCCTACGCGGACCGACCCATTGGTGCCGCTATGTGCTATCAATCCCCTGGCGATTCGCCCACTCAGGAATGCGGGCATCCTCTCGAAGTCTGCGGTAGAGGCTTGATAAACCCCACCGCTCACGGGGGGGGCTGACGGCAACCGCGACCCTGCCAGCACCGGCGCGGCGCGAGCCAACAGCATCAGTGAAAACACCTAAGCGATTGTCGAGCAGACGCGAGCTGCAGCGCAGGCCCATCCCCGACCTGAACGTCGATTGAGCCGGCTGATGGAACAGCATCAGGTTTGAGGCCGGCTAAACTGCTACCCATCCAAGGCCGCGGGGTCGCCCTTGGGCTTGTGCGCAAGATAACTCCTCCTGCCGCTATACTGGTACAGTGGATTCGCCGCACCACAAAGGGGCACAGGGTTGAGCAGCCATAGCCGGATAACGATAACAATGCGTTTATCCCATCTTCTGCTGTTAGTAGGGCTGCTTTTAGCCGTGAGTGGTCCGGGCGCGGCCTGGGCAGTTGCGCCGCTGATGCTTGATGCAAGCCGTTCGCGCATCGAACTCAACGCTCACCTGCAGTACTTTTCCGGCCCGTTGCTGGCCGAAGATGTTCACTCCGCTTTTCGTTTGCCTGACAGTGCCTTTGCTCAGCATTCCAGCGATATGCCCAATTTCGGCTTTACCAAGGATCGCTACTGGTTCCGCACCCTGCTGCTACAGCCCGGAAGTGACGAAAGTTGGCTGCTGGAGTTGCGCTACCCGCCGCTCGACCATGTAGATGTATTTTTACTGGATGTACACGGCGAGGTGCTGCAGACCGCCCATGGCGGTGACCGTCGGCCTTTTGCCAGCCGAGGTATCCGCAACCGGCATTTTACCGTGGCGTTACCAGTGCCGCTCGATGAGCCGGTCTGGCTGTATATCCGGGTGCAGACCGATGGCTCGCTGCAGTTGCCGGCGCTATTGACCCGCCCTGAGCAATTGGTCGCCGACTCGCGCAACGAGCAGTATCTGCTAGGGCTCTACTACGGCATTCTGCTGTCGATGCTGCTTTACAACCTGCTGATCTATCTCTCGATCCGCGACAGCAGCTACCTCTACTACATTTTCTATATCGGCTCCTACTCCTTGTTCCAGATGACCCTCAATGGTCTGGCCTTCGAGTACCTGTGGCCCGAGGCCACAGCCTGGAACAACCGAGCCCTGCCGTTTCTGATGACCTTCTCGATGTTCGCCCTGATGCTGCTGACGCGAACCTTTCTGCGTACCGGGTCCAGTGCGTCGTCGATGGATCGCTTCCTGAAACTCATCTTCGCAGTCCTGGCCCTGACGGCTCTGGGCTGTCTGCTTATGCCGTATAACCCAGCCATACGCCTGGCTTCAGCGGTGGGGGTGATCGGCCCTATCGTGGTGTTCTGTGTCGCCGCCAACAGTCTGCTCAGGGGTTATCGCCAGGCGCGGTTTTTCCTCCTGGCCTTCAGTGCGCTGCTGGTGGGCATGGCCATGTATGCGCTGAAAACCTTTCACCTACTGCCCGGCAACGCGGTCACCGAATACGGCCTGCAGATAGGTTCGGCCTTGCAGATGATCGTTCTGGCCTTCGCCCTGGCCGACCGCATGCGCCTGCTCAAAGAAGCCAATGTGAAGATCGAGCAAGAGGCCCGGCAGCGTCTGGAACAGCGTGTTGAGGAGCGCACCCGCGAGCTCAATGGCGTTCTGGGCGAGCTGGAAACCAAGAATCGTCTGCTCAGCGAATTGAACACCATTGATGGCCTGACCGGAGTGCGCAACCGCGCCTACCAGGATCAGATTCTGCTGACGGAGTGGGCGCGCTCTTGTCGGCACCAGCGCCCGCTCTCGGTGCTGATGGTGGATATCGACCATTTCAAGGCCATCAACGATAACCATGGCCATCAATGTGGTGATGCCGCCCTGAAACAGGTGGCGCAGCTCATTCAGGGCCACCTCAAGCGCCCAAGCGATGTGGTGTGTCGCTATGGTGGCGAGGAGTTTATGGTCATTCTTCCGGAAACCGCCGCTGAAGGCGCCTGCGCCCTGGCGGAGAGCATCCGCCAGGCCCTGGCGGATGCCGAGATCGATACGGGCAACTGCATGCTCAGGCTTACCGTGAGTATCGGTGTGGGCAGTTGCGTGCCGCTAACCCCAGATACGCAGGGCATTGCCATACTGGTCGGCTTGGCCGACAGCGCGCTCTACGCCGCCAAGACGGGCGGGCGTAATCAGGTGAGACTGGCTGAAGAGGGCGAGGATCACAACGGTGGATGCCGCTCCCCCCATTGATCGGTGTGCCCAGTCATATTCTTGAGCGCCAAGAAGGCGACCCGCGATGGAAGAACCCATAGGGTAAATGGATGAGCGGGAATTTCAGGATAACGCCGCCGATGCACTGATTCCTGGTTGGAGGGGTTTTCGGTGGACTCCAGAAACGAAAAAAGCGACCCTAAGGTCGCTTCTTTTGTTGCTTCCAGGCGTTCAGTGGGCCTGGAAGCGAATATGGCGCAGCGGACGGGACTCGAACCCGCGACCCCCGGCGTGACAGGCCGGTATTCTAACCGACTGAACTACCGCTGCGCATAACACTGAGAAGGATTGGTGGGTGATGACGGGATCGAACCGCCGACCCTCTGCTTGTAAGGCAGATGCTCTCCCAGCTGAGCTAATCACCCTTCACTCTCGGTGTGGCGCGCATTCTACGGAGCGACCCCGACCCTGGCAAGCCCTTTCTGAATTAATTTTCATTGATGTTCCAAAGGCTTAGCGCAGGCTTGGCCAATCCCCCCAAGGGGAGAATAATGCGCGCTTTGCGTAATAAAGAAGGATTCACCGCTCATGTGGTTTCGCAACCTGCTTGTCTATCGCCTCACCCAGGATCTGCCCTTCGATGCCCAAGCCCTGGAGACCGCGCTGGCGGCCAAACCCGCCAGGCCCTGCGCCAGCCAGGAGTTGACGACCTACGGTTTCGTCGCGCCGTTCGGCAAGGGCGAAGACGCCCCACTGGTGCATGTCAGCCAGGACTTTATGCTGATCGCCGCACGCAAGGAGGACCGTATCCTGCCGGGCAGCGTGGTACGCGACGCGCTCAAGGAGAAGGTCGACGAGATCGAAGCCGAGCAGATGCGCAAGGTCTACAAGAAGGAGCGTGACCAGATCAAGGACGAGATCATCCAGGCCTTCCTGCCACGGGCCTTTATTCGTCGCTCTTCGACCTTCGCCGCCATCGCGCCCAAACAGGGGTTGATCCTGGTCAATGCCGCGAGCCCCAAGCGCGCCGAAGACCTGCTGTCGACGCTGCGCGAAGCCATCGGCTCGCTGCCACTGCGCCCGCTGTCGGTGAAGGTCGCGCCCACCGCCACCCTGACCGACTGGGTCAAGACCCAGCAGGCTGCCGAGCACTTCACCGTATTGGACGAGTGCGAACTGCGCGACACCCAGGAAGACGGCGGCATCGTCCGCTGCAAGCGCCAGGACCTGACCAGCGAGGAAATCCAGCTGCACCTGAGCGCGGGCAAGCTGGTGACCCAGCTGTCGCTGGCCTGGCAGGACAAGCTGTCCTTCGTGCTGGACGACAAGATGATCGTCAAGCGCTTGCGCTTCGAAGACCTGCTGCAGGATCAGGCCGAACAGGACGGCGGCGAAGATGCCCTGGGCCAGCTGGATGCCAGCTTCACCTTGATGATGCTGACCTTCGGCGAGTTTCTGCCGCAGCTGTTCGAGGCCCTGGGCGGCGAAGAGACCCCTCAAGGCCTTTAAAGCGTTATCAGAAAAAGCCTGTCTGCCGGAGTAGCCCGGAAAAGCGCAGCGCCATCCGGGGCACCGAGGACCCGGACTGCGCCAAGGCTTGTGCGGGCTAGAAAACAGCCATGTAGGGTGGATGACGCCTAGCTCATCCACCATCGTGATGGGGTGGATGGGTAAAGCGCCAGCGGTGCGCCCCGATACACCCCACGGGGTCGCAGGCCTTGCAGATAAACATAGGCTGCCCCCTATGGGCAGGCAGGCCTTTGCTGAAAATGCTCTAAGGCAAAGCCTGACATAAAAAAGCCCGGCATATGCCGGGCTTTTCAATGGGTCGCCGCTCAGGCGTTGCCCGCCAGCCTCAGCCGCGCCGCCTGGGTGAAGTCCAGCATGCGCTTGAGCGGCTGCACGGCGCGGGGTATCAGCGCCGGATCGACCAGAATCTCGTTACGCCCCTCGCGCAGACACAACAGGGTGCGCTCCAGGGTATTCATGGCCATCCAAGGGCAGTGGGCGCAGCTGCGGCAGGCCGCGCCGTTTCCGGCGGTGGGCGCCTCGATAAATACCTTGTCCGGACACAACTGCTGCATCTTGTAGAAGATGCCGCGGTCGGTGGCGACGATAAAGGTGCGATTGGGCAGGGTTTGGGCGGCCTTGATCAGCTGACTGGTGGAGCCCACCGCGTCGGCCAGGTCGATCACCGCCTCGGGCGATTCCGGGTGCACCAGGATCGCCGCTTCCGGATACAGGGCCTTCATGTCCTCCAACTGCTTGGCCTTGAATTCCTCGTGGACGATGCAGGCGCCGTCCCACAGCAGCATGTCGGCGCCGGTTTCTTTCTGGATATAACGCCCCAGGTGCTTGTCCGGTGCCCAGAGGATGGTTTCGCCGTTATCCATCAGGCTCTCGACGATTTCCAGGGCGCAACTGGATGTGACCACCCAATCGGCACGCGCCTTGACCGCCGCGGAGGTGTTGGCATACACCACCACGGTGCGCTCGGGATGCAGGTCGCAGAAAGCCGAGAACGCCTCCACCGGGCAGCCCAGGTCCAGGGAGCAGGTCGCCTCCAGGGTCGGCATGAGGATGCGTTTTTCCGGATTGAGGATCTTGGCCGTCTCGCCCATAAACTTGACCCCAGCCACCAACACGGTCTGCGCCGGGCTTGCGCTACCGAAACGGGCCATTTCCAGGGAGTCGGATACACAGCCACCGGTCTCTTCGGCCAGGGCCTGGATCACGGGATCGCAATAATAATGCGCCACCAGCACCGCATTCTGCTTCTTCAGCTCGACGGCAATTTCGGCGCGATAAAACGCCTCTTGCTCGGGCGAAAGCGGCTTGGGCTGCTGGGCATCGAGATGGGCTTGAACCAGCAGGCGTTCAGAGATCTGCGTCATGTTCACGGGACCTGTAAGGGCGGGCGCGACACTGGACTATACCACCCGAATCCACGAGGCAGGATTCGGCGAGCGGTAATCGAGAAGAGAGACTGCGGAGGGAAAATGGTGGGTCGTGTGGGATTCGAACCTACGACCAATTGGTTAAAAGCCAACTGCTCTACCAACTGAGCTAACGACCCGACGCAGGCGGCATGATACTGATTTAATTCAGTAAATCAACAGCCCGCAAGAAAACTCGGCAAAAAATCAGAAATACCGGGTGGGATCGGCAACCCCCGCCTGGGCAAATCCGGCCGCGCGCAGGCGACAGCTGTCGCACTTGCCGCAGGCCCTGCCCTGCTCGTCAGCCTGATAACAGGACACCGTCAGTCCGTAGTCCACTCCGAGCGCCCTGCCCGCCTGGACGATCTCGGCCTTGCTCATGGCTTGCAGCGGCGCACAGATTCGAAACCCCTCCCCTTCCACCCCGGCCTTGGTCGCCAAGTTGGCCATGCGCTCGAACGCCTCGATAAATTCCGGACGGCAATCGGGGTAACCCGAATAGTCCACCGCGTTGACCCCGATAAAGATATCCCGCGCGCCCAGCACCTCTGCCCAGCCCAGGGCCAGTGACAGAAACACCGTGTTGCGCGCCGGTACGTAGGTAACCGGAATACCTTCGGTCGGGCTTTCCGGCACCGCAATGGAAGCGTCGGTCAGCGCCGAGCCGCCGATGCCGTTGAGGTCCAGGCCGACCATCTTGTGCTCGATCACGCCCAGCTGCCGGGCCACGCGCTCCGCGGCCTGCAATTCGGCGCGGTGGCGCTGGCCATAATCGAAACTCATGCTGTAGCAGGCGTAGCCCTGCGCCTTGGCCATCGCCACCACGGTGGCCGAATCCAGCCCGCCGGACAGCAGGATAACGGCTCTTTTATCGCCCATAAGGACCTCTCGATGATTGTCACAACCGCCGTGCAGCGGCAGCGCGGGTTAGGGCGCGCCGGTCAATGCCCGGGCTGATCGTCCCAGAGGATCTTATGCAACTGCATCTGCAAGCGCACCGGCAAATTGTCCGCCACTATCCAGTCGGCCAGGGTACGCCCGGGCAGCTGATGATGACTGGGGGAGAACAACACCTCACCGGCGCGCTCGTCCAGGCGGTACTGGATCAGCTTGGAAACCGCCCAGTCATAGTCTTCGCGCGAACAGAGGACGAATTTCACCTGGTCGTTGCCGGTCAGCAAATCGATATTTTCGTAGCGGTTGCGCCCGACCTCGGCCGAACCTGGCGTCTTAAGGTCCACGACCCGGCTGACCCGCGGATCGACCGCCGCGATATCCAGTGCGCCGCTGGTCTCCAGGGACACTTGATAACCGGTATCGCACAGGCGCGCCAGCAAGGGAATGCAGTTGGGCTGGGCCAGCGGCTCGCCGCCTGTGACGCAGACATAGCGCGGCTTGTAGCCGGCAATCTGGTCGACAATGGCGTCCAGGGTCATCAGCTCGCCGCCGCTAAAGGCGTAAGCGGTGTCGCAGTACTGGCAGCGCAGGGGACAGCCGGTCAGGCGTACGAACACGGTCGGCAAGCCGGCGGTGCGCGTTTCCCCCTGCAGCGAGTAGAAAATCTCGGTAATGCGCAGGGTTTCTTGCATATCAGCCACGGGCGTGACGGCGATACAGGCCATCCGCCTCCGTTGCGGGAAAGGGGCGACGAGTCTAACGAAAAAACCCGCGCCGGGCGCGGGTTTTTCTTGATCGGCGATTCAACTATTACGGGAGGCGTTGCAGATCGCGCTGGGCCAGTTGGGCCGCGGAACTGCCGGGAAACTGGGCAATGACCTGCTGCAGTATCCCCCGGGCTTTGTCGCCATTGCCCAGGCGCTGCTCGACATCGGCCAGCTTGTACAGGGAATCCGGAACCTTGGCGTGCGTGGGATAGGACTGACTGACCCGGGCAAAGGCCTGACCGGCGCCTTGCAGGTCACCCTTGGCAAGGTTGACCTCGCCGAGCCAGTACTGCGCATTGCCGGCGTACTGACTGCTGGGGTATTTGCGCAGAAAGGCGGCAAAGGCCTGGCTCGCGCGGTCGAAATCCTTGGCCTTGATCAGGTCAAAGGCCGCATCGTAGTACAGCTTTTCCTTCGCAGGGTCCGCTGGCTCGTTGCTCGCCGGCGCCGGTTCGGCGGGCGGCGTGGGGGTACCACCGGCGTTGATCGCGCCAGCGGCTGGAGAATTTTCTGCGGTTGCAGCGCCGGTTGCGCCACCCGCGATACGTCGATCGAGTTCCTGATAACGCTCCAGACCTTCTTGCTTGAGGCTCTGAATTTCGTTTTGCTGAACTTCGACCATGCCGCGCAGACGCGCGAGCTCTTCCTGCATTTGTTGCAGCTGCATAAACAGCTCACCCTGCGCCGAAGCCGGGGTCGAAACCCCGCCTCCGGCATAGGCGCCAGACGTGCCATAACCCGAAGGCGGATAATTACTGCCCCCATTGGGCGCATTGTTATCCACCACGGGAACCTCTGCGAACGCCGCAAGCGGCAGGCAGAGGGCCAAAACGGTCAGGGCATGTCGGCGCTTATGCATGGCGAATTACTTGCGCAGTTCGACGCGACGGTTCTGAGCCCAGGACTGCTCGTCATTGCCAGTGGCAATTGCACGCTCTTCGCCGTAGGACACCAGCTCCGACTGAGCCGGGGAAACACCTTGCAGCACCAGGTAGCGCTGCACGGCCTTGGCACGACGCTCGCCCAGGGCCATGTTGTATTCGCGGGTACCGCGCTCGTCGGTGTGGCCTTCCAGCACGACGCGAGCGCCATTGCCTTTCAGGTCTTTGGCATGAACGTCAAGGGCGCGCATGGCTTCCGGCTTCAGATCGGCACTGTCGTACTCGAAGTAGAAGGTGGTGATGGCGCGCAGTGCGGCTTCTTCGCTCATGCTGCCGTCAACGCCCGAACCATCGGCGTTGTAGCCTGCGTTCGGGTCGGTTGCGGCTTGGCCGGACTCGTCAGCACCCTTGGAAGAACAACCTACAGCAACAGCCAAGGCCAGAGCCAGAGCAGCAAACTTGCCGAATTTCAGCATTTCCATAGTAAAACTCCTAATAAAGCCCATTGTGTTAAGTAAAGGTGTAAACCGCTTCAGTTCAGATAAGGCGACCAGGAAGGCTCTCGAATTTCGCCTTGCGCGGTTGGAATCGGGAGTTTTACACGTCCGTTTATGGAAGCGAGTATCAGCACTCCCTGGCCCTGCTGGCGGGTCGCGTAGATTACCATGGTGCCGTTAGGCGCGACAGTAGGCGACTCATCCAGACTGGTATCGGAGAGAATCCGCAAATTGCCCTTCTGCAGGTCCTGGGCCGCCACCTTGAAGTTGGTGAAGCCATCCTGACGGTGAATCATGACCAGGGTCTTCTCGTCGGCCGAGAGCTTCGGGTTGGCGTTGTAGTTACCCTTGAAGGTCACGCGCTCCACCGAACCGCTGGCGATATTGGTCTTGTAGATCTGTGGCTTGCCGGCGCGGTCGGAGGTGAAGTAGATGGTCTGGCCATCGGCGCCCCAGAAGGGTTCGGTGTCGATGCCATAGTGACTGGTCACACGCTGCAGCTTGCGAGTGCCCAAATCCATCACGTAGATTTCCGGATCGCCATCACGCGACAGGACGAAGGCCAGGCGATTGCCCTCCGGCGACCAGGCCGGCGCGCCGTTAAGGCCTTCGAAATTGGTGATCTGCTCGCGGCGACCGGTATCGATGTGCTGGATAAAAATGCGCGGACGCTTCTGCTCGAATGAGACATAGGCGATGCGCTTGCCGTCCGGAGCGAAACGCGGCGACAGGATCGGCTCGCGGGACTGCAGCAGGGTCACCGCGCGGGCGCCGTCATAGTCCGAGCGCTGCAGGGTGAAACGGGTATTGTTCACCGCGAATCGCTCGGCCGTCACATAGAGCATACGGGTGGAGAACGCCCCCTTGATCCCGGTGAGCTTCTCGAACGCCTGGTCCGAAATGTAGTGCGCCATGTCGCGCAGCTGATCGGTGGTACCGCCCACGGTGCCGGTAAACACCTGCTGCTCGGTGGCGACATTGAAGAGGGCGAACTGGATCTGCAGGCGTCCGCCCGCGGGCACGATATTGCCCACCAGCACGTACTGAGCACTCAGGGCCTTCCAGTCGCGGTAGATCACTTCGCTGGCCTGGGTCGGCAGGCTCAGCATGTTTTGCCGGGGAATGGGTTCGTAGAGACCGGTATTGCGCAGGTCCTTGCCGACGATATCGGCCAGGTCCTCCGGCAGCACCGTGCCACCCTGCCAGCCGAAGGGCACCACGGCAATCGGGATGGCCCGATTAGACCCGGTATCGACCAGGATGTTCTTCTCCTCGGCCATCGCCGGGAGGGCGGCACAACAGAGAACAAGGAGTAAACCTCGAAGAAGTGTGATCACAACGCTAGATCCTCAGGGGTGAAGGTCATCTTGAAAGAACGGTAAGGGTTGAAGTCCTGGGGACTCAGACCCTGCATTTCGGTAATTCGCCCAATGTTTTTTACCGCCGCCACGGCCGAGGCATCGAAAGCGCCATCACCACTGGAGCGGCTCACGCCGACCCCGGTGATGGTGCCGTCGGGCAGCATATTGACCTGCACGGTCACCGACATGCCGTTGCGCGCGCTGGGCGGACGGTTCCAGCCCTCGGCGGCCCGCAGGCGGATCAGATCGTCGAAGTTGCCCGCGACCTCGTCGCCGACCTCGTCGCTGACCGTGGCCTGGCGCTCGGTGCTGTCGGACAGCAGCTCGGCCAGGGCCTGGGCCTTTTTCTCTTCGGCGGACTTGCGCGCCGCCTCGGCGGCGGCTTTTTTCTTCGCCTCCTCGGCCGTTTTTTTCTTGGCGTCTTCCGCGGCTTTCTTTTTAGCGTCTTCAGCGGCTTTTTTCTTGACGGCTTCCGCGGCTTTTTTCTTCGCCTCTTCTTCGGCTTTTTTCTTTTCTTCCTCGGTCTTTTTCTTGGCGATATCGGCCAGTTTCTTTTCCTCGGCCTTTTTCACGGCTTCGACCTTCTTGGCCTCCTCGGCCTCGGCCGCTGCCGCCTTCACCTCGTCGACCTTCTGTGCTTCCTCGGTCTTCTTTTGCTCAGCCTCGGCGGCCTGCTTCTGCTGCTCGAGCTTCTTGGCTTCCAGCTGTTCGACCTCGTACTGGCGCGCCGCGGTCCTTTGCGCCTCGCCAGCGATCTTCTGATCGGTCTGCACCGTGGCCGGGCTCTTGGATTTGAGCTGGTACAGGGTGGCCTGGACGATAGGCTTGGCCGGCGGCAGATCCGGGGCGAAGGCGAAACTGGCGAACAGCAGGCCGAAGAGCAGCACATGCAGCCCGACGGCCCAGAGGCTGGGCCAGAAGTAGCTTTCCGAGGTGGAACGCTCGCGCTGCTGACGCATCAAGGGGCCTCGGTGATCAAGCCGACATTACCCACGCCGGCCTGCTGCAAGCCGCCCATGACGCCCATGACCGAGCCGTAGTCGACCGACTTGTCGCCGCGCACGAAGACCTGCACCTTCTTGCCCTGCGCCGCGTTCTGACTGAGGATCGCGCTCACGGTCTGCACCAGCTTGGGCAGCTCGGTCGCGGTCTCGCTCTGCTTGCCCTGGTCCGCATCGACCTCATCACCCATGTTCCAGTAGTAGGTCTTGTCGGCCTTGATGGAAACGGTCAGCACCCGGGCATCGTTATCCTGGGGCAAAGCCTCGCTGGACACGCGCGGCAGGTCGACCTTGACGCCCTGATTGAGCATGGGCGCGGTCACCATGAAGATCACCAGCAGCACCAACATCACGTCGATGTAGGGCACCACGTTCATCTCGGCAACCGGCTTGCGCCTCTTGCGAATTCTACCCATGGTTTAAAACCACCCCTTAAAGAGAAACCGCATCTCAGTCGTCATCGCTGGTGTGCACCTTGCGGTGCAGGATGGCCTGGAACTCGTCGGCGAAGGTGTAGTAGCGGCCGATCAGCATTTCGCCGCGGGCGGAAAAGCGGTTGTAGGCGATGACCGCCGGGATCGCCGCGAACAGGCCGATGGCCGTGGCGATCAGCGCCTCGGCGATGCCTGGCGCGACAGTGGCCAGGGTCGCCTGCTGGGCCGAGGCCAGGCCGCGAAAGGAGTTCATGATGCCCCAGACCGTGCCCAGCAGGCCGATATAGGGGCTGGTGGAGCCGACCGTGGCGAGAAACGGCAGGCTCTGCTCGAGCTTTTCTTCCTCGCGGGATATGGCCACGCGCATAGCCCGCGCCACGCCTTCCATCACCGCATCCGGGTCGACACCCGGCTGCTGGCGCAGGCGGGAGAATTCCTTGAAGCCGCCGCGGAAGATCTGCTCCACCCCGGAATCGGGGTCCGGGTTGCTGCCCGCCTGACGGTAGAGCTTGGACAGGTCGATGCCCGACCAGAAACGCTCGTCGAAACTGTCCAAGCCGCGCTTGGCGGCGCGCAACATGGTGCTGCGCTGAAAAATCATGATCCACGAGGTAACCGATGCGGCTACAAGGGTCAGCATGACCAGCTGCACGAAGAGGCTGGCATTGCTGATCAGGCTCCACATGGAGGTATGGTCGACGGCGGTGGCTTCCACGCTTAATCTCCTGCTCGGGGTAGAGGGCTCAGTGCGGCAAAGGCCGCACGCAGCGCTTCGGGCATGGCCCGGGGTTTCAAACTGTCGGCGCGCACACAGGCCACCAGGAACTGCCCTTCGCAGAGCAGCGCGTTATCCGTAGCCCGCCTGACCTGTTGACGAAAGCGCAGGCTGGCACGGTTCAATTCGATCACATCGGCGCTGACCAGCAGCTCGTCGTCCAGGCGCGCCGGCGCGTGGTAGCGCGCCTCGCTGGAATGCACGACGAACAGCAGGCCCTCTCCCGCCAGCGCGGACTGGGCAAAGCCCAGATGCCGCAGCCGCTCGGTACGAGCCCGCTCCATGAATTTAAGGTAATTGACGTAGTAGACGATGCCGCCGGCATCGGTGTCTTCGTAATACACCCGACACCGGTGGGCGAACGGCTCAAGCCCGTTTGACGCGCGCATACTCTAGTGCTTACTCCCCGGGTTGCCAATCGGGCAATCCAACTGTTTTTTTACTGAATCCTTCACCCTTCGTCACCGGCGAACAGGTCCGCGACCGGCAGCTCGCCCAGGCGCGCCGGCACGTTCAGGCCAAAATGTAGGTAAGCGTGCCGGGTCACCACCCGCCCCCGGGGGGTGCGCATGATATAGCCCTGCTGGATCAGGTAGGGCTCCAGCACGTCTTCGATGGTGTGCCGCTCCTCGCTGATGGCCGCCGCCAGGCTGTCGATGCCCACCGGGCCGCCGTCGAATTTCTCGATCAGGGTCAACAGCAGGCGCCGGTCCTGGTGGTCGAAGCCGTGCTCGTCCACATCCAACAGGTTCAGTGCCAGATCGGCCACCGCTCGAGTGATATGCCCCTGGGCCCGCACCTCGGCGAAATCCCGCACCCGACGCAGCAATCGGTTGGCGATACGCGGCGTGCCGCGGGCGCGGCGGGCGATTTCGTAAGCACCCTGCACTTCGATCGGCAGCCCGAGAATGCCGGCCGAGCGCTCGACGATGGTCGCCAGGTCGTCGATGTTGTAGAACTCCAGGCGCTGGACTATTCCGAAACGGTCACGCAGGGGGTTGGTCAGCATGCCGGCCCGGGTGGTGGCGCCAATCAAGGTAAAAGGCGGCAGGTCCAGTTTGATCGAACGCGCCGCGGGGCCTTCGCCGATCATGATATCGAGCTGAAAGTCCTCCATGGCCGGGTACAGCACTTCTTCGACGATCGGCGACAGCCGATGAATCTCGTCGATAAACAATACATCGCCCGGCTCCAGATTGGTCAGCATGGCCGCCAGATCACCGGGGCGCTCCAGCACGGGTCCCGAGGTGCTCTTGATCGAGACGCCCATTTCCTGGGCAATGATATTGGCCAGGGTGGTCTTGCCCAGGCCCGGCGGACCGAAGATCAGGGTGTGATCCAGGGCTTCGCTGCGCCCGCGAGCGGCCTGGATAAACAGCTCCATCTGCTCGCGCACCTTGGGCTGACCGATATAGTCGGCCAGACGCAGCGGCCGGATGGCCCGGTCCAGCTGCTCTTCGCGGTCGGGTGCGCGCGCGGTAATCAGACGGTCGGCTTCGATCACTTAACCCATTCCCTTCAATGCACGACGGATCATGTCTTCACTGCTCAAACCGTCTTCCTGCACGGCGGAAACTGCCCGACTGGCTTCCTGGGGCTTGAAGCCCAGGGAAATCAAGGCGCTGACTGCGTCATTCTCCGCGCTTGAGACTGCCGTCACCAGGTGAGGTTCCACCACGAAGCCGCTGATGCCCGGCAAGACCTCCCAGGCCTTGAAGCGATCTTTGAGCTCCACCAGCAGGCGTTCGGCGGTTTTCTTGCCCACCCCGGGAATGCGCGTTAGGGCCGAAGTGTCCTGGGCCTGTACGCAGCGCACCAGCTCGTCCACCTCAAGACCCGACATCAAGGCCAGGGCCAGCTTGGGCCCCACCCCGTTGAGGCGAATCAGTTCGCGGAACAGCTCGCGCTCGCGCTTTTCCAGAAAGCCGTAGAGCAGCTGGGCATCCTCGCGCACCACCATATGCACATGCAGGGTGACCGGCTCCCCCAAGGTCGGCAGGCGGTACAGGGTGCTCATGGGCACTTCCAGCTCGTAGCCCAGACCGTTGATATCCAGGATTAGGTGCGGCGGTTGCTTATCCGCCAGGGTACCGCGCAGGCGTCCAATCACAGCATCAGGTCCTGTACAGGCCGGGAAATCCGGCGCCAATAGGGGTACTTATCACAGGCGCAACCGCCCGCCACGGCTGCGTGCCGCCATCAGGCCGTGGGGCAGCAGACTTGAACGGGTATGGGCATGGCACAGGGCAATGGCCAGGGCGTCGGAGGCGTCGATCTGCGGCTTCTGGGTCAGTTTGAGCAGGTGCATTACCATCAGCTGCACCTGCTGCTTGTCCGCCCCGCCCGTGCCGACCACGGCCTGTTTGACCTGGGTAGCGCTGTATTCGGCGATCTCCAGCCCCTCCTCCATGGCCGCGACCAGGGCCGCGCCGCGGGCCTGACCGAGCTTGAGCGCCGAGTCGGCGTTTTTCGCCATAAAGACCTTTTCGATGCCCATGGTCACCGGTCCGTGGCTCTGGATCACCTCGCGCACCCCGCGAAACACGATCTGTAACCGCTCCTGGAGAGAACCCGTGCCGGTGCGAATGCAGCCCGAGGCAATGTATTCGCAGCCGCGGCCGCTATCGCGCACCACGCCGTAGCCGGTGATGCGCGAACCAGGATCGATCCCGAGAATAAGAGTCATGGCACCCGCGGCTCGCTGAATAAGGGACTGGTCACGCAAAGACTGCAGGTAGGGTGGATGACGCCCTATCCATCCACCATTTGGCGCTACGGTGGATAAGAACATCGTTATCCACCCTACACCAGGGTTCTGCGTATTAGCCGAGCTGCTCCATCACCTCATTAGGGATCTCGGCATTGGAGTAGACGTTTTGCACGTCGTCCAGGTCTTCCAGCATGTCGATCAGTTTGAGCACCTTCTTGGCGGTCTCCAGGTCGGTAATGGGCGCACTGACCGAAGGGATCATGGCGATATCCGCCTCCTCGCCCTTGAAGCCGGCCGCCGCCAGCGCCTCGTTGACCGCGAGAAAATCGGCGAAGCTGGTCGAGACCAGCGCCGAGCCGTCATCGCCCATTTCCACGTCGTCGGCGCCCGCCTCCAATACCGCCTCCATCAAGGCATCTTCGTTGATGCCCGGCGCGAAGCTGATTTGCCCCTTGCGGTCGAACATATAGGCCACCGAACCATCGGTACCCAGGTTGCCGCCACACTTGGTGAAGGCATGCCGCACTTCGGCGGCCGTGCGGTTGCGGTTATCGGTCATGGCTTCGACGAAGACCGCCACGCCGCCCGGCGCGTAGCCCTCGTAACTCAGCTCGAGCATATTGTCGGCTTCGTCCGAGCCCACGCCGCGGGCAATGGCGCGATCGATGGTGTCGCGGGTCATGTTGGCCGTCAGCGCCTTGTCCACCGCCAGGCGCAGACGCGGGTTATCCGCGGGGAGACCGCCACTCTTGGCCGCCACGGTCAATTCGCGGATCAGCTTGGTGAAGATCTTGCCGCGCTTGGCGTCCTGACGCCCTTTGCGGTGCTTGATGTTGGCCCACTTGGAATGACCCGCCATAACTCGCTCCGAATTCTGTTTTCTTGAAACGACCGGGCCGCCCCCTAGGACGGCCCGGCCTATCACCCCGGCTTACTCGGCCTTGGGCTGTTCGCGCAGACGGATATGCAGCTCGCGCAATGCCTTGGCGTCGACCAGGCCCGGCGCCTGGGTCATGACGCAGGCCGCGCTCTGGGTTTTCGGGAAAGCGATCACTTCGCGGATAGACTGGGCGCCGGTCATCAGCATCACCAGGCGATCCAAGCCGAATGCAAGGCCACCGTGGGGTGGCGCGCCGTATTTCAGGGCGTCGAGCAGGAAGCCGAACTTCTCCTGCTGCTCGTCTTCGCTGATGCCCAGCACGCGGAAAACGGTCTGCTGCATGGCCTTGTCGTGGATCCGGATCGAACCGCCGCCCAGCTCGGTGCCATTGAGCACCATGTCGTAGGCACGCGACAGGGCGGCCGAGGGATTGGCTTCCAGCTCGGCCGCGCTGCAGCTCGGCGCGGTGAACGGGTGGTGCATGGCAGTCAGGCTGCCATCGTCGTTCTCCTCGAACATCGGGAAGTCGACGACCCACA
>JAZKHB010000005.1:45533-78053 GCA_040385585.1 Pseudomonadota bacterium | reverse complement strand
ACGTTCTGGCCTCCCGCGGTCTGTCCCTCGGCATGCGCCTCGACAACTGGCCGCCGGCAAGCCTGAAGAAAGACGACAAGGCCACGGCCTGATCGTCATCATCACCGAACGTGAGTTCGGTAAGGAATTGAACCATGCGTCATCGTAAGAGTGGTCGTCACCTGAGCCGCACCAGCGCTCACCGCAAGGCCATGTTTCAGAACATGGCGGTGTCGCTGTTTGAGCACGAGCTGATCAAAACTACCCTGCCTAAGGCCAAGGAACTGCGTCGGGTTGCCGAGCCGCTGATCACTCTGGCTAAAGTGGATAGTCTGGCTAACCGCCGTCTGGCCTTCGACCGTACCCGGTCGAAAGCCATCGTCGGCAAGCTGTTCAACGACCTGGGCAAGCGCTACGCCACCCGTCAGGGCGGTTACCTGCGCATCCTCAAGTGCGGTTTCCGCACAGGCGACAATGCGCCTATGGCCTATGTTGAGCTGGTCGACCGTCCGGTCGGCGGCACAGTAGAAGCTGCAGAGTAACGTTGCAGGTTGTAGAAAAAACCGGGCCTTGAGCCCGGTTTTTTTATGCCCGGCCGCCCGCTGCCGAGGAAGCGGATGACCGCAAGCCGCGCATGGTTCAGAATTGCCTTTTATCCGGGAGATACGCTTCGATGAAGGGGCAGCCGCAGGTCATCGATTACCTCAATACCTTACTGGCCGGCGAGCTGGCGGCGCGGGATCAATATTTCGTGCATTCGCGCATGTACGAGGATTGGGGCTTCAGCAAACTCCATGCGCGCATCGACCATGAAATGCAAGACGAGACCCAGCACGCCGATGCCTTGATCCGGCGCATCCTGATGCTTGAAGGTACGCCACGCATGCGTCCCGACGATCTGGATATCGGCGCCACGGTCCCGGAGATGCTGGCCAGCGACTTGCGCCTTGAATACAAGGTGCGCGCCGCCCTCTGCCAGGGCATCACCCTGTGCGAGGCGCAAGGCGACTATGTCAGCCGCGATATCCTTCGGGTCCAGTTGAGCGACACCGAGGAAGACCATACCTACTGGCTGGAGCAGCAGCTGGGGTTGATCCAGCGCATCGGCCTGGAAAACTACCTGCAATCGCAAGGCTAGGTCTGGCTTCCGAGCGGGTTCCGACCGGTCCGCCTGGCAGACGAAGTTCTAGCCGTGAGACCCGAACGGCTGCCGCCCGCGACAGGTTTGCATTCGGTCCAGTGCCAGAATTGCAGCCGGCTCGGCGAGCGCCCCGGCCTTCCAATGCCAAGCCTTCAGCCGTCATACCCGTGTAGGCGGGTATCCAGAGGCGATCGGCCCGCCTCGGGACTGCATCCGGGCTGCTGAGTCAATCCGTGAGCGTGCTGGCTGGCTAAGCCCTGTCCCGCTCCAGCAGCGGCTTGAGGAAGTAGCCGGTGTGGGATTGTTCCATCTCGGCAACTTGTTCCGGAGTGCCGACCGCGATGATCTGCCCGCCCCGCGAACCGCCTTCCGGACCCAGATCCACCAACCAGTCCGCGGTCTTGATCACGTCCAGGTTGTGCTCGATCACCACCACGGTGTTGCCGTGGTCGCGCAGGCGGTGCAGCACGTCGAGCAGCTGCTGGATGTCGGCGAAGTGCAGGCCCGTGGTCGGCTCGTCGAGGATATACAGGGTCTTGCCGGTGTCGCGCTTGGACAGCTCGCGGCTCAGCTTGACCCGCTGCGCCTCGCCGCCGGACAGGGTGGTGGCCGACTGGCCGAGCTTGATATAGGACAGGCCCACATCCACCAGCGTCTGCAGTTTGCGCGCCAGGGCCGGCACGGCATCGAAAAATACCCGGGCTTCTTCGATGGTCATTTCCAGCACCTCGTGGATGCTCTTGCCCTTGTACTTCACTTCCAGGGTTTCACGGTTGTAGCGCTTGCTCTTGCACACGTCGCAGGGCACGTAGATATCGGGCAGGAAGTGCATTTCCACCTTGATAAGGCCATCACCCTGGCAAGCCTCGCAGCGACCCCCCTTGACGTTGAAGGAGAAGCGCCCCGGGCCATAACCGCGCGAGCGCGATTCCGGTACGCCGGCGAACAGCTCGCGGATCGGGGTGAACAGTCCGGTATAGGTCGCCGGGTTGGAGCGCGGGGTGCGGCCGATCGGGCTCTGGTCGATATCCACCACCTTGTCCAGGTGCTGCAGACCGTCGCAGCTGTCGTGGGCCGAGGCTTCCAGGGTGGTGGCGCCGTTCAGCGCGGTAGCGCTCAAGGGGTAGAGGGTGTTGTTGATCAGGGTTGACTTGCCCGAGCCCGAGACCCCGGTGACGCAGGTCAGCAGGCCAATGGGGATTTCCAGGTCGACATTGCGCAGGTTGTTGCCGCGCGCGCCCTTGACCTTGAGCAGCTGCTTCTTGTCCCGCGGGGTGCGCTGGGCCGGCACCGGGATCTTCACCCGGCCGGACAGGTACTTGCCGGTCAGGGAGTCCGGATGGGCCATGACCTCGGCCGCCGTGCCTTCGGCGACGATGCGCCCTCCATGCACGCCGGCCCCGGGACCGATATCCACCACGTAGTCGGCCATGCGAATGGCGTCCTCGTCGTGCTCGACCACGATCACGGTATTACCGATGTCGCGCAAATGCCGCAGGGTACCGAGCAGGCGCTCGTTGTCGCGCTGGTGCAGGCCGATGGAGGGCTCGTCGAGGATATACATCACCCCGACTAGGCCGGCGCCGATCTGGCTGGCCAAGCGAATGCGCTGGGCCTCGCCGCCCGAGAGGGTGTCGGCGCTGCGGTCCAGGGTCAGGTAGTCCAGGCCCACGTTGACCAGAAACTGCAGGCGCTCGCGGATTTCCTTAAGGATCTTTTCCGCGATCTCGCCGCGGCGGCCGGTCAGGGCCAGGCCGGCGAAATACTCGGTGGCGTCGCCGATCGGCAGACCGGTGACCGCCGGCAGGGTTCGTTCACCGACCCAGACATGCCTGGCTTCGCGGCGCAGGCGGGTGCCGCGGCAGTCCTGGCAGGCCTGGGTGCTGAGGAACTTGGCCAGCTCCTCGCGCACGCTGGTCGACTCGGTCTCGCGGTAGCGCCGCTCCAGGTTCGGCACTATGCCTTCGAAGGGGTGCGAGCGTTTGACGATATCGCCCCGGTCGTTGAGGTAGCGGAACTCGACATCGTCGCGGCCACTGCCGTACAGGATGCATTTCTGCTGCTCGGCCGGGAGGTCCTCGAAGGGCACCTCCAGACTGAAGCCGTAATGGGCGGCGAGGGAGCCGAGCATCTGGAAGTAATAGACGTTGCGCCGGTCCCAACCGCGGATCGCGCCCTCGGCCAGGGTCAACTGACCGTTGACCAGGCGCTTGACGTCGAAGAACTGCTTTACGCCCAGGCCGTCGCAAGTCGGACAGGCGCCGGCCGGGTTGTTGAAGGAAAACAGCTTGGGTTCCAGCTCGCTGATCGAGTGGCCGCAGACCGGACAGGCGAAGCGCGCGGAGAAGATCATCTCCTCGCCAGTGTCATCGTCCATGGGCGCCACCAGGGCCAGGCCGTCGGCCAGCTTGAGGGCGGTCTCGAACGATTCGGCCAGTCGCTGCTGCAGGTCGCCGCGGGCCTTGAACCGATCAACCACGGCATCGATGCTGTGCTTCTTCTGCTTGTCCAGCTTGGGCAGTTCGTCCAGCTCGTGCAGCGTGCCGTTGATCCGCACCCGCACGAAACCCTGGGCTCGCAGCTCGTCGAACACCGCCAGGTGCTCGCCCTTGCGTTCGCGAATGATAGGCGCCAGCAGCATCAGCTTGCGCCCTTCGGGCAGGGCCAGCACCTGGTCGACCATCTGGCTGACGGTCTGGGCCTCCAGGGGCAGGTCGTGGTCCGGGCAGCGCGGAATACCAACCCGGGCGTAGAGCAGGCGCAGGTAGTCGTAGATTTCGGTGATGGTGCCGACGGTGGAGCGCGGGTTGTGCGAGGTGGATTTCTGCTCGATGGAAATCGCCGGCGAGAGCCCCTCGATGGTATCGACGTCGGGCTTTTCCATCATCGACAGGAACTGCCGGGCATAGGCCGACAGCGACTCGACGTAGCGGCGCTGGCCCTCGGCGTAGAGGGTGTCGAAGGCCAGGGAGGATTTACCCGACCCGGACAGCCCGGTGATCACGATCAACTTGTCGCGGGGCAGCGTCAGGTCGATGTTCTTCAGGTTGTGGGTCCGAGCCCCACGAATCACTATCTTGTCCACTGCGGCCTCGCATGGCGGGCGTAAACCCGCGAGTATACGGCGCGCCGCGGCCAAGCGGCAAAACGCTGAGTGCCTCTCTGACTGCGGTGCGCAAATAAGGTTTGTCGGGCATTTGCCCTGCGACGCTTTTGCATGGGCTCTTGGCGGTGCGCACTGGTAGAATCGCGACCGGTTTTCCATAAGGTCCGATCCATGCACGATCCGCACAGCGAGCGAATGAATGGCCGCGAGACCCGCGCCGCGAGCGGGTTGGCGCTGGTGTTCGCGTTTCGCATGCTCGGCATGTTCATGGTGCTGCCGGTCCTGGCCACCTACGGCATGGACCTGGACGGCGCCACGCCGGCCTTGATCGGCCTGGCCATCGGCGCCTACGGCCTGACCCAGGCCTGCCTGCAGATTCCCTTCGGCATGCTGTCCGATCGCATCGGCCGGCGCCCGGTGATCTACCTGGGCCTGCTGATCTTCGCCGCCGGCAGCGCCTGGGCCGCCAATGCCGACTCCATTGGGGAAGTGATCGCCGGGCGCGTGCTGCAGGGCGCCGGCGCCATCTCGGCAGCGGTGATGGCGCTGCTCTCGGACCTGACCCGCGAGCAGCACCGGACCAAGGCCATGGCCATGATCGGCATGAGCATCGGCCTGTCGTTCGCCGTGGCCATGGTGGTCGGCCCGTTGCTGACCCGCGCCTTCGGCCTGTCCGGGCTGTTCTGGGCGACCGCCGCAATGGCCCTGGTTGGCATGGGCCTGATCGCCTGGCTGGTGCCTCAGGCCGACGGTCATCTGCGGCACCGCGAATCCGGTGTGGTCCGCGAAGCCTTCGCCAGTACCCTGCGCCACCCCGATCTGCTGCGTCTGGACCTGGGCATCTTCGTTTTGCACGCCATCCTCATGGCCAGCTTCGTGGTCCTGCCTCTGGCGCTGGTGGAGCAGGGTGGGCTGCCCAAGGACGAGCACTGGTGGGTCTATCTGGTCGCGCTGCTGGTCAGCTTTGTGCTGATGGTGCCATTTATCATCTATGGCGAGAAAAAGCGCCGGATGAAGCGCGTACTGCTCGGCGCGGTCACGCTGCTGATGCTGTGTGAGCTGTTCTTTTGGCAATACGGCCACAGCCTGCGCGCGCTGGTGATCGGCACCCTGGTGTTCTTCACCGCCTTCAACCTGCTGGAAGCCTCGCTGCCGTCGCTGATCAGCAAGGTGGCGCCGGCCGGTGGCAAGGGCACGGCCATGGGCGTGTATTCCACCAGCCAGTTCCTCGGCGCGGCCCTGGGTGGCATCCTCGGTGGTTGGCTGTTTCAGCTGGGAGGGCTGGGGCTCGTGTTTGTCGGCTGTGCCGCGCTCTGCGCGATCTGGCTGGCCTTTGCTGTTACTATGCGTGAGCCTCCCTACGTCACGAGCCTGCGCTTGCCGCTGTCGCCGCAGGCGCTGCGTGACGCCGGTCTAGCCGAGCGTTTGCGGGCCGTGGCGGGAGTAACCGATGCCGTGGTGGTAGCCGCTGAGGCCGCCATTTATATCAAAGTCGATACCCAGCAACTGGATCGCACGTCCCTGGAGCGCCTGATCGAATCGGCGCCCGCGGCGTGCTGAAGCCGAGGAGAATGTTATGGCCCGTGGGGTTAACAAAGTCATCTTGATTGGCAACGTCGGCGGCGACCCTGAAACCCGCTACCTGCCCAATGGCAACGCGGTGACCAACGTCACCCTGGCCACCACTGACAGCTGGACCGACAAGCAGAGCGGCCAGAAGCAGGAACGCACCGAGTGGCACCGCGTGAGCTTCTTCGGCAAGGTCGCGGAAATTGCCGGCGAGTACCTGCGCAAGGGTTCGCAGGTGTACGTCGAAGGCCGCCTGCAGACCCGCGAGTGGGAGAAGGACGGGATCAAGCGCTACACCACCGAAATCGTGGTCGATATGGGCGGCACCATGCAGTTGCTGGGCGGCCGTGGCGGCGACGATTCGGCGCCGCGTCAGTCGGCGCCGCGTCAGCAACCCCAGCGCGAGCAGCAGGCGCCGCGCGAATCGCGTCCTGCTCCGCAACAGCCGGTCGCCCAGCAGCCGGCACCGGACTACGACAGCTTCGATGACGATATTCCGTTCTAGTCATTGCCGGCTGTGTACCCAAGCCCCGCGCGCTGAACGGCCCGCGGGGTTTTTTATGTCTATCCCCGAAGCGGCTGGCCGAGGTGGGCGAGCCATAAGGGCAATTTGCATGCGCGTTCTGCAGTGGCATTGCATTTTGCATGATCATGATTTTTTTAAAAGAATATAAGTTGTTGAAATTAAAGAATTATATTCTTTAATTTGGATTGGCATGCGGCGTGCAGAAGGTTAAGGAACCTCTCCACTTATTTGCGCGAGTCGATCCGATATGAACGAAGTCCTGAACGAGTTTGCTGCAGCCTTTCCTCAATTCAGCGTGGCCATCGAGTCCCGTCCCGACGGGGGCGCAGTGGTCAGCCTTAAAGACGAAAGCCTGTTGCTGCGCCGCGCCCTGACCAGTCAGCAGTGCATCTGCGGCAAGGAACGCGCCTGGGTGGTCGAGGCCCTGCGCCGCGATCTGGCACTTAATACCGGCAGCGCACCGGATATCAAAAAGCTGCAGAGCCAGAACCGCTTCGCGCTGCCGACTTATGGCGACGCCCTGCTGGTGCCCCGAGCCCGGCTCAGCCGGTATGCCTCGGCGACCAGCCGTCGGCACGTCTAGTTACTGGCTAGCGTCGAGCCCGCCCGGCGTCGTCCAGCCTCCATCACAGGGGTGATTGGGACGAGCCGGTATGCTCTCTAGCTCTTTAAGGTCCGCCTGGGTCTTAGGCCGCCGTGCTGCAATAATCCTTGGCTTTCTTGGCTTTATAGCCTCCCACCGCACCGCTCTCTCCAGTGCAGGTCATTCAAATGGCCGCACTCTGCTGCGGTTATGCCCCTTACTTACTACTTACTGTGCTCCCTGGAGCTGACCGGTTTATAGCTTCGTGGACCGGCAATTCCCCAGGCGATCATGCCGATGACCGGCAGCAGTAGCACGATGAATGTCCAGCTCAGCTTGGTCGAGGTAGTGCGGTCTGTTCGCAGGATATTGGCAATCAGCCAGAGGTCGATCAGCAGTACCAGCAGACCGGCGCCTGCCCATAGCCAAAACGGCTCGTTCATGGTTGCAGCTCCTTTGCCACATAGCGATTGTGATCGGCAGGGCCGACAGCCTCGTTGGCCTGAGTGGCCCGCGTCTCGGGTCACCGCAACAGGGTCAGGGTTCCCATGCCACTGCCTGTTTTACTGATCCGGTTTACCGCGGCAGGGTTCAGTCGAAGTGCCGACCGGTCCGACCTTCAAGCGCGATCCATTGATCAGCCCGGCGGCAACTTTTCTGTTGCGCTTACTCCTAAAGCCATAAGTCGAGGGCCCAGTCGAAACGGCCTGGGCGACCTTTTCCCTCATTTTTATCCTCGAGGCTGCGAATCATGAGCCGTGCTGTCGAAGTGGTTGTCGATTTTCTCAAGCAGCAGGGGTTGATCCTGGCCACGGCCGAGTCCTGCACGGCCGGTAAGGTCATCGAGTTGCTGGCCCAGGTTCCGGGCAGCGGTACCTGCCTGAACACCGGTTATGTGGTCTATTCGGAGCAGGCGAAAAAGCGCGTGCTGGGCGTCAGTCCCTTTACTATCGAGACCTTCAGCCTGACCAGCGAGCAAGTGGCCCGGGAAATGGCCCAGGGCGCGTTGCGCGAGAGCGAGGCGAATGTGGCGGTCGCCACCACCGGCATCGCCGGTCCGGACGACATGGACGGTACCCGGGCAGGTACCCTGTGTTTTGCTTGGGGCTTTCAACGGGAACGGCAGATAACCCTGTATTCGCGCACCGAGTATTTTCCCGGCGACCGCCGACAGGTGATCGAAGCGGCGGCCTTGCGGGCCCTGCGGGGCATCGCGATCTTTCATGGAAAATGGACCCGAGGCGAAGGAGGCTAGGTCCTTGGCCACCTCCGAACAACAGGCGCAGCTACGGCAGATCCGAATCTTTTTGCAGGTGGCGGAGCACTTCGACACGGCCGCAGAAGCCGAGCGGCGGATAGGCTTTCTCGTCGAGCAGGTGCTGCTTGCCCGGCGGTAAGCCCTGGTGCTGGGGATCTGTGGCGGGGTTGGACTCCACCGTGGCCAGGCGTTTGTGCCAACTGACTGTCGAGCGCGTTCGGGCCCAGGAGCATCGAGCGGATTTTATCGCGGTGCGCCTGCCGTACGGCGTGCAGCGTGACGCGGACGATGCGCAAAAGACCCTGGATTTTATTCGTCTGGACAGAGTGCTGACGGTCGATATCAAGGCCCCCAGCGATGCCATGATTGACGCGCTGGAAGCGGCTGCGGCCCGTTATATCGATGTCCGGCAGCGGGGCTTCGTGCTGGGTAATATCAAGGCCCGCCAGCGCATGATTGCCCAGTACGCCCTGTCCGGGCCCGCCAAGGGCATGGTGATGGGTACCGATCACGCGGCCGAGGCGGTGATGAGCTTTTTCACCAAGTACGGCGATGGCGGCTTCGATGCCGCGCCCCTGGATGGCTTGAGCAAGCGGCGAGTGCGGGCCGTCGGGCAGCATCTGGGCGCCCCGGCTGCGCGGGTGCAGAAGGCGCCCCTGGCCGATCTGGAAGACCTGGCGCCCCAGCGCCCGGACGAAGTGGTCTTTGGCCTTAGTTACGAGTAGATCGCCGATTTTCTCGATGGCAAACCGGTCGAGGACCAGGTCTGCGCCCGTATCATCGCCGCCTATCAGCACCGCGCGCGCAAGCGCGTCCTGCCGACGGTCCCCTGACTCGGGTCCCTCTGCCGAGATCCGCGGGCGCGCCAGCCAGAGGTGTAGAGGCGGCGCGCATGGAAAATCGGCATACTAGCCCTCTTAATTACGTGCCGGGCCCATCCGGCGCCTCCCGATCCGCTGCAGCGCGCTGCTCGGCGTGATGGCCGTCGATAGTCGGTTCCGGGACTGGCGCAGGTGATCCGCCTAACGAGTCGATCCGATTTCCATGCATATGCGTCTGATGTTACTGGGCGGGGGGAATGCCCTCGGGCAAGCGCTGATCCGCCTGGGCGCCGAGGAGGACATCGGCTTTCTCGCGCCGCGTCCACCGAAGTCAGGCTGGGATGCGGCCAGCCTGACCCAGTTGCTTGACGACACCCGGCCCGATGCCCTGGTCAACCTGGCCTACTACTTCGATTGGTTCCAGAACGAGGCCGTTAGCGAAGCTCGCTTCGCGACTCAGGAACACGCGGTCGAGCGCCTGGCCGAACTCTGCCAACACCACGATATCCGCCTGTTGCAGCCCTCCAGCTACCGAGTGTTCGACGGTTCGCGCGCCACGGCCTACAGCGAGAAAGAAGATCCGGTGCCCCTGGGGCTGCGCGGTCAGGCCCTGTGGCGCATGGAACAGCGTGTGCGGGCGACCTGCCCGCGGCATATATTGCTGCGCCTGGGTTGGCTGCTCGACGACAGCGCCGAGGGCCAGCTCGGGCGGTTTCTGGTGCGGGCCGAGCGCGAGAGCGAGCTGTTGCTGGCCGATGATCGACGCGGCAACCCGACGCCGGTGGACGATGCCGCGCGGGTGATTCTGGCGATTCTCAAACAGCTCGACTGCACCGCGCCGTTGTGGGGCACCTACCATTACGGCGGCCACGAGGCCACCACGCCCCTGGCCCTGGCCCAGGCGGTGCTGGCCGAGGCCCGTGCGCTGCATCCCTTGCGAGTCGAAACCATCACCCCCCAGGGCCATGCCGTGCGCCCGGATGCCGCCGACGAGCCGCAGCATGCGGTGCTGTCGTGCAAGAAAATTCTGCACACCTTCGGCATCAAGCCGCGCGCCTGGCGCTCGGCCTTGCCAGGCCTTCTGGACAGGTACTACCGTCATGCCTGATGCACCCATTTTGGTCACCGGCGGTGCCGGTTTTATCGGCTCCCACCTGGTCCAGGCCTTGCTGGAGCGGGGCCACGGGGTGCGGGTACTGGATAATTTATCGACAGGCAAGACGGACAACCTGCCGCTGGCCCATCCGCGGCTGGAGCTGGTCGAAGGCGATGTCGCCGACGGTGCCTTGGTCCGGCGCGTGTTGAGCGGTTGCCGGGCGGTGGTGCACCTGGCCGCCGTGGCCTCGGTGCAGGCCTCGGTGGACGATCCGGTCGGCACCCATCAGAGCAACTTCGTCGGCACCCTGAATATCTGCCAGGCCATGAACGAGTTGGGGCTCAAGCGCGTGCTGTTCGCCTCCAGTGCGGCGGTCTACGGACAGCATGGCGACGGCCTGGCGATCGACGAGGACACCTCCAAGGCGCCGCTGACCCCCTATGCCGTGGACAAGTTGGCCAGCGAGTATTATCTGGATTTCTACCGCCGCCAGCACGGTCTGGAGCCGGCGATCTTTCGCTTCTTCAATATCTTCGGTCCGCGCCAGGACCCGTCCTCGCCCTATTCGGGGGTGATCAGCATTTTTACTCAGCGCGCCCTCCAGGGCCTGCCGATCAAGGTCTTCGGCGACGGCGAGCAGACCCGGGATTTCGTCTACATCGGCGACCTGGTGACGGTATTGCTGCAGGCCTTGCTGGGGCCCGTGCCGCCGAGCGATGCGGCCAATGTCGGCCTGAACCAGGCCACCAGCCTCAACCAGTTGCTGGCACTGATCGGCGAGCTGCTCGGCGGCTTGCCGCCGGTGACCCACCTGCCGGCCCGCGCTGGCGATATCCGTCATTCGCGGGCCGACAATCGACGGCTGTTGAACCGCTACGCCTTTCCCGAACCGACGCCGATGGCCGTGGGGCTGGCGCAGTTGCTGGGGCTCGAGGCGCCACGCTGAACCGCCACTGTTTTAGGTCGATGGCCCCATAAAAAAGCCGGCGGATGCCGGCTTTTCGTTACGCCTCGCGCAGCACGATCAGAACGTGTACCCAAGGCCGACCATATAGACCCAGGGGTCGATGTCTACATCGACCTTCACTTTGCCTAGGACGCTGTGTTCGGCGGTTGCTTGGGTGTCGATGTCGATATACCAGACCGCGGCATTGAGCAGCACCTGGTCGGTCAGCATCAGGTCCATGCCGGCCTGCAGGGCCAGGCCGAAGCTGTTGTCGAGTTCGAGGTTGCTGAAGCCGTTGCCTTTCTGCCGGCCGGTCAGGCCCTCGTCGAAGAACAGGGTGTAGTTCAGGCCCGCGCCGACATAGGGCTGCAGGGTCGACTTCGGGTCCAGGGGGTAGTACTGCAGCGACAGGGTGGGTGGCAGCTGCTTGGCATCGGCGAAGCGGCCGTCGAAGGTGCCGGAGGCGACACCGAGCGCCGCGTCGATGCCGCTGACGCTGATATCGTGGCTGAACGGGGTGGCCGCCAGCAGCTCGATGCCCAGGTGGTCGGTCAGCATATAGGTGCCGGTCAGCCCCAGTTGGGTGCTGCTGTCCACGCCGGCCGAAGTGCCGGCAATGGCGCCGGTTGCCGCGGTGGAAATGCGGCTGCTGTCTTCCCGTGGATCGACGGTGGCCGCGCCGCCGCGAACGATGATATCGCCCGCGCTGTGGGCCTGGGCCAGGGGCGCGGCGAGCGCGAGGGTGAGCAGGGCGAACAGAGGCGTGCGCATGGTGAACTCCGGACGGATCAGCGAGTGGGTAAGGACTGATGCGCAGGATAGGGAGTGGCCGTGCGGGGTGTGTTGATCTAGCTCAATGGAGGCGCTTAATACGACGAAACGGCCGATTTTTTCAATGACGCGCATTCAGGCGGCCCGTGGCGGTACCCGCTCCGTCACACGACCTGAATATCGGCCCCGCGATGGCGTAACCCAGCCCCGCGTTATCGCGATGCTCGCCGGGGTTTGAGGCATGCGGCGCGTGAACTTACTCGGCGGCCCTGGGGCGATCCGCCATCCACCGGCGCCCGCCCTGGATCGCCATCGGCAGCAGCATCAGGCTAAAGGCCCCCATCAGCAGCAGGCATTGCCAGGTGTAGCGTTCGTCCGACCAGTGCTCGGCGAGGCTGAAGTACTGGCCGACGCACACCAGGCCCAGCAGCAGCACGCCCCAGGCGAACAGGCGCGAGCGCGCGGCATCGCCCCGTGCCGGGGCCAGGGCCAACGGCAGCAGGAAAATGAAGTGGTAGTAGTAATTGGACAGGTAGAACAGAAAGGGCACCGCCAGCAGGCCCAGCAGCGCGCTCTGGTGCAGCGCGCGGCGGTAGCAGGCCAGCAAGAGGGCGCCCAGGGCCAGCAGCAAGATCCCGGCATTGGCCAGCCAGCGCGAGGCATAGGTTTCGCGCTGGGTACGCTGCCAGTCGATCCAGGGTTCCGGGTGCTCCGGGCGCAAGACCTGTTGCGCGGTCAGTTGCGGGGAGAAGGACATCAGGTTGCGCAGGCCGATATTGTTGACGCTCGGGTCCTCGGCGTGGATCGAAACCTTTTCGTACCACTTCACCCAAGCGTTCTGGAAGCCGAAGGTGAAGGAGGTGAGCGCCAGCATGGCCAGCACCATGGCCAGTGCGCCCAGGCCGGCGCGCAGGGTCGCGGCCTGCTCCTGCCAGAGCGCGGTCAGCGACAGCGGTCGTTGGCTGCGCCAGCGCTCCAGCAGCCACCAGAGCAGCGGCACCGCCAGAAAGAACACGGTCAGGGCCGGGAAGGCGCGGATCAGCGCGCCGTAGGCCAGCAGCGCGCCGCCGAGCAGCGGCCGACCGCTGCGCAACGCGCAGGCGCCCAGGCCCAGGGCCACCAGCCAGTCCAGGCGCAGGGTCGAGCCCACCAGGTTGGAGCCGAACATGTAGAAGTCTGTGGCGCCGAACAGGATCGCCGCATAGAGCGCGGGACGGCTGCCGAACGTGCGCCAGATACAGCCGAACAGCACCAGCAGCAGCAGGGGATCGAGCAGTCCGGCCAGGGTCAGGCTCAGTTCGCTGGCCGGCAGGTCGCGAAAGATCAGCCAGGCCGAAAGAATCCACACTGGTGTTGCGTTGCCGCCGTGGTCACGCAGGCTGTGCCCGAGAAAACCACCGCTGCCCATGCTGCCTTCGAAATAGCTCATGTCGTCGCGAAAAGCCTGCCAGCGCTCGGCCGAAAATCGGGTGCGTATTTCGGTCAACTCCGGCAGCAGCTCCCGCACATGGCGCACCTCGCTGTTGCGCAGGTCGCGCAGTATCACGTCACTGATATCGGCGTCCGGGTGGTTGTCCTGGTAGGCGGCCACGCTGGCCAGGTACATGCCGTCGAAGCGCAACTCGGGAAAATACTTGGCCAGGGGGAAGTAGTGGCGCATGTCGGTGGCATGGACGAAGGTCTGGCGGTTCTGACTTTCGTCGCGAAATTGCAGGTGACCGAAATGGTAATAACTGGCCAGCGCCACCAGGGTCAGCGCCCCCAGCAGCGCGCTGTGGGCGCGCCGTCGCCACGACGACAGCGGTCCGACAAAGGCTTCGCGCAGCGCCACGCCCGCCGCCAGTGCGGCCACGGCCGCGCGTATCGCCGGTTCCAGGGCGAAGACGGCGGGCAGGCGGGTCAGGTAGAAGGTTGCCCCGGCGGCGGCCGCCAGCCCCAGCAACGTCAGGAGCAGGACCACGGGGCGTGGGCAGACTCGGCCGGCAAAGAGGGCCAACAGGGCCAGCAATACGGCGCCGAGCAGTAATCCCTTGATTAGCACGGCGGGTTCCAGCGGGCGCTGGATAAAGGCTTCGGCGCCCCCAGGACAACGGCTGGCCGCGCCGAACTCGCTCAGGCTGTAACGCCCGTCGCCGCCGTGCGCGCTGACCATCAGGTAGCGTGTTTGCAGCTCTATCGGGGTCTGGCGCAGCTGTAGGCCGGCTTCGGCGACAGAGCCGCCCACCCAGATCGGGGTAAAGCTGCGCCCATCCAAGGAACTAGCGACCAGGTAATCGTCATTGTTGTCGCCTTGCAGCCAGAGGCACCCCAGCGGCTGCACGGTGCCCAGGTCGAACAGGGCACTGGCGCCCGGCTCGACCAGCGCGGCGCTGCGCGGCCCCAGCCAGTCGCTGCCATCCGGCGCCCCCAGTCCGTCGGTCAGGCGCTCGACATCGGATATCCCGTGGGCCTGGGTCGGCTGGCGATCCCGGAGCAGGTTGCGGGAGTCGTCCTCGGCGCAACCGACCAGCGCCAGCAGCAACAACCAAGGCAAAAGTGCGAGGCAACCAGGCAGGCGAAGCATGCGGCCTTTTCCTTATCGTTCAGCGGGGCGGGAATCCAGGCGCCGAAAAATACGGCAAGCCGGTAACGCCGTCCACCGTCGTGCCGGTACGCCAGGTCTTGGCGCGCCGCAGCGGCTGCGCCTGCCCGTCAGCCCTCGGGCACCTCGTAGACGTAGATCTTGTCGGCGTTCATGGTGTAGCCGGCCTCGGCCAGTTCGCTGCTGCTGGCTTCGATTTTTAGCGGACCCTCGACCCAGAACGGCTGATAGAGCGCATCGACCAGCACGCCCAGTTCGCTCTTGATATGCACGATCTGGTTGGACGGCGGTGGCGGCACATGGATGCAGGCGCCGAAATAAGGCACCAGCAGAAACTCCACCACCCGGCCTTCCTCGGTCACGTCCAGGGGCACGATATAGCCCGGCAACTTGACCGCCACGCCGTCGAGCGCCGGTACCGTCGGGGCGGCCGGCGACTGCTGGACCGCCGCCGGACCGCTTTCGCTGGCCAGGGCATCGGCCAGTTGCGACAGGTCGTGCAGGGTCGGTGGCGGCGCGGGTGGGGCGCTTTCCGGCGGCATCAGGTCCGACCAGGTCAGTTCGATCACCGCGGCGGCCCAGCTGGGTGGGACGACCAGCAACAAGGCGGCGAGGGTGGCGGCCAGCACCGGGGCGAGCGTGCGCAACATGCGGAACATCCTCATAAACGAATCGACAGGCCGTCGGCCAGGGATTGGCGATAGGCGCGCCAGGCGGGCACGCAGCCCATCAGCAGGGCGGCGCCCAGGATAGCGCCGAGCAGCGTCCACTCATAGGGCGTCGGCACGCTGAGCGGCAGGTACAGGCCGTAATGGGCCTGGATGGGTTCCTGGGCGAAGGCGATGCCCAGGTACAGCAGCCATACACCGACCAGGATGCCGGCCAGGGCGAGGGCGAGGGCCTCGACGATCAGCAAACTGGCGACATGCCAGGGTCGCGCGCCCACCGAACGCAGGATCGCCATTTCCCGACGGCGCTCGTTGAGGCCGGTGAGAATGGCGGTGAGCATGCCGATCAGTCCGGTCAGCACCACGAACAACGACACCACGAACAGTGCCTGTTCCGCCGTGCCCATCAGGCTCCAGAGTTCCTGCAGGGCCATGCCGGGCAGAATGGCCAAGAGCGGCTCGCCACGAAACTCGTTGATTTCGCGCTGCAAGGAAAAGGTGGCGATCTTGCTGTTGAGCCCCAACAGCACGGCGGTGATGGCCTTGGGCGTCAGATCCAGGTGGCGGGCCTGCTCAGCACTGACCCGGGCGTCGCCGCGGGCCGGCATGCCGTTCTGCCAGTCGACATGCAGGGCCTCCATGCCTTCCAGGGAAATATGCAGGGTACGGTCCACCGGGGTGCCGGTACGCGCCAGGATACCGACCACGCGAAAGGGTTTGTCGTCGTGCTTGACCAGGCTGATGGTCGCCACGCCATGGGCCAGCACCAGCGGCTCGTCCAGGCCGTAGTCCAGGGCCTTGGCCACTTCGGCGCCGAGCACCACCTCGAACGGATCCCCGGCGAAGGCACGGCCCTGGGCCAGGCGCAGGGCCTGGCCGCGGCCGTACTGGTAGTGCTCGAAATAGGCGGTGCTGGTGCCCATCACCCGATAGCCGCGGTGCGAATCGCCCAGGGACAGCGGTATCGCCCATTTCACCCGCGGGTTCGCGGCGATCTGCTGGTAGCTGTCCCAGCGGATATTGTTGGTGGCGTTGCCAATGCGAAACACCGCGTACAGCAGCAGGTTCAGCGAGCCCGAACGCGCCCCGACGATCAGGTCGGTGCCGCTGATGGTGTTGGCGAAGCTGGCGCGGGTCTCGGTGCGCACGCGCTCGACCGCCAGCAACAGGGTCACCGACAGGGCGATGGCGAACACCGTGAGCAGCGCGGTAAAGCGCCGGTTGCCCAGGCTGGCCAGGGCCAGACGCAGCAAGTACATATCAGGCCTCCCGGGCGCGGGTGGAGCGGTTGAGGTCGGCCAGGGACAGGCTGCGGTCGAACAGCGGCGCCAGGCCCTGGTCGTGGCTGACGAACAGCAGGCTGGCACCGGCCTCGCGGCACTCGCCGAACAGCAGCTGCAAAAAGGCCTCGCGGGCGTCGGCATCCAGGGCCGAGGTGGGTTCGTCGGCGATCACCAGTTCGGGCTGGCCGATCAGCGCGCGGGCTGCGGCTACCCGCTGCTGCTGGCCGATGGACAAGGCATCGGCGCGGCGTTGCAGAAAAACCGGATCCTGCAGCCCCAGGTGGGCCAGAAGGGTACTGGCGGCTTGGGCGACGCTGCCATGACGCTCTCTGGCGCGCCGGGCCCGCAGTGTGGAGAAGTGACAGGGCAGCTCGACGTTCTCGCGCACCGAGAGAAAGGGCAGCAGGTTGAACTGCTGGAAGATATAGCCGGTGTGGTCGACCCGGAAATGGTCACGGCGGCTGGCCGACAGTGCCGTCAGTTCCTGGCCCAGCAGGCGGATGCTGCCGCGCCCGGGTTTCTGCACGCCGCCCAGTAGGCCGAGCAGGGTGGTCTTGCCGCTGCCGCTGGGGCCCTTGAGAAACAGGGTTTCGCCGCGACCGAGATCGAAGCGTGGGATGTCCAGCAATTCCGCCTGGCCGGGCCAGGCAAAGCCGAGGTCGGCCAGTTCGATCAGAGGGGTCATAGGTCCGCGAGGCTTGAAGGGGATAAAAGAGCCGCCTGCGCGGGTATGACGCAGGCGAATGAACTACGCCGCCGGCCCAGGGTTGCGCGCAGCCTGTACCTAAGAGTCAGAACGCCAGGCGGCTACTGCTCGGGCTCAGCTCCACGCCTTGCTGACCACTGGGGCCGACCAGTTGTACCCGAATTTTCAAGGTGGCGGGAAAGCGCTTGAACAGCTCGGCCAGGTCGAGTGCCTTCAGCGCCTCGGGTGCGCTGCAGTCGAACTGGTAATGGGCGTGGATCTCGCTGTGCGTCTCTTCGGCTTCGTCATGGGCATGTTCGCCCTTGGCCTTGTCGGCGTCATGCTTCGCTTCGTGTTCGTCGTGTTCGTCATGGGCGGCCGGGCTGCCGAACAGCGGGCTTTCCAGCGCTTGCTGGCTCAGGCTGCAGCCGGCGGCGGCGGGCAGGCCGAACAACGCCAGGGGCTGCTCTAGCTGGGCGCGGGCTGCGGTCACCTTGGCCTTGTCGGCCTCGCTCTGGGCGGCGTGCTCGAAGCCCACCAGGTTCATGGCCGGGCTTTCCAGCTCCAGCTCCAGGTTCTTACCGTCGAGCGCGGCATTCAGCTGGGCCACGCCATGGGCGTGTGCATCGAGGCTGGCATGCTCGTCGTGATCGTGAGCGTGGTCGCCGGCCTGGGCAAGCGTGAGGGGCAGCAAGGCAAACGGCAGGGCAAGCAGCAGGCGGCGCATCGCAGAAACTCCAGAAACAGGGGATAATTCGTTACGTTATAACAATTATTTGAGGTGCTGACCAGCTTGGCTCGGCCGGGGCCCCGTGGGAGCATGGCGCTGATAGATGACAGTACGGGACGGGAGAGGGCGATGCGTATTCGCGGCATGATCGGCGACTGGCCAGTGGACCTGACGGTGACGCTGGACCCGCAAGACTGGGCGCAGCTGGCGGCACAGGTGCCGAGTCCGGCGGCGCCAGATAACCCGCCGGAGCCCGCCGGGCTTGGCGATGGACACTGGCAGGCCGCGCTGGACCTGCTGCGCCAGGCCGGGCAGCTGGACGGCCCCGTGCTGTTGGCCGAACTCGGCGCCCTGGCCGGCAGCACGGCGGCCGGCAAGCGGCTGCTGGTGCGCCTGCGGCATTGCTCCCAGGTCAGGCTGGAGAGCGGCGTCGACTCGCCGATCTATCGCTGGGTCGGCTGACGTGGATAAAGCGCAGCCCACTGCCCAGGTGTGCGGGTTGCGCACCTAAGCCGGAACAGTTCGCCGGGTGTGCCCTGCGCACCGAGACCGGTCCGCACACCACCGTCATACCCGCGAAGGCGGTCGCGTCCCATCCGACCACGGATTTGCTCCGGGCGCGCAAAGTGCTTTGGTAGGCCCGCGGCTTGCTCAATAAATCGCCTGGTACAAACGGCGGCGGTAGGCGGTGACCAGCGGGTGGTCGTTGCCCAGCAGGTCGAATACCTGCAGCAGGGTCTTGTGCGCCACGCCGTCGGCATAGCCGCGGTTGCGCACGAACAGCTTGAGCAGGGCCTCCAGGGCCGGCTCGTACTGCTGACGCGCCAGCTGCTGAATAGCCAGCTGGTGCACGGCTTCATCGTCCTCGGCGTTTTGCGCCAGGCGGGTTTTCAGGTTGGCCACCTCCGGCAGATCCGCGGCCTGACGCAGAAAGGTCAGTTGTGCGCGGGCCGCGGCCAGTGCCTGCTTGTGCTCGTCGCCCTTGACCGCCTCCAGGGTATTTTGCGCTTCATCCAGGGCGCCGCGTTCGGCCAGGCAGCGGGCATAGAGGATCAGCGCCGAGGCTGCCGGCCCCGTCTCCGGGCTTTGCGCCAGCAGCTCCACCAGCAGGGCTTCGGCCTCGCCGATGCGGCCTTCGGTGAACAGCGCCTGGGCCGTTTCTAGCGGGTCTGCGGGCGCTGCTGGCGGTTCCTGCACATGAGGCGCAAGCATGGCGCGCACTGCCGATTCCGGCTGGGCGCCGGCAAAGCCGTCGACCGGTTGGCCGTCCTTGAACAGCACCACGGTGGGCAGGCTGCGGATGCCGAAGCGGGCCACCACATCGGGCTCCAGGTCGCAGTTGACCTTGGCCAGCAGCAGCTCGCCCCGGTAGCTTTCGGCGATCTGCGCCAACAGCGGCATCAGCGCCTTGCAGGGCGCGCACCACTCGGCCCAGAAATCCACCAGCACCGGCTTGATAAAGGAGTTCTGTATCACCGCCTGGTCGAAGTTGGCGGTGTCGGCATCGAAGATATAGGGCGTGTCGCTCATGGCTGGGCTCGGCGAAAAGGATTAAAGGTTAACAACGGGTCTGATCGAGAGGCGCTAGCTTCCCGCGTCGCGTGCCAGGCTTCAAGCACACAGGGTATTTATGAGCGCTGGGCGTGGTACAGGCTGACCTGGCGAAATTCGGCGGGTTCGGCCAGGTCCGGCCAGGTGCAGGCGTCGAACAGGCCCAGGCGCTGATACAGGGGGTGACGGAAGTCGCGCACCCGCGAGTCTGCTACCAGGGCCTGCTGCCCGCGACTGAGAAACTGGTCGAGCAGCGGCAGGTTGGCGCGGTCGTACAACACATCCGCCACCAGGATCAGGTCGAAACGGTCGGCTTCTTGGAAGAAGTCGCTGGAGTAGCTCAGTTCAACGTCGTTGAGGGCCGCATTGGCCCGGCAGGCTTCCAGGGCCAGCGGGTCCAGGTCGCACGCCACCACCTCGGCGGCCCCTGCCTTGGCCGCGGCAATGGCCGCCACGCCGGAGCCGGCGCCGAAATCCAGCACCGTCTTGCCGTAGACCCATTCCGGCTGTTCGCTCAGCCAGCGTGCCAGCACCAGGCCGCTGGCCCAGCAGAAGCTCCAGTAGGGCGGTTCGGCGAGGATGCGCCGGGTTTCGTCCGGGTCGAAGGCGCGGTCCATATTGGCCGCGCCGATCAGCCAGAGTTTGAGCTCGGTGCCCGGCAGGTTTTGCGCCAGCAGTTGCGCATCGCCCAGCAGCTCGCCCAGGGCGGTTTGCAGCGCCAGGGGCTTGTTCTTCATGGCAGGTACCCGTCGCAGGCCGTCGGCCGGCTCACGGTGCGCGTTCCAGGCGGCGCTCGCCCAGGTCTTGGCTGGTCGGGGTGTGGATGGCGATCGGGGGCAGGCGCAGGATCAGCACACCGGACTGGGTGACCCGGCCGCGCAGTTCCACCTGACCGTTTTGCGGAAAGACCTCGGGGTTGAAATTCAGACGAAAGGCCAGCGGTGCGCCATCGCCTTGCAAGGTGGCGCTGGTCAGCAGGCGCCCGGGGTGATCCTTGCCGTCCACCAGCAGCAGGGCAAGCTCCACCGTGGTATCGGCGGGCACGCCGAGCAGAAGGCCGCGCAACTCGCGCAGATGCTCGGGCAATGGGGCAACGGGCGCCGCGACCGGCGGGGCTTCGACAGGGGAGACCGCAGGAGCGGTCGGAATGGCTGGCTCGCCGGCACAGGCGGACAGCAGGCCGAGGGCGGTGAGCAGGGCGAAGGGGCGCAATGACATGGGCATTCCCTGAGAATAACTAAAAAGGCGCGGGGCGCCTGTATACCGTAAAGCCCGCGGCTTGTCTTGCCGGTCGGATGCGCTACCATGGGTGCCCCCTTTTGGCTGAATCCTTCCTTCTATGCACTGTCCCTTCTGCGGCGCCAATGACACCAAGGTGATCGACTCGCGTCTGGTCGCCGAGGGCGAGCAAGTGCGTCGCCGGCGCGAATGTTTGGCGTGCGAAGAGCGTTTCACCACCTTTGAGACCGCCGAGCTGGTGATGCCGCGTCTGATCAAGCAGGACGGCAGCCGCCAGCCATTCGACGAGGACAAGCTGCGCGCCGGCATGCAGCGGGCCTTGGAAAAACGCCCGGTGAGCATCGAGCGCCTGGAAGCGGCCATCGCCCATATCAAACACCGCCTGCGCGCCACCGGCGAGCGCGAGATCAAGTCGCGGGTACTCGGCGAACTGGTGATGGTGGAGCTGCAGAAACTCGACGAAGTGGCTTATATCCGTTTCGCCTCGGTCTACCGGCGCTTCCAGGACCTCAACGAATTCCGTGAGGAAATCGACCGCCTGTCCCGCGAGCCCGCCAAAGAGTGAGCGATGAGCGCGACGCCGGCTTTATGGCCCGGGCCCTGGAGCTGGCGCGCCAGGGCCTGTATTCCACCCATCCCAACCCGCGAGTCGGCTGCGTCATCGTGCGGGACGGGCGCATCGTCGGCGAAGGCTGGCATGTGCGTGCTGGCGAGCCCCACGCCGAGGTGCATGCCCTGCGCCAGGCCGGCGAGCAGGCGCGTGGCGCCACCGCTTATGTGACCCTGGAACCCTGCAGCCATCATGGGCGAACGCCGCCCTGCGCCGAGGCCCTGGTGGCCGCCGGCCTGGCCGAGGTGGTGGCGGCCATGCAGGACCCCAACCCCGCGGTGGCCGGCCGTGGCCTGCAGCGCTTGGGCCAGGCCGGTATTGTGGTGCGCAGCGGCGTACTGGAGGCCGAGGCGCGCCAGCTGAACGCCGGCTTTATCAAGCGCATGGAGCTGGGCCTGCCCTTGGTCCGGGTCAAGCTGGCCATGAGCCTGGACGGTCGCACCGCCATGGCCAGCGGCGAGAGCCAGTGGATCACCGGCCCGGCCGCACGCGCCGCGGTTCAGCGCCTGCGGGCCCAGGCCAGTGTGGTGCTGACCGGCGCCGACACGGTGCTGGCCGACGGCGCGCGGCTGACCGTGCGTGCCGATGAATTGAGCCTGGGGGCCGACGCGACCGCCCTGGCCATCAGCCGTCCACCGCTGCGGGTACTGGTCGACGGGCGCCTGCGGGTGCCGCTGGACGCGCCCTTCTATCAGGCCGGCCCGGCCCTGGTGGCGTGCCATGGGGCGGGGACGGCCCAGGCGGCCTTAGTCGCGGCCGGTCACGAACTGCTGGCGCTGCCCGGTAGCGCCGGCCGGGTCGACCTGCGTCAGCTGCTGGCCGAGCTGGCCCGCCGCGGCGCCAACGAGGTACTGGTGGAAGCCGGACCGAGCCTGGCCGGGGCCTTTGCCCAGGCCGGGCTGGTGGACGAATACCAGCTGTTTATGGCCGCCAGGTTTCTCGGCTCCAGTGCCAGGCCGCTGCTGGACTGGCCGCTGGCGCGGATGGCCGAGGCGCCGGCCTTGAAAATCGTCGAGATGCGCGCCGTGGGCGACGACTGGCGGATCACCGCGGTGCCCCTGACTCCCTGACCCTCGCCCCGGGCACTCAGCCACTCACGGGCCGTTGCCAGATGACAGCGATCAGTATTCATCGACCTGATAGCCATGCGCCGCGCCGTCAAGTGTGATAAAACGCCTGCCAGCCATGCAAATGGCCGAAACGTTCTCAGGGCGGGGTGCGATTCCCCACCGGCGGTAATGGCGCGCAAGGCGTCTAGCCCGTGAGCGCTTGTCGCGCGCCGCTTATCCGGCGCACCCGGCAAGGTCAGCAGACCCGGTGCGATCCCGGGGCCGACGGTACAGTCCGGATAAAGAGAGAGCGGGATTGCCTGCCAGGGCCTGCGTTCGCGCGTGCCCGCAAGATCCCTTTCGATCCATGCCCTGTTTTTTCTTAAAAACAGGAGTTCTACCATGTTGCATTTCAACCCCTCGGCTCTGCCGTCGGCGTGCGGGCCCAGAGGCCTGTGCCGTCTGCGCCAGCCGTACGGCTCGCCGAACGGCGATCCCCTCAGCAAGCCACCAGCCATGCGGGAGGCCCCATGTTTACCGGCATAATCGAAGCCATCGGCAGCATCCGCGCCCTGAGCCCCAAGGGGGGCGATGTACGGGTGTATGTCGAGACCGGCAAGCTGGACCTGGACGACGTCAAACTGGGTGACAGCATCGCGGTCAACGGCGTGTGTCTGACCGCGGTGGCATTGCCCGGAGACGGCTTCTGGGCCGATGTCAGCCGCGAGACCCTGGCCAGCAGCGCCTTTATCAGCCTGAAGATCGGCAGTCGGGTCAACCTGGAAAAGGCCCTGACCCCCACCAGCCGCCTGGGCGGTCACCTGGTCAGCGGCCATGTCGACGGCGTCGGCGAAGTGATTTCCCGTCACGACAATGCCCGCGCCATCCAATTCAAGGTCCGCGCCCCGAATGCACTGGCCAAGTACATCGCGCTGAAGGGCTCGATCACCGTCGACGGCGTCAGCCTGACGGTCAACGCCGTGGATGGCGCCGAGTTCGAGCTGACCATCGTGCCGCACACCTGGGGCGAAACCATCATGGCCGACTACCAGGCCGGGCAGCAGGTCAACCTGGAGGTGGACCTGCTGGCGCGCTACCTGGAGCGCCTGTTGCTGGGCGACAAGGCCGCCGAATCGCACAAGGCCTCGGGCCTGACCGAAGGTTTTCTGGCCGAACACGGCTACCTGAAGAATTGAAGGAATAGCCACCATGGCACTCAACAGTATCGAAGAGCTGGTCGAAGACATCCGTCAGGGCAAGATGGTTATCCTGATGGACGACGAGGACCGCGAGAACGAGGGCGACCTGATCATCGCCTCCGAATGCGTCACCGCCGAACACATCAATTTCATGGCCAAGCACGCCCGTGGCCTGATCTGCATGCCCATGACCCGCGAACGCTGCGAGCTGCTCAAGCTGCCGCTGATGGCGCCGCGCAACAACTCCGGCTTCGGCACCAAGTTCACCGTGTCCATCGAAGCGGCCACGGGCGTGACCACCGGTATTTCCGCCGCCGACCGCGCGCGCACCGTGCAGGCCGCGGCCGCGCGCAACGCCAAGGCCGACGACATCGTCAGCCCCGGGCATATTTTTCCGCTGATGGCCCAGCCCGGTGGTGTGCTGGCCCGTGCCGGCCACACCGAGGCGGCCTGCGACCTGGCGCGCATGGGCGGCTTCGAGGCCAGCGGGGTGATCTGCGAGATCATGAACGACGATGGCAGCATGTCCCGTCGCGCCGAACTGGAAACCTTCGCCCAGCTGCACGGCATCAAGATCGGCACCATCGCCGACCTGATCCATTACCGGCTGATCCACGAGCGCACCGTCGAGCGCATCCGCGAGCAGACCCTGGACAGCGAGCTGGGTACCTTCACGCTGGTGACCTACCGCGACTCGGTGGAAAACGACGTGCACATGGCCCTGACACTGGGCGCCATCTGCGCCGAAGAGCCGACCCTGGTCCGGGTGCACAACATGGACCCGCTGCGCGACCTGTTTATGGTCAACCAGCCGGGGCGCTGGAGCCTGCGCGCGGCCATGGCCCAGGTTGCCAAGGACGGCAGCGGCGTGGTGCTGCTGCTGGGCAATCCGCTGACCGGGCCGGACCTGCTGGCGCACCTCGAACGTCAGTTGGGCGAAGGCACGGTGGCCAGCCCCACCACCTACAGCACCGTGGGTGCCGGTTCGCAGATTCTGCGAGACCTCGGCGTGCGCAAGATGCGCCTGATGAGTTCGCCGATGAAGTTCAACGCAATATCCGGTTTCGACCTGGAAGTTGTAGAATACCTGCCCGCTGAATAACGACCGCCGCCCTGCGCGCTGTTGCGTGGGGCTGTAAATTTTGCTCCCTGGCTCTTTAACGCTATATGAGAATTGTTCCATGACCCTGAAGACCATCGAAGGTACCTTCATCGCCCCCAAAGGCCGCTTCGCCCTGGTGGTCGGCCGTTTCAACAGCTTTGTCGTGGAGAGCCTGGTCAGCGGCGCGGTCGACACCCTGGTGCGTCACGGTGTCAGCGAAAGCGACATCACGCTTATCCGCGCACCGGGCGCGTTCGAGATTCCCCTGGTGGCCCAGAAAGTTGCCCAGCGTAGCGAGTACGCGGCAATCATCGCCCTGGGTGCGGTGATCCGCGGCGGCACTCCGCACTTCGAATACGTCGCCGGCGAGTGCACCAAGGGCCTGGCCCAGGTGTCCATGGAGTTCGGCGTGCCGGTGGCCTTCGGTGTTCTCACCGTGGACTCCATCGAGCAAGCCATCGAGCGCTCCGGCACCAAGGCCGGCAACAAAGGCGCGGAAGCCGCGTTGTCCGCCCTGGAAATGGTTAGCCTGCTGTCGCAGTTGGAGGCCAAGTGATCGGCGACGAGAGCGACCTGTTCAATACCGCGCCCGAACCCGGTCCCAACCCGCCCAAGGGCAAGATCGCCGCGCGCCGTCAGGCCCGTACCCTGGCCATGCAGGCGCTGTATCAGTGGCAGTTGGCCGGTCAGGCGCTCAACGAGATCGAGGCGCAGTTTCGCGTCGACAATGATTTCACCACGGTGGACGGTGCCTACTTCCGCGAGATCCTCCACGGCGTGCCGGCCCATAAGACGGAAATCGACGAGGCCTTCGCCGCGTTGCTCGACCGCCCCCTGGATGAGCTGGATCCAGTGGAGCTGTCGATCCTGCGGCTGTCGACCTTCGAGCTGCTCAAGCGCGTCGATGTGCCCTACCGCGTGGTGATCAACGAAGGCATCGAGCTGGCCAAGGTGTTCGGCGCCACCGACGGGCACAAGTTCGTCAACGGCGTGCTGGACAAGCTGGCGCCGTTGCTGCGCGCCGCCGAAGTCCAGGACCACAAGCGCTAAACTTCGGCTTATGGGCGAGTTCGAGTTGATCCGCCAGTACTTCGCCGCCGCTCCCTGTGCCCAGGGTGGTGACGGCGTTGCCCTGGGGATCGGCGACGACTGCGCCCTGCTTGAGCTGCCGGCCGACGAGCAGCTGGCGGTGTCCACCGACACCCTGGTGGCCGGGGTGCATTTCCCCGATCCTTGCGATGCCTTTCTGCTCGGTCAGCGGGCCCTGGCCGTGGCGGCCAGCGACCTGGCGGCCATGGGCGCCGCACCCCTGGGGTTTACCCTGGCCCTGACCTTGCCCCGGGCCGAGCCGGCCTGGCTCCAGGCTTTCGCTCATGGCTTGAATGCCATGGCGCAGGCCTGCCACTTGGCGCTGATCGGCGGTGACACCACCCGCGGCCCCCTGAGCCTGACCCTGACGGTGTTCGGTCGCGTGCCCCGCGGCCAGGCCCTGCGGCGCAACGGTGCGCAGCCGGGCGATCTGCTGTGCGTCGGCGCTTCCCTGGGCGAGGCGGCGGCGGCCTTGCCACTGGTGTTGGGTCAGCGCCAGGCTCCGGCAGCGATTGCCGAGCCTTTGCTGGCTCGCTACTGGTCGCCGTTGCCGCAGCTCGACCTGGGCCAGGCCCTGCGTGGTCGGGCCACGGCGGCTCTGGATATCTCCGATGGGCTATTGGCGGACTGTGGGCATATCGCCGCGGCCTCCGCCGTCGCCCTGCTGATCGAGCAGGACAAGCTGCCGCTGTCGCCGGCCCTGCTGGCGCTGCTGGATCTGCCGACCGCCCGGGACTGTGCCCTGAGCGGCGGCGACGACTATGTGCTGGCCTTTACCCTGCCGCCTACGCAATGGGCCGGGCTGCAGGGAGGTGGCTGGCCGTTGCGGATCATTGGCCGGGTCGAGAGCGGGCAGGGCGTGCGACTGCTGGATGCGAATGGCCAGCCAATTGCTCGTTCGGTTGGCGGTTACCAACATTTCGCTGCGGGTCTCGAACCGTAACGCCGAAGACCATGCCCCGGTACGCCGTCTGAATCGATGCTGGCTTTATGATGTTGACGGCAGCCTGTGCTTAAGCTGCTAGGCTTTTGCCTGATAGGCGGGAGGTCAACAGCAGAGGTAGCTGAATGCGGGTGTGTCGGTGGTGGTGGCTCTGTCTATTGCTCGGCTTGCCCGTGGTGCAGGCCGAACAGGACGTGCCGGCCGAAATCCGCCTGGTCAGCGAGGTCTGGGAGGGGCATACCGACGCCGATGGCACGGGACTGGCCTGGGACATACTGCGTCAGGTGTTCGAGCCCGCGGGCGTCAAATTGCTGATCCAGAGCATGCCCTATACCCGCTCCATCGGTTTGGTCAAACGCGGCGAGGCGGATGCCTGGGTGGGTTCCTACCGCAACGAGGTCAGCGGCGGGGTGTTTTACCCGCACTGGCATTACGATGACGATCAGATCACCGCGCTGGGGTTGGCGAGCGGCCCGGTGCCGACCATGGATCGCCTCGGCGATTTCCGGCTGGTCTGGGTGCGCGGCTACAATTATCAGCTTTATCTGCCGAATTTGATCCACTACCGGGAAATCGAACGGCGAAGCGGTATCCTCTCGATGCTGAGCCTGGGGCATGCGGATTTTTATCTGGATGCCAGCACTGAGGTCGACCTGTTGTTGGAGAACGTCACTGACAAGTCGGCCTACCGGGTCACCGATCTGGTTCGCTTGCCCCTGTTTCTCGGCTTTACCGACAATCCCAGGGGGCATGCACTGGCCGCGCTGTACGACCGACGCATGCAGCTGCTGGTGAAAAACGGTAGCCTGCGCCCGCTGTTCGCTCGCTGGCAGCAACCCTACCCCTTCGATAAATAATCGAGACACTGCCGATGCGTTTTCTTGTTGTGTGTGCTGCGGTCTGGTTGCTGGCTGCTTCCTCGGGGCTCTGGGCCGCCAGTTCGGTGCAAGTGGTCGGGCTGTTTCCGGGGGCGGCGGTACTGAACGTGGACGGCCAGCGCAAAATGGTAAAGGTCGGCCAGACCGGACCAGGCGGGGTGCTGGTGGTCAGCGCCGACCGCCAGGGTGCGGTGCTGCGGGTCGATGGCGTTGAGCGGACGTATCTGCTGAGCCGCGAATACAGCGAAGGCTTCGCCGTGCCGAACAAGACCCAGGTGAGTATTGCCAAGGGCGTCGGCGGGCATTACTGGGCAGCCGGCTCGATCGGTGGCCAGAGCGTCCAATTCATGGTGGACACCGGTGCGACCTCGATTGCCATGAACAATGCCCAGGCCCGGCGCCTGGGCATTGACTTCCGGGTGACCGGCACGCCCATGGTGGTCAATACCGCCAGCGGCACGGCCAAGGCCTGGCGGGTCAAGCTCGACAGCGTCAAGGTCGGCGCCCTGGAAGTGGTGGGGGTGGAGGCCGTGGTGCTGGAAGGCGACGCGCCGACCGAAGCGTTGCTGGGCATGAGCTTTCTCAACCGGGTCGGCTGGCGCGAAGATCAGGGCGTATTGGTGCTGGAGTCGCGCCTCTAACCGTTCGCGGCGCGACGGTGATTGGACTCCCGCGAAAAGGGATGACCACCGGGGTATTCCACCTGGCAGCGGCGAGTTGCTTCGGCCATTGGCGTTCGTCCCTGGATGGCGGCTCGCCGAATCGGGCCTTATCCTGGCGTATTCAGCCTGCCTCGCGTCCCGGCGCTGCTGTTACAATGCCGCCCCTGCATTTTCCCCTTTTCGATCAGGAGCATCCGGTGCCCGTCGTCTTTGTCGCCGCCTCCCAGCTGCCCACGCCCTTTGCGGTGTTCACCATGCATGGCTTTCGCGAGGAAGCGACTGGGCTCGAGCACGTGGCCTTGACCCTGGGCGACTTCGCCGACGGCGAGCCGGTGCTCGGTCGTCTGCATTCCGAATGCCTGACGGGCGATGCGCTGTTCAGCCTGCGCTGCGACTGCGGCTTCCAGCTGGAGGCGGCCTTGCGCGCCATCGCCGCCGCGGGGCGCGGGGTGCTGCTTTACCTGCGCCAGGAAGGCCGCGGCATCGGCCTGCTGAACAAGATCCGCGCCTATGAACTGCAAGACGGCGGTGCCGACACGGTCGAGGCCAACGAGCGCCTGGGCTTCGGTGCCGACCAGCGCGACTACGCCATCTGCCTGCCCATGCTCGAGCACTTGGGCATCGCTTCGCTCAAGCTGATGACCAACAACCCGCGCAAGGTCAAGGCGCTGGCCGAGATGGGCATTCCGGTAGCCCAGCGCATGCCGCTGCAGATCGAGCACAACCCGCACAACAAGTACTACCTGGCCACCAAGGCCGGCAAACTCGGCCACCTGCTGGGCAACCAGCACCAGGGCGAGGCCGAGGACGGCCTGTGACCCGCGCCGCCGTGCGCCGTCGCCTGGCCCTGGCCTGGTGGCGTCAGCTCGGCCTGACCCTGGGCCCGCTGCTGGTGGTGAACCTGTTCTTCGGCGCGACCCCAGGCCTGTTGCCGGGGCTGGCCCTGCCGCTGTTTATCGCCGCCCTGGCGAGCCTCTTTATCAGCCTGCCGCTGTTCAGCGCCTACAAGCGTGCGCTGATCGACACCGAAAAAGCCCTGGACAGCCCCGAGGAACCCGCGGCCTGGCTGGCCCTGGCCCGCCAGCGGCGCCTGGCCTTTCTCGGCGCGGGCCTGCCCGCCTGGGTCGCCGCCCTCGGCGTGCTGGTCGGGCTGGAAGCCGCCGCCCTGGTGCTCCTTGCCCTGGCCAGCAGCCTGGTGCTGTGCCTGTACCGTATTCCCCGCCAGCTCGGCTGATGCGCGGTCTGCTACTGGCGGTCAGCTTGCTGTTGGTGCTCGGCGGGCCGGCGCTGGCGGTGCAGCGGGTGGTCAGCCTGGCACCCTCCCTGAGCGAAATCATGCTGGAGCTGGACGCTGCCGCACTGCTGGTCGGCGTGCTGGATGGCGGTGAGCGGCCGGCGGCGCTGGCCCACCTGCCTTCGGTGGGGCGCTACGGCCAGCTGGAGCTGGAAAGCCTGCTGGCCCTGCAGCCGGACCTGGTGCTGCTCTGGCCCGACAGCATCGGGGCCGGACAACAGCAGCAGTTGCGCCGGCTCGGCATCGCCCTGTTGGTGGTGGAACCGCGCAATCTGGCGCAGCTGGCGAGCCAGTTCGGCGAGATCGGACAGCGTATCGGCCGTGCCGAAGCCGGGCGCGCATTGACCGCGCGGTTCCAGGCCGGGCTAGGCACCCTCGAAAGCGAGTTTCGTCGCGAGCCGCCGCTCAGGGTCTTCTATCAGATCTGGGATGTGCCGCTGTATACCCTCGGCGGCCGGCAGATCGTCAGCGATGCCTTGCGGGTATGCGGCGCGCAGAACGTCTTCGAAGCGCTGAGTCTGCCGGCGCCGCAGGTCAGTTTGGAGGCGGTGCTGCAGCGCGATCCCGAGGTGATTCTGGTCAGCGCCGAGCGCCTGCTGAGCGGCTGGCAGGCCTGGCCGGGGCTGCAGGCGGTACGCAGAAAACAGGTCTGGGTGGTACCGGACGCCGGCCTGGAGCGCCCCAGCTTCCAGATGCTGGCGGCCACCGAACGGCTGTGCCGGTTGCTGCGGCGCGCCAACTAGGTGTCCACTCAATGCTATGGATGGGCACCGAATTTCTCGCGGTAGGTTTTCGGCGTCACGCCCACGTAGCGCCGGAAAAGCGCGCGAAAGAACGCGATATCTTCATAGCCCACCCGGTTGCAGATCGCCTCAATTGGCGCATGCCCCGTCTCGAGGGCATGCTTGGCGGCACCTATCCTGACTTGGTGGAGATAAGCCAATGGGGTTGCGTCCGTGGCTGCCTTAAAGCGGCGCATGAAGCTTCGCAGGCTCATGTTGTAACGAGACGCCAGTTCTTCCATTGAGAACGCCTGCCGATAGTGCCCTTCGATCCACCCCTGGGCTTGCATGATCGCCTTGTCCGCGTGTCGTTTATTGAGGGCAAGCACCGAGAACCCCGCCTGGGAACTGCGCGATGTCTCTATAAGCAGCGACTTGGCGCATTGCATCGCGATTTCGCGGCCGCAGTACCTTTCCACCAGATATAACGCGAGGTCCAGCGCCGCGTTGACGCCGCCGCCGCACAGGACATTACCCGCATCGGTCACCAGGCGATCGGGTTTCAGGTCGACCTTCGGGTATCTCGCCCGGAACTGCTCGGCCAACCCCCAGTGGGTCGTCGCTTCTTTACCATCGAGAATCCCGGCCTCCGCAAGCAGGCACACGCCCGAGCAGATGCCTGCAATGGTGGCGCCTTGAGCGTGCCATTTGCGCAGCCATGCCACCGCACGGCTGTTGTGTTTCAGAATGCTGTCCAGCTGCGCGCCACCGGACGAAACGAGAATCAGATCGGTCGCGGTCACCTGTTCGATCGAACACTGGGGCATGATCGCCAGCCCCCCGGCTCCGGTCACCATCTGGCCGTCGATCGACGCCGTCACCACCTCGAATCGCTGATCAAGTGGTTGGCCGGTGAGATGGTTCCACCACACGCCGGCGAACTGAAAGACCTCCAGGGGGCCGGTCACGGTCGAGTAGAGCCCGTGGCCCAGGATGAGGATGGTCACTCGCAGCATGGCTTCGGGTCTCGACGGTTTGGCGCGATCGACAACGTACAGTGACATAAATGCCACTGCGATTCGATAGTGCCGCCCAGTAACCTGCCTTCATTCGTACCCAGGCACTGCACTGAGCCGCGCCAGCAAGGCGCCCTCTGCTGGGTTATTCGCCGCGCATAAGGAGGTTCGATGATCAATCTTGAAGGCGTGGTTTCCACGCATTGGCAGAAGGCTCCGGCGTTTGAGCTCTTCCCGGGTGTGCAGGTCCGCATACTCTGGAGTGATGGGAGTGGGGCCCGGGCCTGTTACCTGGCGTTCGCTGCCGGCAGCGTGTTCACCACGCTGGATGTGCACGACGGCGGCCCCGAAGAGGTCTTTGTGCTCTCCGGCGTCTACAGCGACGGTGTCAACGACTACCCCGCCGGTTCGTTCATCCACAACCCCAAGGGGTCGGCGCATCTGCCTCAATCCAAGGAGGGATGCGCGATTTTCCTGTTCCTGCCCGAGGGCTGAAACAGACGCTATAGGGCTTAGGCGCCACTACTCCCTTACAGCGTCGGGGTCCAGGTCAGGCCGAGCATCAGGCTACGCGGGGTTTCCTGGTAGGGGTAGGCGGCGAAGTTGTCCGCGGCATAGGCATACAGGGCGCGGCTGTAGGTCTTGTCCAGGGCGTTGGCCAGCTTGAGGTCGAAGGCCAGGGCGGGGCTGGCCTGCCAGCTGCCGCGCAGATCCAGCAGACCGTAGCCAGCGAGTTCGCGGCGGTTGCCGGCGTCGTCGAAACTGGCGCTGACGGCCAGCCAGCTGGCACCAACGGCGAGGTCGCCGAACCGGCGATCCAGGTCCAGGTTCAGGGTGCGCTTGGCGCGGCGGGCCAGGCGGTTGCCGCTGTCGCGGTCGCGCGGGTCGATCAGGCTCAGGGTCAGGGCGCCCTGCCAGCCGAACAGTTCCTGCTGCAAGGCGGCTTCGAAGCCGTCGATCCGCGCGCTGCTGACATTCTGGTTGTTGCGGGTAGTGGCGTCGTAGACGATCAGGTCGCGAATCTCGGTGCGGTACAGCGAGGCTTCCAGGCGGCTGGAGTCGCTCAGTTGGCTGCGCCATTGCAGCTCGTAGCTCTTCGATTGCTCGGGTGCCAGGTCGGGGTTGCTGCTGTCGCCGAACACCGGGCTGGCCGGAAAATACAACTGGTTGAAGGTCGGCGCGCGAAAGCCTTCGGCATAGGACAGCAGCAGCTCGTTGTCCGGGTTCAACTTCAGGCCCAGGGCGGCGTTCCAGGTGTTGCTGCTGCCGTACTGCTGGTTCTGGTCGTGGCGCAGGCCCAGCTCGGTGGAAAACACATCCCCACGGTAGCTGTGCTGGACAAAGGCGGCCTGGTTCCAGCGGCTGCTTTCGTCGTAGGCGGTGCTGCTGCGCAAGCTGTCATGGAGGTAATCGAGGCCCAGCA
>JAZKHB010000005.1:0-45523 GCA_040385585.1 Pseudomonadota bacterium | reverse complement strand
CCCAGCAGCAGGTTGTGCTGGTCATCCAGCTGCAGGCGGTTGAGCCAGGCCATGGAGTCACGGTAGCTGTGGTAGGCCTCGCTGCCGGGAAACAGCTTGTCGAAGTCTTCGACCTTGTCCTCGGCGTGGCCCAGCTCCAGGCGGCTGTTCCAGGCGTCGTTGAGCTGGGCATCCAGGTAGCCGGCGGCGCTGCTCTGCACGAATTCGCTGTAGGGCTTCTGGGCAAAAGTGTTGAAGAAGGCATCCTCGCGGCCGAAGGGGTTGTCGTACTCGTTCTTGCCGCGTTGATCCAGGGCGCTGAGGCCGACTTCCAGGGTCTCGGCGAAGCGGTGGCTGAGGTTGAGGCTCAGGGACTGGTTGCGGTAGGCGTCGTGGTCCTGGTCCGAGGCGAAGGAGGGGCCGGTGCGATCGATGCCCTGGGTTTCCTCCAAGCTGGTGTTGAGGCTGAAGCGGGTCTGGGCGTCGCCACCGGACAGGCCCAGGCTGCGCTCCCAGGTGCCCTGGCTGCCGCCGGCCAGGCGCAGGCGCGGCTGCAGGCCCTCGCCCTCGCTACGGCGGGTGAAGATCTGCACCACGCCGCCGATGGCGTCCGCGCCATAGAGGGCCGAGCGCGAACCCCGCAGCACCTCGACCCGTTCGATCTGCTCGACACTCAGGGCCTGCAGGCTGGCGTAGCCGGCAGAGATCGAACCGATGCGCTGACCGTCGACCAGCACCAGGGTCTGGCCATTGTTGCTGCCGCGCAGGAACAGGCTGGTATTGCTGCCGCGTCCGCCGTTCTGCACCAGTTGCACGCCGGGCACGCGTACCAGCAGTTCGGCCACGCTGGCGGGGCGCAGGCGGTCGATATCGGCGCGGGTGAAGACGCTGACCGCCGCCGTGCTCTCGGCGCGCGGCTGGACCCCGCGGTTGGCGGTGACCACGGTTTCGGCCAGTTGCAAGGGGGTGCCGGGTGGCTGCGCCACGGCCAGGGCCGGTGCCAGCAGCAGGGTCAGGGTAAGGCGGGACAGCTTCATCGATCGATCCTCAAAAGAACGCAGACTTTTGAGAAGGGCAGGGGCAAGGGCATACGCCGGGCAAGCGCCTGCACTTGACGGTGATTGCCCTCCGCAACACCAGTCGAATCCGCCAAGGCCGGTTTCCGGGCTCTCGATACGCGCTTTTCGCCTTCCCGGGGTCAACCAGTGGCGGTGAAAAACGGACAGCCCGTGGGCTGCGCTCGATTACCGTTGCGGGGGCAGCACCGGGATGGCTTGCAGGGCAAGCGCACCGGTTTCCCGTTTAACGCCGATTCTGGGGATGCGGCGAACCTTGGCGGAACGGGCAGGGATACGGGCGATAGTGCCTAAGCAAAATGCCGCGCGGATCACCTGCCAAACGCCGCGCACGTTAGGGCGCGGCCCAGTTAAGAGCAAGCGGGTTTCAGTCAGCTTGTGCTGAAAGCCTTTCATGTTGGGCCAGGCGCGCGCGCACCGCGGCCTCGATGCCGGCGGCGTCCAGACCGCATTCGGCGAGCATCTGCGCCGGCTTGGCGTGCTCGACGTAATAATCCGGCAGCCCCAGGTGCAGCAACGGTACCTGCAGATTTTCGCGGGCCAGGAACTCGCCCACCGCGCTGCCGGCGCCGCCCATGATGCTGTTCTCTTCCACCGTCACCAGCAGGTTGTGGCTGGCGGCCAGCTGGCGCACCAGGGTCTCGTCCAGGGGTTTGACGAAGCGCATGTCCACCACCGTGGCGTCCAGGCGCTCGCCGACCAGCAGGGCGTCGGCCAGCTGCACGCCGAACACCAGCAAGGCGACTGTCCGCCCCTGGCGTCGCACCCGGCCCTTGCCGATTTCCAGGGGCAGCAGACCCGGCTCGAGGGGTGCGTTCGGGCCGCTGCCGCGGGGGTAGCGTACCGCCGCCGGACCGTCGAACAGGTAGCCGGTGGTCAGCATGCGACGCAGTTCGTTCTCGTCGCTGGGGGTCATCACCAGCATGCCGGGGATGCAGCGCAGGTAGGACAGATCGAAGCTGCCGGCGTGGGTCGGGCCGTCTTCGCCCACCAGGCCGGCGCGGTCGATGGCGAAGAGCACGTCCAGGTGCTGCACCGCCACGTCATGGATCAGTTGATCGTAGGCGCGCTGCAAAAAGGTCGAATAGATCGCCACCACCGGTTTGGCGCCTTCGCAGGCCATGCCGGCGGCCAGGGTCACCGCATGCTGCTCGGCGATGGCCACGTCGAAATAGCGCTCGGGGAAACGCTCGCTGAAGGCCACCAGGTCCGAGCCTTCCTTCATCGCCGGGGTGATGCCGGCCAGGCGCGGATCGGCCGTGGCCATGTCGCACAGCCACTGGCCGAAGACGCTGGAATATTTCGGCCCCGAGGCGTTCTTCGGTTCGGCCGCCGGGGCGTTGATCGGCTCCAGCTTGGTGATGGCGTGGTAACCGATGGGGTCCAGCTCGGCCGGGGCGAAGCCCTTGCCCTTGGTGGTGATCACATGGAGAAACTGCGGGCCTTCCAGGTCGCGCATATTGCGCAGCGTGGTTACCAGGGTCGGCAGGTCGTGGCCGTCGATGGGGCCGATGTAATTCCAGCCCAGCTCCTCGAACAGGGTGCCTGGGACCAGCATGCCCTTGGCGTGCTCTTCGGTCTTGCGGGCGATTTCCCAGGCGCCGGGCAGGCGCGACAGCACCTTCTTGCTGCCTTCGCGCATGCTCGCGTAGGTGCGGCTGGAAAGGATCTTGGCCAGGTAATTGGACAGGCCGCCGACATTGCGCGAGATCGACATGTCATTGTCATTGAGCACCACCAGCATATTGGCGCCCACGTCCGAGGCGTGGTTCAGGGCCTCGAAGGCCATGCCGGCGGTCAGCGCGCCGTCGCCGATCACCGCCACCGACTTGCGCTTGCTGCCCTGCATGCGGGCGGCGATGGCCATCCCCAGGGCGGCGCTGATCGAGGTGCTGGAGTGGCCGACGCCGAAGGTGTCGTACTCGCTTTCGCTGCGTCGGGGAAAGGCGGCGATGCCGTCTTTCTGCCGCAGGCTGGCCATGCGCTGGCGGCGGCCGGTGAGGATCTTGTGCGGGTAGGCCTGGTGGCCGACATCCCACACCAGGCGATCGTCCGGGGTGTCGAAGACGTAATGCAGGGCGATGGTCAACTCAACCACGCCCAGGCCGGCGCCGAAATGCCCGCCGGTCTGCCCGACCGTGTAGAGCAGGTCCTGGCGCAGCTCGTCGGCCAGGGTTTCCAGCTCGGCCTCGCCCAGCCGGCGCAGCCCGGCCGGCGTATCGGCGCGGTCGAGCAAGGGCGTGGCGGGGCGCTGGCGGGGGATCTGGTGAAAAGTCGTCGGCATCGGGCGGTCGTTTAGAGGCGCAAAGATGCGGCAGTTTACCCGACTCCGGGCCGAATCAATAAGCCCGATACAGGAACGGCCCGTCCGGGCAGTCGCCGGATCACCAGGTGTCCACGCAGGGGCGCTTCTTGCCGGCGCGCGGCGCGGGCCTGGGCGTGGCGTTCAGGCCGCGCAGCAGCCAGCCGCGGCTGTCCTGGGGATCGATCACCGCGTCTATCTCCAGGTAGCTGGCCATGTTGATGCCCTTGCCGTTCGCGTAGGCCTTGGCCACCAGCTTGTCGAACAACGCCTGGCGTTCGAGCGGGTCCTCCAACGCCGCCAGTTCCTTGGCGAAACCCAGGCGCACCGCGCCCTCCAACCCCATGGCGCCGAACTCGCCGGTGGGCCAGGCGATGGTGAACAACGGCGAATGGAAGCTGCCGGCGGCCATGGCCTGGGCGCCGAGGCCGTAGCCCTTGCGCAGCACCAGGGTGAAGAAGGGCACCGTCAGGCTGGCTGCGGCGACGAACATGCGCGACACATGGCGCACCGTGGCCTGCTTCTCCGCCTCGGGGCCGACCATGAAACCGGGGGTGTCGCACAGCGAGACCATCGGCAGATCGAAGGCGTCGCACAGCTGCATAAAGCGCGCGGCCTTGTCGCCGGCCACGGCGTCGATGGCGCCGCCCAGGTGCCCGGGGTTATTGGCGATCAGTCCGAAGGCCCGGCCTTCGATGCGGATCAGCGCGGTGATCAGGCCCGGGGCGAACAGGCGGCGCAACTCCAGCACCGAGCCCCTGTCGGCCAGGGTCTCGATCACTTCGCGTATGGCGTAGACCCGCAGGCGGTTTTCCGGAATCAGGTGGCGCAGCCGGCGCTGGTCGGCGCACTGCCAGTCGGCCAGGGGACCCTGGAAATAGCCCAGGTATTGCTGGGCCACCCGCACCGCCTCGGTTTCGTCCTCCACCAGCACATCGATCACCCCGTTGGGCCCCTGCACGGCGACCGGGCCGACCGCTTCAGCGGTGAAGACGCCGAGGCCACCGCCCTCGATCATCGCCGGACCGGCCATGCCCAGGGTGGCGTTGCGGGTGGCGATGATCACGTCACAGCAGCCCAGCAGCGCCGCGTTGCCGGCGAAGCAGCGGCCGGAGACCACCCCGACCAGGGGCACCAGGCCGGACAGCCGGGCCATGCCGACGAAGGTGTGGCAATCCAGGCCGGCGACCCCGACGAAATCGGTGTCCCCCGGCCGGCCGCCGCCGCCCTCGGCGAACAGCACCAGGGGCAGGCGCCATTGTTCGGCCAAGTGCAGCATGCGGTCGGTTTTCTTGTGGTTCATCACCCCCTGGGTGCCGGCGAACACCGTGTAGTCATAGGCCAGGACCATGCAGCGGGCCGCCTCGGCGCCGCAGTGGGCAGCGTTGACCGTGCCGATGCCGGCCACCAGGCCATCGGCCGGGCTCTGCTCGATCAATTCTTCCAGGGAGCGCCGACGGCGTTGCGCGGCGATAGCCAGGGCGCCGTATTCGATAAAGCTGTCGGCGTCCAGCAGCTGCGCCAGGTTTTCGCGCACCGTGCGCTGGCCGGTCTTGCGCCGCTTGGCCACGGCGGTAGGCCGCCGGGGGTCGCCGGTGCGGGCATGGCGCTCCAGCACCTCGGCCAGGTCGGCACGAATCAACGCCAGGTCCAGGCTCTCCTCGTTCTGTTCGGCCGCGTGGGCGACCTCGGCCGGCTGGAGAAACAGCAGCGGCTGGCCTTCGCCGACCGCCTGGCCGGGTTGCACCAGCAGGGTGCGGACGATGCCGCTCTGGCTGGCCTTGACCACTGATTCCATTTTCATGGCCTCCAGCACGGCCAGGGGTTGGCCGAGGGCGACCGGGTCACCCTCGTTCAGCGCCAGGCTGACCAGCACGCCGCCGCTGGGCGAGGTCAGGGCCACGCAGCCGGGTGGCACCTGCGGGGCTGCCTGGGCGTTTTTGGCCGCGGCCGGGTTCAGGCTGACATGGCGGTTGGGGTGGGCCTGGGCCGGCGGCGCCAGCAGGGCGGGCAGGTGGCGTTCGACGAAGCCGGTATCGACCCGGTTGTCGAGCACCTCGGGCAGGCGCAGCAGGTTCTGCAGCAGGGCCAGGTTGCTGGTCACTCCTTCCAGGCGGAACTCACAGAGGCCGCGGTAGACCCGGCGCAGCGCGCTTGAATAGTCCGGGGCGTGGGCGATCAGCTTGGCCAGCAGCGAGTCGTAGCGCGGGTTGATCGGGTAGCCGGCGTAGCCATGGCCGTCCACCCGCAGGCCGGGGCCGCTGGGCGGCTCGTAAGCGGTCAGGGTGCCGACGGCCGGGCGGGCGCTGCCGTCGGAGTCCAGGCTTTCCAGGTTGATCCGCAGCTGCACGGCGCACCCCCTGAGCGGTGGTGCCTGGGCCTGGCCAAGCGCGGCCAGGGATTGTCCGGCGGCCAGCCTGAGCTGGGTCTGCACCAGGTCGACGCCGGTCACCTGTTCGGTGACCGTGTGCTCCACCTGGATCCGTGGGTTGGCTTCCATAAAGTAGAACTGCCCGGGCTGCGCGGTATCCAGCAGGAACTCGAAGGTGCCCAGGCCGCGGTAGTTCACCGCGCCGGCCAGGGTCAGGGCGGCTGTGATCAGGCGTTCGCGCAGGTCCGGGCAGAGGCCCGGACTGGGGGCGATTTCCACTAGTTTCTGATGGCGCCGTTGCAGGCTGCAGTCGCGCTCCCAGAGGTGGCTGACCGCGCCCGTACCGTCGCCCAGCACCTGGATCTCGATATGCCGGGCGCTGCGCACCAGGTGCTCGACATAGACCTCGCCGCGGCCGAACGCGGCCAGGGCTTCCGACTGGCAGCGGGCGAAAGCCTCGGCCAGTTCGCCGGCCTGCACGACCGCGCGCATGCCGCGTCCCCCGCCCCCGGCCAGGGCCTTGATCATCAGGGCGCCGCCGGGGCCCAGGTCATCGAGAAAGGCCTGGGCCTCGGCCAGGCTCACCCCCTGGTTGATGCCGCGCACCAGCGGCACCTGGCAGCGCTCGGCCAGCACCCGGGCCTGGGCCTTGTCGCCGAACAGGGCCAGCACCTCGGCGTCGGGGCCGACGAAGCAGAGCCCGGCCGCCTGGCAGCGCCGGGCGAATTCGGCATTCTCCGCGAGGAAGCCATAACCGGGGTGGATGGCGTCGCAGCCCTGGGCCCGGGCGATGGCGATCAGTTGGTCCATGTCCAGGTAGGCCGGCACGCCCTGGCCCACCAGGGCCACCGCGCTGTCGGCCTGGCGCCGGTGCAGGGCCTCGGCGTCGTCCTCGGCATAAACGGCGACGCTGCGGATATCCAGCTCGGCGGCGGCACGGGCGATGCGGATGGCGATCTCGCCACGGTTGGCGATCAGCAGGGCTTGGAACATGGCGGAACTCACTGGAATAGGGGGAGTTAACTGGCACAGGCCCATGGCCCGCGTTTTGCTTCGAGCCTTTCTGGATACCCGCCTTCGCGGGTATGACGGCGGATGAGAGTCGATGGCTTGGGCCTCGTAGGTTGCGCCATGCGCACCGCAGCGCCGCGTATCTCGAAGGGCGGATGCTGCATCACAGCCGCCGCTCGAGTTCGTTCTTCTTTACCTTGCCGGTGCCGTTGGCGGTCATCGGCAGGTCCTCGACCTTATAGGCGGTCATGGCTTCCTGGCACCAGGCGAGCAGGCTCGCGGCGCTTTCGCCACTGCCGGGCTTGAGGTGGCTGCGCTCGTTCATCGGGCCCACTCGGTGTGTTCTTATGGAGTAGCGGGCATCCTAGACCGCCTGATCCGCGGGCAGAACTGATGCTTATTTATCCGAATGTATGAACCCTGCGCATGCTTATGCGGCTCGATAGTCAATGCTCTGCGACACCTGCAGGCAGGGCGATGCATAAGCATGAATCAGCAGCATAAATGGCCGGCCGAGCATATCGCTGTCACCTCGCGCAGACGGGGGTGATTGGCTGCGCAGAACATGGGCTGGGCGTAGACGGTTTCGCGGTTGCAGGCGCCACGGGGGGCAACCTTTTCGTCACCTTTGTCATTCCTGCGAAGGCGTGAGGCCCGCTGTGCTGGGGCTTGTCTGGATACCTGCCTGCGCAGGTATGACGGCCTAAAGACAGTCGGTGAGCTGTGGGGGGAGGATGTTTTCTCCAGCAGCCGAGCAATGCGGTGCGCAGCGCACCCTACAAGGGTGATGCGGGCTTAATTGCGCCGTTCGACTATATAGCGGGCCAGGGCCCGCAGCGGTTCGGCCGCCTGGTCGAAGGGGTGCACGGCCAGCAGCGCCTGGTCGCGCAGCTCCAGGGCATAGGCCTTGGCCGGCGCCAGGCCGAGCAGTGCCGGGTAGGTGGGCTTGTCGCGGGCGATGTCGGCGCCCTGACGTTTGCCCAGGGTGGCGGTATCGCTTTCGACGTCGAGGATATCGTCCTGCACCTGGAAGGCCAGGCCCACGGCCCGGGCGTAGCCCTGCAGCGCCGACAGCGCCGCCTCGTCGGCCTTGCCGCTGGCCAGGGCGCCGAGCTGCACGCTGGCTTCGATCAGCGCGCCAGTCTTGTGCCGGTGCATGTTTTCCAGGGCCTGGCGGTCGAGTTGTCGCCCCACTGAGCCGAGGTCGATGGCCTGGCCGCCTACCATGCCGGCCGGCCCCGCCGCTCGGGCCAGGCAGGCAACCATGCGCAGGCGCAGGGCGGTGTCCTCCGGCATATGCTGCGCGCCGGCCAGTACTTCGAAGGCCAGGCTCTGCAAGCCGTCGCCAGCGAGAATCGCCACGGCCTCGTCGAAGGCCTTGTGGGTGGTCGGCTGGCCGCGGCGCAGGTCGTCGTCGTCCATGGCCGGCAGGTCGTCGTGGACCAGGGAATAGGCGTGGATCAGTTCGACGGCGCAGGCCGCGCCGTCCGCCTGGGCAGGCTCGCCACCCAGGGCCTCGCAGGCACCGTAGACCAGGAGCGGACGTACGCGCTTACCGCCGTTGATCACGCTGTAACCCATGGCCTGGTAAAGGCGCAGCAGTTCGGCGGGCGCCGCGTCGAACAGGCGCTGCAGCAGCGTATCGACGCGTTGCTGGCAGCGGGCCTGGTAGGCCGCGATCATGTCGGAGTATCTGCGTCGAAGGGGGCCTCTTGCAGCTCGCCGTCGCGCTCCAGGAGGATCTGCACCTTCTGTTCGGCCTGGGTCAGGGCCGCCTGGCAGTCGCGGGTCAGGCCGATGCCTTGCTCGAAGGCGGTCAGCGAGTCCTCCAGGGACAGCTCACCGTTTTCCAGGCGCTCGACCAGGCTTTGCAGCTGGGCGAGGGATTGTTCGAAGTCTAGGGCGGCTTTCTTGCGGGCCATGGCGGCGATCTCGACGGGCTGGAACGGGCGCGACACTAGCAGAGGCGCGCCAGCCGGGCAAATCGACGGAGGTCTTAAGGCGCGCTCTTCGAAGCAGCGAGGTCGCCATTTCTCGAGATGGGCCACCCGGAAAAATAGGCGCTGATCAGGTACCCGAGTCGCATCACCAGGTTATGCCATAACCAGTGCGGCAGGCGCCGGCCGAGGTGGCCGATATGGCGGGTGGCGTGATCAGCAGAGCCTGAGGTGATGGACCTCGCTGCGCTTAGACCGGTCTTTATATCCCGCATGGCATACTCGTGTGAGCCTCGCCCAGTTAGCTTTGCGAGGCACAGCGTTTACCCTGGCTATCCAGGTCGCGCCTGCAGTCAGTACCCTTGAGGCTCGTCGTGCTGCGTTAGTCGTATGCCCGTCAAATACCGGTCAACGACCGCATGCCGAACATCATGCGGCTCCCTAGTCACTGATTATCGAGAGCTACACCATGAGCGGACAGTTCCAGGAGCCGGCAGTGGAGTCTATTCAGTCGCGCTACGGCGACTTTTACATCCTTACCGATGACGACCTGATCTCCGACTCCCTGCGCCGCTATGGCGAGTGGGCGCAGCGGGAAATCGACTTGCTGCGCGCCTTTATCGGCCCTGGAGACGCGGTGGTGGATGCCGGTGCCTATCTGGGCACCCACACGCGCGCTTTCTCCGAGCGGGTGGGTCCTGGTGGAGTGGTTTATGGGTTCGAGCCCAACGCGGGCAGCTTCAGTGTGTTGCAACGTAATGCCCAAGCGGCGCCCGTGAGCAATATTCACCTGTTCAACCTTGGCATTGGCGCCAGAAGCGAGACTCGCGCCTTGCATCTGGACGATTCGCTTCACAATCGCGCGAGCGCCACCATGATGGCCAGCGCGGGCTCCGGCGCAACCGTCCGCGTTCGGGCGCTGGACGACATCGGCCTTGCCCGGGTCAACCTGATGAAAGTGGATGTGGAAGGAATGGAGCTGCAGCTGCTGCGCGGTGCGCAACAAACCATTGCACGCTACCAGCCGATTATCTTCCTGGAGATCAATACGCTCGCGGGCAGCCTGGGTTTCCTGCCATGGGCCGAACAGCACGGCTACCTGGCTTATGGCGTCAATGTAGCGGCGTTCAACCCGGATAACCACGCTCGTGCAGAGGCGAATGTGTTCGGTTCGGCACGGGAAGTCGGGCTGCTGCTCATCCCCTCGCGGACCCTTGAACAATTCGCCGCGCGTCTGGAGCAATTCGAACTCCCCCGGATAGACAGTATCGATGCCCTGGCCTTGCTGCTGCTGCACAAGCCGCAGTACCTAAACGAGGTATTGGGCGCCACGGATGTCTGCAAACGCCTGGGGCTGAACTTCGAAAGATCCAGCGAGACGCGCAGGTTGCAGTCCTTGCTCGAGGCCAAGAACCTGGCCCTCGACGATGCGGCTCAGGCCTATGCGGCACTGCGTGGGGCATTTGACGATAAGGAAAACGAGCTCAAACAGGCCGTGGCGGCATTATCGAGAGCCGCCAGCGTGCAGGCGCCACAGATCCGGGGTGAAGGCTAGCCGGCCCAGAAGTAATACAGCGTCATGCCGCTGCCCACGCCGATCACCAGGGCGCGCAACAGCCTGGGGGGCAAGTGCTGGCTCAATGCGCCACCGGCATAACCGCCGACCGTCGCTCCGGCCAGCAGCATGCCCAGCTCGGGCCAGCTGACCCGCCCGGCGATGACGAAGGTCAGGGTCGCGACGCTGTAGATCACCGCGGAGATCAGATTTTTCAGCGCATTGGCGCGCACCAAAGGATGGCCTTCGATGGAGAAGGCCGCCAGCTGCAAGATGCCCATGCCGGCACCGAAATAGCCGCCGTAGATGGACACGCCAATATGCGCACCCAGGGACAGGGTGTTGTGCGGCGGGTGCGCGGCGTCGATGCGGCGCGCCGCCAGCGCCCGGCTGAGCCAGGGGCTGGCGGCGAACAGCGCGGTGGCGACCAGCAGCAGCCAGGGAATCAGCATGGCAAACACCGCGTCGCCGCCGACCAGCAGCAACAGACCACCGAGCAAGCCGCCGCAGAGTCCGGCGAAGAGCAGCGGCACCAAGTAGCGTCCCAGCGGACGCAGGGAGTCGCGGGCGGCCCAGGCCCCGGCCAGGCTGGCCGGCCACAACGCCACGGCATTGGTGGCGTTGGCGGTGATCGGTGGCAGGCCGGCGGCGAGCAGTGCCGGGAAGGAAAAGAAGGTGCCCCCTCCGGCCAGGGCATTCATACCGCCAGCGGCAAAGCCGGCGCCAACCAGCAGCAGGATATCGGTTAGGCTCATGGTCGATCCCACGGACAAAAGGAATGCAGCTTACCCGCGGCCGTGAAGGCTAGCGGAGGCTTTTTAACGCCTTGAGCTTCTTGTGAGGGGGATAAAATAAACCGCGAGGCTCGGATAGGTTCCGGTAGGCCTTGGCGCCATCCGGGGACGCGGCGTCCCGGGTTGAACCGCCCGGCTATTCGTTATCCTTCATGCAGGCCGTCAGCGGTTGGTCACAGCACCTCGGCCGAGATAATCAGCTCCACGCTGTCGGTCCGGGTGCACTCGGGGTCGCCTTCGCAGGACATGGCGGGCATGTTCGTGCGTTCCCGGGTGAGGCGCACGCGTTGGCCGATCAGCTGTGGTTGTTCGCACAGCTCGAAGCTGGCCTCGGCTTCGGTGCGCTGGCCTTGCTTATTTTCCAGCTCGATATAACAGGCCCTATCCCCCGGCGTGAGGGCGCGGATCAGCACGACATCCGCCTCGGCATCCGCGCTGGTGGCCGGGCTCGTCCCCTTGGCCGGCGCGGCATCGCTGGCGGCTTGGCAGCCACTGACGCCCAGGGTGAGCAGCAGGGTCAGCGATATTCCGGGCAGGGTGCTGCAAGAGCGGGTGCGGGTCATGACGATTCTCGGCGTAAGTAAGAGAGGCTGCCTGTCGAGTGTGGCAGGCTCCTGCAGAAGCGTCTGCAGGGCGACTTAAAACACCTGCGGGTCTCAAGTATGGCCGGTGGCGGCCGCTAACCTTGGACAAGTCGGACTGCGACTGCTGCACCGGTACCGGTACCGGCTCCGGCAAGAGAACTGTATTCGCTCCAAGGCATCGGCAATGGCGCTTACGCTGAACACCAATCTGTCCTCGCTCGGCATTCAGCGCAGCCTGAACGAGAACGCGCGGGCGTTGGAAACCGCGATGCAGCGCCTGTCCACCGGTTACCGCATCAACAGTGCCAAGGACGATGCGGCGGGCCTGCAGATTTCCAATCGTCTGAGCAGCCAGATCAGCGGCATGCAGGTGGCGATGCGCAACGCCAATGACGGCATCTCCCTGGCGCAAACCGCCGAGGGCGCCCTGCAGCAATCCACCAGCATCCTGCAGCGCATGCGCGACCTGGCCTTGCAGGCGGCCAGCAGTTTTTATTCGGGCAGCGAGCGCAATGCCCTGCAGCAGGAGGTGTTGCAATTGCAGCAGGAGCTGAGTCGCATTGCCGAAACCACCAGCTTTGCCGGGCGCAAGCTGCTCGATGGCAGCTATGGCTCCAGTTCCCTGCAGATCGGTGCCAATGCCTTCGAAACCCTCTCCGTCTCCCTGGGGAGCTACCGTGCCGAGACCCTGGGCGTGAATGCGCGCGACCTGGTCAACGGCAGCGTCGGTGCGCTGGCGAGCAACCAGTTGGGCGCGTTGCTGGCGCAGAACGGCTCGATAGCGGATAACCAGGTGACGGGGCAGCTGAGCATCTACGGCCGCTCCGCTGAGACCTTTGCCGTCGCGGGTTCTGCCAAGTCGGTTGCCGGCAGCATTGCCAAACGCTATGACACGACCGGTGTGTCTGCCGATGCGCGCACCGTGCTGCAACTGAGCTTCAGCGAAGACGACACCTATTCGTTCGAGCTGTACGGCGCCAACGACGAAGCCGTCGGCATTCGCGGCATAGTCAAAGCTGGGAATCTCGACCTGCTGGCGTCGGCGTTCAATGCCGAAACCGCGGCCACGGGCATTGCGGCGCGCGTCGAGGGCGGCAAGCTGTGGCTGGTCAGCGAGGCGGGAGATGACATCGCCCTGGAGAATTTCCTGTCTGAGGACAGCGGTACCGCCGTGGCGCAGGGTTATGACTACAGCGGCGATAAGAAGCTGACGGCCTCGGTGGCGACACTCGACGATGGGGCTGCATTGCGCGCCATCGGGGTGGTGCGCCTGAGCAGCGGACAGGCCTTTCGCACGCAAGCCAGCACCGCGACGCTAGAGGGCAGCCTTTCCACCCAGGCCAGCAGCCTGAAAAAGGTCAGCGAAATCGATTTGCTCAGCGGTATGGGCGCTCAGCTGGCCATTGGGGTGATAGACGGGGCACTGGGCCTGGTGGATAGTGCGCGCGCCGAACTGGGCGCCGTGCAGAACCGGCTGGGGTACACCCTGGAGAATCTGGGCAATACTTCCGAAAATCTCTCCGCGGCGCGCAGCCGGATCCGTGACACCGACTACGCGGCCGAGGTGGCCGTGCTGGTGCGCAGCCAGATCCTGCAACAGGCGGCTACCGCCATTTTGGCCCAGGCCAATCAGCGGCCGCAGGCCATTCTGACCTTGCTGCAGGGGATCTGAATCAGGTCCGTAGACGTCATCTCACCGAGCAGCCGAGGCTCAGGCGCCCTTTTTCTTCAGGCTTTTCAAACGCTGGGTTGCCCGCTGCACCGCGGCCATCTTTTCCGGGCGCTTCATGCGTTTCCATGTGCGGATATCGTCCTTGCTGCGGCCACAACTCAGGCAGAGATCGCTGCTGAGCTGGCACAGGGAAATGCAGGGGTTTTCGATGTCCTTAGCCATGCTTAATGCCGGGTCATCAGCAGGCGCGCCAGGCGTTGCGGCCAGTTACCGGCATTGGCCCGCTGGCATTGCGCTTCGTTGTCGAAAGACACCGTAGCCGCCACCGGGCTGAGGTGAATATCGGCCTCGCCGAAAGCTTGGGCGGTCAGCTCACGCATGCGTTGACCCAGGTCGTTGGCCAGGGCCCGGTCCTGATCCCCCTGGGTATCGAAGACCCAGACCACCCTCAGGCTGGACGGGAAACAGTGGTAGTCGACCACATGGGTCAACCAGGCAAAGCCGACCATTTCCGCCTTGGCAGTTTCGCAGGCCCGGGTCAGGGCATCGATCAGGCGCCGTTCTATCTGCACTTGCTGGCGTTTGTTCAACGGCATCCGTCCCTCCTGAAAATACCGTTCAAGTCGACCCCGCGGCTCGATACTCCTCGACGGTAGCGAGCTGGAGCATCAGCCCCACTACCCTGTCGAACCACAAATATGGTCCGGGATCGCTATACCTGTGGTTTTCGCTCGGCAGCCTTAACCTGGCGGGCTATGGTCCGTGCAGTGTTCACTGGCCAGATGCGCGTATCGGCCAGGTAATGCCCTGGCATGCGGCCCAGGGCGGGTTGCGCAGCCTGCACAACGCGCAACACTGTGGCGCGGCCCTGGATTTTCGCAGAAAGCCGCCCGGCACTGTAATAGATTCGGTGGGTTGTCATGCTTCATACGGTGGGCAGTCGTCTGTATCCTGCCCATACGCACCCTATGGGCGGCAGTGATTCCGTCTGACCTACCTTGCATGGGGCCATGTGGAAGCCCTGCGCGATTTCCCGATGTTTGTTATTGGAAAGGAGTCACCGCATGAAACGAACGCCGATCACTGACCTGTCCCTGGCCGTTGCCTCGGATTGCGCATGCACAGGGGCCGAAAACGTAAAGCCTGCGTACAAGGCCGTCGATGTGATCGCGCAGGGGGCCGAGACCATCAGGTTGCGCCTTATGGATGCCGCCGATTTCGTTGACTGAACAGTCGAGCCTGAACGCTTAAGTTGTGAGTCGATTATCATGAAGTATGAATGGGGCTTGATGTTTTTATGATTGCATGGAGCAGGCTGACGTATGTAGTTGGTGTGGTTTTTTTATTCCTGACCTGTATCTCGCTATTTATTCCGTTTGCGCCAGAGATGCCCAGCGCCGGTCTCGATCCTGCGTGGGAGTTGGGCATGAATCAGGCCGTTTCTCAAGGCCTGGCGATTGGCGATGAAGTGATATTTACATTCGGGCCCTATGCGGCTGTTTATACAAGAGCCTATCACCCCGAGACCGATGCCCTGATGCTTTTCGGTGGCGCCTTCTTGGGTTTTTTTTATTGGAGTTATTTGACTCTGCTGGCAAAAGGCAAAAAATTTCATTGGCCGATCATCCTTGCTGTAGTCAGTTTTGTTCTGATTCGCTCCATGGATGTTATTTTCTACGCCCTGCCTTTTTTCCTGGGGACTCTGATTTTCAAGACTTACTGTCTCGAGGGCGAGGAACGCGCAACCAGGAAATGGAGTGTTTATCGGGTGGGTTTGCTTTTCATGCCGCTGGGGCTATTGCCGGTGGTCAAGGGAAGTATGCTAATGATGTGCTGCGCAATTGCAGGCCTGTGTGTGCTGTGTTTTCTTTACCATCGCCTATACCGTAAAGCCCTGGCCATGACGGTCTCTCCTATCGTTTCCATGGGGTTGTTCTGGGTCTTGGCAGGGCAAGAGATTTCGGGACTGCCTGAGTACCTGTGGAATATGCTGCCGATTTTCGCGGGCTATACAGAGGCCATGGCGGTGGAAGGGGATGGCAAGGAGATCCTGGCATTTATAGCGGTATCGGTAGTTTTATTCTCCGCGATAGCGGTGCATTCACGATTGATTGTCCAGCAGAAATTGTTTTTGAGCGGCCTCTATTTTGTGTTCCTTTATCTGGCCTTCAAGTCCGGATTTGTCAGGCATGACGGGCATGCGTTGGCGGCGGCCGGGGCTTTATTCTTTGCCGCTATTTCGTTGTACTGGTTACTCGGCGGCAGACTTGTGCTGCTCGCGGGTGTCCTGTGTATTTGTACCGGATGGTTCATCGATACTCACTATGTCGGGCGGAACACGCAGCCGATTTTGGACACCTTCAGTCAAAGGTATGCCGGTGCCTGGAGCGGTCTGGCGAGCAGGCTGAGAGACCCCGGCCGGCTAAGACAGGATTTTGATCGGGAGCTGGCGGTTCTGCAGAGTGAGGGCGAGCTTCCACGCCTGTCGGGGACATCAGATATCTATTCCTACGATCAAGGGCTCTTGATTGCATCAGGCAATGCCTGGTCGCCTCGTCCTATATTCCAGAGCTACGCTGCTTATACGCCGAGCCTGGTTGAGAAAAACCGAAGACATTTGCTGGGTGAGGCCGCGCCAGACAATATCTTTTTCAGGCTGCAGTCTATTGATGGCTGGCTTCCCTCCATGGAGGATGGCGCGAGCTGGCTGGAGCTTCTCTCCCGATACCAGCCTGTTCGGGTCGTCAAAAGCCATCTTCTATTGAAGAAAAGACACACTGCAGGCAGCGTCGTGGAACAGGTCGTTTATTCCGATGTGCATAAATTCGGTGAGGAAGTCCTGTTGCCGAAAAGCGATACTCCACTGTTTGTACGGCTGGCGATCAGGAAAAAATGGCTCGGCAGCCTCCTTTCTGTTCTCTATAAACCGACTCAGCTATATATAACGGTGACCCTCGAGGGAGGAGGCGTTAGAACTTATCGTATTATTTCAGCTATGGTGGGCTCGAAGTTTCTACTCTCCCCCTTGATCGAGGGGGGAGAGGAATTTGGTATGCTTTTCGGGCCCGACACACTGCTGGAAGGGAAAAAAGTCAAATCGTTTTCTGTCTCTGCCCAGGGGGCAGGAGCTGGCTGGCAGCCTGAGTTCACTGTGGAATTGACCTCTGTGACGGCAGAAAAACCTACCGGGCTGTCTGGGTTTTATGGCTTGCAGAGCGTGGATTATTCGTTGGCATCAACCGGTGTGAGGACAGTGTGTTCCGGCGGTATAGACCGGATAGCTGGGGGTGGCGTTAATCGCGAGATAAGGGTGCGTGGCATTCTCGATGTGAATGGATGGCTTGCCTCTTCTGTGTCGGATTATTCGCCGTTGGAGGCTGCCTATATAGTGATCCAGGGACAGGATGCCTCTCGCGGTTTTGTCAGGGCTAATGTCGTTAATCGTCGCGATGTGGCGAATTATTTCAAAGTTGCGAAAATCGAGAGTGCCGGATTTGGGGTGAAAGTGGATTTGGCTGGGCTCTCCGGCGATTATAAAGTTGGATTGGCGATCAAGAAGGACGGCAAGTTGACGCTTTGTCCCAATCCTGGAGTTTTGGTGCATGTGGAGAACTGATATGCACAAGAAAATGATTCTCCCGGGCGGTGCTGGTTTGGTGGGCCAAAATTTGGTGGCGCGTTTAAAGGCCAAAGGCTACAGCCAGATTGTGGTGCTGGACAAACACCGGGAAAACATTGAGATTCTCAAGAGCGTCCATCCCGATATCACGGTGGAGTATGCCGATCTGGCCGAGCCCGGTGACTGGCAGCGGCATTTCGTGGAGGCCGAGGTGGTAGTGATGCTGCAGGCGCAAATTGGCGGAAACGACTACCAAGAGTTCGTTCGTAACAATGTCGATTCGACGCGCCTGATTCTCGAACAGGTAACGGTTAATCAGGTGCCGTATCTGGTGCATATCAGCTCGTCGGTCGTGGTTTCGGTGGTGGATGATTTTTACACCCAAAGCAAAAAAGAGCAGGAACGCATGGTATTGGCAAGTGGGATTTCTTGCCCCATTTTGCGTCCAACCTTGATGTTTGGCTGGTTCGATCGCAAGCACCTCGGTTGGCTTTCACGGTTTATGAGTAAAATCCCGGTATTTCCTATTCCGGGTCATGGTCGTTATATGCGCCAGCCTTTGTATGTAGGCGATTTTTGCAATGTTATTATCAGTTGCATCGAGCACCGCACCCCGGACGGTATATTCAATATTTCCGGGCATGAAAAAATCGATTACATCGATATTATTCGTGAGATCAAGCGTGCGACTGGGGTGGGTACTGTCATTGCGCGCATTCCCTATAGGCTCTTTTATGCTTTACTCTGGGTGTGGGGGTTGTTCGACAAGAATCCACCCTTTACCACGCAGCAGCTGGCTGCATTAAGCGCTAAAGATGAGTTCGAGGTGATTGACTGGCCCGGCATATTCGCTGTTCCTAGCACGCCGTTTACCATGGCCATCGACGAGACCTTCAATCATCCCATCTACAGTAAGGTAGTACTGGAGTTCTAAATATGGGGCAGCGTATTGCCGTGCTGGGTGCTGGTCCTATGGGTTTGGCCGTGGCTTATCAATTGGCAAGAGACGGGCACCACCCTGTCTTGTTCGAGGCAGATGACCGGATAGGCGGTATGACGGCATCCTTCGACTTCTCCGGGCTGAGCATCGAGCGTTATTACCATTTCCATTGCACATCCGATCATGCCTTCCTCGCCATGCTGGAAGAGTTGGGCTTGACGGAAAAAATGCATTGGGTCGAGACTAAAATGGGTTACTGGTACCAGAATCGGTTGCAGCCCTGGGGCAACCCTCTCGCCTTGCTGACGTTTCGCGGGCTCAGTTTTTCGGCCAAGTTTCGTTACGGTCTGCATGCTTTCCTGTGCACCAAACGTGAAAACTGGAAGCCGCTTGATCATATCGAGGCCGCCGGTTGGATCCGTCGCTGGGTCGGGGCTGAAGCCTGGGAAGTGCTGTGGCGACGACTGTTTGACTATAAGTTCTACGATTACAGTGGCAACCTCTCGGCGGCCTGGATCTGGAGTCGGATTCGCCGCATCGGACGATCGCGCTACAGTTTGTTTCGCGAGAAGCTCGGCTATCTCGATGGTGGCTCGAATACCTTGCTGCAGGCTTTACGCGCCGACATCGAAGCACACGGCGGAGAAATTCGCCTTAAATCGCCTATCAGCCGAGTTTTGATTGAAGATGGCCAGGTGTTGGGCGTCGAAGCCGATGGCCGGGTTGAAGCGTTCGACAAGGTGATCAGCACCATTCCCTTGCCCTATGTGCCCCGTTTGATGCCTGGTTTGCCCGCCGAAATACTTCAGTACTTCGAGTCCGTTAAAAGCATTGCTGTGGTGTGTGTGATCGTCAAATTGCGCAAAGCCTTGACTTCGTATTTTTGGTTGAATACCAGTGATCCCGACATGGATATTCCGGGCTTGGTGGAATACACCAACCTGCGACCATTGGATCAACATTTGGTCTACGTGCCATTCTATGTCCCTGGCGAGCACCCATTGTTTGCCGAGTCGAATGAATTTTTCATGAATAAAGTGCGGATGTACCTCAAGAAGATCAATCCGCAGCTTACCGATGCTGATGTCATTGATATCCGCGCCAGTCGTTATCGTTACGCTCAGCCGATCTGCGAGCCGGGGCATCTGGATATGCTGCCACCTGTTGCATTGCCGGTGAAAGGACTGTGGCTGGCCGATACTTCTTATTATTACCCCGAAGACAGGGGGATATCGGAAAGTATTGGATTTGGCCGGCAGATGGCGAAGAGTGCTGTTTCTTGAAGCGGGGAATTATGGATACGCGCTCGACGGTTTTGCAGGAAGAGTACCAGCAGCGTTTTCAAGGGGCCGATCGCTACCGGGATGCTGTCTGGAAGATACTCTGTGACGAATTTTTTGCGCGATACATCGGTAAAGACAGTGTCCTGCTTGACCTGGGTGCGGGTTGGGGGGAATTTTCCCGGAATATCCGAGCCGGCAAGAAGTATGCGATGGACTTGAATCCGGACTGCGGTAGTCGGGTGGCAGGCCACTCCACTTTTCTGCATCAGGACTGTTCCACCGCCTGGCCCCTGGAGGACGCGAGCCTGGACGTTGTATTCACCAGCAATTTTCTCGAGCACCTGCCCAGCAAGGCGCTTATTGACCAGACGCTGGGCGAAGCCTGGAGATGCCTGAAACCGGGCGGAAAGATCATCTGCCTGGGGCCCAACATAAAATTCGTGCCCGGCGCGTATTGGGATTATTGGGATCACTATATCCCCATTACTGATGTGTCCATGGCCGAAGCACTTTCCCTTCAGGGCTTCAGCGTTGTAAATAAAGTCGATCGCTTTCTTCCCTATACCATGTCCGAGGGCAAACAAGCTCCGTTGATTCTGGTCCGGCTCTATCTGAAGATGGCATTCGCCTGGCGGTTTTTCGGGAAGCAATTCCTGGTCGTTGCAGAGAAACGCTAGGTGGTGGTCAAGCAGTTCGCCTTCTTCCTGGCCAGCGGTGGCGTCGCGGCCGCACTGAACTGGGGTGCGCGATTCCTCTTTTCGGTATTTTTCCCCTTCGAGGTCGCCGTTGTCCTCGCGTTTCTGGTCGGCTTGCTGAGCGGCTTTACCCTGATGCGGTTGTTCGTTTTTGATGGTGGTGGCAAGGCCCTGACGCCGCAGATGGGCAAATACCTGGCGGTCAATCTTTTCGCCCTGGTTCAGACGTTGGCGGTCAGCGTCCTGTGCGCGCGTTGGTTGCTGCCGTCCCTGGGCGTCGTCCAGTATGTCGAGGCGCTCGCTCATCTGTTCGGCGTGCTGGTTCCGATCGTGACCAGCTATTTCGGCCACAGGTTTTTTACCTTTCGGTAGCTTTGCGGCCCTATGAACCAGGCCAGGGGGCAACCGCGCCATGCCGAAGCCTTTTCCCCGATTCGCGGTTTCAGCGAGGCCGAAAACCTGGCTGTGACGGTCCGCTCCGCCTACTGGGACAGGTCCAGGCGTTCGGTGCTCGATACTCTGCAGGCGGGGTGGCTCTGCCTGTGCCCGTCTGCGGCCATCCGCCCGGCTTGAGCGCCCTGTGCGGCTGCCGAACTCTCTGCATATCCGGGTTTCACCCGATTGACGGCGGAAAGCGTGCCTAAGGGCAGTTGGAACGGTGCGCCTGCGGCATTCAATGCCCCCAGGTCGATGGCAGGTGACCCCTCCGCGTGGCAACCTGTGCCTTGGCCTCGGCCTCATCCCCTGCGAGGAAAACCCCCCGTTTGCCATCGGTAACCACGAGGTTGGCGAAGCCGCTGCCGGTATTGCCTGAGTCGATAAGGCCAATACGCAAGGTAACTCTTTGGGGCGCTGTCACTGACGGTGTGAAAAGTGGGGGGCGCTGTGTCGCGCTTAGTCCAGCCGTCCTTGCTCGCGCAATTGCGTGCCGATGCGACGGATTTCCGCTTCGCCCAAGGCCAGCGCCGCCTCGCTGGTGTGCACCGAGTAGTAACCCATGACCAGGTGGTGAGGGTGCTTGACGGCGGAACCCAGCACGAATGACGTCTCGACCCGGGCCAGTAGGTCGATGGGCTGCTCGGATTCATCGAACACCACCAACTCGCCTGCCCCGACCGGGTTTTCCGCCCCCAGCTGTCCGCTGTTGACCGCCAGCCAGGCGACGGTATGACCGGCCGGGGGCGTGTAGCGCCAGTGCTCGCCTTTTTTCAGTGTCACGGCCAGGTAGGTCATCTCTGTCGAGGCCTGGATCGGGCTGTTCAGGTTCCCGTAGCGTCCCAGCAGCACGCGCACCGGTCCGCTCTGCGGGATATCAGCGGGCGCCAGATAGAGGCTGTGCGCGGGGGCGTTTTCCTCGTTTGGCGGCAGGGCCACCCACAGCTGGAACCCGACCATGCCGGCGGTGCCCATCGCCGTGGCGCCGTGCCAAACGCCGTTGCCCGCGCTCATCCATTCCACGCCGCCGGTGGGCAGCACGCCCTGCTTGCCCGTCGTGTCCTCATAGGCGACCTCACCCTCGATCATATAGGTCAGGGTGGCAATGCCCGAATGTGGGTGCAGGGCGAAACGCTGGCGGTCGGCCGAGTGTTGGCTGCGAAAGAGGTCCAGGAACACAAAGGGTTTCAAGCGCTGGCCCAGCTCTCCTGGGCTTACCAGGCGGGTCACTGGACCATGGTCGCTGCCACGGGTGCGGAACAGAATTGCGCGGTCTTTAGTGATGGTCATCTCTGGCTTCCTCGTTGCTCACCCGCTGACGGGGCATGGGTTTTTTGCTGGGCGCCTCGGGTTGCGTCGGTAGCGCTGATGCCCCTGGCGATCTCTCACGCTGTGCCGAGAAGCTTATCGGTGCCATAATTAGACGTGTAGATGGATCTATCGAGTTGCACCCATCCATTTTTATAAGTAATAAAATGATTGATCTGAATGACATCGCCTTGTTTGTGCAGGTCGTGCGCTGCGGCAGTTTTGCTGAAGCGGCCCGGCGGCTCGGCATGCCCGCCAACACGGTAAGCCGGCGCGTCCAGCAACTGGAGTCACGGCTCGGCACGCGCCTGTTGCAACGTTCCACCCGCAAGCTTGCGCTCACCAATGCGGGTGAGGCTCTGCAGGCGCGCTGCGCGGGCGCGGTCGACGAATTGCTCGATGCCGGCCAGGACGCGATGACGGGCAGCCAGGTCCCCAGCGGGTTGGTACGGGTCGCGGCGCCGGCGGATTTTTTCGATTTCTTCCCCATGCAATGGGTAGCCGATTTTCTCACCACCTACCCACGGGTACGGCTCGATTTCGCGCTGAGCGATGCCAAGGCCGACCTGATTGCCGATCGAATCGACGTGGCGTTTCGCGGAGGGGTGTTGCAGGCGTCTGGCTACATCGCCCGGCAGATACTCGGCGCGAGTGGCGATACCCTGGTGGCGAGCCCGGCCTATATCGCGGCGCGAGGTGCGCCCCGGTCATTGCAGGCTCTGTCCGAGCATGACGGCGTGAGCTTCACCCAGCCTGGCGGGAGTGTTACCTGGCGATTGACGGGGCCGGATGGCGTGGAAACAGCGGTGCAGATCCAGACACGCTTTAGCGGCAGCACCGCCCAGGCCTTGCGCAAGGCGACACTTGCCGGGCTGGGTATCGTGCTCTTGCCGCGCACCATCATCTGGCCCGACCTACAGGCGGGTTTGCTGGTCCCGGTATTGCCCGAGTACCACAGCATGGGCCAGGTGCTGAGCGTGCTGTATCCCAGCCGTCGCCACCTGCCGCCGGCCGTGGCGGCCTTTATCGAGCGGGTGATCGAACAATTGAGGGCGCGCGAAGCGGCACAGCTGCCACCCTCGCTGTAAATGCGTTTACTACCAGGGCTCCCACGCTCCTGCATGGCAATCTTCGAGCATGTCCCCGCCATGTCCGGCTCCGTTGGCGGTTGTGGCACGGGTTTGCCGGCGTGGATGCTACCCGGGCCGGGTGTAAAGGCCGAACACAGGTTGAACAAAACACCCCGAGCCCCTGAACCATGACCTCACGGGGCAACGGGAAAATGTTTCTAAACGGCATCTCAGGCTAATCGTTTTTTAAAGAAGAAACGTTTATGCCCGGGTGGAAAATCATCCAGTTGAGCAAATTCGCTGAACCCGTGTTTGTGGTAGAACGCGGGTGCTTGGAAACTAAAGGTATCGAGCCAGATCCCGACGCAGCCTTTTTCACGCGCTACGTCTTCGGCCATGGCCATCAGGCGCGAACCGGTGCCTTGTCCTCTTGTGTGTTCAGGTACGGCCAGCAACTCGATAAATAACCAACGGTAGAATATCTCGCCGTAAAGACCACCCATGATGTCGTTGCTGTGCTCGTCGCGCACCAGCAGTGCAAGTGTTTCTGGTTTCGGATCACCCGCCTGGGCAAGGTTATACACCCGCAAAGGCCGGAGGATGGCCGCGCGCTCATCGTCCCCTGGGTTTACCGCCATGTCGATACGGGTACTCATTCGCTAGCCCTGTGGGTACTTTCTTATAGAGGGATGTTTAACGACAGAAGAGGGGGGTTATTAAGGCGGCTTGCTATGTGCCAGCGTATGCGTCCGAATACGGCGGACGATCAATAACCAACTCTGACGTGTTTTCCGGGTTGTGCTCGATGAAAGGCTTGAACTCTCGGCACTCTCGGACCGCCAGCTCAAACGTTTCTGCATAGCGTTCCGCAGGAACAAAAATATCGAGCAACTGCACGCCATTCGATGATGACGTCAGGAAACAGGCTTTACCCTCGGCGGCCGACCTCTCGCAGAAAGTCAAGGCGCTGTTCGGGCCCCCCTTTTTCATTTGGTGGCGTGAAGACCAGATGCTCGGGCCCGAGCAATATCTCAGTACGCTGGCGATTGTTTCTGGCGTAGCCTCGGTGACTATTGCAACTGCGCCCACCTTCCAACCGCCTTCGCGCCATACTTGATTCAAACCACCCAGTAATTCAGGACCAGGAATCAATTGAATATGCCCTCGGCGCCGAATGCCAGAGGGAAGGAGGGTGCCGTCCGGGGCGCCATAGACCCGTATATCGGTGGAAATCTTCACCAGGGGCTCGATCACAAATTTGTGTACCCCTAACCACTGGGGACTGTCCCTTGAAAGCAGATTGCGTGGGCACGCGGTAACAAAGAATGTGCCTGTGTGCTCACTAAAACCCGATGTTCGGTTTGCCATGTTTTAAGCGCCTAAGACCAAAATAACCGGTGCAGCGCAACAGCGCGGTGGGTTATGCGCCATGAAGGCAGATCCCTTTCGTGCGGTATTCGCATCCGCCGAGGGTAGCGTGGGGCACAAAAGAAAGACAGCCTGAGCCACGGCCGGCATTCCGATGCGTGAAGTGAACAGCAAACGGCTGTTTCTGGCCTATCGGCCCTTGGCGATCAAGGGCCGCAGTCAGTCTCGACCACTGCCTGAGCCTTCCCGGCTTCGCCCGTTTGAAAAACCGATCTTTCCAGGGCCGTGGTCACGAACCCTGTCGGTGGGTAACAGGCGCATGCTGCGCCATCAGTTCTGCGACCCATTCGATAAAGACACGCAGCTTGATGCTGATATGCCGGTTCGGTGGAAACGCCACGTACATCGGCATCGGATCGAGACACCATTTCTCGAACAGCGGCACCAACTCGCCGCGCGCCACGTGGGGCGCGGACATGTAGTCGGGCAGCCAAAGCACGCCCATGCCCGCCAGGCCGGCCGCGAGGTAGGCATTGCCATCGTCGACCGCCAGCACGTAACGACCTTGGATATGGAGACTCTCATTGGCGCAATGCATGGCATATGGCAGGGCTTTTCCGGTACGCGCCCAGAGGAAGCCGACGACACGATGCGGCGAGTCTTCCAGTTCTCGCGGGTGCGTGGGCATGCCAAGTCGTTCCAGGTAGCTCGGCGCCGCATAAACGCCCAGCTGCAGGTCGCCGACACGTCGCGCCATCAGCGACTGGTCCGTCAGCTCGCCACCACGCACGACACAATCCACTTTTTCACCGATCAGATCCACAATGCGGTCGCTGACGCCCATATCGATCTGGATGTCGGGGTAGCGCGCATGAAACGCCGGCAATGCGGGTACCAGGATCATCCTGGCCAGTGGGCTGGGCACATCCACGCGTAGCCGGCCCCTTGGCACCGCCGAGGCGCCTGACAGGCTGGTCTCCGCATCGTCCAGGTCGTCCAGCAGCCTCAACACGCGCTCGTAATACAGGGCGCCGTCAGCCGTCAGGTTGACCTTGCGTGTGGTGCGGTTGAGCAGTTTGACGCGCAACCGTGCCTCCAATTGCTGCACCAGCTGCGTCACGCTGGTTTTGCTTATACGCAGGGTTTCGGCCGCCTTCGTGAAGCTGCCCGCTTCCGCTACCCGAGCGAATGCCTGCATCGCATCGAAACGGTCCATTTTCTGCCCTAATAACTGCTGGATTGTTTGGCTTTTACAAATAGTCATGGCCAGGGTTGCTGGTTTATCCGCTAGGCGCAAGTCTCTAGAGTCTCCTCATCGTTGATTTCCCGGGTCGCTTCGACCCCTTGATGGAGGTAGACATGACCACGCGCGACGTGATTTTCCCGCCCGGTCGGCAGACGCTATATGAGCGCAATCGCTATTCGCCGGCGATTCGTTCCAACGGGTTTTTGTTCGTGTCCGGGCAAGTCGGTAGCACTGAGGATGGCTCGCCCGAACCCGATCTGGAGGTGCAGGTCCGGGCTGCGTTCAATAACTTGAACGCGATTCTGGAGGCCGCCGGTTGCACTTTCGATGATGTGATTGACGTCACCGTCTTTATCGTCGACCCCGAATCGAAGTTCGAAACAATCTGGAAGGTGGTTCCCGAGTTTTGGGGTAACGCGCCGCATCCGACCTTAACCGCTGTCGGCGTAACCTGGCTCTATGGTTTCGAGTTCGAAATCAAGGTGATTGCCAAGCTACCCGACGCCACGGGTAATTAATTTGCCCCCATGGAAATCGGCCTACTGCACCGGCTGGCTAGCGTCGAAAGCAAGGTGGCCTCCGGGTAGTGGGTTTGTTGGCATTTTGGTAGTCTGGACCTTTCTGGCAGGGAGGGGCGGGGATGCGAGCAATTGCAGTTGTTATGTTGACGGCGGTGCTGGCAGGCTGTGGTGGCAAGTCATACGACCAAAGATACGATGACAGGCAGAACATTCTTGGCGACTTTAAATATGGCAAGAGTTTAGATGCTCCCGTCGAGCCACTATTCCCTGGCGGTTCTCCTTTAGATGAAAAGATAGACCCCGGCACGCTGGAAACGGCTCATTCCGATATCCAGAGCAGCACTAGTACGCTCGCCCACGTAGACAGCGGGGATGTGGCTGCGTCCAAATCCATCCAGTCGAAATGGGGCAGTGGCTGGGAGTCATTCGGCGACTGGCACGTGAAGGCACTGCATGACGATATGGATACCGTCACCCATGTACGGCTATTTACTGATTACACGGCGATTGAAAAATTAAGTATTTATGGTGTCGTCTATCCAGAGGATCAGGCGTTTGGCTTTGAGATATTCGATAATAGCCTAGTCGTCCTTAGCCCAACATTTGAACTGGGCGGTAAGGGGTACAGGCCCTACTGCGAAAATGACATGAGCTCTGTCTCCGTCGACGGCAGCAAGGCAATACGCCTTACTCCTGTTGATCATACCGATTCATCTTCTGTTGATAATCCTGCGATATGTAACTCCGTGGATATGGACGGGGCTGCCATCGCCAAGTTCTTGGTAGGGCGTCAAGCAAAGATCCGCCTGCACTACGATGATGGATTCATTTCCCTGAATGGCTTCAAGGCGGCCTGGAGTCGTGCCTTGCAGCTCGGAATGTAACAAGCAAAGAACAGGGCGCCTTGGGGCGGTTTGTTTTCGCCGGATGAACAATGAAGCCCCCATGATTTCTATGGACAGACGCCGTCAGCCATGCGGAAACCGGGTCGTAGAGCTGAGGGGTAGGGATAGAAACGCTTTGCGGGTTGTGATCAAGATCATTTAGCCGACGGAGTAGTAGCGCATCCGGCCCGAAATTGACCCCGCGTGGCCACGCCTAGGGCCATATCAGTTAGTGGGGCTATTGCCACGGCCAACCCGGTAGGGATGTCTTTCATGCCGCGAAGCACGTGCCAGACATCAGGCCGGGTATCAAGCTCGACATAACAACCAGGCAAGGGTAGCGTTTGAACGGCAAGCAACGGAGCCTGGTCGGGCGAGTTCGTGGGCATGGCGCGGAGAGCCGGAATCAGGATGCCGGGCCAGGTGGGCGTAGGCCTTTTCCAGTGCATCTACGAAACCGAACACGGCCTGCTCGCTCAAGTAGTAACCGAAACTCCAGGAGAGAATTTCTCTTTTAGTTTAATGTGCTGACAAGATGTACTCAAAGAAATTTGTATTTTCTACATGGCGAAAGAAAGCGAGAGCACATTCTTGGTCTCAACATATTTGAACAGACCTGACTGGTGGTTAAAGTCGTTCGTTTCGCTCACTCGGGACCGGCTAGAGACGGCCCTTTAACCTAGCGTTAGGTCTGACTACTTGTCGTTGGGAGGAAAGATGATGAAGTCGAAAATATTAATCGTGACAGCCATGCTACTTGTCACTGTAGAGACACCGGCGCAGGTGAATAGCTATCCACCCGCCAATGTTAGCTTCGACGATTTCAAAGGTCTAGTTGCCAAGGTTGAAGTGCACCGGGAAAGCCGTCTGGTTGATCTTGATACATTCTTGAAGATAAGCAAGCGGCCTGGAGTGATCATTCTCGATGCGCGGTCGACGTTTCGCCATGAGCGAATTCACGTCGAAGGAGCGAAACATTTAAGTTTTACTGATTTCACCCAGGATAACCTGCGGAAAATCATACCTTCTTTCGATACAACCGTATTGATTTACTGTAACAACAATTTTGCAGGTAACGAGGTCGATTTCGCTACCAAGATCGCCGTTCCCCAGTCAAGAGATTCATTATCAGTACAATTTGCCGCTCAAGAAACACCAGTTATGATGGCCCTTAATATTCCTGTCTACATTAACCTGTACGGGTATGGATATCGAAATGTGTATGAGTTGGATGAACTCGTGAACGTAAACGATCCGAGGATTAAATTTGAAGGATCTATTGTTAAAGATGGACCATAGGGTCTGGTGCTTTGACATCGGCTGGATCGCCTCTATGACCCTGGCTCGAGATTACGTCGGCGGCTGAACTCAAGCGTTAGGCACTATCAGAACGCATGCAGAACGCAGGGGGTTGCAGTCTTATAAAAGCTCTCCAGAGTTAATCCACAACTCCTCTGCCAGCCTGTTAATCTGTCTGCAACCGGCAACGACTGACTTTCGCTCTTCAGTCCACTGTCGCCGGCCAGGCCGTCCGGTTCTGCGACATCCTGTATGGCTATGTCGGAACCTTGCAAATGCTGCCATCCTTCGTGCCCTGCACCGCTTGAAAGTCCGTTATGGCTTGGCCATCGTATGGTATCCGGCATTGGTTTCTGGCTTAGCTTCTCGGCCTAACACGGCGTCTATGGTACTCCTCGCAAGCAGTGAGCAAAGCTTCCCCCAACCCCACATTCAGGCGGGCTTTGCGCTTTGCCAGTTGCCGTTGAAATCAATGCCGCCCCAACCGGTTCTGCGCGACAAAACGCGCCGCATCACGACTGAAGTTACTGGCGTAACGTTCCCTCACACGAATGCGCTCACCTATTCCATGCAAACGATACTGGGCCTCCATCACCAAGCCGTAGTTCGGTAGATGAACGAGGTCGACTGTTCTGCCGCGATATTCCGCTCGCGTAACCTTGTGGTCGACGAAGCGACCGGTATAGAGCAACTCCATCAGCGGTGAGTTGCTGTTGACTCCCGCCATCGCGTGGCCGTAGATCGAGCGCGATTCGTCATCGAGCAGGTGGGTCTGATAGGCCGCCGCGACAGGTGCCTCGAGGAATTGGCTGCGAAACCAGTGCGGCGCGAACGAAGTCTGCGCATCGCGTGTGATGACGCCTCGGACGGCGGATGAGCTTCGCCTCACAGGCGACAGGTCCGAGGGATTGGCAATTTCGCGGACGGCGGCGTGAACGGCTACTCCCCCACCCAGAGATGTGCCCACCAGGAAGATGTCGTCAGGGTTGATATTCAGTGCGGCGGCGTAATGGCGAGCGAATTGTACGAGGTAGCTGAGGTCAGCGACCGAGGTCGGTGTGCGGTCGTTCTCGAGTTGCTTTAGCGGGTGCCTGAAGTCTGCCGAAGCAACGACCACCCCCGCGCCGGAGTCGGCAATGTCCAGCAGCTGGCTAAGCAGTGTGCGGTTTTTCGTAAGCAACGACTCCTTATTCGAACCGGCCGAGTGCGCATAAATGATAAGCGTACTCGGGGCGGCATTCGGGTTGAGCCGGCCATCTGCTCCCGAATAGTAGAGATCCATGCGCAGCCCATCCGGCAGCCCATCGCCACGCTCAGGAACCCAGCTAACGCCAGGATTTCCGTAGTAGACATTCGAGTAATACCCGCAGGTGGGGTTGCAGTCAGCGACGACTCGGTAGTGGTTGGGCAGGTTTGCTACCGAGAATGGCTCAGGCACATCGACGCCATTTGGAGGTTGTCCGCCCACCGGCTCTGCAAATCCGCAGGTGGCTGCATCCTCATCGACGCAGATGCGCACTAGGCGTTTTTCCCCAGCATTAAGGCTCCCTGGATACCTGATGGTCTGGGGCCCGGATTGCGGGCTGGAGGCCGTTCGCCGCTCACGCAACACGCCGTCGACATAGAGGAGCTGGTCCGATACCGTCGGTTTGAGGATGCTGTAGTCGATGTCAAAGGGCGTCTGCGGCGGCACGTGACCGGCAACGCCGATCGGGCTGATCTCAATTGTCTGCCCGGGCATCAAGACGTGGCCGCCGCGAATACTGACTTGATCGCACGCTGCCCCTGCGCAAATGCGCAGTTCGAGCAGGCGATCCTGTGCGAGCCTTGTGGGGTAGGTGATGGTGTAGGCGCCCGTGGCGCTGCGCTCAATCTGACTCGCATCCTTGGCAAGGACAAGCGAGTTGTCGAGATAGAAGGAGTGATTGCCAGCGACCTCTGGGGTGACCTGATAGTGGACCCTGACCGGTTCGTCAGGCGGCACCACGTACCCCTGGCCAACACCGAAGATTCTTACGGTTGGATGGGATGCGAATGCACCTGGCGAACTTAACAACAGGCCTAGGACTAAAGCGTGAAAAATTGCCTGAGTGGCACTTATAGGGGAAGGCATGGCTGATCGCTCCATGGCAAAGGGGTTTCGATACAACTCCTGATGGGGGGGTGGCTATGCGATTTGAAGAGGGTTGCCATGGAATGGTTCCCTGCCCGGTGATCGGGTGGCAGGCCCGCTAGCTGATAGCGCAGCAGCCAGGACTTGCTCCCGGATGCCTTCACGACAAGGCGCAAGCCGTCGCCGTCCTCATGAGTGCCCGGCTCGCTCAGGTTCTCGACCTGCTTGGGGTTCAGCTTGCCCATCCTTGGCTCCCTGATTCTGTCCCCCACACTTTTACGCTGGATGGGGCGGGTTCTGGCTGGTGGTTGATGGACGAAAATAGGCTGCAGGCCCCGTGGCGTCTAGGATTGAGCGGGGCTTTACAGAATCGGTAGGCAATAAAAAAGCCGGCTTGTGGCCGGCTTTTAGGGGGTGGTTTTGGCTTATTTTTGGTAAGCCGCAACTGCCTTGAGAATTTCGGCGCGGGCGGCGTCTGCGTTGCCCCAGCCTTCGACCTTGACCCATTTGCCTTTTTCGAGATCCTTGTAGTTCTCGAAGAAGTGCTTGATCTGCTCGAGCAGCAGCGGCGGCAGGTCGGTGTATTCCTTGACGTCGTGGTACAGCGCCGAGAGCTTGTCGTGGGGCACGGCCAGCAGCTTGGCGTCGCCGCCGGCTTCGTCGGTCATGTGCAGCACGCCGATCGGGCGGGCGCGGATGACGGCGCCGGGCGCGACCGGGTAGGGCGTGACCACCAGCACGTCGAGGGCGTCGCCGTCGTCGGCCAGGGTATTGGGGATGTAGCCGTAGTTGGCCGGGTAGAACATGGGGGTGGCCATAAAACGGTCGACGAACAGGCAATCCGTGTCCTTGTCGATTTCGTATTTGATCGGCGCGTGATTGGCCGGGATCTCGATGGCAACGTAGATGTCATTTGGCAGGTCGAGACCTGCCGGAATCTTGCTGTAGCTCATGGGGCGACTCCCTGTGATGGGCCAAAAAAGTGGCGCGATTATAGGCAGATTCTCCCGCCGTTACCATGCCGGTGTGCCTGGCCTTTGGTCGTGCGAAGGTCGTTACCTATCATGCTGGACGGGGCCTCTACTGCCGATAGTCCGGGTGTTCGGCGCGCAGCCGGATTAGGCGCTCCAGAGGATCTTGGCGGTAGAACAGGCGCAGTTGCGCGTAGACCGCGGGGAAGGCGCCGGCCAGCAGGTCCGGGGCGCTGAAGAAATATTCGCTGGTCACGGCAAAGAACTCCGCCGGGTCTTCGGCGGCATAGGGGTCGATCGGCGTCTGCGCCGCCGGGTCGCGGTCGAGTTGCGCATTCAATGCGTCATAGGCCTGCTGCATGGCCTGGGCCCAGTCACTGATGCGCATGTTGCGATGCAGCGGCGGTAGGCCGTTGGCCGCGCCGTTGAGCATGTCCAGTTTGTGCGCCAGCTCGTGGATCACCAGGTTGTAACCTTCCCAATCGCCGCTGCCGAGCACCCCGGACCAAGCGAGGATCACCGGGCCTTGGGACCAGGCTTCGCCGCTGTGTTCGCCGTCCCATTCATGCATCACGCCACTGGCGTCGCGATGGCGCTGGGGACTGACGAAGTCCTCGGGGTAGAGCAGCACTTCATGAAAGCCCTGGTACCAGTTCAGGTCCGCCAGGTGCAGCAGGGGGAGCTCGGCCTGGGCGGCCAGGGTCAGGCGCGCCTCTTGGTCCAGTTCGACTCCCGGCAGGCTGTTCAGGTGCTTGGCGTGCAGGAACAGCTGCGCCCGCTCGCGCAGGCACCGGTCTTCTGCCTCGTTCAAACCGTCGAGTATCGGCAGGCGTTCACGCACCCGGGCCCAGAGCGCCGGATCGAGAGGATGGCGGGCGAGAAAACGGCGCTGGCGCCAGCGTTTTAGCGACCACATGGGGCGGTCAGTTGGCGTCTTTCAGGGGTACGACGGGGCGCAGGCGATGATTTATCCAGCCGATCAGCATCGGTAGCAGGGACACGGCGATGATCGTCACGACCAGCAGCGAGAGGTTCTTCTTGATAAAGGGCACGTTGCCGAAGAAATACCCCAGGGCCACCAGGCCGCCGACCCAAAAAATGGTGCCGAGCACGCTGAAGGCGAGGAAACGCGGGTAGGGCATCTTGCCGACTCCGGCGACGAAGGGCGCGAAGGTACGGACTATGGGCAGGAAGCGCGCCAGGGTCACGGTCTTGCCGCCATGGCGGTCGTAGAACTCGTGGGTACGTTGCAGGTAATCACGGCGGAAGATCTTCGAGTGCGGGTTGCTGAATAGGCGCTCACCCGCCGTTCGCCCTATGACGTAGTTGGTGCTGTCGCCGCTGATCGCCGCGACCATCAGCAGCGCGCCGAGCAGAAGAGGGTCCATGCTGCCGCCGGCACAGATGGCGCCGGCGATGAACAGCAGGGAGTCGCCGGGCAGGAAAGGCGTCACCACCAGGCCGGTCTCGCAAAAAATCACCAGAAACAGGATGGCGTAGATCCATACGCCGTAGTTGGCGACCAGCCATTCCAGGTAGCTGTCGAGGTGCAGAATAAGGTCGAGCGGGTTGAAATCCATGGGACGCCTGTTCCGGTGCGCGAGCAAAGGGAATGCGCTGGGCCTGGGAGGCGCCTGCAATGAGGCCGGCATTATATGACCAGGCATGGGCCGCGCGGCGACCCCAGTTTGTCGCAGGTATTTTCAGTTCGTCGCAGTGGTCCGGCACAAAGGCTGCACAGGCAAAGCCCATCCCCGGCCGCGGAGGGCTGTAGATGCCGTTACATCTCTTGGAACACCCGGTCGCCAGCCTGGTACAAGGCCATGGCCTGGACCTGCCGGGCCAGGCGGCGCGGGTCCGGGCGCAGTGGGTGGCGGGTCGCCAGGGGCGTCCGCCGGTGTTGCTGGCGGCCCTGCTCTGGGCCCGGCACTGCCCCGATGTGGTGCATGTGCTGAACCGCTACCTGGACATCCTGTTCGCCGATTACCGCTGCACGCCCCAGGGGTGGAGCGAGGCGCAGGCTGCCCGGCAAGTGCTGGCTGCACTCAACCTGCAGCTGTATCGCCGGCGTCGGGCGGGGGAGGCGATCCCCGAGTTCTGTGCCGGTCTGCTGCTGGTGCAGGGCGAGCAGGCGCAATTCTTCCAGGCGGGTGCTATTGGCCTGCTGCGCTATCGGGACGGGGCCCTGCAGAGCCTGGTTGGGCGCGAGGAGCAGGCGTTGGGCAGTCAGGCGGAACTGGCCTTGGTGCAACACAGCCTGCCCTTGACCCCCGGCGAAGTGCTGCTGGTAGCGCCGCAGCCACTGCTGGCGGTGACCGATCAGCAGGCGTTCTGCCAAGGTTGCCGGCAGGTGCGGGTCGACCAGTTGTCGGCACTGCTCGAGCCTTGGCTCGGCGCGCCGGGCGCCGCATTGATTTTGCGCCCCGGCGAGGCGGAAACCTCGTCGGCCACGCTGACGCCGGAGCAGTGGCCGGCGGTGGTTCAGGCCGCGCCCGGCTTGCAGCTCGACGGTTGGACCCTGCTCGGTGAATGCGCTTACGGCCCGGCGCAGCGGCTGTTTCGCGCCGAGGACGTGCAGGGCCGTCCGGCCTTGCTGTGGCTGGCCGAGCAGGCGGCCGACGAGGTGTTCTGGCAGCGTGAGTGGGTACTGCGGCGCAGCCCTGTGGCCAGCCTGCCGCAGGTACTTTCGACCTGGGCGCCGCGCCGGCACGCTTTTTTGCTGTTCGAGGCGCCTGCGCCGGGCATGCGCAGCCTGGCCGATTGGGCGGCGGCTCATGGTCCGCTGGATGCCGACAGCCTGCTGGGCCTGCTGGGGCAGTTGATCGAAGCGGTGCGTGCCTTGCAGCGGCGCGGCATGCAGGGGCTGTTGCTGAGCCCGCGGCAGATACTGATCGGCGAGGACGGGCGCTTGCTGCTGTTGCCCGAATACGCCGCCCAGTTGCCGGGTGTCGGTCGGCAGCTGCTGCCTGCCGAAGCCGTGCCCCTGGCGCCAGAGCTGCGCGGTGCTGGCGAGCTGGATGGCCGCGCCGATCAATTCGCCCTGGCGGCGTTGAGCTACTGGTTGTTGTGCGGACACTGGCCCGAGGTGGCACGGCGGGTGGTCGGATGGGAGGGGCGCTATGTTCCGCTGGCAACCTTTACCGCGCGTTTGCCGCTCGGCTGGGATGGGGTGCTGGCGCGTGCCCTCGCGCCCAGGCCATCAGCCCGTTTCGACGCGCTTTCGGAGTTTCAGCTGGCCCTGGAGCAGCCGGTGGAGCAGGCGCGAGCACGGCCGGTTGCCGCATACCACTCATCACGCGAGCGCATGACGGTGCTCGCGCTGCTGAGTGTGCCGCTGGCGCTCGGGTTGTGGCTGGGCTTTGGCGGTGGCTGATGCCGGCGGCGGCATCAGCCCTCGTCCCACGCCGTCTCGACCCAGGACTGAGTTCGTCGAACCCAGCACCCGCAGAAGCAGGCTTTAGTCGTTGATCGGCAGCACGTAGCTCTTGAACTGATGGTCTTCGACGAAACCGATCGACTCGTAAACTTTCTGCGCCACTTCGTTGTCGCGGCTGGTGGCGACCCGCATGCGCACGGCTTGGGTTTCCTTGGCCAGTTTCTTTGCGGCCTGCAGCAGGCGGTCGGCAACCAGCTGGCGGCGGGCATCTTCGGCGACATAGATGTCGTTGAGAATCCACACGCGCTTGAGCGACAGCGAAGAATAGCTGGGGTAAAGCTGGCAGAACCCCATCATCCGGTCCTCGTCGTCGGCCAATGCCAGGTAGATCACCGACTCCTTGCGCTTGAGCCGGGTCTCGAGGAATTTGCGCGAAGAATCGGGGAAGGACACTTCACCGAAAAATTCTCGGTATTTGATAAACAGCGGAGTCAGCAGGTCCAGATGCTCCAGGGTGGCTTGGACGATGCGCATGGCGGGCCTCTATTTCTTAGGGGTTAGCAGGCCGTTGAAAAAGGCAGCGAGCGACGGGTAGACAAGGCGAAAACGGTTGGAAAACGCAGCTTACACGCAGTATATGAGCATTTTGAGGCGCCGGGCCCCGGACCGATTTCAACACCTTGTAGCCTAGCGCAATAGTTTTTCAACAGCCTGTTAGGGTGAGTCTGGCAAGGCGCATGCTTTGCCGGCGACTTCGGCGATGCTGCCTCAAAGCGAATAGAAAGCGCAATCAAAGCAAGCGTTTGATTTGCCTGGTCGGTCAAGTTATCTGCCGGATAACCGACGCGGCCAGGTTTGAGCGGGCCGCCGTCAGTCGCTCGATACCACTTGCAGGCTCGGGTTTCGGACTTTCAAGGCGCCGCCCAGGGTCAGGGCGAGGGCTACTTCGAGTTCGATACTGTTCGCCTCTTCAACAGGGGGTACCTTGAAGCGGACACTGTAGCGGCGCCAGTCGTTTTCCCCAACGGCCATGCCAGGCTCGCTGGCGTGGGTGGACAGAATACCGAGACCCAGCATGGAGCGTGGTTGGTCCGCACGTTTGCCATGCACCGTCACCATCAGCCCGGTCGGCCCCATGGGCTCGCCGTATTGGCTATCCAGCGTACCGGCCAGGTCGGCCGAGAACTCAACCGTTTTGCCTTGCAAGGTTGCGCCACGGATCCGCTGGCTCAGATGGCCCCAGACCTGTTCGTCTATGCGAGTGATCGTCAGCACGCCATCGGTGCTCGTGTAGGTGTAGGAGTGCACTCCAGCATGCTGGAAGTCGCTCCAGGGGGGCGCAATGCTGCCGTTTTCCCGACTGGTGAATTGGGGATTCTCGATAAGACCAGGGCTCGGCGCCTGCTGCGCCGCATCGGTACTCGGCGAGGTGGCCGAGGACGGTGAACAGGCGCACAGCACCGTGCAAGTCAACGCGCCTATCAACGTACGAAGAGTCATAAGAACTGCCTTGTATGAATTAAGGCAACTATTGTAAGCGGCGCGCCGAATAAATCACTACGGACGCGGGTGGTGTGGGAGCGACCTGTTTATCCATGCCCGGCCAGGACAATGGGGAAAAAACCGCTCGTGGGTAGCTGATCAGCGGGTGCTTGACCACCAGGCCGATGATCTCTTCACGGAACAGGGCATCTTTTCGTGAGCCTTTAGCGGGCTCGGCTGGCGGCAGCCGCCAGCCAGGCTGCCTGCCCGTTTCTGGCCGCAGACCCTGGTCTCGGTGTCCAGCGGATTGTCGCATTTGAAGGTGACTGTCTTTTTCATCCCGTCGGCTCGAGCCGGCGCCTGCGCCCCTGTCGGCGGGCAAGTCATTCCATGCGGTGGTGGCATTGAGCCGTATTTCGATGGCGTTCCCGATTGCCAAAGGCTAGGCTCGACAACGTCGGCAAGTCGGGTCGCGCGCCGCCGGTCTGGTCGGCCAATAAGTCTGCGGCGCTTTGTTGAAGGCGCTGTGTGAATGTCGGCAGTTCTTCTATGCTCTTACTGGTATTCCCCGCAGTAGCCGAGATCTTGTATGCAGTTAACCGCTAATACCGCCAATCTTTCCGTATCCGCTCCCGGCGGCACACTCCAGAATCTCGCCTCGAACGGCGCCAGTGCCTCGAACGGTTCTTCCTGGGTCGAGCTGCTGACGCTGCTGTTGATCCTCTTGGCGGTGGCCGTGGCTTACTGGGTGATCCGCAGCCGTCACGCCGCGGCCCTGGCCCGCGTGCAGCAAGCCCTGAATACCAGCGAGTCGCAACGCAGCGCGATGCTCCTGCCCGAGGTGCTCGAACAGCACCGTCAACAAAGCCGGGAACAGCTCGCCGCGCTGGAGCAGACCCTGGCCCAGGCCAAACAGCAGGCCCAGCTGGAACGCCAAGCGTTGCTCCACGAGCATGCCCAGGCCCTGCAGGCCCTGGAGCAGCAGCTGGGCCGGCTGCAGCATGAGCGCCAGAACCTGCAGCGGGGCATGGACACCGGGGTGGGGCAGATCACCTCATCCGTGCAGGAATTACTGGACGTTACCGCCACCATCGAACGCTGGCACGATGGTATGAACGGCATCATGGTCCACAACAAGATCATGCAAAAGCAGATCGTCGACTTCAAAGGTGTGGTGGGGCAGATTGCGATTCTGTCGCTCAACGCGGCCATCGAAGCAGCGCGCGCTGGCGATTCCGGCCGAGGGTTCGCGGTGGTGGCCGACGAGGTGAGAAAGCTGTCCACCAGCGCCCAGACCCTGAACGAAGACTACCGCAGCAACCTGGACAAGAATGCCCTGATCGCCACCCTGGCGTTCCAGGACGTGCAGGCCGGCGGCAAGATGATAGTCACGGCCATTCACGGCGTGCAGAGCAAGATCGGTCAGCTGAGCCAGACGCTGGAAGGCGGTCGCTAGCCGATGGCCAATCATGAGCTCGAAGCCAACCTGCATAAAGTGCTGCAGCGCACCCTGGAGCAGACGCTCAAGTCCTGCGCGCCGGACACCCCGTGGCAAATCGTTAGGGCCAATACCCTCGAGGAGATCCGTCACGAGCACTGCATCGTATTGACTATCGCGGCGTTTAAATTCCGCATCCTGTGCCTGCTGCACCTGTCCCTGGATGCGACCTCCCGGGCATTCGTGGCCAATGCCACCGCGACCCAGCCCGAAGCCCTGGATGAGTCGTCCTACCTCGATTACTTGCTGGAAATGAGCAACAGCCTGTGCGGCAACCTGAAGCGCAACCTGCAGAGCTCCTGCCCGCCGTTGGGGATGTCGACACCCAACCTGCTGGAGCGCTCGAGCCTACGCTTCGAGGACAGCGCGACTATTTCACACGGGGTGCATGCCTGCGCCATGCCGACACCGGGTGCGCCGTCCTTCCTGGCCGCCAGCTTGCTGCTGAGCCTGAAAGACGCGCGCGACTTCAACCTGCTGCCGTTTCATGAGATGGCCAGCGAGATCGCCGCTAGCGATGACAGTGCCGGCGAGTTGGAAATGTTCTAGATACCTCTCCGAATCTGCCCGGGAGCGATGTGCTTATGATTGGTTTCGAAAAACGCTTGATCAGCAAGGTCTTGATCTTCGAGGAAGATGCCAATGCCCAGGCCAGCCTGAAGGCATTCTGCAGCGACAACGGACTGGTCGGCGTCAAGCAGTCGGGGCCCTCGAGCATGCAGCGGCTCGACACCACCATCGACCTGGGCGCGGTGCTGATTTGCGAGCACAGCCGCGACAGCGCCGAGGGCATCGAAAACGGTTTTCAGCTGGCTCAGCGCATTCATGCGCTTCGCCGCGAGTTGCCGATCTTTATCCGCCGTGAACACCGTACCGACCTGGACGACATTCCAGCTGAGCAGCGTATCGGTATCGCCGGGGCTTACCGCATCGACCAGCCGGACACCTTGAAAAGCCTGTTGGACCAGTACCTGGCCAATACCGAATACCCCATTTCGCTGATCCGGCGCATGGAGGAGGTGACCCACGGCGCCTTGACCGCTCTGTTCCGTGACGTGGAGGTGACCAACGAGCTGCCCTATCTGGTCAAGGACAAGCTGACCTACGGCGATATTCTCAGCCTGTTGCCGGTGGAATCGCCCTGGTTCAGCGGCTACATGATGGTGCAATCCGAAGAACTGCCCATGGTCGGGCTGATCAAGGACGGCCGCACCGCCATTTCGGCCGACCAGGTGGATTTTCGCGATGTCATGGGCATGCTCAGCGAGATTACCAACCTGGCCTGGGGCGGCCTGCGCACCCGGCTGCTGGCCCTGCACCCACCGACCCAGGACGACAGCACGCGTATCAGCGTGCCGATCACGGTCAACCAGTGCAAGGAGTACATCTCCTTCGGCACCGACCGCCCACAGCTGTGTTTCGAATACACCCTGCGCGACCGACACAATCGCCTGGCGCCGGTGACGCTGTACCAGAAATTCATCTTCAATATCCGCTGGTCACCCGAGGACTACCTGGAAGCCGACGCCAACAGCGTCGAAGACCTGGTGGAAAGCGGCTGCCTCGAACTCTTCTAGGCATGGCACAAACGGCGGCACCCATTACCGATAACGACAAGGCTGGTTCTCCATGGCACAGATACTCGTAGTTGATGACAGCGCGGCCATTCGCAACGAAGTGGCGGCGTTCTTGAAAAGCAATAATTTCAGCGTGGAAACCGCGGTCGACGGCAAGGACGGCCTGGTCAAGCTCAGGGGCGACAGCCAGGTCAAACTGGTCATTTCCGACGTGAACATGCCCAACATGGACGGCCTGACCATGGCCGAGAAGATCCGCAGCGAGCTGGGCAACCAGACAGTGAATATCATCATGCTGACCACGGAGAACGATCCCAACATGAAAAGCCGCGGTAAGGCGGCGGGGGTCAAGGGCTGGATCGTCAAGCCGTTCAATGGCGCCAATGCCCTGGGCGCCATCCAGAAGCTGGTGTCCGGCTAAGCCCGGTCAGGGTGCGCGCCATGGAAGGCCAGGAACTGCTGTCAACAATAAAACCGGTCGCCTCAAGCGGGTAATACGCACATGCCTAAACTCAGTTTCAATCAGAAAGTCGCGCTGGGGTTTGCCGTTATTTTGCTGCTGTTGACCATCTCCGGCGGGATGTCCTTGTGGACGCTGAACGACATCAGCAACTCCAACCAGCGGGTGCATGAAACGGCCGTGCCGGTGGTGCGTGAAGTCAACAAGGTGCAGATCCAGTTGCTCAAACTGGCCAACCTCAGTGCCCTGGGTTTCAACGCCCTGAGCGAAGAGGATATCCGTCCCTACCGCAGCGATTTCGACAAGGGCGCCGAGACCTTTTCCAAGGACTTCCAGACCCTCGAGGCCCTGGCGCAGCCCGACCCGCAGCTGGCGCCGCTGGTCGCCGAGATCAAGAAAAATTACCAGGACTACACCCTGGCGGTCGAGCAGATGTTCGACGCCAAACTGGCGGTACTGGTGGCCCGGCAGAAGGTCGACGACGAGGTCGGCAAGGTGATGGAGCTGTCCGACGACGTCGGCTTCGGCTTTATGGAGGTGGTCAATTTCCGCGCGCCCTCCAAGGAGTTCGAGAAGGACCTGCTGCTGGTCCAGGGGTTCGCCAACCAGGCCGATGCCCTGATGGCCGGTGTGGCCAAGGCCGCGCAGGAACTGCAGACCGGCGGCGATCTGGCGCGCCTGGAAACCGCCCAGGACGACTTCGAGTTCATCATCAACGGTGCGATGTTCTGGTTCGACAAGGTCGCGCCGATCTTCGCACCCATGGATGCCGACGGCCTGATCGACCAGACCAACGCCAGCGTGGAAGCCCTGCGTGAGCGGCTCAAGGCCGAGCCCAGTCTGGTGGACCACAAGCGCGAGCAACTGACCCAGGCCCAGACCGCCTGGGAACGGCTCAACACCGCCAAGGCCTCGGTGCAGCTGTCCGTGGCCGGACTGGACCAGGTCCTGGTCTCGGCCGACGCCCAGTTCAACCGTCTGCAGACCGAGTTGGGCGACAGCCTGGGCTTCGGTTTCAAAAGCACCATCGTGATCCTGATCATCCTGCTGGCCCTGGCCACCCAGAACTTCAACTCCATGCGCCTGGCCATCCGCAAGAAGATGATCGACCTGGCCCAGCTCAACCGCATCGGTGGCACCCTGGCCGGTGCCCGGGACCAGGACACGGCGTTGGAGCTGGTGCTGCACGCCATGTACGAGAAGATCGGCATCGAGCGCGGCTCGGTGTACCTGTTCAACAAGGACAACGAACTGGAGGCCAAGGCCTTCCTGCCGCCCAAGCAGATGGATGGCGCGCCTTCGGCCATCACCTTCGTCATGGGCGAGGGGGTGATCGGTCGCGCCGCCGAGTCCAAGCAGGCACTGTTCGTGCCCGATACCACCCAGGACAGCTCGTATATCGGTGGCGAAAACGAAAAAGCCAAGGCCCTGCTCTGCGTGCCCCTGGTGGACAAGGACATCCTGATCGGGGTGATGAACTTCTCCGGCGAGGTGAACAAGGTGGCCTTCGCCGACAGCGACTACGAGTTCGTCGCCTCGGTGGCCCGTTCCCTGGTCACCACCATCAAGAACATCCGCATGGTAGAGGTCATCGAGGAACACAACCGCACCCTGGAGCGCAAGGTCGAGGAGCGCACCGCGGCCCTCAAGCAGAAGAACGAAGACATCGCCAACATGTTCTCCACCATGCACCAGGGGCTGTTCACCATAGTCGAGGGCGGCCTGATCCACCCCGAGTATGCCGCCTACCTGGAAACCATCTTCGAGACCAAGGAGATCGCCAACCGCAATTTCGTGGATTTCATGTTCCGCCGCTCGACCCTGAGCGCCGATGCTATCGACGCCGCCTCCACGGCGGTGGCGTCCATAGTCGGGGAGGACGCGATGATGTACGAGTTCAACTCGCACCTCTTGGTCGGTGAGCTGACCCTGGAGCTGACCGACAAGCCCAACAAGCTGATCGAGCTGGACTGGGACCCGATCGTCGACGATCAGGATGTGGTCACCAAGCTGATGGTCACGGTACGCGACGTCACCGCGCTCAAGGCGCTGCAGGCCGAAGCCGAGGGCCAGAAGCAGGAGCTGATGATCATCGGCGAGATCCTCGCCGTGGACGCGGACAAGTTCAGCGACTTTATCGAGGGCTCCTCCAGCTTCGTCGACAAATGCCGGACCATCATCGAGCAGACCCAGCAGAAGGATCAAAGCACCCTGGCCGAGCTGTTCCGCAATATCCACACGGTCAAGGGCAACGCCCGGACCTACGGCCTGAAACACATCACCGACACCGTGCACCGTATCGAGAACACCTACGACCAGTTGCGCAAGGACGACGAGATGCAGTGGCAGCCCCAGGCCCTGCTCGGCGAGCTGGCTTTTGCCGAACAAGCGATCAAGGTCTACAGCGGCATCTTCAAGGACAAGCTGGGTCGTGACGGCAGCCAGAGCACTGTGGGCGTGCGCCTGGACCGCAAGCAGATCAGCGGGCTGATGGAGCGGATCGCCGCGTTGTCCGAAACCGAGCTGCCGGCCAATGTGGTCAGCATCGTGCGCGACACCTACAACTCCCTGGCGTCGATCGAAGCCGGTTCCCTGGATACGGTGATCACCGACGTGATCAAGTCGGTCAAGTCCCTGGCCCAGGAGCTGGAGAAGCCCGAACCGGATCTGCTGATCAACGATGCCGATCTGTTCGTGCGCAGCGAAGCCCACGGCATGCTCAACAATATCTTCATGCATGTGCTGCGCAACGCCATGGACCACGGCATCGAAAGCCCGGCCGAACGCCTGGCCAAGGGCAAGCCCGAACAGGGCAGCATCCGTATCGACGCCATGGAGTTCGGCGGCGGCGTCAGCTTCGCGGTCCGGGACGACGGGCGCGGCATGGCCCTGAGCAAGATCTTCGACAAGGCCGTTGCCGAGGGCCTGTATCCGGCCGACGCACCGCGGCCGGCGGCGGAGGTCATCGCCAACCTGATCTTCACCTCGGGCTTCTCCACGGCCGAGCAGGTGACCGAGGTCTCCGGGCGGGGCGTGGGCATGGACGCGGTGCGCGAGTTCCTGGTAACCGAAGGCGGTAGCATCGAGGTGGTGCTGGACGAGGGCGACGAGCAGGCGGACTTCCGCGGCTTCACCACCTTTATCCGCCTGCCCGCCAAGCTGTGCATCGTGCCGCCACCCTTCGCCCGCGCCAGCTAGCAGGCCGTTGAAAAACTACCTGTGTTGGCAATACTGCGTTAAAAACGGCCTCGGAATGCTCATTTACAGCCAGTAAACTCCGCATCCTCGGCCGTTTTTGCCTTGTCTTGCCTGCCTCGCCTACGTTTTACAGCGTCCAGCTAAAGCCTCGGTGGGCGTTTTTCGTAGCCCGTATAAGCCTTGGCGCCATCCGGGGAGCGGGGCGGCGTAAACCGGTGGCGGTTCGGTCAGCGCCCATCCCGGATGGCGCTGCGCTTTTCCGGCTAAGAATTCACCCCTGGGCCGGGGGTTCGGCCAGCAGGAAGTTTCCAAGCCCCGGGTTGCCCTCGGCCGTCAGGGTCTGGATATCGGCTTCGTCCTTCAGGTTGACCCCGGACAGTTGCCGGCGACAGGCCTCGCGCATCAGGTAAAGCAGGCGGTGGGCGGCCATGGCGTAGCTCAGGCCCTCCAGCCGTACATTGGAAATGCAGTTGCGGTAGGCATCGGTGAGGCCGACCCGCGGCTGATAGGTGAAGTACAGGCCGAGGCTGTCCGGCGAGCTGAGGCCGGGACGCTCGCCGATCAGGATCAGGGTCATTTTCGCCTTGAGCCGCTCACCGACGTCGTCCGCCACCGCCACCCGGCCCTGCTGCACCAGGGCAATGGGCGCCAGGGACCAGGACTCGGCGGCGACCAGCTCTTCCAGTCGCAACAGAAAAGGCGCCGCATGCCGGTGAATGGCCAGCGCGGACAGGCCGTCGGTGACCACCACGGCCAGGTCATAGCCCTGGGGGTGGGTCGCGGCATGGCTGCCCAGGGCCTGCGCCGAGGCTGAGTTCAAGCGTCGGCCCAGGTCGGGGCGTTGCAGGTATTGGTGACGGTCCGCCGCGGCGCTGTGCAACAGCAGGCTCGCGCGGTTGCGGCCGGCCAGGTGCGCGGCGAGGGCCGCGTGGTCGAACGGCAGGTGCACGGCATCGCGGGCCTGGGCGTGGGCATACTGGAAATCCAGCAGGGCTTCGGTGGGCAGGCTGGTGCCGACGCGACCCAGGGCGATGCGCGCCGGGGTCAGGCGGCGCAACGCCTGCCAGGGGTTGGCGTCGGCGTCGCGCGCGGGCGGAGTTTTGTCCTGGTCGATAATGCCCATCTCGATGTCCCTCAACCCAGTTGCGCCAAGGCCTGGCGAAACGCCGGCGGCAGTTCGTTGCCGAACCGCACCCGGCCGTCGGCCTGGCTGAAGATGCCCATGCGTTGCAGCCAGGTTTCGAATTCCGGAGCGGGCTTGAGCCCCAGTGTTTGTCGTGCATAGAGCGCGTCGTGGAACGAGGTGGTCTGGTAATTGAGCATCACGTCATCGGAGCCGGGGATGCCCATGATGAAGTTGATGCCCGCCACGCCCAGCAATGTCAGCAGGGTATCCATGTCGTCCTGGTCGGCTTCGGCATGGTTGGTGTAACAGATGTCGCAGCCCATCGGCAGGCCGAGCAGCTTGCCGCAGAAGTGATCCTCCAGGCCGGCGCGGATGATCTGCTTGCCGTTGTACAGGTACTCGGGGCCGATAAACCCGACCACGGTATTGACCAGGAACGGCTTGAACTGTCGCGCCACCGCATAGGCGCGGGCCTCGCAGGTCTGCTGGTCGAGGCCGTGGTGGGCGTTGGCCGACAGGGCGCTGCCCTGGCCGGTTTCGAAGTACATCAGGTTGTTGCCCAGGCTGCCGCGCCCTTGCGACAGGCCCGCCTCGTAGCCTTCCTGAAGCATCTTCAGGTCGATGCCGAAGCTGGCGTTGGCCGCCTGGGTGCCGGCGATGGACTGGAACACCAGGTCCAGCGGCACGCCGCGATTGATGGCTTCGATGGACGTGGTGACATGGGTCAGCACGCAGGTCTGGGTCGGGATTTCATAGCGTTGGATAATGGCGTCGAGCATTTTCAGCAGTTCGCAGATGCCGGCCGTGCTGTCCGTGGCCGGGTTGATCCCGAGCATGGCGTCGCCGTTGCCAAGGAGCAGGCCGTCGAGAATGCTGGCCGCGATGCCGGACGGCTCGTCGGTCGGGTGGTTCGGTTGCAGGCGGGTGGACAGGCGCCCACGCAGGCCGAGGGTGTTGCGGAAGCGGGTGACCACACGGATTTTCTGCGCCACCAGTACCAGGTCCTGCACGCGCATGATTTTCGACACGGCGGCAGCCATTTCCGGGGTCAGGCCGGGGGCCAGTGCGCGCAACGATGGTTCGTCGGCCGCCTCGCCGAGCAGCCAGTCGCGAAAACCGCCCACCGTCAGGTGGCTGATGGGCGCGAAGGCGACGCCGTCATGGCTGTCGATGATCAGCCGGGTGACCTCGTCGTCTTCGTAGGGAATCAGGGCTTCCTCGAGGAAGTGCTTGAGCGGGATATCCGCCAGGGTCATTTGCGCGGCCACGCGCTCGGCATCGCTGCCGGCGGCCACCTCGGCCAGGTAGTCGCCGGAGCGTGCCGGACTGGCCTTGGCCATCACCTCTTTGAGGCTGTCGAAACGGTAGGTATGCGCACCCACGGAATGGAAAAAACGGGCCATGTGCGAGGGCTCCTGAAAGAGTCGTTATGGCTGAACAGAGGCAGCCGCACCGCCTTGGCCGTGCGGCTGCCTGCACCCGATGGGGAGCCTCTGCCGGCCCCAAGGCGCGGCAGAGGTACCGCTCAACGGCCGGTCAGCATGGCATCGGCCGGCGCATTGGCGCGTTGCTGTTGGGTCAGCTGGAAGTAAATGAAGCCCACGCCCATAAAGCCGAGGAAGACCAGGGCAATCAGCGGGTTGAACCAGACCATCGCCACCAGGCAGACCAGCGCCAGCAACAGGGCAATGGCCGGCACCAGTGGGTAGCCCGGCGCGCGGAAGGTGCGCTCCAGGTGCGGCTCGGTTTTACGCAGTTTGAACAGGCTGAGCA